>NZ_NOYU01000041.1:0-900 GCF_002258915.1 Rhodococcus sp. 05-340-2
CGGAAGTCGACATACGTTGGTGTCCAACCCAATTCGGTACGCAGTTTGGTCGAGTCGATGGCGTAGCGGAGGTCGTGGCCGGGCCGGTCGGTGACGAAATCGAAGGCGTCGGGTGCGTTGCCGGTCTCTTCGAGGATCGCTTCGAGGACGGTGCGGTTGTTCGCTTCGCCGTCGGCTCCGATGAGGTAGGTCTCGCCGATGCGGCCACCGTCGATGATGGCCCAGACGGCACTGTTGTGGTCGTCGACGTGGATCCAATCGCGCACGTTCTGCCCTGCCCCGTAGAGCTTGGGCCGGGAGCCACTGAGGATGTTGGTGATCTGACGCGGGATGAACTTCTCCACGTGTTGGTACGGGCCGTAGTTGTTCGAGCAGTTGGAGATGGTGGAGCGGACCCCGAACGATCGGGTCCAGGCGCGCACCAGCAGGTCGCTCGAGGCCTTGGTGGAGGAGTACGGGCTCGACGGGTTGTACGGGGTCGATTCGGTGAACCGTGCCGGGTCGTCGAGTTCGAGGTCGCCGTAGACCTCGTCGGTGGAGATGTGGTGGTAGCGAACGTCGTGTTCGCGGACCGCGTTGAGCAAGGTGGTGGTGCCGATGACGTTGGTGTGCACGAACGGCCACGGGTCGGTCAACGAGTTGTCGTTGTGGGATTCGGCGGCGAAGTGGACGACCAGGTCCGTCTCGCGCACGAGGCGGTCCACGAGGTCGGCGTCGGCGATGTCGCCGTGGACGAAGTCGATGCGATCCGCCACCGGGTCGAGGGAGGCCTTGTTGCCGGCGTAGGTGAGCTTGTCGAGCACGGTGACCTGGGAGTCGGGGCGCTGCGCGAGGGTCTGATGTACGAAGTTCGCGCCGATGAACCCGGCCCCACCCGTGACGAGAATTCTCATGAACAGG
>NZ_NOYU01000039.1:0-311714 GCF_002258915.1 Rhodococcus sp. 05-340-2
GGCGGGCAGGGGTCGGCTAGATCAGTACCGCACCGTTCGACGCCGATCCGACCAGCTTGGAGTATTTGGCCAGCACTCCTCGGGTGTAGCGCGGCGGCAGTGGTGCCCAGCCCTGTGCGCGGGAGTCGAGTTCGGCTGCGTCGACGAGTAGGTCGAGGGTGCCCTTGCCGACGTCGAGTCGGATCTGGTCACCGTCGCGGACGAAGGCGATGGGTCCGCCGTCGACGGCCTCGGGTGCCACGTGTCCGACGCAGAGGCCGGTGGTGCCGCCGGAGAATCGGCCGTCGGTGAGCAGCAGGACGTCCTTGCCGAGTCCCGCACCCTTGATGGCTCCGGTGATCGCGAGCATCTCGCGCATTCCCGGTCCGCCCTTGGGTCCCTCGTAGCGGATGACAACGACGTCGCCCGCTGCGATGGTGCCGTCTTCGAGGGCGTCCATGGCAGCGCGTTCACGCTCGAAAACGCGTGCGGTGCCGACGAAGACGTCGGAGTCGAAGCCCGCGGACTTGACCACGGCCCCGCCGGGGGCGAGTGAGCCTTCGAGGATGGTGATGCCGCCCGTCGGGTGGATCGGCTTGTCGAGTGCGCGCAGCACCTTGCCGTCGGGGTCCGGGGGTGCGATGTGAGCGAGGTTCTCCGCCACGGTCTTTCCGGTGACCGTCATGCAGTCGCCGTGCATCAGGCCGGCGTCGAGCAGAGCCTTCATGACCACCGGAACTCCGCCGATCGCGTCGACGTCGGTCATGACGTGCTTGCCGAAGGGCTTGACGTCGGCCAGGTGCGGAACCTTCGCGCCGACGCGGGTGAAGTCGGCGAGGGTCAGATCCACCTGCGCCTCGTGTGCGATGGCGAGCAGGTGCAGCACCGCGTTGGTCGAGCCGCCGAAGGCCATGACGACGGCGATGGCGTTCTCGAATGCTTCCTTGGTGAGGATGTCGCTGGTGCGGATGCCGCGTCGCAAGAGGTCGACGACGGCCTCGCCGCTGGCATGTGCGAATCCGTCGCGTCGGCGATCGGGAGCGGGGGGAGATGCGCTGCCGGGCAGCGACATTCCCATCGCTTCGGCTGCGCTGGCCATCGTGTTCGCGGTGTACATTCCGCCGCAGGCACCTTCGCCGGGGCAGATGGCGCGTTCGATGGTGTCGACGTCGGCGCGTGACATCAATCCGCGCGAACAGGCACCGACGGCCTCGAAGGCGTCGATGATCGTCACCTGGTGCTCGCTGCCGTCGGACAGGGTCGCGAACCCGGGCAAGGTGGAGCCGGCGTAGAGGAAGACGCTCGCCAGGTCCAGACGTGCTGCGGCCATGAGCATTCCGGGCAGCGACTTGTCGCAACCGGCGAGCAGGACGGAACCGTCGAGGCGTTCTGCGCTGATGACGGTTTCGACGCTGTCGGCGATCACCTCACGTGAGACCAACGAGAAGTGCATGCCCTCGTGACCCATCGAGATACCGTCGGACACCGAAATGGTGCCGAATTCCAGCGGGTAGCCGCCGGCGGCGTGGACGCCCTTCTTGACGGCCTTCGCCAGACGTTCGAGCGAGAGGTTGCACGGGGTGATCTCGTTCCACGAGGACGCGACACCGATCTGGGATTTGCCCCAGTCTTCGTCGCCCATTCCGACGGCGCGGAGCATGCCGCGGGCAGCGGTCTTCTCCAGTCCGTCGGTGACGTCGCGACTGCGCGGCTTGACGTCGATGCCTTCTTGGGGATTCTGCGGGGTCGTCATGACACTCCTGAGCGGTCGGCGAATATGGATCCTCGGTCGCGTCCTGGAGGTTCCGCTCCTGAGGTCGCATTCACTGTCAACCCTAAACCCGTGGGTTCGGCGCATCACGAGGAGTGGTGGTCGAGGTGAGTCCTCGGTCGGATTTCTTCACCGCAAGTTCCCCTCCCGCAGTGACCAATGGCCCTGTCGTGCACTGCCCGCGTGGGTCGACAGTGGTGGGCAGCCATCGCCTCGCGGTGGAAGGTCGAGGAGAGATGATGAACGATCAGCCGGATTCTGCCGTGGTGGAGATGTTGGTGGAGCTCGCGTGTCGCGCTCCGTCGGTGCACAACAGTCAGCCGTGGAGGTGGGTTCTCTCCGAACACGGACTCGATCTGTTCACCGATCGGACGCGACTGCTGGGGGCGATCGACCCGACCGAGCGGCAGATGGTGCTCAGCTGTGGGGCAGCGCTGGACCATCTGTGTACCGCAGCCGCCGCTTTTCGGTGGACGGCCGACGTCGAGACGATGCCGACGGCCGGTGCGCCGGACCATCTCGCGCGTATTCGATTGACCCACGACGCGCACCCCCGATCGCACGAGTTCGACCTGTTGGCGGCCATCAATCGACGCCATTCGGATCGTCGGGCGTTCGGTCCGGTGCCGGACAACCGCATTCCGACGCGGTACTTGGGGCGGGTCGACGGAGCCGACGACATCCGGACGACGTTCCTGTCGGCCGAATCCAAGGAAACGCTGGCCACGGCATCGCGGCTGAGCGCGAGCATTCGAAAGTACGACGCGTCGTATCAGGCCGAGATCAGGTGGTGGGCCGGACACTCGTTCCGGTCGGGAGGAATTCCGCCCGAGGCCCTCACCGATCGCGCAGAGGCATCGAGGGTGCAGGTGGGCCGTGACTTTCCCGAGCCGCACCGAGTCGGTGGAACGGAAACACGAGAGCCGGTGACCGACGAGTCCACCGTGGTGCTTCTCGGTACTGCGTCCGATGAACGCCTGGACTGGTTGCAGTGCGGGCGGGCCATGTCCGCCTTCCTGCTGGCCGCAACCGCCGATGGGCTCGCTACCTGCCCTCTCACACATATGACCGAGCAGTCGGGCAGTCGCCGCCTGGTCGAGTCCTTGGCCCCCGGCCGGGGTGTGCCGCAGGTGCTCGTTCGGATCGGTGCGCCGATGATCGGCTCGCCTCTCGCTCCGACCCCGCGGCGAACGGTGTCGTCGGTGCTGTCGGTGGCCGCCCGCAGTGCGGCACGGGGTTCGCGCAGAACCACGCCGCTGTGACCGGGTATCACGGACCGGAAACTGGGGACCAAATGCTCTGTGGCGCGCTCGCTCTCGAGCTGTCCAATGGGACACGAGTATCCGAGAACGGATGACCGTCGACGGGCCCGGCCGTGTGGTCCGCCCAGACCGAGGACAGGAGATGGCCATGGTTCTGGCACATCATCAGAAAATCGTTGTGGGCGTCGATGGTTCGCCGAACAGTATCTCCGCTGCACTCTGGGCGGCAACCCTGGCCGAGCGACTGAAGGCCCCGCTGCACATCGCCGGGGCGGTGCAGCATCCCGCGTTCTACCTCGGCGAGTCCGCATCGGTCGTTCCCCTCGACATCTGGGACGAGCAGCGCCGCGCCGCAGAACGCATCGTCACCGACGTTGCCACCTCTGTGCTGGCCCGGCATCCGCACAGCGTCGTGACCACGTCCGTGGAGGAGATGCCTGCGTGCTCCATGATGGTCGAGCTCTCGCGCACCGCGCGCATGCTCGTCGTCGGCAACCCCGGTTCGGGGCCGATCGTGTCGGCGTTGTTCGGGAGCACAGCACAGAGGACATCGACGACGGCGTGGTGCCCGGTGATCGTGTGGCGCGAGGGAATCGACGCCGTCGACGCACCGATCCTCGTCGGTATCGACGGGAGTGCGACGAGTGAAGCGGCGGTCGAGCAGGCCTTCGATCTGGCCTCGAGGTTCGACGTGCCGATGATCGCCGCACATGCCTGGAGCTCGTTGTCCCAGGGTGCCGCTCTGTCCCTCCCCGGATCACCCGACGACAGCGAGATCGAGCGTGAACAGCAGCTGTTGCTGTCCGAGTGCCTTGCCGGGTGGAGCGAGAAATATCCGGACGTCACCGTGGAACATGTCGTACAGCAAGGCAACCCGGCTCACCTGCTGATAGAGCAGTCCAAACGGGCAGGCATCGTGGTGGTCGGCAGTCACGGGCGAGGAATCGTCGCCAGTGCCCTGTTCGGATCGACCAGCAACAACCTCACCCGGCATGCGCACTGCCCGGTGATGATCTGCAGGGACCGATGACCAACCGGACGGTGCCGAATCGTTCGCGCCACCACGAGGAACGCCGTCGCATACTCGACGCGAGCACCGCGAACCGGCTCGCACACAGCGCGACACGGGCTCGGTTGATCGGCCACGATCACTTCGGCCCCACCGTCGACGTCGTGCCCTGCATCTGGATCGGGAGTCGGGTGTACTTCTACGCCGAGGGGCGGTCGCAGTTGGGGCGTAGCATTCTCGACTCGTCGGTCGTGCTGGAATTCGACGACGAGAATCCCTCTCGCGCAACAGTGTCCACCGTTGTCGTCCACGGTATCGCGCGTCCCGTCCTGGACGTGCGACGAGATGTCCTCGAACAGGCTCTGCCGCGGCCGCATTCGGAGGAACCGCCGATGCACCGGCTGGTCGAAGTGGCTCCGACGTCGGTCTCGGGCGTCGAACTGACATGCCCCGACCGCAGTAGCCATCCGAAATCGAACGACGTACCGCGGAGGACCGCAACGATGACCGACGACGACGCAGCCGAGGCGCCGGGGGCGGTGGTGCTGGGGTCCGAGTCCATCACCGTCGACATCCCGACGGCCACGGGACCGAGAGTCTTCCCGGTGACCACAGCCGCGATCGGGGGCGTGGTCCATGCGGTGATGATCGCGGAGTACGGACCGATCGGTGGAGTCTCTCCGGACGGGCATGTTCTCGCAACGGCCGTGTCGGACCTGTGGCCGAATGCACGAGTGTTCGAGCGTCGCAGTACCGGTGACCGCGGTGCCGACCCGCGTGGCTACGAGAGCTTCTACGTCGAACTGGACTCGAGCGGCCACCGATCCGACGCCGATCTCGAAGCGGTGTCTGCCCTGTTCCGCTGACCGCTCCCGGCCTCGTCACCGGCGACTGTCACCCGAACGCCGCACTGCCGCGGAGCGAACGGCCAGTGCAGCCTCCACCGATTCCGACACGGTCCCCGCGCACGACACCTTCTGTGCCGTCGGCCACGGGGCCCGGCTGCGCGTCATCGCCTCGTAGACCTGCCTGGTGGCGTCGGACACCGACGATCGGCGAGTGGCGATGCGCTGCAACGACGTCGAGGCCGGCACGACGCATTCGATCTCGATCGAGGTCGAATGCGCGAGGGTGGACAGCAAGCGTGCGCGCTCTCGCATACTGGGGTCGGTCCACGTCGCGTCGATGACGACCGAACGGCCCGCTGCCACGAGTCCCCGTGCGCGACGGAGCAATTCCGCGTAGGTATGGTCGGTGACGCTCGCGCTGTACAGCCCTTCGCCCACCTCCGAATGCCGTGGCTCGGACGGATCGAGACCGGCCAGCTCCTTGCGCACCACATCGCTGGACAGAACCACGGCCCCTGTTCGAGCAGCGCACTCGGCTGCCACCGTGGACTTTCCGGTTCCGGGAAGCCCTCCGACAAGAGTCGTCGTCACC
The DNA here is from genome assembly GCF_002258915.1 of Rhodococcus sp. 05-340-2. Classification (NCBI taxonomy): domain Bacteria; kingdom Bacillati; phylum Actinomycetota; class Actinomycetes; order Mycobacteriales; family Nocardiaceae; genus Rhodococcus; species Rhodococcus sp. 05-340-2. The sequence goes on from NZ_NOYU01000039.1 coordinate 5,462, forward strand.
GTCGCCGCTTCGAGGTGCATCAGTGCCAGTCGGGCATGCGCGACGGCATCTGCAGTCGACGTCGCGCAGCCCTGGAGAGCGCGAATGCATGCGACCTTGGCGCGAACCGTGGCTCGGTAGGCGATGTAGTGGTCCACCAGCGACCTGGGTGGTGCGTCGCAGGCAGCCTCGAGGTAGGTGTCGACGACGAACCGCGCTGCGTCGAGTCTGCCGAGGTACTCGAGATCCATTGCCAAGCAACATATGTCGTCGAGACCGTCCAGGTATCGAAGGTCGTCGTCGAAATCGAGGCAATCCAGGATGCGCGGTCCGTCGGGCATGCAGAAGATGTCGTCTGCGAGCAGATCGCCGTGGCCGTCGACCGTGCGTTCCTGCGCCACTCGGAGGTCGAACAGGGAGCCTCTGCCTGCAAGGTAGCGGGCCGATCGCTCGTCGATCTCGTCGATCACCGCGGGGTCGATTATGGGGCGCGGGAGCGCACGCAGTTCGCGGATGTTCGCGGCCCATCGCCCACGGAGAGCTTCACGGGTTCCTGCACGATCGATCGTGTTTTCGTGTGCGCTGAATTTGTGCACTCGGGCCACGATCCGCGCGATCGCGACCAGTTCCTCGGTGACGTCGGCCCCACTTCGCGCCAGTGCGGACAGCTTTCGTGACTCGGGGAGCCTGCGCATCTTCAACAACGGCTCCGGTGGCGCGCCCTCGGGGTCGGTCAGTTCGGCGATACCCAGATACACATCGGGCGCGAACCGGGCATTGAGCGTGTATTCGCGATCGAGTGCGCGCCAACGTGAGTCGACGGTGGAGAAGTCCAGGAAGTCGTTCTGCACTGGCTTCTTCATCTTGTACGCGACGGAACCGAGCAGCATCACGTAGGCGGAGTGGGTTTCGTGGACGGTCACGCATCCGGAGCTGTGATCGGGGCCGGTAGTCGTTGTGGGGTGTGTTCGCTGATCGAGATCGGCCATCGGTGTCCTCCGGGCGAAGAGTGGTCCGACGAACGTCGATGTGGTGCATCGCCGATGCTGTCGTCGAGTCGGATGGGATCCGTCGTCGGCACACGTTACGAGAACCGCTGCCCACCCACACCGGACCTAGGTCACCGGGTTCGAGGACATAGGTCGCCCAGCGGACCTCGGGCGTGGATCGTGACCTGCTGTGATCGTGACCTGCTGTGATCGTGACCTGCTGTGATCGTGACATTGTGCCCTGGTGCAGGGCCCGTGTGCGGCGGAAAATTTGGGCAGACACACGATCAGGGAGAGTGGGCGGTTGCGGTGTTCGGATACGACTTCGCTCGCTGGTGGCGCCTGGCACCGTGGAGTACCAATCCCCTGATGCGGGGCCGTGATCGAACCGCGGCTCTCGCCTTCGCCTGCGCGATGGCGGCGATTCTGGGACTCGTTCCTTTCGCCGCGCTGGTCGGATCGCTCACCTACGCCGATCTCGATGCCGAGTCGGTCCGAACGAGCGCTACCACTCAGCAGATCGATGCTGTGGTGACGACTGAGCCCACGCTGCGGTCGCAACCGAGTGGCACCGTCGACGTCATCGATCACTACGCGACTGTCGCCTGGGAGTGGCCGCCGGGGCAGCTGCACAGTGACGAGATTCGCGTACCGGACGGCACCGAACGGGGCGGCACGGTTCCGACGAGAGTCGATGCCGAGGGCAGGCGAGTTGCGGAACCGTCGTCCGCGACGTCGAACGTGCTGTTGGGAATCGCTGCAGCCGTCGGCTTCTGGGTGGTGGGCACGGTCGTCGTCGCCACCTCTGTCGAGGCGACGCGGTACTTCGACCGGCGAGCGCGGATGCGCCAGTGGGACCGCGACTGGCTGAAGTTCGAGACCGAACGTGGTCGGACGAGGGGAGATTCGGCATGAGGGACCTCGGCCACCTCGATGATGGACCAAGTGCTCTGAATGTGGGGGCGACTGCAGATCTACGTTCGATTCTATTCGACTGCATCGACGGTCGACCACGAGACGAGGAAGAATCATGAGTAATTCCACCGACCGCGTGCGTCCCATCCTGGTAGGTATCGACGGCTCGAGCGAGGCCGACGCCGCAGCGCGGTGGGCGGCCGCCTATGCGGCGAAGGTGCGCGCACCCGTGCGCTTGATTCATGCAGTCCCCGAGGGGGATTGGTACGGATCGGCGGCGTTCGTCGACGGCGGTGCGCTGGAAAGGGATCTGCGTGCGATCGGGCGCAAGCATCTCGCCCGCGCCGAGGCAGCGATTCACGACGTAGCACCGGCGGTGTCCGTCGAGACGTTCACCGCCGATGGAACCATCGCCTCGTACGTGTCGAAGGCCGACGCGGAGCTGGTGGTGCTGGGATCGAGGAAGTCGAGCGCGCTGCGAGACCTGACTCTCGGCAGCAACACTCTCCGAGTCGTGACGCATGCACCGTGCCCGGTGCTGCTCATGCGTGACGCAGGCGACAGCGCCGACGTCGGGCGTCCGATCGTGGTCGGGGTCGACGGAAGTGAGCAGTCGGATCGGGCGCTCGGTGCTGCTCTCGAGATCGCCCACACCCTCGGAACGCCGGTGGTCGCGGTGAACTACTGGGGATTCGCCGTTCAGGCAGGTCTGGGAACAGGATTCGAGAACGTCGATTGGGTGAGCATTCGCGAACACGAAAAGCATTGGCTCGAAACGCATGTGGAGACCATGCGCGAGAAGTACCCGGATGTTGAGCTGAGCACTGTGAGCGCGCAGTCGAGCCCGACGCGAGGCCTGCGTGCGATGTCCGCGTCGGCGTCGATGCTCGTGGTCGGGTGCCGAGGCCGGGGTGCCTTCCTCGGAACGATCCTGGGATCGGTCAGTCAGAACCTCGTCCACCACGCCGACTGCTCGGTGCTGATCGTGCGGTGAGTCACGCGCTCCGACGCGAGGCAGGTGGTGGTGAGCCGATGTCGCAGTGTGGCGGGCAGTTCGACGCGTCCTCGCCGGTACCGCGGATCAGAGCCGCCGCGATGCCGGCACCGATCACCAGCAGTCCGGCGCACATCAGCATCGCGGTGTGGAAGCCGTCCGAGAACACTTCCGGTGCAGCGTAATCGGAGCCTGCGATACCGGCCAGCGCAGGCAGCGCGGCCACGGCGAGCAATTGACTGGTGCGGGCCACGGCATTGTTGACGCCCGACGCGATTCCGGCGCGATCGGTGGACACCGCACCCAGAACCGCTCCGGTCAGCGGGGCCACCAGAGCGGACAGTCCGAGCCCGAAGACGACAACCGCGGGCAGAACGTCTGTGGCATAGGTGGATCCGGGCCCGATGCGCAACATCAGCAACAGTCCCAGCGCCGAGAGCAGAGGCCCGACGGTCATCGGAACACGAGGTCCGATGCGTCCGGCGATTCTCCCCGCGCGGGCGGACAGGACGAGCATGAGAGCGGTGATCGGCAGCGTGGCGACCCCGGCCGCGATCGGCGAGTAGCCCACGGCGAACTGCAACTGCAACACCAGAAGAAAGAACACTCCGCCCAGCGCCGCGTACACGGCGAAGGTGACGAGGTTGGCCGCCAGGAACACGCGTGAGGCGAACAGCGACGGCGGTACCAGTGGATTGCGCGAGCGACGCTCGATCACCACGAACACCCCGGCCGCGACGACACCCAGAGCGAGGGCCAGGGTGTGTGACTCGATCAGACCGTACGTGAGCAGACCCAGCGCCGCCGCGACAGTGACCGCGCCCGGCACGTCCAGTCGGCCGGATGCGTGCGGATCTCGGCTCTCCGGAACGTGTTTCGCGGTCACCCAGATCACGACGACGGCGAGCGGAATGTTGATCAGGAACACCGAACGCCAGCCGACGGCGTCGACCAACCAGCCCCCGAGCAGCGGGCCGATCGCCGACGCCACGCCGCCCAGTCCCGACCACAGGCCGATTGCAGCTCCTCGATCCTCGGCCTTGATGGAGGCCGATATCAGCGCGAGAGAACCCGGCGTCAGCAGGGCCGCGCCGACCCCCTGAAGTAGTCGCGCCGCGATCAGCACCTCGATACTGGGGGCGAGCCCGCACAGCACCGACGCGGCCGCGAACCAGACGGTGCCCCAGACGAACACCCGCCTGCGCCCCAGCCGGTCACCTAGGGACCCGCCCAGCAGAATCAGCGACGCCAACGTCAGGGTGTAACCGCTGAGCGTCCACTGCAGACCGGTGACGCCCGCACCGAGATCGCGACCGATCGCAGGTAACGCGATGTTGACCACGGTGGCGTCGAGCATCGCCAGAGCCGAACCGAGCACCGTGGCTGCGACGATCCACCGCCCCCGAGCGCTCGAGACCGAGATGTCGGTGGCGGTCACAACCGTTCGACGCAGACGACGAAGTTGCGTGAGTCCTTCTCGAATCCGTACAGCGCCGGGTCGGGGCAGTCGTCGACGGACGAGGTGCCCTGCAGGATGGTCACGACGCGGCGGGTGTCGGCACCGGGGGTGGCGCAGTCGATCCGCTGGGCGAATTCACCGACCAGGTCCATGCATCCGCCGACCTGCCAGTCGATGTCGAGGCACAGGGCTCCCTGTTCGATGTCGAAGTAGGTCTCGTAGTAGTACTGATCGGCGTCCTCGGGGCACTCGGCCGATGTCGGTGTCTTGGCGAAGACGACGTAGTTGGATTGCGGGGATCCGCAGGTCGCGTTGGCGATGGCCGCCTCGTCGACGGTGCCGCCCAGGTTGACGCACTCGCCGATCTCCACGTCGATGTCGACGCTGCCGCCGTCGTCGATCTCGGGGGTCGGAGTGCTGGTGGTGGTGCGAGGTGCACTCGTCGTGGTGGGCGCGATGGTGGCACCGGAGATGGCGACGGCGGTACCGGACACCTCCGAGGCGCACCCGCCGAGGATCAGGGCCGCGCACGACGACAGCGCGAGAACGAGAGCGCGGACCGAACGGTTGGATGACGCCATGGTGAGTCCTGCCCTCGTAGGTTCGAGCGTGCCGTGTTCATCGACCGTGCTCGTGTAGAAAATATCGGACTCGCTCGTCGGCTGCATGAGGCAGGATGAACTGCGTGGATCTTCCTCTTGCCGTGCCGGTCGCGCCGATGCTCGCCAAAGCCGCGAAAGTGGTGCCCGCCCAGCCCGAGGACGGGCCGGCCGTGTGGTCGTACGAGCCGAAATGGGACGGGTTTCGCGCCATCGTCTTCCGCGACGGAGACGAGGTGGTTCTGGGGTCACGCGGCGGCAAGGACCTGGCCCGGTACTTCCCGGAGTTGGTGGAGGCCATCAAGGCCGAGTTGCCCGAGAAGATCGTCGTCGACGGTGAGATCGTCGTACCCCGCGAGAAGGACGGTTCCACTCGCCTCGACTGGGAGTCGCTGTCCGAACGAATTCATCCTGCGGCGAGTCGGGTGACGATGCTCGCGGAGAAGACTCCGGCGCAGTTCATCGGTTTCGACCTGTTGGCCGTCGGCGACGAGGACCTGACGAGTGAGCCGTTCTCGACGCGGCGAGCGAGACTGCTCGACGTGGTCGGCCCGCACCCGAAGAGTTGCTTCGTCACCTCGGCGACCGAGGATGCGGCAGTGGCCGAGGACTGGTTCGAGCGTTTCGAGGGTGCCGGACTGGACGGTGTGGTGGCCAAGAAGCTCGACGGGCTCTATCTGCCCAACAAGCGCGAGATGATCAAGATCAAGCATGCGCGCACTGCCGACTGCGTGTTGATCGGCTATCGAATCCACAAGTCCGGCAACGGTATCGGTTCTTTGCTGCTCGGTCTGTACGACGGTGACGACCTGCGGATGATCGGCGGTGCGTCGGCGTTCACCGACAAACGCCGGTTGGAATTGCTCGAGGAGCTCGAACCGCTGCGACTCGGCGACGACGTCACGTACGACGGTGAAGCCACCCGCTGGAATTCGTCGAACGACCGCAACTGGATCCCGGTGCGTATCGAGCGGGTCATCGAGGTGGCCTACGACCAGATGGAAGGGGCACGGCTGCGGCACGTGGCGCGCTTCCTGCGGTGGCGACCCGATCGTGATCCACGCTCGTGTGCCTACGACCAGCTCGAGGTTCCGGTGCGCTACGACGTCGCCGACGTCATTGCCGGGGGACGATAGCCATGGCCGCGAAAACACCACCGGCGTTCGTGCAGGCCGGCGAACGCGAAGTCCGAGTGTCGAGCCCCGATCGCGTCATCTACGAGGCCACCGAACGCACTCCGGAGATCACCAAGCTGCAGGTGTGCGAGTACTTCGCGGCCGTCGGTGAGCCGCTGATGCGGGCCATCGGTGACCGCCCCACCGCGATGGAGCGTTGGCCCGACGGCTATCGCGAAGGCATGAGATTGGCACTCGGCCCCCAGGACAAGGAGGGCGACGGCTTCTACCAGAAGCGGTTGCCCAAGGGTGCGCCCGAGTGGATCGAGACGGTGAAGATCGCGTTCCCCAGCAAGCGCACTGCCGAGGAGTTGTGTCCCTCGGAACCGGCTGCGCTGGTGTGGGCGGCGCAGATGGGCACGCTGACGTTTCATCCGTGGCCGGTGCGTCGACCGGACGTCGACCATCCCGACGAGCTGCGGCTCGACCTCGATCCGCAGCCCGGGACCACGTTCGCCGACGCCCTGCGCGTCGCCGACGTGACCCGAGAGCTGTTGGAGGAATTGGGCTTACGCGGCTACCCGAAGACCAGCGGCAATCGGGGTATCCACATCTACGTTCGCATCGAGCCGCAGTACACCTTCGAGCAGGTGCGCCACGCGGCCATCGGTCTGGGCCGAGAACTCGAACGGCGCGACGACGGGGTGACCACCAACTGGTGGAAAGAGGAACGCGGAGAACGCATCTTCATCGACTACAACCAGAACAACCGAGACCGAACCATCGCCAGCGCCTGGAGTCTGCGCGCTCGACCGGGCGCGACGGTGAGCACCCCGATGACGTGGTCGCAGTTGTCCGAGGTCACCGATCCACGTGACTACAACCTCGTCACGGTGCCGGACTACGTGTCGGACGGAGACCCGTGGGCCGATATGGACGAGCAGGCCTACTCCCTCGAACCCCTTCTGCACCTGTGGGAAACACTGCCAGGAGGGGAGCTGAACTTTCCGCCGGATTACCCCAAGATGCCCGGCGAACCGCCGCGCGTGCAGCCGTCGAAAAAGGTTGCCGAGCACTGGGATGCAGAGGGTAATCGCACGGACAGCTGACGGAGCTACGATCTCTCTTTCGCGACTGCCTGCACGGAATATCCATCACCCCACGTGCGCATGTCTTTTCGCTTCGCGATCGGCCTTTATTCCACTCATGGTCAGGATGACGGCTCCACCGAGTGCCAAGGCCATCGAGAGCGTCAGCATGGCCGTGGCGGGGACGAAGCCCAGGACCAGTAGCCCCGCGATCGACACCGCTGATGCGAGGCAATGGGTGGCGCCCGCCATCATGTAGGGATATGCGGCTCTATGGCCGGCGACCCAGGCTTCCTTGCTGGACTTGGTTGCCCGCGTTTTGATGCCGATCAGCGAATTGGGTTCTTGGTCCGGGTCTTTGGTCACCAGTGCGGTCACGTATACCGTCAGCGACAACACGAACAGTGTCAGCGCGATCGCTCCCGTTACCGCGCGCGCGGATTCTGCGTCCACGGTCGATCCCTTCCGCCTCGGTTGCCATACGCCTCACCGCAGCATACCGGCCGGTCTACTTCGAGTCGCCGGGCAAGGGTGCACACTACGGAGCCGTATCGACGGGATCCGGTCGATTCGGCCGTGTTCTGTGCAACCCGGCCCACCCTCACATGGATTCGAGTTCCCGGATCAACGTCGCCGCATCGTACGGTCCGATGTGACGGGTCAGGTTCTTGTCGCCGCGTCCCAGGTAGAACGTCGGGGTGCCGTCCACGTCCGAGGACGAGGCGTCGAGTTCGTCGTCCTCGACGCGAACGACGTGATCGCCGGTGCGGATGTCGTCCTCGAACTTGTCCATGTCGAGGCCGAGTTCGCGTGCGTAGCCGTCGATGTCGTCGGGTTCGAGAGCATCACTGTTGCGGAACAACATGTCGGCCATCTCCCAGAACTTGCCCTGCGCTGCGGCGGCCTCGCTGGCGTATGCGGCGTAGCGGGCGTGCGGGTGATAGTCGTCGAGCGGTAGGTGTCGGTAGACGTAGCGCAGGTCGTCGCCGAAGTGTTTGCGTACCTCGGCGACGCTGCCGGTTGCCTTGCTGCAGAACGGGCACTCGAAGTCCGCGTACTCCACGATGGTCAGTGGTGCGTCCACCGGACCGCGGATGTGATCGCGTTTGGCGCTGACCGGACGCAGGATGCGTAGCGACGCTTCGGCTTTCGGCGGGTGGATCTTCGCGTCGATGCGGAACAGGATCCAGCCGAGCGCCGCCGCGATGACGGAGGCCGCCAACACGCCGACGCGCGCCTCGTCGGCCAGCAGTTCGTCGTCCAGTGCGAGGTCGATGATGAACAGCGAGATCGTGAACCCGATTCCGGACATCGCCGCACCACCGGCGATGTGCGACAGTGTCAGTCCCGGAGCCAGGGACGACGGTCGCAGCTTCGCGAAAACCGCGGAGGCAGCGGTGATTCCGACGAGCTTACCGAGGACGAGACCGGCGATGATGCCCCAGGTGAGTGTCGAGGTCGATGCAGCTTTCAGTGTCTCCGAGCTGAGCACCACTCCGGCGTTGGCGAGCGCGAAGATCGGCACGATGATGAACGCCGTGTACGGCTGATAGAGCCGCATGAGACGTTCGTTGACCGAGACTGCTCGATCGAGTCCGAGGCGAGCCGCGCGGGCGTATTCGGGATTGGGCGATTGCCGGAACGCGCGCGTCAGGTCCGACGCACGTTCCACCTCGGTGCGTCGCGGCGGGTAGACCGGAAGGATCAGCGCGATCATCACTCCCGCAAGAGTGGGGTGGACTCCGGACTCGTACATCGCGGTCCAGGTGAACAGTGCGACGACGAAGTACCCCACGCCGCGCCACACCTCGAGCCGGCGCAACAGGAAGATCAGTCCGAGCCCGACGAACGCCAGAATCAGTGGCACCACATCGAGGTCGTCGGTGTAGAAGAACGCGATGATCGCCAGTGCGCCCACATCGTCCGCAACAGCGAGGGTGAGCAGGAAGATGCGGAGCCGCGCAGCCTTCTTCGGCCCGAGGACGGCGAGCGCCCCGAGCAGGAATGCGGTGTCGGTGGAGATGACGACGCCCCACGCCTGAGCCGCGGGCCCGGACGGATTGAAGGCGAGGAACAGCAGCGCCGGCGCGGCCAGGCCGGCAACGGCAGCGACGATAGGTATCGCGGCACGTGATCGATCGGTGAGCTCGCCCATCGCGAACTCGCGCTTGACCTCGAGGCCGACGACGAAGAAGAACAGTGCCATGAGCCCGTCGTTGACCCAGTGGGCGAGATCGAGGGAGATGCCGTGCCGGCCGACGGTGATCGACAGCTCTGTGTGCCAGAACGACTGATAGGTCTCGCCGAAGGGTGAGTTGGCCCAGATCAGGGCGATCAGCGTCGCCGCGAGCAGAAAGCCCGCCGCCAGGGTCTCGCTGTTCTTCTCCCCGCGAGCCCGGGAGATCCGTTCGACGAACCGTGCCATGGGCCGACTCGTCGGCGTGATCTGATCTGCCATCGTTCGGCCTGTGTCCTTCCGAGAGTGTTGTGAAGCAGTCTGTACCAACGCGACGGTCGGCGCTTTGCTTCCACGCAGGTGAGTGTGGTTGTCGGGCCAGCTGCCCGGTGTTGTGATGGGAGAGATGTGCACGACATATTCGGTAATCGGCATTAGTCCGTCGAGAATCGGGAATACAAGCCCGACTCACCCCTGCCACGAAGGAACATCCATGCGTGATTTCATCTGCCGCAAATGCGGACAGAAGCTGTCGTTCGAGAACTCACTGTGTCTGAGCTGCTCGAGCGCACTCGGCTTCCATCTGCCGAGCAGAGCCCTGCTGGTGCTCCCCGACAAGGCCGACGACGGTGTTGCCGAGGCAGAGGTGGACGGTGCCACGTGGAAGATGTGCGCCAACCTCAACACTGCCCGCTGCAACTGGCTCGTCGACACCGCAGACGCCGACGAACTCTGCGTGTCCTGCCGGCTCACCCGCACTCGCCCCGCCGACGACGACGTCGACGCGATGGCCGCGTACGCGGACGCGGAGACCAACAAGCGCCGCGTCGTCCTCGAACTCACCGAACTCGGCCTGCCGATCGTGGGTCGCGACGAGGACAACGCCACGGGCCTGGTCTTCGATCTGCTCTCGAGTGCCGATCAGCAGGTGATGACCGGCCACGACAACGGCCTGATCACTCTCGACCTCGCCGAGGGCGACGACGTGCACCGCGAGCAGCTGCGCGTGGCGATGTCCGAGCCGTACCGCACACTCGTCGGACACTTCCGGCACGAGATCGGCCACTACTACCAGATGGTGCTGGTCGGAAACGGCGAGCATCGCGCGGCGTTCGAAGAGCTCTTCGGAGACCCGGATTCCGATTACCAGGCCGCGCTCGATCGCCACTACAGCGAGGGTGCACCGGCCAACTGGGAGGACGACTACGTCTCGTCCTACGCCACCATGCACCCCGCCGAGGACTGGGCCGAGACGTTCGCGCACTACCTCCACATTCGTGACACCCTCGACACGGCCGCTGCGTTCGGCATGGCACCGGCCGGTTCCACGCTGGAGAGCCCGCTGCCGGGTGACGTCGGCTTCGATCAGATCATCGAGTGGTGGCTGCCGTTGTCGTGGGCGCTGAACCAGATCAACCGATCGATGGGCCACCAGGATCTCTACCCGTTCGTGCTGCCGCCGACCGTCGTGAAGAAAATCGGGTACGTGCACTCGCTGATCGCACCCAGCACACTCTGATGCTCTGCTAACTGTTCTTGAGCTTCGTGGCCCGGGGCGTATCCTGTGTTGTCGGCATGCCGCCGATGCGGGGTACGCCCTGTGCAGTAGCGGGACCAGTGTAGTAGCAGGACGAGGTGGCGACCATCAGCGAGCAGACAGTGGATTCGACGGGCACTCGCCCGCCGGTCACCGATTACGAGCTGAGCCGACGGTTGGCCGAGGTCGCGGAGAAGCTGCGGCGTCAGCATTCCGATCCCGAGCGTGTTCTGGCCGTCATCACCGAGTCGGCGGTGGCCAATGTGCCGTCTGCAGAGTTCGCGTCCATCACCACCGTGCTGCAGGGCAAGTTCGTACACAGCGCGGCGCTGTCGGGAGAGCCCGCAGGCCACTGCGACAAGATCCAGGAACAGCTGGGCGAGGGACCGTGCCTCGAATCGGCGATCGAACAGACGACCATCAGGATCGACGACATGGACAGCGACACCCGCTGGCCACTGTTCGCCGACGCGGCGTCCGCTCTCGGAGTCAAGAGCATGATCTGCTTCCAGCTCTACGTCGAGGGAGTCAACTTCGGCGCACTGAACCTGCACTCCACCCGTACCGACGCGTTCAGTGCCGAGGCCGAGTCGATCGGCTCACTGTTCGCTGCGCACGCGGCCATCGCGTTCTCCACCGCACGGGAGGAACAGCAGATCCGAGCCGCATTGACGAGCCGAGATCTGATCGGTCAGGCCAAGGGCATGTTGATGGAGCGCTACAACCTGAATTCGCAAGCGGCATTCGCATTGCTCGCCAAGCTGTCTCAGGACACCAACGTCAAACTCGCCGATCTCGCCGAACAGCTGGTCATCGACGCCGCGAAATCGACAGACTGAGCCCCGTCTCCAGCGGTCGGGCGCAGTCAGCGCACATCGAGGCCGTCGGTACTCGCTACCGACACGGCCGGGCCGTCCGACGCGACGAAGACCTCGATCCTGACGTCCTCGTCCAGGTAGCGACTGAGTAGCGCCAATCCTGGTGTGGCGGCGATGATCTCGTGTACGCGGTCACCCGAGATCGGGTAGTCGTCCACGTCGTGACGCCAGTGCGCCGCCACCAGGGTGCCGCCGGCCTCCAGGTGCTCGACGACGCGGGTCGCCGCCGCCGTCAGGTCGTCGGCGTCGAGGTAGTACCCGACTTCGCTGATGACGACGAGATCGAACATCGCCTCGGGTGTGGGCAGGGTCGACCAGTCGTCGGACAGTGACCACAGCGCGAATTCGACTGCAGCAGTATCACCGACGCGCCTGCGTGCGGAATCGAGGGCGCTGTCCACCACATCGGTGGACACCACGTGATCGCACCGGGTCGCCAATTGTTCGGTGAGCACCCCGATGGAGCAGCCGGGTTCGAGCGCGCGCCGATAATGCGGCTTCGGTAGCGACGCCAGGGTCAGAGCATATTTACGCCGCTCGTACCACTTGCTGTCGAGCATGAACGGATCGTCCTCGGCCGCATAGACATTGCGGAAGTAGTCGGCACCGAGGCTGGTTGGAGAACTGTGGCTCGTCCGAGAATCCATGCTCACGCGAACACCACTTCGAACGGTCGCCGATAGCGGGCCAAGATGTGGGGCGGCAACACCGCTCGGTCCGCAGGGTGATCGGACAGTGGATGGATCTGGGAATCGAACTGCTCGATCGACGCTCGCTTGGCGGCGAGGGTGTGCTCGGGAAGGTCGATACGGCGTCCACGCGTCCACGGCACAGCAGGATGATTCGGAGTTGCCCAGTGCCACATCCAGATCGGGTACTCCACCACGGGGATCCCGACGGCGTTCGCCGCGGTGAGACAGGCACGCGCAGTGGCTTCGTGGTCGGGATGTCCGTCTCCGCGCCACGGCGTCAGACACCAGGTGCCCGGAGCGGCGTCGAGCAGCGGTATCAGTGCATCGGCCACCGCGCCCTCGTGATTCTCGACGGCCCCATCGGCGATCTGCAGCCGCGTCGGAGAGTGGTCGATACCCAACTCAGCCAAGGCACGCTCGGATTCGACGGGGCGACGCGCACGCAGATCTTCCGCCGTGACAGTGGGGGAACCGGGATGGGAGCCGTCGCCGTCGGTCACCGCGACCACCCTCACGTCGACACCTGCCGCGGCCGCCAACGACAGCAGGCCACCGACGCCGAGTACCTCGTCGTCCGGGTGCGGAGCGACGACGACCATGGTGACGACGTCCTTCCACTGCAGACCGGGGATTGACCAGTCGGCCGACATCCAGTCCGATTCGGCGGTGCCGACATCGACTTCGGCGTCGAATGCGTTCTCTACCATGGGTTGTCCTCCTCGGCGATGTCGTGCCCGAGCGCTTCGAGATCGCGTTCGGCGTGGCTCTGCCTCAGATAGACGGTGAGATCTGCGACGCGCCGCGCGTGCTCGGCATCGCTGCACAGCGGGCCGGCACCGAGAGCGCGACCGACGCGGTCGATGCACTGAGTCGCCGCGTCCTCGACCACTGCCCGCACGATGCGGGCTCGGGTTCGGGCTCGACCGGAGCGGTCGAACGGATCCGCGTCCACCTCGGCGGCAGCGGTGGTCAGCGCGCTCGAGGCCGCACCGAGTGCCGCTGCGATGGCACCGAGATGCGCGGCGCGGTGCGGGTCCGGCCTGTCGCGGACGGCGGCATGAAGCGTGTCCGCCACCGCGCACGCGCTCCCGAACCAAGCTGCAGACACTCCGATGGCCCCGTGCCAGAAGCCCGGCCGAGTCAGGTAGTCGGTCGGTCCACCGACCGCAACGGCCGGGACGCTGTCGAATGCAACCGAGCCGGAATCGCTCTCGCTCATCCCCACCGCATGCCACGTGTTCGGTACCGGAGTTGCGCCCGGATGCGTCAGATCGACGGCGAACAGCCGCGGACTGCCCTCCACGCGCGCGGTGACGAGAGCATGCGTGCACAGTGACGCACCTGAGCACCACGGCTTCGTTCCGGTGAGAACCCAGCCCGAGTCCTCCAGCACTGCTTCGAGAATCGGCGCGGGCGGTTCCGCAGCCCACACTCCCCAGATCTGCCCGCGCTGCGGCGTCGGACCGTCGAGTTCGTGCAGGATGGCGATCGCGTCGGTATGTGCTTCGGACCACCGGCCCAGCACCGTGTTGTGACGGCTCAGGGCGGCGAGCGACTGCCAGCGCAGGTCGGTGTATCCCGAGCCGGGCAGCGCCAGATCGAGACGACCGTCCGCCTCGAAGGCCAAGAACGCGTTGCGCAGCCCGGTGTCGATGTCTGCGCGGCCGGTGGACTCGAGAAAATCGGTTTCGCTCATGCGGTGGCCTCCAGAGCACGTAGGAATCCGGCCATGCCGTCGGGCGCTCTACCGCGCAGTCGACCCGATGTCGTGACCGGAATGTCGCACACCCGACGGCACTCGATGCCGCCGAGCTCGAGTCGTCGGACCAGATCGTGGTCCTCGCCGGTGGCCAGTGGTCCGAACCCGCCGACGGCGAGGTACTCCGCCGCTCGGACACCGAGGTTGGCACCGTGCACGTGGGGATGGCCGAACTCGTGTCGGTAGTGCGCGTCGTACGAGGTTCGCAACCCGAGGTTGTCCTCGACGTGGCCCTCGAAATCGACCGCCACCGTTCCGGCCACTGCTCGAGCGCCCTCGGCGGCATGCCGTAGATGGCCGAGCAGCCAGTCCTCACCCACCCGGGTGTCGGCATCGGTGGTGGCGAACCAGGTGGCGTCGAGTCGACCGCCGTCTCGGGAGCCGCTCGAGAATCCGGCGGCTCTGGCCGCTCCGACGTTGCGATGCATCACCTCGATCGCCGACACGGACGGGTGACGTGCCGCGATGCGCACGGAGTCGTCGGTGCACGCATCGAGCACGACGATCGTCGAGACGGACACCGAGGCCGCGTCCATGACGCGGCGCTGCGCTCGCGCCAGGGCGGTCAGGCAGGCGTCGAGCAGATCCTGCTCGTTGTGCGCCGGTACGACGACGACGATGTGGCTGACAGGGGTACGGGGGAAAGCATCGGAGATCACGGTCCACCCTTTTCGGACACCGGACGTCGGAAGAGTCCGTTTCGGAAACCGCCGGTGTCTGGACGGGATGTGCTCCCGTCGCACATACCCATTCCCCGGCAGCCGACACATGTGGACCGACCTGCAGTGACAGCGCTCGGGACCGGTTGCGGGAAGATACTCGTACTCGCGGTTTCTTTCGTCCGTTTCGGAAATATCCGATTAGCAAATGTCGGGGCGGTATGTGTTAATGGGCTTTGCTCACGCACAGCTCTGTCGGTGGGCATCGCGACGCAGCACGAAGGATGGTCGGATTACATGGCATCACCGGTTCGCACACGCAGATTCGCCCGTATCGGCGCGATCCTTGCAGGTACAGCCCTTGCTGCATCCGCCGCATTCGGTTCGGCGCAGGCCGCTCCGCTGTGGCCGGGCGGGCCCGACATCTCCATTCCCGGCCTGCCGGGGTCCTCGGATCCG
This sequence comes from Rhodococcus sp. 05-340-2, assembly GCF_002258915.1. Lineage (NCBI taxonomy): Bacteria > Bacillati > Actinomycetota > Actinomycetes > Mycobacteriales > Nocardiaceae > Rhodococcus > Rhodococcus sp. 05-340-2. The sequence continues at coordinate 20,760 of NZ_NOYU01000039.1, forward strand.
GCTGCACCCGCTCCGCAACAGCTCGTCCCGCAGCTCGCACCGGCGAACTTCGCCGATCCCAGCATCAGCCCGTCCGGCGGCGAGGTCGTCGGAGTTGCGCAGCCCATCGCCATCCGCTTCGACGAGGCGATCGGCGATCGTGATGCCGCACTGCGGGCCATCCGCGTCACCACGAACCCGTCCGTCGACGGCCACTTCTACTGGATCAACGACACCCAGGTGCGGTGGCTGCCGAACGAGTTCTACCCGGCGCACACCCAGGTGACCGTCGAGGCGGGCGGAGCGAAAGCCGAATTCTCCACCGGCGACTCGATCATCACCACGGCCGACGACAACACCAAGCAGATCACCGTCACCCGCAACGGCGAGGTCGTCAGGACCATGCCCACCTCGATGGGCAAGGTCGGACACGAAACCCCCAACGGCACCTACATCGTCGGCGAGCGGTTCCGCGACATGTACATGGACTCGTCCACCTACGGCGTCCCCGTGGACTCCGAGGAGGGCTACCGCACGTACGTCGAATACGCGACGCGCATCTCCTACAGCGGCATCTTCGTGCACGCGGCTCCGTGGTCGGAAGCACAGCAGGGCTACTCCAACGCCTCGCACGGCTGCCTCAACGTCAGCACCGAAGACGGCAAGTGGTTCTTCGAGAACGCCCAGAAGGGCGACCCCGTCATCGTCGTCAACACCGACGGCGGCACCCTCAGTGGATCCGACGGACTCGGAGACTGGAACCGCTAGAGCGGCTTCACATAGGTTGGTTTGCGCGACGGGAGACGTTGACGCTCAGTTCACCGTTCGTTAGCCGAGGCTGAGCACAGTCCTCGCGGTGAGTGCAACAACCGAACGAGTGCTGCCCAGGGCACGCGAGAAGCGTTTCTTCTCGCGGCCGTGGACCGATTACGCGCTCTTCCTGATTCTGGTGGGCCCCAACCTGGTTCTGCTGGGCGTGTTCACCTATCGGCCGCTGGTGGAGAACTTCCAGTTCTCGTTCTTCGACTGGAACCTGTCCTCGCCCACCTCCACGTTCGTCGGCTTCGACAACTACCGCGAGTGGGCCTCCCGCGAGGACACCTGGCAGATCGTCGGCAACACCGTCGTGTTCACGGTCGCCGCAGTGGTGGGCTCACTGGTTCTCGGCCTGGTGCTCGCGCTGCTGCTCGATCGAAAGCTCAGGGGCCGCAACTTCGTTCGCTCCGCCGTCTTCGCCCCGTACGTCATCTCAGGCGCGGCGATCGGCATCGCGTTCCAGTTCGTCTTCGACCCCAACTTCGGGCTGGTCCAGGACCTGATGCGACGCTTCGGTCTCGGCACGGTTCCTGACTTCTATCAGGACCCCACGTGGGCGATGGTCATGATCACCGTGACGTACCTGTGGAAGAACCTGGGCTACACCTTCGTCATCTACCTCGCGGCCCTGCAGGGCGTGCGTAAGGAGCTGATGGAGGCGGCCGAGATCGATCAGGCGAGTCGCTGGACCACCTTCCGCAAAGTGCTTCTGCCGCAACTACGTCCGACGACGTTCTTCCTGTCGATCACGGTGCTGCTCAATTCGCTCCAGGTCTTCGACATCATCAACGTCATGACGCGCGGCGGCCCGCTGGGCACCGGCACCACCACGATGGTCTACCAGGTCTACGAGGAGACGTTCCGCAACTTCCGGGCCGGCTACGGCGCCACCGTCGCGACGATCCTGTTCCTCGTGCTGTTGATCGTCACTCTCGTGCAGGTACGAATCATGGATCGGGACGATCAGCGATGACCTTGGTGAGCAAGCCCGATGCAGCAGTGCCGGAGAAGGTTTCGCGTGGTCGCGACCCGCAGCGCACGCGCCGAAGCGCGAACATCCTCGGTTACGCAGCCATGGTCGCCGTCCTGCTGATGATCGGGCTGCCACTGTTCTGGATCCTGATCACCTCGTTCAAGGATCGACCGGACATCTACGTGCAGCCGGTCACGTGGTGGCCCAGCGTGTTTCATCCGCAGAACTACGACGAGGCGACGACGGAGGTGCCGTTCTTCACCTATCTGCGCAACTCCATCATCATCACCACGGCCGTGTCGTCCATCAAGTTCGTTCTCGGGGTCCTCAGCGCCTACGGTCTGGTGTTCCTGCGCTTCCCTGGCAAGAACATCGTCTTTCTCGTCATCATCGCCGCGCTGATGGTGCCCAACCAGATCACCGTCATCTCCAACTACTCGCTCATCTCCGAGTTGGGCTGGCGGAATTCGTTCCAGGGCATCATCATTCCGCTGGCAGGCGTCGCCTTCGGTACCTTCCTGATGCGCAACCACTTCCTGTCGCTGCCGCCGGAGATCATCGAAGCCGCGCGTATGGACGGTGCCGGACCGGTACGGCTGATGTTCCGGGTGATCCTGCCGCTGTCGGGCCCGACCATGGTGGCCTTCGCCATCATCACGATCGTCACCGAATGGAACGAATACCTCTGGCCGTTCCTGATGTCCGACGACTCGTCGGTCGCACCGCTTCCGGTCGGGTTGACGGTGCTCCAGAACAGCGAGGGCTACACCAACTGGGGCGCGGTGATGGCCGCGACGGTGCTGACCATTCTGCCGATCCTTCTCGTCTTTCTCGTCCTGCAACGCCACATGATCAAGGGCCTCACCTCCGGTGCGGTCAAGGGCTGATTCACCTCACTATCAGGAGTCGAACACCATGGCACACATCATCAATCGGCGTGGCTTCCTCACGCTCACCGGCGCAGCTGCGGCCGCCGCAGCCCTCGCGGCGTGCAGCGGCCCCGGATCGGGCGGGTCGGGCGGCGAGGCTGTCGAAGGCGATGCGAACACCATCAACTTCTGGTCGAACCACCCGGGCAAGTCCCAGGAATTCGAGAAGGAACTGATCTCGCGCTTCCAGGCCGAGAACCCCGGCCTGACGGTCAATCTCATCGACGGCGGCAAGAACTACGAGGAGGTGTCGCAGAAGTTCAACGCGGCGCTCTCCGGCAACGACGTGCCCGACGTGGTCGTGCTCTCGGACGTCTGGTGGTTCAACTACGCGCTCACCGGGGCGATCGAGCCACTGGACAAGCACTTCTCCGCAGCAGGCGTCGACCAGTCCGATTACGTGGATTCGCTGCTGGCCGACTACAACTGGAACGGCAGCCACTGGGCATTGCCGTACGCGCGCTCGACGCCGCTGTTCTACTACAACAAGGCCGTCTGGCAGCAGGCCGGACTGCCCGATCGCGGACCGGCCACCTGGCAGGAATTCGACGAATGGGGCCCGCGCATCCAGGCCGTTGTCGGAGACGGCAAGCTCGCCCACGGCTGGGGTAATGCCGTCGACTACCTCGGATGGACGTTCGAGGGACCGATCTGGACGTTCGACGGGTCGTACTCCGACCAGTTCGAGCTGAAGTTCGACGACCCCAATACCATTGCGGCAGGCAAGTTCCTGCAGGACATGATTCACACGAAGAAGTACGCAGCGGTGTCCAACGACATCGCCAACGACTTCGCCGCGGGCATCCTCGCGTCCACCATCGCCTCCACCGGCGACCTGTCCACGATCAAGGCCGGAGCCGCGTTCGAGTTCGGGACTGCCTTCCTGCCGGCTACCGACGGCACCCCCGGCTGCCCCACCGGTGGTGCCGGCCTCGCCATCCCGGCGAAGATCTCGGACGAGCGAAAGGTGAACGCACTCAAATTCATCGACTTCGTCACCAACGGTGCCAACACCGCCTACTTCTCCCAGAACACCGGCTACATGCCGGTCCGCAAGTCTGCGCAGCAGGACCCGTCGGAGATTGCATTCCTCGAGGCGAACCCCAACGCGAAGACGGCCGTCGACCAACTGGCGCTGACTCGCTCGCAGGATTACGCCCGCGTGTTCGTTCCCGGCGGCGACAAGATCATCGGTAGTGGACTCGAGCAGATCGCGCTGCAGAATGCCGATGTCGCAACGACATTCGCGTCCATTTCGGATCAACTGCAGCAGATCATCGACCGCCAGATCACCCCGAAGCTGCCGAAGTAATGGCCGCCGTTCACTACGCCGGTGTCTCGCACCGGTACCCGGGTGCCGATTCGCTCGCTGTCGACAACCTCGAACTCGACATCGCGGACGGTGAATTCATCGTTCTCGTCGGACCTTCGGGCTGCGGGAAGTCGACGAGTCTGCGGATGCTCGCCGGTCTCGAGTCCGTCGAAAGCGGTCACATCGACATCGGCGGAGTGGACGTCACCTCGCTGGCACCGCGGGCCAGGGACGTCGCGATGGTGTTTCAGAACTACGCGCTGTACCCCAACATGACCGTCGGCGACAACATGGGCTTCGCGCTGCGCAATGCCGGAATGAGCAAGTCCGACACCGCAGCACGAGTACTCGACGCGGCGAAGATGCTCGAGCTCGAGCCGCTGCTCGGTCGTAAACCCGGCAAGCTCTCCGGCGGCCAGCGCCAGCGAGTGGCCATGGGGCGCGCCATCGTGCGTCAGCCCAAGGTGTTCTGCATGGACGAACCGCTGTCCAACCTCGACGCCAAGCTGCGGGTGTCGACCAGAGCCCAGATCGCCGGTCTGCAGCGACGATTGGGCACCACCACGGTGTACGTCACCCACGATCAGGTCGAGGCCATGACCATGGGTGACCGGGTCGCGGTACTGCTCGACGGCAAACTGCAGCAGATCGCAGCTCCGCGGGAGTTGTACGACAATCCCGTCAACACGTTCGTCGCGGGATTCATCGGATCACCCGGCATGAACCTCGTCGACGCCCCCGTGCGCGACGGTGCGGCCGTACTCGGCGAGTTGCGCATTCCCGTCCCGTCCGCGGCGGGCGAGCGCGTCGTTGTCGGCGTGCGACCGGAATCGTGGGACCTGGTGGGCGACGGCAATGGCCTGCAACTGACCGTCGAGCTGATCGAGGAACTGGGCGCGGAATCGTTCGTCTACGCTTCCGCACCCAGTACGACCGGCGGGTGGACCACCACATCCGGACGAATCTCGGTCCGAGTCGATCGCAAGCTGTCGATCGCACTGGCCGAAACGATTCGACTGGTGCCCCGGCTCGACGAGCTGTTCTTCTTCGACTCCGTTACCGGCCTGCGGTTGTCGTAGCCGGCTCGCCGAGATCCACCGGGAGAGTGGCCCACCCGTGTAGGACTCGGGTGTTGCGACGGGTTCCCTCGCCTGCCGTCCGCAGGTGAGGGAACCGATCGAACAAGGTCTTGAGGCCCACTTCCGATTCGGCCTTGGCGAGTGCAGCACCGAGGCAGTAGTGACGCCCTCCCGAGAACGACAGGTGCTTACCGGCATTGGCGCGGGTGACGTCGAAGCGATTGGGGTCCTCGAACACCAGCGGATCCCGATTGGCGCCTGCCAGCACCAGCACGACGAGCTTGCCCTCGTGCACCGTCACCCCCTCGACCTCCACGTCGTGCTTGGCCATGCGGGCCGTGAGCTGCACGGGAGACTCCATCCGCAGCATCTCGTCGACTGCGGTGGGCCAGTGCGACGGATCCTGTTGCAGCACAGCCAGTTGGTCGGGATGGTCGAGCAACAGTCGGATGCCGCTGCCGAGCAGATTGACCGTCGTCTCGAACCCTGCGGCCAACACCAAACCTGCGGTGGCCCTGAGCTCCTCGTCGTTGAGGCCGATGCCCTCGTCCTTCGCGGCGATCAGCTGGCTCATCAGATCGTCACCGGGATTGCGGCGTAGCTCCGCGATGTGCTCCGAGAGCCAGGCGTCGAACCCGATCAGCCCACGCTCGACCTGCTTGAACTGGGACCACGACAATCCGATGTCGAGGCTGGGTGCGGCCATCTCGCCGAACTCGAGGACTCGTTGATTCTCCTCCTCGGGAACGCCGAGGATGCGCCCGATGACCGCGACCGGCAGTCGCGCGCAATAGCGATCGACGATGTCGACGACCGGAGAGCCGTCGGACAGCTCGTCGAGCAGAGCGTCCGCCGTTTCCTGCACCTGATCGCGCATCTTCTTCACCGCGCGGGCAGTGAAGACCGAGGACACCAGCTTGCGGTACCTGGTGTGGTCAGGCGGTTCGACCGAGAGCAGTGAGGGCGGCAGGATCGGGTGCAGTGCGCCGGATCTGGTGTGCTCCTCGACCCACCGCATCGGACCGGGAAGGGTCGCACCGAGCTGAGTGACGCGGAAGTCGTCCGAGCGCAGCAGGTCGAACGCCACCCGGTGATGCACGGTGATGTTCGAGATCCGAGTCTTCACCAGCGGTGCGGTGGCGCGCAGCTTCTCGTAGACCGGCGTCGGATTGGCCCGCGTCGCCGGATCGGCCACCAGCATCGCCTGCGGATCGCCCGCGGCCGCTGCTCGTTTGGCCGCGAACCGAATGACCCCGTGAGCAGCAAGCCAGCGTACGTATTCCCTCATCCTTGAATTCCCTCCCCATTGCCCTACGCGGAATTACCAGATCCTGACGCGCTTCCCCGGGTCCAAGTACAGCGCATCTCCGGGCTGTACGTCGAAGGCTTCGTGAAAACTGTCGAGATTTCGTACGACGCCGTTGCAGCGGAACTCCGGCGGCGAGTGCGGATCGACGGCGAGTCGACGGATCGCCTCGGCATCGCGCGCCTTGGTACGCCACACCTGTGACCACCCGAAGAACACGCGCTGCAGCCCGCTCAGGCCGTCGAGCACCGGGGCGTCCTTGCCTTCGAGCGAGATCTCGTAGGCGGCGACCGCGATCGAGAGTCCACCGAGGTCGCCGATGTTCTCGCCGATGGTGAACTCGCCGTTGACCTTGTGGCCGGGCAGTGCCTTGGGCTCGAACTCGTTGTACTGCTCGATCAGTGCCGTGGTGCGCTTGCCGAATTCGGTGCGGTCGCTGTCGGTCCACCAGTCGACCATGTTGCCGTCACCGTCGTACTTGGCACCCTGGTCGTCGAATCCGTGACCGATCTCGTGGCCGATGACGGCTCCGATACCGCCGTAATTGGCCGCGTCGTCGGCCTCGGGGTCGAAGAACGGTGGCTGCAGAATGGCTGCGGGAAAGACGATCTCGTTCATGCCGGGGTTGTAGTAGGCGTTGACGGTCTGCGGCGTCATGAACCACTCGTCACGGTCTACCGGGCCGCCGAGCTTGTCGAGGTCGCGCTGGTAGTCCGCGGTGTAGCCGCGGCGGTAGTTGCCGAGCAGGTCGTCGGCGACGATCTCGACACCCGAGTAGTCGCGCCACCGGTCGGGGTAGCCGATCTTGGGGGTGAACTTGCCCAGCTTGTCCAACGCCTTCTGCCGAGTCTCCGGGCTCATCCACTCGAGCTCGGAGATGTTGCGGCGGTAGGCCTCGGTGAGATTGTCGACCAGCACCTGCATCCGCGCCTTGGAGTCGGCCGGGAAGTGGCGTTCGACGTAGAGCTTGCCTACGGCCTCGCCGAGCACGTCCTGCACCAGGGAGACGCCACGCTTCCAGCGCTCGCGGTTCTCTTCGGTACCGGTCAGCGTCGTTCCGTAGAACGCGAAGTTCTCGTCGACGATCGCGCTCGTCAGAAACGGTGCCCGTGAATGCACGACGCGCCAGGCCAGCCACGCCTTCCACGCTTCGATGTCCTCGGAATTCCACAGCGAGACGAACGTGCTCAGGAACGGAGGCTGCCGAACCACGATCTCGGCGAACTGCTCGGTGGTTGCGCCGAGCCCGGAAATCCATGCAGCCCAGTTGAATCCGGCACCGTTCTTGACCAACGTGTCGTAGTCGACGAGGTTGTAGCTCTTCTCGGCGTCACGCCTGGCGACGACGTCCCAGTGGCCTGCGGCGATCTTCTGCTCGAGGTCGAAGACCGTTTGTGCGTCGTACTCGATGCCGCTGAGCGCGAACATCTTCGAGATGTGCTCGAGGTAGCTCGAGCGGATCTCGGCGTACTCGTCCTGGCGGTAGTACGACTCGTCGGGCAGACCGATACCGGACTGGCTGAAGTGCACGAGGTAGCGATCGGACTGCTTGGCGTCGGTGTCGACGTAGTGGCCGATGGCACCGCCGACGCCGGTGCGTTGCAGGGAGCCGAGAACGCCTGCGAGGGTGACGAGGTCGGTTGCGTCGGAGATGGCGGTGAGCTCGTCGGCGATCGGGGTGACGCCGAGTTGCTCCGCGCGATCGGCATCCATGAAGCTCGAGAACAGGTCGCCGATCTTCTGTGCGTCACTGCCCGCGGGCGGGTTCGCATCGGCCGACTCTTCGATGATGGTCTGGACGTCGACCTCGGCGCGGTCGTACAAGGTGCGGAATGCGCCGTCGACGGCGCGGTCGGCCGGGATGGCGTACTCCTCGAGCCATTTGCCGTTGACGTGCACGAACAGGTCGTCCTGCGCGCGTGTGTTCTCGTCCTGGTAGCTGAGATCGATGCCCGAGTTCACTACTGAAGTCATCCGTCCATCTTTACACTCTTGTGCTTGATTGAACGGGTGTTTAATGTGCTGTACATGCGTACAGCATCGGAGGATCTCACGACCAGGGCTCGAATCCGCGACACCGCGATCGGCGTCTTCGGCTCCCACGGCTTCACCGCAGGCGTGCGGTCCATCGCCACGGCGGCAGGTGTCTCGCCGGGGCTGCTCAATCACCACTTCGGGTCCAAGGACGGCCTGCGCACGGCGTGCGACGAGCACGTCCTGCGGGTGATCCGCGAGTCGAAGGCAGCATCGTCCGCCCCCGCCGGAATGATGGAACAGCTCGCCCGTATCGACGAGTACGCGCCGCTCGTCGCCTACATCGTGCGGAGCTTCGCCGCAGGCGGAACGTTGGCGCGAGAGTTGTTCGAGCACATGGTCGACGACGCCGTCCGCTACATCGAGGACGGTGTCCGCGACGGCCGTTTCACCCCCAGTCGAGACCCCGCGGCCCGGGCCCGGTTCCTGACGCGACAGAACGTCGGCGGACTGCTGTTGTACGTGCAGATGGCCGGCCCCGACGTCGATTTCCGCGACGCCCTGAGCGCGCTCGGTGACGAGATCACCCTTCCTGCGCTCGAGCTCTACACCGACGGATTGTTCACCGACTCCCAGGCTTTGCACACCTATCTGGAGGCCACGTCATGACCGAGGCGATCTCCGTGAACGGGCTGGTGAAGACCTTCGGGTCGGTCCGGGCGCTCGACGGACTGGACCTGCACGTACCGACCGGTGAGGTGCACGGGTTCCTCGGCCCCAACGGGGCCGGTAAATCCACGACGATTCGGGTGCTGCTCGGTCTCGTCCGCGCGACGTCGGGAAAGGTGCGCTTGCTCGGCAGAGACCCGTGGGCCGATCCTGTGGCGCTGCATCGACGCCTGGCCTACGTCCCGGGTGACGTGACTCTGTGGCCGTCGCTGACCGGCGGTGAAGTGATCGATCTGCTCGGCCGGATGCGCGGCGGAATCGACACCGCCCGCCGCGCGGAATTGCTCGAACGGTTCTCCCTCGACCCCGGCAAGCGCACTCGGACCTACTCCAAGGGCAATCGGCAGAAGGTTGCGCTGATCTCGGCTCTGGCCTCCGACGTCGAGTTGCTGATCCTCGACGAACCCACCTCGGGACTCGATCCGCTGATGGAGCAGCACTTCGGCGACTGCGTGAAAGATGCTGCCCGACGCGGAGTCACGGTGCTGTTGTCGTCGCACATCCTGTCCGAGGTGGATGCGCTGTGCAGTTCGGTGACCATCGTCAGAGAGGGGCGGACGGTCGATACCGGGACGCTGGCCTCGATGCGCCACCTGTCTCGCACGACGGTCACCGCCGATCTCGAACGCATGCCCGACGGTCTCGCCGCACTCGCGGGGGTGTCCGAAGTTCGAGTCGCGGGATCCTCCGTCACCTGCACGGTGGAGAACGACGCCCTTGCGGCGACGATGCACGTACTGGCCGACGCCGGGGTTCGCAGCCTGGTCAGTTCCGCTCCGACGCTCGAGGAACTGTTCCTGAGGTACTACGCATGAATGCCCTGACCGGGACGGGCGCGTTGCTGCGGTTGTATCTGCGCCGCGATCGTGTGGTGGCATCGGTGTGGATCGTTCTGCTCGGGGCGCTGCCGCTGCTGTATGCGGTCAGCTTCGAGGGTCTGTATCCGACGGCGGCGGATCGCCAGGCCTTCTACCTCGGCACCCTGTCGACGCCTGCGCAGGCCGCGCTCGTCGGCCCCATCTTCGGCAGCGATCTGGGGGCTCTGGTGTCGTGGCGCTCGGGTGCGGTACTGGCGCTGGTTCCGCTGGCGGCGATCCTCACCGTGGTCCGGCACACCCGAGGTGAGGAGGATGCGGGTCGGACCGAGCTGATCGGCTCGACGGCGGTGGGGCGCTACGCCGGGTTGGCCGCGGCGATCGCGTTGGCGGGCATCGGGGTGGCGGCGACGGGCGCAGTGTCGGCGATCTCGCTGGCGGCGTTCGGCCTCCCGGTGGCCGGGAGCCTCGCGTACGGGGCGTCGGTCACGGTGGTCGGCCTCGTCTTCGTCGGTTGTGGGGCAGTGGCGGCACAGGTGGCGTCGGGGGCGCGGGCGGCCCGCGGTTACGCCCTCGGTGTGCTGGCCGTGGCGTTCGCCGCGAGGGCGATCGGCGACGCAGGCTCGGGCACCCTGTCGTGGTTCTCGCCGATCGGTTGGTCGGCGCAGGTTCGACCGTTCGCCGAGGAGAGGTGGTGGCCGATGCTGATGTCACTGGCCACCGCGGGGGTGCTTCTCACCGCCGCGTTCGCCGCCGCCGAGCGTCGCGATCTCGGTGGTGGACTGGTGGCCGAACGCCGCGGCCGCAACGAGGCCGCACCGTCACTGGCCGGGCCGGTTGCGCTCGCCTGGCGGTTCACTCGTGGGGCGACTCTCGGCTGGACCGTCGGCATCGCCTTGTTGGGCATCACCATCGGTTCGTCTGCGCACGGCATCGGTGGGCAACTCGGCAGCAGCAACGCCATCACGGATGCGCTGGAGGAGTTCGGTGGCAGCACCATCGAACAATCGTTCATCGCCGCTGTACTGAGCATCGTCGGTGTGGTGGTTGCGGCCTACTCGGTCTCGGCCCTACTGCGGCTGCACAGCGAGGAAGAGGCGGGCCTCGCCGAGATCGTGCTGGCCACCGGTGTCTCGCGCCTGCGGTGGCTGGCAGGTCATCTACTCTTCGCCGTCCTCGGCCCGGCGTGGCTGCTTCTGGTCGTGGGCGTCACCATCGGCCTGACGTACGGGTCGGCCACCGGCGATATTGCAGAAGAACTGCCATCGGTCCTGCTCGGCGCATTGGGTCAGTTGCCTGCCGTGTGGGTGGTGACGGCCATCGGCGTGGCCCTGTTCGGCGCTGTCCCTCGATTCGCGACCGTCCTGTGGGCCGTTCTCGGCGGCTTCGTCGCCCTCGGCCAGGTCGGGTCGGTGGTGGGCCTGCCGCAGCCGTGGCTCGACCTCTCGCCCTTCACTCACGTTCCGCGGTTGCCGGGAGCAGCATTCGCGCTCGCGCCCATCGGCTGGCTCGTCGTGGTCGCCATCGTCGTCGGTATGGGAGGTTTCACAGCGTTCCGACAAAGAGGCATCCGAGGGTGACGGCGGTCGGATAGCATCGGCGGTGGCCGATTTGTCCGGCCCGGTCCTACATGGTGGCGTCCTGTCGGTTCCGTGATCTCTGAGCCGAACGCGCATGGAGGTTACGTGCAATCGACATTCCTGCGCACGTGGTGGAACCAGCCGCACAGCTACGAGTCGGTGGTGAGCTACCTCGAGCTGCACGGTGCGCTCGCACCGTATCGCCTCGCTGCTTCTCTGAGCACGTTCTTGTACGGACTCGGCGCAGCCGCGTTGCTGTTCCTCACCGATGCCCCGCCGACCTCTGCGATCGGTAGGACGGTCTTCGTCGTGGCGATCGTGTCGACGCTGCTGGTCGGTGTCGCCTGGCTGAAGGCTCCGTGGCCGTCGAAGCGGGTGTCGATGTTGTTCGCCGCGTACTCGGACATCGGGGTAACGCTGATTCTGTTGTCCTACGGATCGCCTCAGACCGTCTTCTTGGCCCTCGCGATGCTCGCAGCCAACAGCGTCTACGTTCAGCTCTTCCACAGCCCGAAAGTCATGGCGCTGCATCTGCTGTGGGCCGGAACGGCCGTGACGCTGTTCTTCGTGCTGATCCTGTCGTCGCCCGACGCCGATCAGGGCCTGGCCATCGCCCAACTCGTCGTGCTCGTGCCCATCACGTTCATGGGCCCGACGTTCTTTCAGTACCTGCTCCTCAAACTGCAGGTCCAAGCGCAGGCGGCCAACTTCGATCCGCTCACTCAGGTACGCAACCGACGAGGGCTCGACGAGGCACTGCCGGTGTATTTCCTCGGTGCGACCGATGTGTCGGTGATGGTCGTCGACGTGGACCGATTCAAGTCGATCAACGACAGATTCGGTCACCACCAGGGGGACGCGGCCCTGCAGCTGATCGCACGTCGGCTGACGACGGACGGTGTGCTGGTCGCGCGGGTGGGCGGTGAGGAGTTCGCGGTGGTGACCAAATCGGCCGATAACGAGGCCCTCGCACTGGCCGAGACGTATCGGTGTGCCGCGCATTCCGCGGAGGACCCCGCACCGCTGACGGTGAGCATAGGCGTCGCGCATTGCACGTACCCGATTGCCGAGGACATCGGCTTCGACATCGTCGAACTCACCACGCTGCTGCTGCGACGAGCCGACGCGGCGATGTACGAAGCCAAGCAGCAGGGTGGCAATCAGGTGATCGTGGCGGGTTCGACGCGCCGAGGCGACCGGACTCCGTCAGGCACCGAGACGTAAGTGTCTCGGCCGCGACTCAGTTCGGTGTCGAGTCGTCGTACTGGTTCTCGACGTTCTGCTGGAACTCGTCGGCACATTGCTGTTGCGCTGCAGTATCGCTGCCTGCGTTGCTGATGCAGTCGGTGAAGTCTTGTCCACCGACTGCGTTGAACAGGCCGACGCCGACGACGACGAGAACGATCGACAGTGCTGCCGCCACGAAACCGAGAATGATCGCGACGAGTGACACGGTGCCGTTCGTGGCGGTGCGTTTCTTGTACCTGGACCGTCCGACGAAGCCGAGAACGATGGCGATCAGGCCGAGAAGGATTCCGCCGACGATCGTCCAGGAGAACAACACGCCCAGAATCGCCAGGACCAGAGCCACCGTGCCGACGGTGTTCTTCGGCGCTGTCGGCTGTTGTTGATACCCGCCCTGCTGGGGGTACTCACCGGGTGAAGGATAGTTTCCGGGAGGGGGATAGTTTCCGGGCGGCGGATTCTGATTCGACACGTTGAATACCTCCGAAATCGGCGATCGTGAACGCTGGGAGTGTATGCGGGTGTCTCCTGTGCGCACAGGACCCACGTGCTCCCGTGATCAACTTGTCATCGAACGTATAGGTCAACCGCCGAGACGTGAATGCATCTCCCAGATCAGCACCTCGGCCGGCTCGGTAGCGGTGATGCGTTGTCCGCCAGTCGAACTCATGCGGACTGCGTCGCCCTCCCAGAGATCGCCCACACCTTCGAGCGTGACGATGCCGCGCGCGACGAACAGGTGCACGAACGGGGCGTCGGGCACCGTCACCGAGGTTCCGGGCAACAACCTTGCCGCGTGCAGCGCAGCCGACTTCTGGGAAATCCCGATCGCAGCCTGACCGCGATGCTTGTCCATCCCCGACGCGACGGTGACCAACCCTCCACGCAGCAATTCGTCGCCGATCTCGAGCTGTTCGTATCCGGGAGTGGCACCGGGGCTGTCCGGAAGCACCCACATCTGCACGAAGCGAACGGGCTCGGTGTGCTTGTTGCCGTCGATGCTCCAGGAATCGTTCTTCTCGGAGTGCAGGATGCCCTTGCCCGCTGTCATCCGTTGCGCGAGGCCGGGATGGATGATTCCGGAGTGCCCGATGGAATCCTGATGCACCAGTGAACCCTGCATCACCCAGGTGACGATCTCCGTGTCGCGATGCGGATGTGTCTCGAAACCTTGACCGGCAGTGACGATGTCGTCGTTGTTGACCAGCAACAGTCCGTGATGGGTGTTGTCGGGGTCGTAGTGCTGGCCGAAGGAGAACGAATGTTTCGAGTCCAGCCAGGACACACGGGTTTTCGATCGATCACCGGCGCGGTGTACGTCGATGTGGGCGGTCAGTGGAGCGGACATGTGACCACTCTACGAGCATGTCTGTGCACCGGCGTACGACCTGCATAACGTTCGGGTGTCTTTGCGGTCGGTGTGTGGGCGTCGCTGGGAGTGGGTAGGTTTCGCTGCGTACGGTCACAAGCTCCGCAAACTCCGAAGAAGGCGGCGAGACATTCTCATGGTCGGTTCCAGCTCGAGTGTGGCACGCACGGTCGAACCCCAGCTCGAGGATGCTCTGGCGGCGTGGTTGCCAGGTCAACGGTGGTTCGGCGCAAAGGGTTCGACCGTGAGTGCGGTGCGGATCGTCGCGCGCGACGTGCTCCGGGACGAGCCACATTTCGCGGCCGAGCATCTGCTGGTGGAGGTGCAGCTGACGCAGGACGGCGCGGCCGTCACACAGACCTACCAGGTGCCCCTCGGGTTCCGGACCGAACTGACCGACGACCTCCGGCCGTGGGTACTGCCCGTGGCGGGAGACGTGGCCGTGTTCGACGGTTTGCGCGACCCCGAGATCATCGGCTTGTACGGAGATGCTCTGGCCACCGGAAAGGCCACGGGCAGCATCGAATTCAAGATCGTCGACGGTTCGAGTGTGCCGAGCGGTCTGCGCGGTCGGGTTCTGGGGGCGGAGCAGTCCAATACCTCGGTGATTCTCGGTGATCTACTGTTGCTCAAGCTGTTTCGTCAGGTGCCGCCGGGGATCAGCCCCGATGTGGAACTGCATCGCGCGCTGGCAGAGGCGGGGAGCGTCAACGTCGCACCACTTCGGGGCTGGCTCGAGGCCGAAGTCGGCGGTGAACCCACGACCCTCGGCATGGCTCAGGATTTCGCCGCGAACTCCGCCGAGGGCTGGACCGCGGCTCTGGCCAGCGTGCAAGAGGTGTTCGATTCCCCGCAGACGCCGATCGAAGACCTGCCCGCCGATTTCGCGCCCGACGCATTTCGAATCGGAGCGGCCGTGGCGCAGGTACACCACGACCTGGCGGCGGTGCTGGGTACCGCCGAACGGTCGGTGGAATCTACCGCCGTCGAGGAGATCCTCGCCCGCATCTCGGGAGTGGCACGGGTGGTGCCGGAGATCGCGCAGTACATCCCGGCGGCGAGCGCTCTGATCTCGCGAGCGGAGGCGTCGAACAGCACCACGGTGCAGCGCATCCACGGTGACCTGCATCTGGGTCAGGTGCTGGGCACGCCGGAACGGTGGTTGCTCATCGATTTCGAGGGTGAGCCGGCAAAGACCTTGGCCGAGCGCAGGCAGATGGACAGCGCTCTGCGTGACGTGGCCGGAATGTTGCGCTCGTTCGATTATGCGGCCAACCACCTGCTGGTCGATCTGCCCGAGGACCGGACGGCGCGAGAGCGGGCCGAGAAGTGGGCGGCCCGCAGTATTTCGGCATTCTTCGACGGATACGCCTCGGTGGCCGGGCACGATCCCCGCGAGGAGGCCGACCTGTTGCGCGCATACGAGTTGGACAAGGCCGTGTACGAGGTTCTGTACGAGGCTCGCAACAGGCCTACCTGGCTGTCGTTGCCGATGCGCGCTGTGGCGCGCCTGGTGAGCTGAGCGGTGAGCTGGGGGTGCACGTCGACCGGACTGTCTACGACAAGTACCGTATTGCCTGACACGGGAGGCAGGACATGAACGGTATTTTGGCAATTTTCGGCATCGCGGTGGTCGTCATCACCATCGTCGTAGTGGTCGTGCTCGTCGCGGTGTTGTTCGTCGCATCGATCAAGCCCGACAGTCTCAACATCGACCTGGACCGCAAGAAGCGCGCTCGGGAAGAAAGTTCCACCAAGGCCTGAGACTTCCGTCACGTCCGAGACCGATTCGTTCGCGGGCGGAGTTGTATCGAGTCGAAGCGCCGACCGACGCTTCCGGTTCTACAACTGGAGTCCTCGTGAGCACTGCCCTGAAAGTCCCGGCTTCGTCCGGGTCGGCGGGCTGTGCGCCTCGCATCAGGTCGCGGATGCTCGGGGAGTCGGTGCTCGCTCAGTTCACGCGCTTCGTGATCGTCGGGGTGTCGAGTAACGGTGTGTACGCCCTGTTGTTCGTCGCACTCGCTTCTCTCGGATCGTTCACTGCCAACCTTGCAGGTGTGGCCGCAAGTACCGTCCTTGCCAACGAGCTGCACCGCCGTCACACCTTTCATGCGGCCGGTCGTGTGGGCTGGTTCCAGACGCAGTGGGAAGCCGGGGGACTCGCCCTGATCGGGCTGGGTCTGAGTACCGCCTCACTGGCCGCAGTGCACATCCTGTTCCCGGCAGCGCCGACGTACGTCCAGGTTCTGGTCGTCATCGCTGTGGGCGGCATCTTCGGAGCCGCCCGGTTCCTCGCTCTCCGTGGCTGGGTCTTCCGTCCGGCGACGCTCGCGTCCTCGGGTTCCACTCTCGCTGCTCGCTGAGCTGTGACGTCGCACCATTCCGTGCGGACGTCGATTGCTACCTCTAACAGAATCCGGGCAAGGCTCCACACGTCACGCACGTATCGCCCTAGGCTTGCGAGCTGACGTCAACGCGAGGAGGCATCTCGATGGCCAGGGATCTGACACAGCTCGAGCTTCTGCAAGAGTTGGTGCCCACTGCCGAGGACAATGTGAACCGTCACATTTCGATGGCGCGGGAGTGGCACCCTCACGACTACGTTCCGTGGGACGAAGGTCGCAACTTCGCCGCACTCGGCGGCCAGGACTACGACCCGGAGCAGTCCAAGCTCTCCGACGTCGCACAGGCCGCGATGATCACCAACCTGCTCACCGAGGACAACCTGCCGTCCTACCATCGTGAGATCGCCGAGAACTTCTCCCAGGACGGTGCCTGGGGGACCTGGGTCGGTCGCTGGACCGCCGAGGAGAACAGGCACGGCATCGTTATGCGCGACTACCTCGTCGTCACCCGCGGCGTCGATCCCGTCGCTCTCGAAGAGGCCCGGATGATCCACATGACCAACGGGTACGTCTCGCCCGCCGGTGCGGGGGTCGGTCTGCTGCACTCGGTCGCGTACGTGACCTTCCAGGAACTCGCGACGCGCGTCTCGCACCGCAACACCGGCAAGGTCTGCGACGATCCGATCGCCGACCGCATGCTCCAGCGCATCGCCGCCGACGAGAACCTGCACATGATCTTCTACCGGAACATCACCGGCGCGGCGATGGACATCTCTCCCGACCAGACGTTGCAGGCTGTCTCGGACATCGTGATGAACTTCGTCATGCCGGGCGCGGGGATGCCGAACTTCCGCCGCAACGGTGTGTTGATGGCCAAGCACGGCATCTACGACCTGCGTCAGCACCTCGAGGACGTCGTCTGGCCGGTGCTGCGCAAGTGGAGCGTGTTCGAGCGCAACGACTTCACCGCACGCGGTGAGAACAAGCGCGAAGAACTCGCCGCATTCCTCGAAGACCTCGAGCGGCAGGCCACCAAGTTCGAGGAGATGCGCGATCGCTCCCTCGCCCGCGAACGTGCGAAGGCCGAGTCGCGCGCGTCCTGACGTGACCGATGTGAGCGGAACTTCGTAGCCTGCTCCGAAGTGTCGCTGGTCGTTCCTGCAGGCTCCACTCCTCACCGCTCACATAGGGTGTGGTGTGAACGAATTCTGGGACCGCATTTCCGCGGTGAGTCCTGATCCACCGGTGTGGATCGTCCAAGCCGCTGCCCTGGCTGCACTCGTCATCGTCGTGTTGCCGCAGACGTGGCGGATCGCACGCAACGTCGTGACCATCGCGCACGAGGGCGCGCATCTGTTCGTCGCGCTGATCACCGGCCGACAGCTGATGGGGCTGCGACTGCACTCCGATACCTCCGGCGTCGCCATCTCCAAGGGCAAGCCCACCGGCCTCGGCGTCATCGCGATGACGTTCGCCGGCTACGTCGGGCCGTCGCTTCTCGGCCTCGGTGCCGCTCTGGTGCTGGGCACACAGCGAGCGTCGGCGGTGTTGTGGATCGGCATCATCTCGATTGCGTTGATGCTGTTGATGATTCGCAACATCTACGGACTGCTGTCCCTCGTCACCGTTGGTGGACTGTTGTTCGTGGTGTCCTGGTGGGGCACCGGAGAGCAACAGGTCGCCGCGGCGTACTTCATCACGTTCTTCCTGCTGATCGCCGGTCCGCGCCCCGTTCTCGAACTGCAGAAATCCCGCAGCGGAGGACGGGCTCGGGACTCCGACGCCGATCAACTGGCCCGGCTGACCTTCCTTCCCGGCATCGTCTGGGTCGGCCTGTTCCTGCTCGTGACCGTCGGCGCATTGGCGTTGGGGGCGTGGAGAATTCTCGTTCCGGTGCAGTGACGGAGGGCGGCTTGGGCGCCTCGACTGTCCGGTCATGGATTTTCCGTCAACATCCCGACCAGTCGCGCTACGCGGTCTGCGCGGGTCTGCTCTCGCGCAGCGTTGTCGATGGGCATCAACAACTGACGACGCTCGCTCGGCCGCTTCCGCTCCCACGCGGATGTGCAGTGCGCCGTCTCCATAGCCTCCGCGACATCCTGCGGGACAGGTACCAGATCGGGATCGGCCGGTTCGAACTCACACGACACCAGATCACCGGGGTGGACGCCCAATCGGCGCTGAAGGCCTGCACCGATGTAGACGAACGACCCGGGCATCACATTCGAATCTGCTTTGTTGAGACCGAGATTGAGACTCAGCCCGTCGATCGAACCGTCGATCCGGCGAGTCGGCCACCGCTCCGCTGCCTCGACCAATCGAGTCGGAACACGGATGATCGTGTACGTGTTCTTGCCCCACGTCATCGGCTCGAGCACTCCGTCGAATCGAATGCTGTCACTCACGATTGCCTCGCACCGTCGATACACCGCTGAAGGAAATGTCGCCTGAGACTGCAGCATATCGAGTGATCTCCGCAGAAAGGAGACCCGTATCGAACCCCCTCGCCGATCGAGACCCATTAGGTTCGAGTCGTGAACCTCACCGCGGTATGGACCGCGTACATGGCGACGCTTCGTGAACGTGCGCCCATCACTGCTGCGTCGATTCGGCCGCCGCGGACCGCGGGCGAGCGAGAGTCTGCGGAACGTGCGACAACGCCGTGGACCGAGGAACTGCGCGAGTTCTACGGACTGCACGACGGGCAGCACGTTCCGGAGGGTGAGGACTACGGCCCAATCGGTTCGGTGCTACCGGACTCGACCCTGTTGTCGCTCGACGAGGTTCTCGCCCGGCACACGTTCAGCCTCGAAAACCCGCATCCGATCGACGATCTGGGCGATGACTGGCCGGACGTCGTCCGCGCTCAGGAGGCAGGTGAGACGGCCGAAATGTTTCTCCCCGCCTATGTCCCGTTCGCCGAGGATGGTGCCGGTGGCACAACCTACGTGGACACACGTCCCGGTACGCGTCGAGGGTGTATCCGCAACTTCTCGCATGATTCCGCTGACCAGGGTGCGCCGTGGTGCGACTCCCTGACCGAATACATCGCAGCGGTCCACCGCAGCATCGAGACCGGATCGGCGATCTACGACGATCTGACTCCCACGTTCGCGGACGGTGTGCTCGAGTGGCGTGACCCCGAGCTTTCCGACGGATCGATGGCACATGCGGCGACGCTCCCCGTCATCCGAATACCTTTCGCACTCATCGACTTTCGTCCGTCGCAACTGTCGGATGACGACGACCTGATCGATCTCGACCATGTTCGTCGCACCGTCATCGAAACCGCTCGGAGGCTGCATCCGCAGGCCGTGGTCGAGGACGCCCGAGCGGTGTATCGGCAGGTGCCGCGTGTGCGTGGTGCAAACATGAATTGGTGGGTGGGGATCGACGGTGCGGAGCTCATCTTCACCGCGATCGTCACCGGAGAGGACCACGACGTCATCGTCCTGGAGCTTCCATCCGGGGGATGCGTCTTCGAAGCCGACGAGTGAGACGAGCGCTGTACTGGTGCCGACGAACGAAGGGGTACGCATGGCCGTCATGGACGACGCACCGAGGGTGCATGCCGAGACACGTGCCCAGTGGCGGACATGGCTGATCGCACATCACGACAGAGCGAAATCGGTGTGGCTGGTGTCGTGGAAGAAGGCCACCGGGAGACCGGCGATCAGCTACGACGACGCCGTGTCGGAAGCACTCGCCGTGGGGTGGGTCGACAGCCGACCGCGCAAGCTCGACGACGAGCGCACCATGTTGTATTTCTCGCCCCGGAAACCCGCGAGTGCATGGTCCCGTCCGAACAAGATCCGCATCGAGGCCCTTCGTGAAGCGGGCCTGATGCTTCCGGCGGGGGAGCGAGCCGTCGAGGCTGCCGTCGCCAATGGAGCATGGACCGTACTCGACGAGGTCGAGGAGCTGATCGTTCCCGACGACCTTGCGGCTGCATTCGCCGAACACGTTGATGCGGAGGACAACTGGAACCAGTTTCCACCGTCCGCGCGTCGAGGGATTCTGGAGTGGATCGTGACCGCCAAGCGGCCCGAGACCCGAGCCGCTCGTATACACGAGACTGCTCGGCTCGCATCGATCGGCGAGCGCGCAGCTCGATGGCAACCCAAGCGCGACGGACGATAACAGCCGGGGTCGCCGACTGTCACGAGCGAAGCGATCCTCGAAAGAGTATGTCCAGCAATTGGCGTCGCGCCTCGGTCGGTGAGTAGGGCAAGACGGACCTGATCTCTACAGGTGAGACGCCGCGCGCCGCTGAAGAGCACTCCAGTAATGCCATCGAGCGTGCTTTCCCCGCGGGTGCTCCCACCCCGAACAACACTGTGTTCGACCTCGTCGACGACACCGGCCAGATCGTCGGGTACCTCTGGATCGGTCGCGACAACTCGGACGACGCCAGCTCGTGGTGGGTGTGGGACGTCGTCGTCGAGCCGGATATGAAACCACAAGTGTGAAGATGCGCAAGCAGCTCTGACCCCCCTCAGTTCTTGGCCTGTCGGGATGGCCGTGAGCTGGTGGAAGGTCGCGCCGATGCCCGAGCTTGTCGTACCGACGTTCGACGACATACATCCGATACAGAGCGGCCGTGCTGGTTGTGGCCGAACCCGCTAGAACACCACCCACAGCAGCGACGCGAGGGCGAATATCGCCAGTCCCAGCGTCGTTTCCATGACGGTCCAGGTTTTCAGTGTCGTCTTCTCGTCCATGCCGAAGAAGCGGCTGACGAGCCAGAAACCGGAGTCGTTGACGTGGGAGAGCACGGTGGCTCCGGCGGCCAGTGCGAACACCAACAGCGCGATCTTGAAATTGCTCAGATCGAGCTCGGCGACCTGGACCGAGATCAGCCCGGCGGTGGTGGTCAGGGCCACGGTGGCCGAGCCCTGCGCGACGCGAAGGGCGGTGGCGATCAGGAAGGCTTGCAGCAGGATCGGCAGTCCGAGGCCGGACAGCGAGGAGGTGAGCGACTGCCCGATGCCGCTGGCCCGCAGCACTCCACCGAACATGCCGCCGGCACCGGTGATCAGGATGATCGAACAGATGGGTCCGAGGGCCTGATCCATGTACTTGGCACCGTCGGCGACGGGGAAGCGTCCCGGCGCGAGAATGAACAGAGCCAGCAGCAAGGTGATGAGCAGCGCGATGGGCGTCTGACCGATGAGTGTCAGCGCTGCTGCCCAGGTCTCGTCTCCGGTCAGCACACCCGAGGTTGTCAGAGTGTTGACCACGGTGTTGAGGGAGATCAGTACGAGCGGCGTCAGCAGGATGAGCAGCACCGCACCGAACTTCGGCGCAGGGTCGCGGAGGCCGGCCATCTCTTTGTCGTGTTCTTCGGAGTTGGCTGCGCCGTCGGCGAAGAGGTCGGCGGGCAAGGTGTGGAACCGCTTACCGAGCTGCGTGCCTACGAGGTACGAGCCGACGAACCAGGAGACGACGGCGACGGGGACGCCGACCAGCAGTACCGATCCGATATCGCCGCCGAGAAGTTCGGTGGCGGCGACAGGTCCGGGGTGCGGGGGAACGATCGCGTGCATCGCGGCGAATGCGCCTGCCGTCGGGAGGGCGTACAGCAGCACCGATCCACCGAATCGCTTGGCGACGGTGAAGATGATCGGCAGGAAGACGACGAGGCCGGCGTCGAAGAAGATGGGAAAGCCGAAGATGAGTGCGGCCACACCGAGGGCGAGCGGTGCACGCTTGGCACCGAATCGGTTGATCAGGGTATCGGCCAATACCTGTGCACCACCGGTGATTTCGAGCAGTCTGCCGACCATCACGCCCAACGCGACGAGTAGGGCGACCGATCCGAGTGTGGAACTGAAGCCCGAGAGCAGGGCCGACGGCACGTCTGCCAGTGGGATTCCCGCCGCGACGGCGGTGACCGCGCTGACCAGGACCAGGGAGACGAAGGCATGCAGCTTCACCTTCATGATGAGGAACAACAGAATTGCAACGGCTGCGGCGGCGATCAGCAGCAGTGCTGTCGTTCCGTATGCCGGTTCGATCGGATCCATCGGTGTACCTCGTTCGCTCGGCTCGAATTTTGACCATAACGGACAGACGGGACGTCGCGCGGGGTTACGAGCGCTGGTTGTGAGTCGGCTTCGGGCGAGTGGAGTACCGTTCGGGTATGAGTGATGGGGATCACGTATTGGGCGGGGACGGCTCCGAAGAACCGACGAAGGAGCAGCTGCGCGAGCAAGCGCAGCGGTACGCCGCGGCAGCGCGACTGAAGATGAAGGAGCGTCGGGCGAAGGCGTCCGGTGGTCTCGGAGCCGTTGTCGCCGAACGCGCAGGTGGCTGGGACCTCGACGATCAGAACACCGTGGCGATGGACCGGCAGCAGCGGCTGTGGAACGGTGTGATGGACCGCTACTTCCGAATGGAGATCGACGGGTGGGAGACCATCCCCGAGTCGCCGGTGCTGGTCGTGGGCGTGCACTCGGGTGCGCCGTTCGTGTGGGACGCGTGGACCGTCGGTGCGCAATGGTGGCGACACTTCGGCGAGAAGCGGATTCTGCACGGCACCGCGCACGACGCACTCATGGCGTTCCCGTTGATCGGCAAGGTCTTTCGATCCATGGGTGTGCTGCCCGCGGCACCGGACTCGATGTCGACGGCACTGGCCGAGGGTCGGGACGTCATCGTGTGGCCGGGCGGTGAGGTCGATTCGTTGCGGCCCTGGAGCAAGCGAGACGAGGCCACTCTCGGCGGTCGAACCGGCTTCATCAAGCTCGCCATTCGGATGGGCGTTCCCATCGTGCCGGTGGCGACGGTGGGTGGCGCCGACGCGATGCCGGTACTCATTCGTGGTGACAAGCTGTCGAAAGCGTTGAAGCTGGACAAGATTGCACGGTTGAAGGTGTTCCCGATCGCGATCTCGCTTCCGTGGATCATCGCGCCCGCCGCGCTGCCACAGATTCCCTTGCCCGCCAAGATTCGTACTCGATTCATGCCGCCCGTCGAACTGGATCACGATCCGGCTCGGTGCGAGGACGAGGCGTACGTCGACGCCAAATACGAGGAGGTGCGCGCGAGCATCCAGTCCGGGATGGACGCTCTCGCCAGTAAGCGAAAGTTCCCCGTCTTCGGCTGATTGTTCGCCGCCTCGGCAACGCGGACCGAAGCTGACCGCGATCGTTTCTAACGTCTCCGTCGTAGGGATTCACCGCTACGACGAGGGGCGTCACAGATGATCGAAACATCGGGATTGACCAAGACTTTCCGGCAAGGCAAGAAGACCGTGAATGCGGTACGCGGCATCGACCTGGCGATCGGTGAGGGAGAGTTGGTGGCTCTGCTCGGTCCGAACGGGGCAGGCAAGTCGACCACTCTGCGGATGCTGACCACCCTGCTGACACCGACGTCGGGCTTGGCCCGCATCGCCGTGTTCGACGTGGGCAAGGACCGGGATCGAGTACGGCGCAGCCTGGGCTACGTGGGGCAGGGAAACGGTGCGGGACACAATCAACGCGTCCGTGACGAGCTCGTCGTGCAGGGCCGGTGCTACGGCATGACGCGTCAGCGATCGCGCAGTCGTGCAGACGAATTGATCGAGGCACTCGAGCTCGGCGAGCTCGCTGCCCGTACGGTCTCGACACTCTCGGGTGGGCAGCGTCGACGGCTCGACATCGCACTGGGTCTGGTGCACCGTCCGCCCCTGTTGTTTCTCGACGAGCCGACCACCGGAATGGATCCGCAGAGTCGAGCGAACCTGTGGGACCACATTCTCCGGCTCAGGCGAGAGATGGGCACCACCATCGTGCTCACAACCCACTATCTCGACGAGGCCGATTCCATGGCCGAGCGGGTGATCGTCGTCGATCGCGGCACCGTCATCGCCGATGACACCGCTGGCGCACTCAAGTCGGAACTGGCAGGCGATCTCATCGTCCTCACCGTGTCCGACGCCGCGGCGTTGGTCCCGCTGCTCGACGGTGTGGCCGGAATCAAGGACGTGACGGTGGCGGGTTTGAGGTTGAACATCAGGGTCGAGCGAGCCGAGGTGGTTCTCCCGGATCTACTGCGGTTCAGCGAGTCTCATGGAATCACGGTGCACACGGCGGACATGACGCGACCTACCCTCGACGATGTGTTCCTCGGCCTCACTGGGCGCAGTCTTCGTGAGAGCGCCGCGGCGGGCACGTCTTCCCTCGAAACCGCGGGAGAACTCCGATGAACGTACTCTCGGGAAGCGCCTTGGTGATGGGCCGCGAACTGCGGCCGATGGTCCGCGATCCGTTCACCGTCATCTTCAGTCTCATCCAACCGCTCATTCTCCTCGCACTGTTCGGCCCACTGCTCACCGATGTTCCCGGTCTGGGGGACGGAAGTGTGTGGGACTGGTTCGTTCCCGGCGTGCTCGCCATGATCACCATCTTCGGAACGTCCATGACGGGTTCGAATCTGTTGGCCGAGTTGCAGCAGGGTTCGCACGAACGAATGTTGGTGACCCCGTTGCCGCGATCGGCGCTGCTCGTCGGGCGCGCGTTCAAGGAGATGGTGCCGCTGGCCGCACAGGCCGTGCTGATCGTTCTGGTGGCATTGCCGCTCGGGCTGTCCGTGAATCCGATCGGTGCGGTCGTGGGGATCGTGCTGCTCGGTGTGTTCGGCGTCGGGCTCGGCGCACTGTCCTACTCATTGGCTTTGGCTGTGCGCGGACAGGATTGGGTCTTCTGGTCCATCCAGCAGACATTGATGTTCCCGCTGCTCATCCTCTCCGGCACGATGCTGCCGCTGACGGCCGCCCCGGGGTGGATGCAGTTCCTGGTGAACATCAACCCCCTCGGATATCTCGTCGACGCCGAGCGTGCACTGTTCGCCGGCGACTTCGCGAGTTCGACGGTCATGGCAGGTGTCGTCGCAGCCGCGGCCACTGCGGCGGTCGGACTTGCCGTCGGGATCCGGGCAATGGGTTCCTCGCGGGTGTGAGGCCGGCTCGAACCGTTCGCGGTGCTCACAGCGCTGCACAACCGAGCCCACAGGCGCAGACTGGCGGTCGTCCGGGCAGGGTTCACGAGGAGTGCAACGCCGATGAACAGTCGATCGACTTTGGGATGTGCGGTAATTCTCCTCGCTGTCGCGGGGTGTTCGTCCACTGGAGAGAACCCGTCCACTCCGGCTGAGCCGTCGGCCGCAGAATCGGTGGAATCCGTGGAGTCGGTCGAAGAGGATTCGGGTGGGTCGGATTTCTGCACGCTGTACGCCACACAGGTGGCGCAGGGTCTGGCCAACCTGCGGGAAGCCGAGGCCGGTGGTGTCGGAGTGGCCGAATCCATTGCCGACGATCTCGCTGCGAAGGCCCCGGTGACCCAGTCGGAGCTGCAAGCCGTCGCTCCACCGGAGCCATTGGCGTGGCTACGAGCCATGGAAGAGGCCGACGCCAAGGGTGCGGCAGGCGACTTCAGCGCGATGGATGGGGTGTTCGAGAACCTCACCCTGCTCACCGACTGGTCGATCGCGAACTGTGGCCCCGAGTACGCGCCGATCTTCACCGAATACAAGGCGATCATCGGGTAGGCGATACGAATGAGGGCTCGGCCCCGACGGCGCAGCTCGAACCATTAGGCTCGGCTCATGGATCGGCCTGCGGTAATTCTCGAAAACGATGTGACCGTGTACGACTTCTATCTGCGTCATCAGCAGAATCGTCAGGTCGCGAGGCTGGCGTATGCCGCTCTCGCCCGACGCTTCCGCCCGCGGGTGTCGTACCCCGACGGTGCTCGTGAGGAGCTGCGTCGTCTTGTCTACGACAACACGCGTCTGCTCATCGCGGTCAATCATCTGACCGAGAACGATCCGTACACGCTCGCAGCGGCGGCATGGGCGTCGCCGCTGCGTCCGGTCATCGGCCGCACGCGGGTATTGGCCAAGGACGAGCTCTTCCAGGAACCGAAGCAGCGCAGGCGAATCGACATGATGGGTGGCATCCCCGTCTTCCGCGGCAAGAATCACGGCATGCGAGCCGTCAGCGCAGCAGGCAGCCGCATGATGGACGTCAGTGCCGAGCGAATGAAGCGGGGCGACGACCTCGCAGTGTTCCCCGAGGGCACCTGCAATCTCGAAGACCCGACGACGGTGCAGCACGTCGGCAGCGGGATCGGCCACATTGCGATGCGGGCACGCAAGCTCGGGGTCGAACCGGTGCTGGTCTGCATCGGTCTGAGCTACGGCCCCGGTACGCCGAAGGTGAAGCAGGCGAGCGTCTACATCGACACGCCCATCACCGAACTGCCCGAGAAGCCGATCGACATCACCCGAGTGGTGGCAGAGGGAATGCAGAAGGCGCTCGACGGAGCGGTGGCTGCGTACTGACTGCGCCGCCGGGGTTGGTAGAAACAGATGACAGGTAATTCGATTCGGCGTTGTGTCAGGAGATATTCGTGAGCGATCAGATCAAGACGGCCATTGTCACCGGTAGTGCGCGTGGTATCGGCGCTGCGGTAGCGAAGCGGCTGGCCAAGGACGGTTTCGGAGTTGCGGTGGTCGACCTCGACGAGGCCGCGTGCAGCGATACAGTCGGTGCGATTCAGGCCGCAGGTGGGCAGGCAGTGGCCATCGGTGCCAACGTCGCCGACGAGGAATCCGTCCAGACCGCGGTCGATCGCATCGCCGGCGAGTTCGGTGCGCCGACCGTACTGATCAACAACGCAGGCATCACTCGCGACAACCTGCTGTTCAAGATGACCGTGCAGGACTGGGATTCCGTTCTCGGCGTACACCTGCGCGGATCGTTCCTGATGACCCGCGCGGTCCAGAAGCACATGATCGACGCCAAGTGGGGTCGCATCGTCAACCTGTCGAGCACGTCCGCCCTCGGCAACCGCGGCCAGGCGAACTACTCCGCCGCCAAGGCCGGAATGCAGGGCTTCACCAAGACCCTCGCCATCGAACTCGGCAAGTTCGGTGTCACCGCCAACGCCATCGCCCCCGGGTTCATCGAGACGGAGATGACGGCGGCCACCGCAGAACGTGTCGGCATGCCGTTCGAGGACTTCAAAGCTGCTGCGGCGTCGCAGATTCCGGTCAATCGCGTCGGACACCCCGACGACATCGCGCACCTGGCGTCGTTCTTCGTCAGCGAGGGTGCAGGCTTCATCTCGGGTCAGGTCGTCTACGCCGCTGGTGGGCCGAAGGACTGACCTCTCCTGAACGCGTGAATGGACCATTCACAGGCCCAGACGGGTGTCAATGGTCCATTCACGCCGAACGGATACGGACTACGGCGTCGGCATTCCGCCGTTGACGTTCAGTGTGTCGCCGGTGACGTAACCCGATTCGGCGGACGACAGATAGACGTACGCACCGGCGATCTCGGCAGGCTGCCCGGCGCGTCCGAGCGGTGTTTCCTTGCCGAATTCCGGCAGTGCCGAGGTCGGCTGACCGCCGGCTGCCTGCAGCGGTGTCCAGAACGGTCCCGGCGCAACCACATTGACGCGAATACCCTTGGGTGCCAACTGCTGCGCAAGGGCCTTGCTGATGGTGTTGATGGCCATCTTCGTGGTCGCGTAATCCACCAGTCCGGGTGACGGTGTGTATGCCTGGATCGAGCTGGTGTTCACGATGGTGGAACCGGCGGGCATGTGCGGCACCGCTTCCTGGATGATCCAGAACAATGCGTAGACGTTGGTTTTGAACGTCTGATCGAATTGCTCGGACGTCAGGTCGGCCAGGTCTTCGACGAACTGCTGTTTACCGGCAACGTTGATCAGCAGGTCGAGGCCACCGAGTTCGTCGACGGCAGTGCGCACGATACCGCGCGCGGCCTGCTCGTCGGTGATATCTGCCGGTGCCAGGACTGCGGTGCGTCCGGCGTCGCGTACCAGCTGAGCAACTTCCTGAGCGTCTTTTTCTTCCGACGGTAGGTAGTTGAGCACCACGTCGGCACCTTCGCGGGCGATGGCAATCGCTGCTGCGCGACCGATTCCGGAGTCGGCACCGGTGACGAGCGCTTTGCGGCCGGTCAGGCGACCGGAACCGCGATAGCTGTTCTCGCCGTGGTCGGCGAGAGGCTGAAGATCTGCGGCCAGACCGGGCGGATCCTGGTGCTGCTCCGGGAAGCCGTCCTGACGGTACTGCGTGACGGGGTTGGTGAAGGTGTACTGATCGCTCACTGTGGAATCGACTCCGAATACGGTGAAATGCGTGAAGAACCTTTGCTTGATTCCGTGTATTTCACGCATGCCCCGATCCGGTCGGCCACAAACTGTGACCGACCGGACCGGCCTTACAGCAACTCAGGGCAGTATCGAGTCGACGTAGCCGCCGTCGACGCGTAGAGCGCCACCGGTGGTCGCAGAAGCCTGCTCGGAGCTCAGATAGACGATCATGTTGCCGATCTCCTTCGGCTCGATCAGCCGGCCGATCAACGATTGCGGACGGTTCTCCTTCATGAACTTGGCCTGAGCTTCGTCCCAGGGCAGTTCGTCGCCGACGAGTTCGGCGACGAACTTCTCGACGCCCTCGGTGTGGGTAGGTCCGACAATCACGGAATTGATCGTAACGCCAGTTCCTGCAGCGGCTTTCGCGAACCCGCGGGTCACCGCGAGCAGGGCTGTCTTCGTCATTCCGTAGTGGATCATCTCTTCGGGAATCACGACTGCGGAATCGCTGCAGATATTCTGGATTCGGCCCCAGCCCGCTTCGGTCATCGCCGGCAGATACGTGCGGATCAGCCGGATTGCCGAGAGCACGTTCACCTCGAAATAGCGTCGCCATTCGTCGTCGTCGATGTCGAGGGCGGCTTTGGCTCCGAAGATTCCGAGATTGTTCACCAGAACATCGACCACCGGGACCGTGGCGAGCAGGGTCTCGACCCCCTCGGCCGTCGCGAGATCGGCTGCCACGACGATCACTCGTGCGCCGGGTACTTCGGTGAGCAGTTGTTCCTCGGCCGAATCCAGCGCGGATGCGCTCCGACCGTTGAGTACGACGCGCGCACCGGCGCGGGCCAATTCGGTGGCGATGGCCAATCCGATGCCCTGACTGGAGCCGGAGATCAGTGCAGTTCGGCCGTCGAGATCGATGTTCATGAAGCCTCCCAGTGTTGTGGAACGACTCCAGTGTGCGCCTTTCGAAGACGTGAATGGTCCATTCACCGGCCCTGACGGGGGTGAATGGACCATTCACGCAGACTCGGGGGGACTACTACGAATACGAGTAGAAACCCTTACCGGTTTTGCGCCCCAGCATTCCGGCGTCCACCATGCGCTGCAGCAGTGGCGGCGGAGCGTAGTGCGGTTCGCGGAACTCCGCGTAGAGGGACTCGGCGACCGCGAGGGTGACGTCGAGGCCGACCGTGTCGGTCAGACGCAACGGGCCCATGGGGTGTGCGCAGCCGTTGACCATGCCCTCGTCGATGTCCTCAGCGCTGGCGAAGCCGGACTCGAGCATGCGGATGGCCGAGACCATGTACGGGATGAGCAAGGCGTTGACGATGAATCCGGCGCGATCACCGGCGCGAATCGTCTTCTTGCCCAGTGTGTTCCCAGCGTAATCCGTCACCGCGGCAACGGTCTCTTCGCTGGTGAGAAGGCTGACGACGATCTCGACCAACGGCAGCACCGGCACCGGGTTGAAGAAGTGCACTCCGACGACCTTGTCGGGACGCTTCGTCGCGTTGGCCATCTTGATGACGGGGATCGACGACGTGTTGGTGGCCAGGATTCCGTCGGGCTTGACGATGGAATCGAGCTTTCCGAACAGATCGAGCTTGAGCGATTCGATCTCCGGTGCTGCCTCCACCACGAGATCGCGGTCTGCGAAATCGTCGATGTCGAGCGTCAACGTGATTGCTGCTCGGGCCTTCTCGGCCGCGTCGGCTTCGATGCGGCCGGACTTGACGGCGCGGGCGAACGACTTGTCGAGGCGTGCCTCTGCAGCATCGGCTGTGGCCTGACTGGTTTCGAGGATCAGCACCGAACTGCCGGAGCGAGCACACATCTCGGCGATGCCTGCTCCCATGGTGCCGCCGCCGATGACGCCTACGAGGTTGATGTCGCTCATTTGAGCAGCG
Organism: Rhodococcus sp. 05-340-2; assembly: GCF_002258915.1. Taxonomy (NCBI): domain Bacteria; kingdom Bacillati; phylum Actinomycetota; class Actinomycetes; order Mycobacteriales; family Nocardiaceae; genus Rhodococcus; species Rhodococcus sp. 05-340-2. Next base: position 51,237 of record NZ_NOYU01000039.1, read on the forward strand.
CCCGCGACATGACGACACGCTGGATCTGGTTGGTGCCCTCGTAGATCTGGGTGATCTTGGCGTCGCGCATCATGCGCTCGACCGGGAAGTCGGTGGTGTAGCCGGCACCGCCGAAGAGCTGCACGGCGTCGGTGGTGACCTCCATGGCCACGTCCGAGGCGAAGCACTTCGCTGCTGCCGAGATGAACCCGAGGTTCTTCTCGCCGCGCTCGGCGCGGGCTGCGGAGCTGTAGACCATCAGTCGAGCCGCTTCGACCTTCATCGCCATGTCGGCGAGCATGAACTGCACTGCCTGGAAGCTCGAGATCGCGGTGCCGAACTGCTTACGGTCCTTGGTGTATGCGATGGCTGCGTCGAGTGCACCCTGTGCCAGGCCGACAGCCTGCGCGCCGATGGTGGGGCGCGTGTGGTCGAGTGTTTCCAGCGCGGTCTTGAAGCCGGTGCCCGGGTCGCCGATGATGCGATCGCCGGGGATCTTGCAGTTCTCGAAGTAGAGCTCGGCGGTGGGTGAGCCCTTGATGCCGAGCTTCTTCTCCTTGGGGCCGACGACAAATCCCTCGTCGTCCTTGTGCACGATGAACGAGGAGATGCCGTTGGCGCCCTTGTCGGGGTCGGTCACGGCCATGACGGTGTACCACTCGGACTTGCCGCCGTTGGTGATCCAACACTTGGAGCCGTTGAGGATCCAGTCGTCACCATCGGCCTTGGCGCGGGTGCGCATGCTCGCCGCGTCGGATCCTGCTTCGCGCTCGGACAGGGCGTACGACGCCATCGCGCCACCGGCGAGAGACGGCAGAACCTGCTTCTTGAGCTCCTCGGAGCCCTTGAGGATCAGGCCCATCGTGCCGAGCTTGTTGACCGCGGGGATCAGCGAGGACGAGCCGCACACGCGTGCAACCTCTTCGATGACGATGCAGGCAGCGACGGAATCGGCACCCTGGCCGTCGTACTCCTCGGGAACGTGGATGGCGTTGAAGCCCGAGGCATTCAGCGCTTTGAGCGCCTCCTCGGGGAAACGGGAGTCCTCGTCGACCTCTTTGGCGTACGGAGCGATCTCCTTCTCCGAGAGAGCCCGAATGGCCGCGCGCAGTTCGTCGTGCTCTTCGGGCGATTGATACAGATCGAAGTCGGGATTTCCGGCCATGTCGGCCACGCTCCTCGGTGTGTCGGGGGTGGCACTGCCCACAGGGGGCACTCAGTGCCAAGGATTGCCCCAGTGTACGTCCGGATTCGGACCGATTCAAGACCGGGTCTTCGGCATCCGGCACTCAGTGCCATTCGGTCCGGACGGATCAGGCGGTTGTGTGATCGGCCAACGCATCGACGACTTTGGTGACGGACGTGCCCCGGGGGAACGACGCGACGACGATCTCACCGAAGAACTGCGCGCGGACCTGCGCCAGTGCCGAACGCAGATCCTCGACGGATGTCGGCAGGCCGTCGCGAATCATTCGACGAAGGATGTAGTTGTGCGTCGCAGTCACCGAAGCCGAGAACTGCAGAATCTCCAGGTGAGGGTGATCGGGCAGAACGCGCTGCAGATATTCGACGAAGAGTCGGTCGTAGCGAAACACGGTGACGATCTCCCGATCGCGCAGCGCAGGGTTGCGGTGCACCACCTGATAGCGCAGGCGCGACATCTCGATCCAATCGGAGAATCGCTCGTACACCTGCTGCGCGGCATCGCACACCGCCTGCCAGGGATCGCCCTCGTTCGATTCGAGGAAGTCGCCTGCCTGCTCGAGCAGTATTTCGTGATCGGCGAAGACGACGTCTTCCTTGGCGCGGAACTGACGGAAGAATGTCCGACGCGAGATTCCGGCGGCACCGGCGATGTCGTCCACCGTCGTCGACTCGTATCCCTTGACGGAGAACAGGTCGAGGGCCGCTGTGGCCACGGTGAGCCTGAAGTCGGTCGATTCTTCCGGGTCTCCGCGCATGGGAGTGAAGGTAGCCGAGTTTCGGGACGTGCAGGGAGGTCGTCCCGTTCCGTCCTTTGATTGCTAGTGTTCGCAAGTAGCCTGCTGCGCGGTGGTGGGTGCCACGGGAGGACTTCATGGCCACGGATTCGAGCCGGCCGCTCTACAGAATGAAAGCCGACTTCTTCAAGACGTTGGCGCATCCCGCCCGTATTCGGGTGCTGGAGTTGCTGAGCGAGCGCGAGCACGCCGTGTCCGAGATGCTGCCGGAAATCGGCATCGAGCCGGCCAATCTGTCTCAGCAGTTGTCCATCCTGCGGCGCGCCGGTCTCATCGAAGGCACTCGGGAAGGCCTGTCGGTGTCCTACACATTGACGTCGCCGAAGGTGGCCGACCTGTTGGTCGTTGCGCGGGAAATACTCACGGGAGTGGTGGCCAACCAGGCCGAGCTGCTCGAAGGCGAGTCCGGAGCGCGCGCCTGACTCGACGGCTCGGGATGGTCTGGCTCACGTCGCTGTTCACCTGATTCATTACTTGCTAAACTTAGCAAGTAGCTCGATCAGGATCGATGAGTTCTCAGAAAGCGTCACATGTCCGAACCGACGAAACCCGCCCGTATGACCGACGCCGTGAGGGCTGTGACGGCGCTCCTGCCCAGGTGGAGCGAGTGGAAGCCCGCCCTCCGCGCGCCCGGTGCGGATCTGCTGGCCGGCCTGATCGTGGCCCTGGTCGCGTTGCCTCTGGCGCTCGGCTTCGGCGTCAGTACCGGCCTGGGTGCGGCGGCCGGATTGACCACGGCGATCATCGCGGGAGTCGTGGCCGCGGTATTCGGCGGATCGCGGTTCCAGGTGTCCGGTCCGACCGGTGCCATGACGGTGGTGCTCGTGCCGATCGTCGCCGAATACGGGCCGACCGGAGTGCTCGCCGTCGGCCTGATGGCAGGGGTGATCCTGCTCGCGCTCGCCGTCGCCGGAGTCGGTCGAGCCGTCCGGTACATGCCGGCACCCGTCATCGAAGGGTTCACCGCCGGCATCGCCGTCGTCATTGCGCTGCAACAGGTTCCGTCGGCCCTGGGTATCACCGACGCCGAGGGTGACAAGGTGTGGCAGTCCGCGTTCGACGCGGTGCGCTCGTTCGTCTCGCACGCGAGCATTCTGACGCCCACCGTGGCCGTCACGGTCGCGATCGTCATGCTCGTCGGTGGCCGCCTGGCTCCGAAAGTACCGTTCTCTCTGGTTGCGGTCGCGGGAGCAACGGTGGTCACCCAACTGTTCGATCTCGACATCGCCCGGATCGGCACGATTCCGTCGTCGTTGTCCGCTCCGAGCCTGAGCTTCTTCCATCTCGGTGACGTGACGGCGTTGTTGGCACCGGCGTTCGCCGTCGCTGCGCTGGCTGCCCTGGAATCGTTGCTGTCCGCGACCGCGGCGGACTCGATGGGCGTCGGCGCGCGGCACAATCCCGACCGTGAACTGTTCGGGCAAGGGCTGGCGAACATCGCCGCACCGTTGTTCGGCGGTATCCCCGCCACCGGTGCCATCGCCCGCACTGCCGTCAACGTCAGATCCGGAGCACGCACCAGGCTCGCCGCGCTCACCCATGCCGTGATCCTCGCCGCGATCATGTATTCCGCCGCGGGTCTGGTGGCCGACATTCCACTCGCAGCCCTCGCCGGGGTGCTCCTGGCGACGACGGTGCGCATGGTCGAAACCGCGTCCATCCGAGCAATTTCCCGCGCCGGTCGTGGGGACACCGTGGTGATGTTGTCGACCTTTCTCGTCACGGTCGTTTTCGACCTGGTGACGGCGGTGGCGGTCGGCGTCGGGTTCGCTGCGGTGCTGGCACTGCGCGCCGTCGCGCGATCGGCCACCGTCGAGCAGGTACCCCTCGATGCACTCGACGCGGTCTCGAAGGAAGAACAAGACCTGCTGCGCGAGCACATCGTCGCCTACCGGATCGACGGCGCACTGTTCTTCGGAGCCGCGCACAGCTTTCTGCTCGAGCTCGCCGACGTGTCGGACGTGAAAGTGGTGATCCTGCGCATGTCGCGGGTGACCACCATCGATGCCACCGGAGCCATCGTCCTCAAGGACACGATCACCGAACTCGAACACCGCCGCATCACCGTCCTCATCTCCGCGGCCAAACCCGAACACCTGCGTCCGCTGACGGCGCTGGGGGTGTTCACCACCAAGGACGACGAAGCGCGCCGTGTTTTCGAGACCACGCCGCAGGCCATCGCCTACGCGCGCACGCTGGTGACCGAGGCAACCGCGCCTCGCGGGTAGGGTCCAAGTCACACTTGCGTAGGAAAGGACCGGCTCATCGTGGCTCTCGTTGCAGGGATCGACTCCTCCACCCAATCGTGCAAAGTCTTCGTTCGGGACGCCGAATCGGGAGAGTTGGTGCGCCAGGGGCGAGCCGCCCATCCCGACGGTACCGAGGTCGACCCGCAGCGATGGAAAGACGCGCTCGACGAGGCGGTGGCAGCAGCAGGCGGACTCGACGACGTGGACGCGGTGTCGGTCGGCGCGCAGCAGCACGGCATGGTGTGCCTCGACGACGCGGGATCAGTGGTCCGTAAAGCGTTGTTGTGGAACGACACTCGGTCGGCGCAGGCCGCGACGGACTTGGTGTCGGAGTTGGGGAAGGAGACCGGCGTCGACGGCGGGCAGGCCTGGGCCGACGCCGTCGGAGTGGTTCCATTGGCCTCGATCACCGTCGCCAAGTTGCGATGGCTCGCCGACCACGAGCCGGAGAACGCCGATCGCACTGCGGCGGTGTGCCTTCCACACGATTGGCTCAGTTGGCAGCTCGGCGGGGCATCGGGGCTCGACGCTCTGGCCACCGATCGAGGCGACGCCAGTGGCACCGGGTATTTCTCGGCCGCCTCGAACGAATATCGAACCGACCTGTTGCAGTTCGGTTTTCGTGGGCGTAACCCGCAGCTTCCGCGGGTCGCCGCACCGAACGAGACCATCGGCCGCACACCGAGCGGGGCCCTCATCGGGCCGGGGACCGGAGACAATGCCGCCGCGGCCCTTGCTCTCGATGCCCAGCCCGGTGACGTGGTGGTGTCGGTGGGGACCTCCGGCGTCGTATCGGCCGTGACCTCGGTTGCGGCAGCGGACGGTTCGGGTCTCGTCGCCGGATTCGCCGACGCCACCGGCCGTCAGTTGCCGTTGGTGTGCACGCTCAACGCCGCCCGGGTGCTCGATGCCACGGCGCGTCTACTGGGCGTCGATCATGACGAACTGTCTCGATTGGCGCTGTCGACGACCAGCGAAGGTCTGGTGTTGGTGCCGTATCTCGAAGGTGAGCGCACCCCCAACCGCCCCGATGCATCCGGTGCGATTCACGGCCTGCGACTGAACAATTCGACGCCCGGTCACCTGGCGCGCGCGGCAATCGAGGGACTGCTGTGCGGCTTGGCCGACGGCATCGATCACCTGCGTGCACAGGGGGTGGAGACGAAGCGGGTGCTGCTCATCGGCGGCGGCGCGAAATCGGCTGCGGTGCGGGAGCTGGCCCCGGCCATTCTCGGGGTCCCGGTGATCGTGCCCGAGCCGGGTGAATACGTCGCCGACGGTGCCGCGCGCCAGGCTGCATGGACGTTGGCCGGGACCGTTGAGCCGCCGACCTGGGCGCAGGCCGCGTCGAAGACATACGAGGCAGACCCGACCCCGGCGGTGCGAGAACGCTACGCCGAGGTGCGGGATCTGACCGAGGGTGCCGCCCCCAGGTGAGCGGAACCCCGTAGCAGAGGTCGAGTTCGGAGTGGAGCCTGCGGAACGACCGCAGGCTCCGCGCGCACGTGCGGCGCAGCCGCTCTCACGCTCTAGGGAATCAGGCGCGCGTCTCGGTAGCGCTGAATCACCGAGGCGATGGCGTCCGGCGTGGACCGGAAGCCGAGGAAGCCGGCCTTCTTGGACTTGTTCATGTCGGTCAGGCATTCCATGTCGCGGCCGAGGTCGCCGTCGGTGTGCCACCACGACGCCAGACGGGAGACATCGCTCTCCACCAGATCGTGCTTCTCCGCGATGCGCTTCCACGCAGCGGCCGCGTCGGACATGCGGGGTTCGAGGGGACGCGGTTCGGTGTCGAAGCCCTCGGGCTCGACGCCGAAGTGCGCGGCGAACTGCGGCCACAGCCAGCGCCAACGGAACACGTCACCGTTGGTGATGTTGAAGGCCTCGTTGTGCGCATTGTCATCGGTTGCGGCCCAGACCATCTGCTCGGCAAGCAGGTCGGCGTCGGTGAGGTCGGTGAGCCCGTTCCACTGCGTTTCGGAGCCGGGAAAGACGAACTTCTCACCGAGTTCCTTGCAGATCGACGCGTACACGGACAGCGTCAGCATCATGTTCATTGCGTTGCCGACCGCGAAGCCGGAGATGGTGTGGGCGCGGTGCACGCTCCAACCGAATCCGAACTTCTCGGCACCGGCGAACAGTTCGTCTTCCTGCGCGTAGTAGAAGTTCGGGGTGTCGAGGCGATCCTCGGTCTCGTGGAACGGCGTCTCGGCCATCACTGCCTCACCATAGGCATCGAACGGTCCGAGGTAGTGCTTGAGGCCGGTCATCAGCGCGACGTGCTTCACCGACTCGAGGGGCCCGAGAACATTCAGCACATTGCGTAGGGTCGCCGAGTTGACCTCGATGTTCTCCTGCTCGGAGTCCTTCTTCATCCATGCGGTGAAGAACACGACCTCGGGGCGAACGTCCTTCAGAGCCTTCTCGAGCGAGGCCGGATCGAGCAGGTCCGCGGCCACCGGCACGACGCCGTCGACGGGGGTACTTCCGCTGCGACTCAGTCCGTAGGTGGTCCAGCCTGCATCGAGTGCAGCGTGGCACAGGGCCTGCCCGGAAATTCCGGTGGCACCGACGATCAGCGCGCGCGTGGTGTTCGTAGTCATCCGCACCGACTACCCACTGGAGCCGATGCAACACGTGACACGGCCCTCACATCAGAGCGAGTACCTGCTGGGCGACGAGAACGAGTGCGCCGGTTGCGGAGACACCGATCGCGGTGATGCGCAGGCGTCGACGATCGAGAACGCGATTGACCACGCGAGAGAGCAGGAAGCCGAGAACTGTCGCCGGGGCCAGGAACACGAACAGCGTCGCGGTATGGGCGTCCACTGCACCGGCCACCGCCAGTACCGCCAGAGAAATGAGTGATCCGACGAGGAAGAAGCAGCTCATGGTGCTGCGCAGTTCGGCTCCGGTGTTGCGTTGCCACACCAGGGCCATCGGCGGTCCGCCGATGGAGGTGGCCGTTCCCAGAATTCCCGACGCGGCCCCGGCCACCACCAGGTTTCGTCTGTGCGGCAACGGGACCCAACCGAAGGACGTCAAGGCGACGCCGCTCAGCACCACCAGCGCGAGCAGGATGGCCAGGCCGCGCTCGGGCAACAGCACGAGCAGCAGGGCGCCCACCGCCGATCCGGGTAGTCGACCGGCCAGCGCCCACCCGGCGCCCGAGAGGTCGAGGGCAGTGCGATCACGAACCAGGACGAGCACACTGACGACCACGGCGAGCATGATCAGCGTCGCTGGGATGAGCCCGGGGTCGACGATGGCCACGATGGGCGCGGCGAGCATGCCCATGCCGAATCCGATGGACGCCTGCATCGCCGACGCGAAGAAGATGGCAAGCGCGACGACGACGAATCCGGTGACGCTCAGGTCTGTCGCCATCACGTCCCGGCAGCGACGAGGCCGAGATTGCCTGCGGCGAGCGGATAGTGGCATTCGGCGATGTGATCGGCCTCGTCGGCGTCGAGCGCCACCGGGGGTGCCTCACTGGCGCACAGTTCGGTCGCTTTCCAGCAGCGTGTGCGGAACCGGCATCCCGACGGCGGATTCAGCGGCGACGGTACCTCGCCCTTCAGCAGGATCTTCGTCCCGCGGTTCGACGCGTCGAGTGTGGGTGCGGCCGACATCAGCGCCGCGGTGTACGGGTGCGCGGGACGCTCGAACACGGCTTCGGTAGCGCCGGATTCGACGATGCGGCCCAGGTACATCACCGCGACGCGGTCGGCGACGTGTCGGACGACCGACAGATCGTGCGAGATGAACACGTACGAGATGCCGAGTTGCTTCTGCAGGTCGTTGAGCAGGTTGAGCACCTGCGCCTGGACCGAGAGATCGAGTGCCGAGACCGGCTCGTCGCAGATGATCACGTCGGGGTTCAACGCCAGGGCCCGCGCGATGCCGAGGCGCTGGCGTTGACCGCCGGAGAACTCTTGCGGGAATCGGTTCTCGTCGCTCGGTCGTAGGCCCACCAGATGCAACAGCTCACGCACTCGTGCGGAGCGATCGCGGCGAGTCTTGTACAGGCCTTTGTGAGTTCGCCACGGCTCGCCGATGATGTCACCTGCCGTCATCCGCGAGTTCAGCGAACCGTACGGGTCCTGGAACACCATCTGTACTCGTCGACGCCACGCGAGGAGTTCCTTGCCGCGCAGGGCGAACGGATCGATGCCGTCGAAGGCCACGGTGCCCGAGTCGGGTCGTTCGAGCATCATCAGCGTGCGCGCGAGAGTGGACTTGCCGCAGCCGGATTCACCCACCAAGCCGAGGGTCTCGCCGCGTCGCAGATCCAGGTCGATGGCGTCGAGGGCGCGGAGCTTGCCCCGGCCGACGTCGAAGGTCTTGTTCAGTCCGCGCACGGTCAACAGTTGTTCAGACATGGCTGGATACCTCGTTCGGGAAGTGGCAGGCCGACATCCGGCCGTCGCCGACGGATTCGAGCGGAGGGCGTGTGCTGACGCAGATGTCGCGGGCGATGGGGCAACGGGCCTGATAGACGCACCCGTCGGGAATCGAATGGAGATCCGGCGGGGTGCCGCCGATCGACTTCAGATCCTCACCGCGGACGGCGTGTACAGGGACCGAGTCGAGCAGTCCCTTGGTGTACGGGTGGCGCGGTTCGCCGAACACCTCGGACACCGGTCCGGTCTCGACGACGTTGCCCGCGTACATGATCGCGACCCGGTCGGCTTCCTCTGCCACCAGGGCGAGATCGTGGGTGATGAGGACGACGGCCATGTCGTGCTCGGTGCGCAGTTCCTTCAGCAGAGCCATGATCTGCGCCTGGACCGTCACGTCGAGCGCGGTGGTGGGTTCGTCGGCCAGCAGTACCGACGGACTCAGGGCCACGGCCATCGCGATCAGCAGTCGCTGACGCATGCCGCCGGAGAACTGATGCGGGTAGGAGTCGGCGCGCGATTCGGGCTCGGGAATGCCGACGCGGGCCATGAGTGTGATCGCCTCGACGCGTGCCTGTTTGGCCGACATGCCTCGATGGATCCGAAACGGTTCGGCCAGTTGCGTTCCCACGGTGTAGACGGGATTGAGTGCCGTCAGTGCATCCTGGAAGACGATGGCCAGTTCGGTGGCCGCGATGGTGCGTCGCACCTTGGTCTTGGCGGTGACCAGATCGACGTCGCCCAGCTCCACCGAGCCGCCGGTGATGTCGGCGATCGGTTCGAGCAGACCGACGATGGCCTGGGCGGTCATCGACTTGCCGCAGCCGGATTCACCCAGCAGAGCCAGGGTTTCACCGCGGCGGGCGCTGAAGGTGACGTTGTCGACGGCGCGAATGACGCCCGACGGCGTCCGCAGATCGACCGTCAGTCCGCGGACGTCCAGAGCGATGCTGCCGGTATCGGAACGCCGAGGTGCGGTTGCCGGTGCGCTCATGAGACGACCTTTCGTGCGGGGATCAGGCGAGACCGCTTGGAGCGGGGGACATTGAGTCGCCACCGCTGTGCCGGATCGGTGGCGATGCGGGCCCAGGCGGCGAGGACGGTGGCCGAGACGGTCGTCAGCACGATGGCCAGGCCGGGGAAGAAGGAGAGCCACCAGGCGGTCTGCAGGTAGGTACGGCCCTGCGAGACCATCAGGCCCCACGAGACGTCGGGTGGCTGAATGCCGATGCCCAGGAAGCTCAGTGACGATTCGGCGAGAATGACGAAGCAGAAGTCCAGGGTGGCGACGGTGAGCAGGGTCGGCAGCAGAATCGGGGCCACGTGGCGTCGGATCACCGATCCGCTCTTCGCGCCGAACGTACGGGCGGCATCCACGAACAGCCGACTCTGCAGTTCGGCGGACTCGGCGCGGGCGGTACGCAGGTAGATGGGGATACGCGTGACCGTCAGGACCAGAACGATGTTCGCGGCACTGGGCGAGAAGACGTAGAGCACGACGACGGCCATCAGCAGCGACGGGAAGCTGAGGATGACATCGGCGACGCGCATCGCCGCGGTCTCGCGCCAACCGCGATGGAAGCCGGCCCACATCCCGATGAACGAGCCGATGATCGCCGAGAGGATCACCGCCGGAATGGCTACCGACAGTGTGGTTCTGCTGGCCACGATCAACCGGGCCAACATGCTGCGCCCCAGAGGATCTGTGCCGAGGATGTTCATCCAACCGGTGTCGAGGGTGAACGGCGGCAGGTTGGAGCGGTCGAGGTCCTGATCGGTAGCAGCGTCACCGACCAACATCGGGCCGAAGATCGCGGTGAGGAAGACCAGCACCAGAATCGCGGCGGCGACGGTGGCGACCCTGTCGCGCAGGAGCAGCTTCCACAGCGGGGCCGACGCCTTGCGGGCCTCCACCGGACTCTGCGGTGGAACATCCTCGGGTTCGGACGTTTTCGGTGCTTCGAAGTCGAGTGACATGTTCTTACCTAGACCTTCACCTTGTCGCGAACCCGGGCGTCGAGCAATGCATAACAGGCATCGATGACGATGTTGAGCACGAAGATGCTCACCGCCGTCAACAGCACGGCCGCCTGCAGAACGGCGAAGTCGCGCTGCAGGATGGCGTCGATCATCAACTTTCCGATGCCGGGCCACCCGAAGATGGCCTCGACGACCACCGCGCCGTTGACGAGTCCGACCATCAGGTCGCCTGCAACCGTGAGCGCCGGTGCCGCGGCGTTGCGCAGGGCGTGGTGGGTGACGACCCGAAGATCGCCTGCCCCTTTGCTTCTCGCGAGCCGAACGTACGGTGCCGACAGTGCCGAGACCATCGCGCCACGCACCACCTGAGTCAGCACGCCGAGGGGTCGAATGAGCAGCGTGGCGATCGGCAACACCCACGAGAGCATTCCGCTGTCCACGCCCGAGGTGGGCAGCCAGCCGAACACGATGGCGAAGACGTAGACGCCCATGATGGCGAACCAGAAGTCAGGGATGGACGCGGCCGTCATCGACAGCAGGCTCGAGATGCGATCGGCCAACGAGTTCGGTCGGTACGCAGCCCAGCAGCCGATGATCACGGCACCGAGGATGGCGAGGAACATCGTCGCGAAGGCGAGCTGCAGCGTTGCGGGGAAGGCGCGCAATGCCATTGCCGACGCGTCCTCACCGGTGCGGAGCGACTGCCCGAAGTCGAGTTGGACGACGCCCTTGAAGTAGTCCATCAGCTGCGTCAGCACCGGCTGATCGAAGCCGTTGGTGGCGCGAAACGCCTCGCGCTGCGCCTGGGTGGCCGACTCGGGTAGGTACAGGCTGGTGGGGTCGCCGGTGAGACGAGCGAGGAAGAACACGCCCAGCAGGACGACGAACAGTGGGATCAGGCTGGTGTAGATCCGTCGGCGCAGAAATCTGAACATGTCAGGGCCTCTCGGTATCGGCGCGCGTCATCGCGGCCAGGTGCATTTCGTCGACCGTGGCCGAGTCCGGCGTGTAGTCGACCGAGGCGGCCTTGGCGAGCACCCCGTTCATGTGGGCGATGTAGGCCATCTGCATGATGTCCTTCGGTTCGTCGGCGAACACCTGGGCGTATGCGGCCTGCCTGTCTTCTCCGGTGAGTGCACCGGCGGCAGCGATCTCCTTGTCGAAGTCCGCTGTGCCGTAGGCACTCTGGAATCCGTCACTGGTGAAGTACTGATCGACGGTGAAGGCGGAGTCGCCGGCCTGGTTGCCGTGCTGAATCACCAGCAGATACGGCCCGACGTCCGGGAACGGACGTTCCTGGTATTCGGCGGTACCGGCGGCGTCCATCATTTCGATCTTGACGTTCATGCCGATCTTGGACAGTGAGTTCTGGATGACCTCCACTGTCTCGTTGATCTTGGGGAACTGTCCGGTGCGTCCGATCAGGCGGATCTCGGTGTCCACCGGTACCCCGTCTGCTCGTGCCTCGTCGATCAGCGTGCGGGCCTGGTCCATGTCGTATGGCCACGGCGTCAGGTCCTCGTTGTAGCCGACGACGCCCTCGGAAATCAGTTGTGCTGCAGGTGAACCGAGTCCCCTGAACAAGGCCTTGACGATGCCGTCGCGATTGATCGCGTAGTTGATCGCCTGCCGCACCCGCATGTCGTCCAGCGGTGGCTGAGCGGCCTGGATGCGGAGCGCCGTCGTTTCGTTGTTGGGGTACGCGACCCCGAGGTCTCCTGCACCGTCTTCCGGTCCGACGGAGGTTGCGATCTCGGCCTCGCCGTTGGTCACCATCGAGGCGCGGACGCTGCCCTCGCTGCGCCACTGGTACTCGGCCCTGGCGTACTCGGGCTTCGGACCCCAGTAGGTCTCGTTGCGTACGAGCGAGAGCTTCTGGCCGTAGTCCCAACGCTCGATCGCGAACGGTCCCGTTCCGATGGGCTCGCGTACCCGCTCGGTGTAGCTGGCTGTGCGCGGGACCATCTCCACGAACGACAGGCGCAGCGGCAGAATCGGGTCGGGTTCCGGCGACTGCACGGTCAGCGTCATCGGGTCGACCGCCGTGACCACCAGATTCGCGTCGCCGAACACGTAACCCTCGACGTTGCAGCCCAGTTCCGAGTTGACAGTGCGATCGATGGAGAACGCGGCGTCCTCGGCCTCGAAGGGACTGCCGTCGCTGAACGTCACACCGGGGTGGATCGCGAACGTCCATTCGGTATCGGAGGTCTGCTCCCACGAGTCGGCGAGCTTGGGTTCGAGATCGCCGGTGCTGGGATTGCGCTCCATGAGCGGCTCGGTGATGTTCGAGCGCGTCACCACACCCACCGATGTCAGTGAGACATCGCAGGCTTCGAGGGTCGGCGGCTCCTGCGGCAGAACGATGCGGAGAGTATCTGCGCGGCTCGGTCCACCGTTGTTGGAATTGGCGACGGTGCAACCGCTCACGACAAGTGAAAATGACAGTGCGCCAACGGCTATTGCGGCGACGCGATGGGTCCGTCCCTGCTGCACGAAGAGTGCAGGGCTCATGGTGGCCTCCAGTGGGAAAAGGATCCGCGTCTGCAAGTCGCAGCCGAATCTGTGACGGTAGACACACGGTATGAGCGGGCTGTCTCCACCGTCAACCGGACGAAATGCCCTTTCCGGCCAGTTTTGTGGGTCACAGGGACAGTTTCGATGAGGCCTGAATCACATCTGTAGTGGACTGACCAGGTCGGATGTAGGGAAGACCGGACGGGTCTGCATCGGCAATGCGTCGTTCATGCCGTTTGGGTATCGGTCCATGTTATTTCCGTGTTGGACAGGTATTCGAGGAGCGGCATACCGTACAGGAAACGCGCACGTTCCACCATCTCGCGAGGAGAACAATGGTCACCGTCAGCTCGCAGAGTTCCTCTGTGTCTCAACCGGATTCGCAACAGGGCGGTCGAGTGCTCCGAGTCGGTCCGCTCAAACCGTCGCTGATGGACACCTTGGTTGCCGAGTACGACGCGCTGGAACTGCCCGAAGGCGATGGTCGTGACGAATTCCTCGATGCGCACGGCGAATCGATCACCGCGGTGGTCACCTCCGGCCGCACCGGCGTCGATGCCGCGTTGATGGAGCGATTGCCGCAGCTCGGAGCCGTGGTGAACTTCGGCGTCGGATACGACACCACCGATGTCGACGCCGCAGCAGACCGCGGCATCGCCGTGAGCAACACCCCCGACGTGTTGACCGACTGTGTGGCGGACCTCGCTGTCGGTCTGGTGATCGACACCGTGCGTGGGCTCTCGTCCGCCGAGCGTTTTGTGCGCGCCGGCCGCTGGCCTGCCGAGGGCAACACGCCACTGACGCGCCAGGTCACCGGCAAGCGCGTCGGAATCATCGGACTCGGGCGGATTGGTTCGGCAATTGCCGATCGGCTCAACGGATTTCGCTGCGAAATCTCGTACCACAATCGCAAGGAGATCGACAGCTCGCCCTACGTCTACTCGGCCAGCCCGACAGCGCTCGCCGAGAACGTCGACGTACTGATCGTCGCCGCGTCCGGCGGTTCGGGAACTGCACATCTGGTGGATCGCGCGGTGCTCGAAGCGCTGGGACCGCAGGGATATCTGGTCAACGTGGCCCGCGGAAGCGTCGTCGACGAGGAAGCGCTCATCGAGTTGCTCGCCGCCGGGCAGCTGGCCGGAGCCGGTCTGGACGTCTTCGCCCACGAACCGAACGTGCCCGACGCCCTGCTGGCGATGGACAACGTGGTGCTGCTGCCGCACGTGGGAAGCGCAACGGTGGAGACCCGCGCCGCGATGGAAGCGCTCACGCTCGAGAACCTCGATCGCTTTCTGGCCGGCGGCACCCTCGTCACGCCGGTGACGCAGTGACCGTCGTCGTCGGCTACTCGCCGACCACCGAAGGAAAAGGCGCGCTGCCCTTCGCATTCCGCGAGGCGCACATGCGTGGAACGGATCTGATCGTCGTCGCCGAGGACAACAGCGCGTCCGACGCCGACTTCGCTGCCACCGTCGAATCGGCTCGCGAGGAGGCCTCGGCCGTTGGTGTCACGACGAATATCCACGACAACGAAGCCGGTCGCTCGCACGCCGACAATCTGATCGACCTGTCGTTCGGCGAACAGACACAACTGGTCGTCATCGGCATCAGGCGTCGATCGCCCGTGGGAAAGTTGTTCATGGGCAGCATCTCTCAGCGCGTTCTCCTCGAGGCGCACTGCCCGGTGACGGCTGTGAAGCCGCCGGTGGGGACACCGCGGTAGTTCGGTCGGCGGCCGGCGGAGGATGTCGTCGAGGACGTTGCAGCACGCCGCCCAGAAACTCGTAGGCACGAAACTTCGGGCGGTTACGCGCTGATCCATCTCTCCAAAAATTTGGCGTAGCGGTTTCTGGAATTCAGTGGTGCTCGAACTGGCATGTCGATTTCGTGTCGGTGGGTCCGGCTACGGTTTCAATACTCGCGGGGGAGAGCATGGCGGGGGGTGTCGGGCCGTCTGAGGCCAACCACTCGGCAAGGTCCCCACCCGCATGTCTCGACCGCACCCGAAAGGAACCCGGCCAGTGCCAGCACAAGCCTGGATCACCCTCATCGTCGGTTTGATTGCCGTCGTAGGCGTGGTGGGAACCGTCAGCCAGCGCACTCGGGCGGACAACCGTTCTCAATCCTGGCAACGCATCACCTGGTGCCTCGAGAGGACCGTCAGCGAGAACGACGACGAAGCCGCACTCGGCTGGAAAGTGTTCGGCACCGTTGCCACGACTCCGTTCATCGCGCGCACCGATCGCGACACGCTGCAGGCGATCGCAGATCTCACCGTGAAGCCACAGGACGACCTGGCGGAACCTGCCGAAACCGGCGACAATGAAAACGACACAGAGACGGAGGACCCCCGATGACCACCACCGAGAACCGCCCCGCGGGCCGTGGACGCTCGATGAAAGTCCGGTCCGCAGCCGCCGAAGCATCCATCAAGCTCCGCGAGTACGACAATAAGCCCGTCCCGCAATGGCTCCGTGACGTCGCAGCTGGCAAAGACACCAAGCCGCCCAAAGACTGAGCAACCTACGAACCGACGAAGGCCCGCCACCGACCATGGGGCGGGCCTTCGAGGCGTACGGCTCGATCACCGGCGCGTCACGACCACTCCCGCGTCGGGAGCACATCGGTCATGAAGCGGTGCAGTGCCGGGTTGTCGTTGTCCACGCGCCAGGCCGCGTCGAGCTCGACGGGGCGTTCCTTCACGGTCCGAACCGGCCGGAAGACAACACCTTCCGGCCGCATGGTCGACGCCGATTCCGGTACCAATGCCAATCCGATGCCGGAACGAACGAGCACCAGCATCGTGTGCACTTGGGTCACGTACTGGACGTAGCGCGGGGTCACGCCGACGATGGTGAACGTACTGATGAGCAACTCGTGGAAGTACCGCGCATCGACCGGTGAGTACATGATGATCGGCTGCTCGTCGAAGTCCTCCACCGACAGTTCGTCCTTCTCGGCCAGCGGGTGAGAGTCGGGCATCGCTGCGATCAACGACTCGTGCAGCACCGGCCGGGACGCGATCCCCGGTCGCTTGAGTGGTGGCCTGGCCAAACCGAGATCCAGATCGCCGACGGCCAAGGACTCCATCTGCACTGCCGAGACCATCTCGCGTAGAACAAGTTTCACGTCCGGCAGCTTTTCGCGCGCGGCGTCGAGCAACTGCGGGAGTACTGCATGGGCCGATGCGCCGGTGAATCCGACGACCACGGTCCCCAGGTCCCCGGTGGGTACGCGACGGACGGTGAGCAGTGCGCCCTCGGCGAGGTCGAGGATGCGTCGGGCCTCGGGAAGGAAGGCCAATCCCGCGGCCGTCAGGGTCACCGACCGGCTCGTGCGGTCGATCAGCTGCACGCCGACTTCGCTCTCGAGCTGTTGGATCTGCCTGCTCAGGGGCGGCTGAGTCATGTGCAGCCGTTCGGCAGCGCGACCGAAGTGCAATTCCTCGGCGACGGCGATGAAGCAGGAGAGCCTGTTGAGCGAGAACATCGATTCATTCCTTGCATCGCGGAGTGAGTTCTGTTGTGCCTCTGTAGATCAATCTAACTCACCGGCCGCGCCCGGACGATTGACAACCTTCTCTCCGGTAAGAGTAGAGTTGCCCGCGGAGTGGACGCCACATCGATCGCAGTCCCTCGCACCCATCGAACGGAGTTGTCGTGTCTCGAGCTGCCCAGGTGCCTGCCACCGCCGTCGAAGACGTTTCGGTGCTGGGTGCGTTGCGCTCACCCCGGCGGCTCAAGACCGAGGTCCTCGCGGGCCTGGTGGTGGCGCTGGCGTTGATCCCGGAGGCCATCTCGTTCTCGATCATCGCCGGGGTCGATCCGCGCGTCGGGCTGTTCGCGTCGTTCACGATGGCCGTCACCATCTCCATCGTCGGTGGTCGGCCGGCGATGATCTCCGCCGCCACCGGAGCGATTGCCCTGGTCGTCGCCCCGTTGGCGCGTGAATACGGCCTCGACTACCTCATCGCGGCGGTGATCCTCGGCGGAGTGTTGCAGGTGGTGCTCAGCGTGCTCGGCGTCGCCAAACTGATGCGGTTCATCCCGCGCAGCGTCATGGTGGGATTCGTCAACGCGCTGGCGATCTTGATCTTCACTTCGCAGGTGCCATATTTGATCGGGGTGCCGTGGCTGGTCTATCCGATGGTTGCCGTGGGCCTGCTCATCATGTTCTTCCTGCCCAAGCTCACCACCGTTGTGCCGGCTCCGTTGATCGCCATCGTGATACTCACCGGCGTCACACTCGTCTTCGCTCTCGCGGTTCCCGATGTGGGCGACGAAGGAGAACTGCCGTCCTCGCTGCCGTCGTTCCTGATCCCGAATGTGCCGTTCACGTTCGACACGCTGAGCATCATCGCCCCGTTCGCACTCGCCATCGCCCTCGTTGGGCTGCTCGAATCTCTGATGACGGCCAAGCTCGTCGACGACATCACCGACTCGCACTCCAACAAGACCCGTGAGGGCTGGGGTCAGGGTGTGGCGAATCTGGTCACGGGATTCACCGGCGGCATGGGCGGTTGCGCGATGATCGGCCAGACCATGATCAACGTCAAGGTCTCCGGAGCCCGCACTCGAATCTCGACGTTCCTCGCCGGCGTCTTCCTGCTCATCCTGGTCGTCGGTCTCGGCGACATCGTCGCGCTGATTCCGATGGCCGCGCTCGTCGCAGTGATGATCATGGTCTCGATCGGCACCTTCGACTGGCACAGCATCGACCCGAAGACGTTGCGCCGCATGCCCAAGAGCGAGACCCTCGTCATGGTCGCCACGGTTGCGGTCACCGTCGTCACCCACAACCTCGCGTACGGCGTGCTCGTCGGTGTCATCACTGCAATGGTGCTGTTCGCCCGACGGGTCGCCCATCTGACCGAGGTGGTCGACGTGGCCCATCCCGACGAGGACACCAGGGTGTACGCGGTGAAGGGCGAGTTGTTCTTCGCGTCGAGCAACGATCTGATCTATCAGTTCGACTACGTCGGAGATCCGAAGAACATCGTCATCGACATGTCCGAGTCGCACATCTGGGACGCATCGACCGTGGCGACCCTCGACGCCATCACGACCAAATACGCCGCCAAGGGCAAGACGGTGAAGATCGTGGGGCTGAACGCGCCGTCCACCGAGCGGCACGACCGCCTCAGTGGAAACCTCGGTGCCGAGCACTGACTAGGGTGGGCTGTCGAGGAGAGGCGGCACATGGCAGACGACGGCATGCACATGCAGATCGGACAGGTAGCTCAACGAACCGAGCTGTCCATCCGCACGGTTCGTCATTACGACGACGTCGGCCTCGTCACGCCCTCTGCTCGGACCGTCGGCGGCTTCCGGCTCTACACCGAGTCCGACGTCGCACGACTGCTCGTCATTCGTCGGATGAAGCCCCTCGACTTCACGTTGGCCGAAATGAAACAGCTACTCGAATCCCTCGACGTTCTGGGCGACGAGAACGCGACGGACGACGCCAAGTCGTCGGCCGCGGCCTTCGTTCGTGAGTGTCACACCAAGGCCGAGGAAAGCTGCCGCACGTTGCGGCGGCAGCTCGCCTACGCCGAGGAACTGACCGATGTGCTGTCCACCCGTGGTGCGGCAGCCCAGATCTGACCGGACCGGCTCTAGCCGTCCACGACCACCGGGACGATCAGGGGCTGACGGCCCAGGGTCTGCTTGGCCCACCGTGCCGATTCCTGCACGATGCGCTTCTCGATGTTCTCGCGAGAAGCAACCTTGACGTCGCTCTCGCGCGTGAGGGTCTTGCCGATCGCCTTGGCCAACGAGTCGAAAGCGTTTGCCTCGTGGGCAAATCCGCGTCCGATGAAGTCGACGTCGTCGACCAGCAGGCCGGTGTCTGGATCCACGATCGCGATAACGGTCAGCACGCCCTCGTTCGCCAGCAAGCGACGCTCGGCCAGCGAATCCTCGGTCACACCACCGACGGCACTGCCGTCGACGTAGATGAGTTCGATGGGGACGGAGCCGGTGATCTGCGCGACGCCGTCGAACAGGTCGATGACGCTTCCGTTCTCGGCGATCAACACTCGATCGCGGGGAACGCCGGTCCTGATCGCGAGATCGGCGTTGGCGCGCAGATGTCGCGACTCACCGTGTACGGGAAGCACATTGGCGGGTTCGAGGATGTTGTAGCAGTAGACCAACTCGCCTGCGCTGGCGTGACCGGAGACGTGCACCTTGGCATTTCCCTTGTGCACCACGCGTGCACCCTTGTCGACGAGACCGTTGATGACGCGGTAGATCGCGTTCTCGTTTCCGGGAATGAGACTGCTGGCCATCAGTACGGTGTCGCCGTCGCCCACCTTGATCTGATGCTCACCCGACGCCATCCGCGACAGCGCGGCGAGAGGCTCGCCCTGCGATCCGGTGCAGATCAAGGTGATCTTGTTCGCCGGAAGTCGGTTGAGCTTCGGTAGATCGACGACGAGCCCGTCGGGCACATCGAGGTAGTTCAGATCGGTGGCAATCTTCATGTTGCGCACCATCGATCGGCCCACGAACGCAACCTTGCGGCCCTGCGCGTGCGCGGCGTCGAGAACCTGCTGGATGCGGTGCACGTGGCTGGCGAAGCTCGAGACGATCACGCGCCCCGAGGTTTCGCGGAACACCTTCTCGATGGCCGGGACCAGATCGCGTTCGGAGACCATGAACCCGGGAACTTCGGCGTTGGTCGAGTCGACGAGGAGTAGATCGAGCCCTTCCTCGCCGAGGCGTGCGAAGCTACGGAGATCTGTGATCCGGCCGTCCAGCGGGAACTGGTCCATCTTGAAGTCGCCGGTGTGCAGCACAAGCCCGGCGTCGGTGCGAATGGCGATGGCAAGACCGTCGGGGATCGAGTGGTTGACGGCGATGAACTCGAGCTCGAACGGGCCTTCCTGACGGGTTTGCCCCGCTTCGACCTCGATCAGCTTTGTCGAGACCTTGAACTCCTCGAACTTGGCAGCCAGGAAGTGCAGTGTCAGACGTGACGAGATGACGGGGATGTCGCCGCGCTCGCGCAGCAGGTAGGGAACGCCGCCGATGTGGTCCTCGTGTCCGTGGGTGAGGACGATCGCGACGACGTCGTCGAGACGATCGCGGATGCAACTCCAGTCGGGGAGGATGACGTCGACGCCGGGTTGGTGCTCTTCGGGAAACAGGACGCCGCAGTCGACGATCAGCAGTTTTCCGTCGTACTCGAACACGGTCATGTTCCGGCCGATCTCGCCGAGACCGCCGGTCGCGATCACGCGAAGGTGCCCTGCCTGGAGCGCGGAAGAGGATCGCTTTCTCGGTGCGGCGGGGGATCTGCGGTTCCGTGGTGATCTCGACATGCCTCTTACGCTACGGGGGGCCTCCGACCTGGTGTCGACCCCGGTCCGAAGACTGTCGATTTGCATCAACTCTACTCTTGCGTAAGAGTATGGATTAGTTTCCTGACTGTTTCTCCCCACCCGATGTGTGCGGGACGCGTGAGATGCCCATCGGGCTCCACGAACAAAGCCTTCGGGTGCAGCGATGCGCCCACCCCTGGATGAGAGCGGCCGTTCCTCGGCCTGTCCTGTCCATCGATCACGAATGGAGAGATATGAGCGACTCCGCCGAGCGGATTCCGACCGTCATGGGTGCCCTGCGGTCCCCCCGAATGCTGAAGACCGAGGTGCTGGCCGGCCTGGTTGTCGCGTTGGCGCTGATTCCCGAGGCCATAGCCTTCTCGATCATTGCGGGTGTCGATCCGCGAGTGGGCCTGTTCGCGTCCTTCACGATGGCCGTGTCCATCGCGTTCCTGGGCGGTCGCCCCGCGATGATCTCTGCGGCCACCGGGGCGATTGCGCTGGTCATCGCTCCGGTCGCCAAGCAGTACGGCCTCGACTACTTCATCGCCACGGTCATCCTCGCCGGTGTGCTCCAGGTGGTTCTCGGAGTCCTCGGCGTTGCCAAGCTGATGCGCTTCATTCCTCGCAGCGTCATGGTGGGATTCGTCAACGCATTGGCAATTCTGATCTTCACCTCGCAGTTCCCGTCGCTCATCGGTGTTCCGTGGCTGGTGTACCCGCTGGTGGCCGTCGGTCTGCTGATCATGTTCTTGCTTCCTCGGATCACCTCCGTCGTTCCCGCGCCACTGGTGGCAATCGTGCTGCTGACCGTGGCCACGGTGGTGTTCGCGCTGAACGTCCCCAACGTCGGTGGCGAGGGTGAATTGCCGTCGAGCCTGCCCACGCTGCTCTTCCCCGACGTGCCGTTGAACCTGGAAACCTTGAGCATCATCGCTCCGTACGCGTGTGCCATGGCCATCGTCGGGCTGCTCGAGTCGCTGCTCACCGCCAAGCTCGTCGACGACGTCACCGATTCGCACTCGAACAAGACCCGCGAGAGCTGGGGCCAGGGTGCGGCCAACGTCATCACCGGCTTCTTCGGTGGCATGGGTGGTTGCGCGATGGTCGGCCAGACGATGATCAACGTAAAGGCCTCGGGTGCCCGGACGCGCATCTCGACGTTCCTGGCGGGTGTGTTCCTGCTGATTCTCGTGGTCGGTCTCGGCGACATCGTGGCGCTGATTCCGATGGCCGCACTCGCCGCCGTCATGATCATGGTTGCGATCGGCACGATGGACTGGCACAGCATTCATCCGAAGACGTTGCGGCGCATGCCCAAGAGTGAAACAGCAGTCATGCTGGCAACCGTGGTCGTCACCGTCGCCACCCACAACCTGGCGTACGGCGTGGTCGTCGGCGTCCTCACCGCGATGGTGCTGTTCGCCCGACGCGTGGCGCACCTGACCGAGGTCGTCGACGTGGCCCATCCGGACCAGGACACCCGCGTCTACGCGGTGAGGGGCGAACTGTTCTTCGCGTCGAGCAACGATCTGATCTACCAGTTCGACTACGTGGGAGATCCGAAGAACGTCGTCATCGACCTCAGTGGGGCCCATGTCTGGGATGCGTCCACGGTCGCGACCCTCGACGCCATCACCTCGAAGTACGAGGCGAAGGGCAAGCATGCCCAGATCACCGGCCTGAACGCCGCATCTGCCGAACGGCACGTCCGATTGAGTGGACAGCTGTCGGGCGGGCACTGAGCCGAACGTAGTGCGTCTTCCTCAGCCGGAATTGGCGGCGAATGTGGTGCACGGACACCGTCACCTCGTGGGCCGTTCCACGAATTCGGAAACGCAGATGCGCGCTTGCTCGGCTGTCGTGTGTCCGGCCATCACCAGCGATCCGAGCCCGTGCATGAAAGCCATGCATTGCCTGGCAAAGCCAGCGGCTTGCACCTCCGACAGCTGCGGATACCGAGTCCGATAGAGACCGACGAGATACTCATGAATCGCGGACAGGTGAGCGCGGTACGCATCGGCTACGGGCGATTCGGTTGTGATGGAGAGTAATTCGAGTGAGACACCGACACGATGGAGCGAGCGGCTCTCGTCGTCGGTGGGTAACGCTTCGAGGAGGAAGGTCTCGATCGAAGAGTGCTCGCCTGCGGATGGAGCGTGCTGCCACCGCTCCACGCTGCGGAGGGACAGGCGTCGAAGCGCGGAGTGCAGCAGTTCGTCCTTGCTGTTTCCGTAGTACTGCACCAATCGAAGTGACACACCCGCTTCGGTAGCGATGGCGCGCATGGTGACCGCCTCGAGGCCGCCGTGAGAAAGGAGGCGTTCGACCGCGTCGAGAATCTGCGTGGTCCGTTGTTCGTTGGTCATTCCATTCGCCCCCTCCGCTTGATACATTCGTATCAGTTATACGCATGTATCAAAGGGGAAAGATGGCCGCACGTCGCGCGCTGTGGGTGGCGTCAGTAGCGCAACTTGTCGTCGTACTGGATGTGTCGGTTCTCAACGTGGCACTCCCGTCCATGCAGCGTGACCTGGGCCTTGGCCCCGCCATGACGTCGTGGGTCGCTACGGGGTACAGCGTTGCGTTCGCGGGTGCACTCCTGGCGGCCGCGCGATTTGCGGACGGTCTGGGCGCTGCGCGCGTTCTGTTGTGGAGCACGGTGGCATTCACGGGCGCGAGCATCCTGGGCGCTCTGGCCGTGACCGGGTGGATGTTGATCGGGGCACGCATCGGCCAGGGTCTCGCGGCCGCCGCGTTGTCTCCGGCAACGTTCACGCTACTGACCGTGACCTATCGAGAGGGGCCGGATCGGACGCGCGCGATCGCACTGTGGACCGCAGTGAGTGTGGCAGGCGGCGGGATCGGCAACATCGTCAGCGGGGCACTGACCGAATTCGTCTCCTGGCGTTCGGTTCTGTTGATCAACGTGCCGATCGGTGTGCTCGTAGTGGTCGCTGCCCGAGCCCTGATCTCCGGGCGGCCGACTCCCGTGGCGGAGGTGAGGTGGTCGTCGGTCGCCGCGTCGGTCCTGGCGTTCGGGTCGGCCGTGTACGCGTTGTCGCTGTTCGCCGAGCGCGGTCGCATTTCCGGACCGGTGCTCGTGGCGTCGGCGCTGAGTGTGGCGCTGGCCTTGGCCTGGGTGCGGCGAGACAGGGCAAGCGCGGTACCGCTGATCCCGCCGAGCTTGTGGCGTCGACCTGAAATCGCCTTCGGAACTGCAGCGACGGCGCTCACCGCTGTCTGCTTCCAAGTGAGCATCTGGTACTTCCTGACGTTCCGCCTCCAACAGGACTGGGGGTACTCACCGCTCAAGACAGGCCTCGCGTTTCTCCCTCTCACGGTGACGCTGATGGCGGTGAACCTCGCCGTGGTGCCTCGACTGCTCGACCGAATGAGTGCCCGCGTTCTGATCAGCACCGGAGCGCTGATCGCCGCCTCGGGTGTGTGGTGGATCGGGTGGTCGTCGACGGAGCAATTCTGGCTCGCAGTTCTTTGCCCTTCGCTTGTCATCGGAATCGGCGGAGGCCTGATGAACACTCCGCTCGCCACCGTTGTGACCTCGGGCGTAGCGCAGGAAGAGGCTGGGGCGGCGTCCGGCCTGATGAACACGGCCAAGCAATTCGGTGGGGCCGTCGGCCTGTCGGCCGCGACCGCAGCCACCACGGTGTCAGATAGCGAGCGTGCTCCGTACCTGGTGATGGTCGTTGTCCTGGTAGCAGCCGCCGCACTCGCAATGCGCCTCGAGGATTCCAGGGCGAAGGGCTGTGGATCGAGCGATGTTCGTTGATCGGCACTCGCGCTCCGAAACCATTGCGGAATCGCGCGTCATCACTTTAAAGTGATGACGCGCGTCATCGGATTGCGCCTCGTGTGGGAGGGATTCGTCAGCATGCATATTCACACCGTGGTGATCATCGGCAGCGGCTTCGGTGGCCAGTGCGCAGCGAAGGCATTGCTCGATAGAGGCATCGACGACCTCGTCATTCTGGAGAGACGGCCCTTCCTGGGTGGCACGTGGAAGCAGAATCGCTACCCGGGCGCAGCCGTCGATGTGCAGAGTCCGCTGTACTCGATCGCGTCCGAACCGTTCGAGTGGACGCGCATGTTCGCCGAACGCGATGAGCTCGAGCGGTACACCGACCACGTGCTCGAATCCAACGGTCTGCCGGCGAGAACCCATGTCGACACCGACGTCCAGAAGATCGAATGGGCCGGAGACCACTGGACCATCACCACCTCGCGGGGCGACTACGCGGCGAAGTTCGTCGTCAACGCGTCGGGACCACTCAGTACACCCGTCATACCGCCGTTCCCCGGCCGAGAGAAGTTCCAGGGCACCCAGTTCCACACCAACGACTGGCACACCGAGTACGACCATGCCGGCAAGCGAGTAGCGATCGTCGGGAGCGGTGCCAGTGCCGCGCAGGTGATTCCCGCGATCCAGCCCGACGTGGCGCACCTGCACGTCTTCCAGCGCACTCCGCACTGGGTGATGCCACGTCACGATCGCGAATTCACGCCGCTGCAGCGCAGGCTGCTGAAGTTGGAACCGATCCGCAGGCTGGTCCGCGCCGGGATCTACTGGAGTCTCGAAACTCGCATCATCGGCTTCAAGTACTCACGGACGATGTTGAAGGCGGTGGCGCAGCGAACTGCGTTGAAGCACATCGAGTCTCAGGTTCCGGATTCCGACCTTCGAGCGAAGGTCACCCCGGACTACGTCATCGGGTGCAAGCGGGTTCTGCTGTCCAACACGCTCTATCCCGCGCTCGGGCAGGCGAACGTCACCCTGCACGACAAGAACGACGGCATCGCGGAGATCACCGAGACCGGAATTGTCACCACCACCGGCGAACACGTCGATGTCGATCTTCTGGTGTGGTCCACCGGATACGACGCCACCGACGGCGTCATCTCGTACCCGGTGATCGGCCGAGACGGCGTGGCTCTGTCCGACGTCTGGGATCCCTACCCGCGCGCCTACCTCGGCACGACGGTCCCCGGATTCCCCAACCTGTTCGTCGTCACCGGACCCAACACCGGAATCGGTCACACCTCGGCCATCTTCCTCATCGAGGCGCAGATGGAGTACATCGTGCGGGCGGTCGACGCCGTCCGGCAGGCGGGTGCAACGGCCATCGAGGTCACTGCCGCCGCCGAGCAGCAGTACACCGACACGATTCACCGCGACATGGAGGGAACCGTCTGGAAAGACGGCGGCTGCCACAGTTGGTACCAGTCGAAGTCGGGGCACGTCGTAGCCATGTTCCCCGGCTTCAGCTTCACCTTCCGTCGCTGGGCCAAGCGTTTTCGGCCGGAAGCCCATCACATCCACCGGTCATCCACCGCGGTGACTACGAAGAACGAGGTTTCGGCATGAGCAAGCACACCGGCCAGGTAGCGCTGATCACCGGAGCGGCAGGCGGTATCGGTTCCGCCGTGGCGACCGCACTGCATCGACGCGGTGCCTCGATCGTTCTGGTCGACATGGCGTCGACCGATCTCGAGGCGGTGGCGGGGAAGCTGGGCAACAAGCGCGTGGCGATCGCCTACGCCGACGTCACCGTGCGGGAGCAGCTCGACGCGGCCGTCGCCACCGCGATCGACACTTTCGGCAAGCTCGATTTCGTGATGGCCAACGCCGGAATCTCCAGCGGTGCACAGGCATCGACCGTTCGGTCGATCGAGGACGGAGTCTTCGAGCGGGTCATCGGCGTCAACCTGATCGGCGTCTGGAACACGGTGCGTGCCGCCCTTCCGCACATCGTCGAGTCCGGGGGCTACGTGCTGCTCACCTCGTCGACGTACGCGTACCTCAACGGCCTGGCGAATGCGCCGTACGCGGCATCGAAGGCGGCGGTCGAACAGCTCGGTCGTGCTCTGCGTGCGGAACTCGCGGGCACGAAAGCGACTGCTGGAGTGCTGTATCCGGGGTGGGTGGCAACTCCGATCGCCGAAGTCGCGTTCGGCGGCGACGACGTCGCGACGGCCATGATCGACCGCGCCTTCCCCACGCCGCTGCTCCGCCCGATCACACCGGACAAGCTCGCGCGCGTGGCCGTTCGAGGGATCGGACGGCGGGCTGCGCGCATCGCCGTGCCCGGTCGCTGGATCCCGATCTCGCTGTTGCGTGGCATCGTCAACCCGGTCATGGACGCCATGATGGAGCGGGACGCCGAATTGATCCGTCTCACTGCCGAACTGGATGCCCGACGGTCATGAGTGCAGCGCCGGAAGCCGCCGGCCGCGCCTACGGCGGTGAGAGCGCGGCCGACCGCGACGACCGTAGGCGGCGGCAGCTTCTGGACGCCGGCCTGCGGGTGTTCGGCAGCACCGGGTACCGCGCCGCGACCGTCCGCGGACTGTGCCGCGAGGCCAAGATCGCCGACCGGCACTTCTATCAGTATTTCGACAAGACCGAGGATCTCCTGCTCGCTGTTTACGCGGAATGCATTGCACACCTGACCGACTCGGTGTCCGGGGCCATCACGGAGGTGGAGACGGGCAGCGAGATCAGGGCTGTCGCCGAGCAGTTGCTCGAGCCGTTCTTTCGCGTCGTCGAGGACCCGCACCTCGCTCGCGTGGTGTGGATGGAGGTGCTCGGAGTCAGCCCTCGCGTGGAGCAGACGTACCTGACAGTGATGCAGCAGTTCGGGACGCTGTTGCTCGGCTACCTCCGCACGTTCGCCGGCGACGTACCGTCGGGCCCCGATTTGGATGTCGACCTGCTCGCCACCGCTGCGATCGGCGGAATCAGCCACACCGCGATGACGTGGTACCAGAGCGGTTATGTCGCGGAGCGGCGCATCGTCGTCGCCACCATCGCGACCATGCTTGCCAATATCGTTGCGCCGCTGACGAACACAGGGTCCGAGGGTCGAGAGAGTTAACGCACCGGCACAGTCCTCTTCAGGAACTCCAGCTGCTCTTCGATGATGATCGGGAACAACGGCTGCACGTAGGGGTCGAAGTGGCCGCCCTTGTGGATGTGCACGGTGGCGTCGGGAATCTTCGCTGCGATCTTCACGGTGACGTACGCCGGCGTGACCACGTCGTCGGACATGATCTGCATCAGAACGGGGCAGGTGATGTTCGACGCGGTCTTGCCCGGCGAGTACAACCCGATGCGCAGGAGTATCCGCGCAGCAACGGTTTCCGGGTAGTCGCCGTCGGTCAATCCGGATTCGGCGAGGAGGAGGTCGCGGCCGGGGACGGCGTCGGGTGAGGTCATCACGGCTCGATCGCCGGGGTTGCCGACCGAGTCGACGTACAGGGGTGACCTCCCCCGCACTGCGCGGATCTGGTCGATCACCGCTGACGGGGCGAGCTTGACGGTGCGCCGAAGTCCGGTCGCCCGCACGGCTGCGATCCCGTCCACGTGCGGGATCTGGGCGATGACGGCGGCGAAGTTCTCTCCTGTGCCGGCCCGGGTGAGCACGTGTCCGCCGGCGAAGGAGGTACCCCAACCGACGATGCGTGCCGAGTCGACACCGTCGAGTGTCCGGGCGTAGGCGACGGCGTTGCGCCAGTCGACGAGTTGCTTGCCGATGTCGAGCAGCTGCCGCGGCTCACCGTCACTGTCACCGAAGTGGCGGTAGTCGAAAACGAGAACCGTGTAGCCGGCGCGGGCGAAGACCTCCGCGTAGGCGAAGAGGCGAATGACACGTGGGGTGCCGAATCCGTGGGCCATGACCACGGCAGGAGCGTCGACCGTCGTGCCCGTGGGCCGATACACCGCCACAGCGCAGCGGACTCCCTCCGAATCGAACCATTCGTCGGTACGGCTGTATTCGGGCTGGTCGTCGGCGCTCATGTGGTTGTCCTTCTTCGTTCTCTTGATCGTCATTCAAGAAAATAGCACCGTCTTGAATGACGATCAAGATACGATGATGCAATGCCGCGCAACCGTCGACCCGTCGATCGCGCCGAGAAGCGCTCCGAGATCGTGAACGCCGCCCGCTCGCTGTTCGTCGACGACGGCTACGAGCACACCCCGATGGGTCGAATCGCCACCGCTGCCGGAGTGACCACCAATACGATCTACTGGTATTTCGGCGACAAGGACGAGCTGCTCGTCGGGGTACTCGACGACATTCACACCGAGGCCCTCGGTCGATTCGGTGCTCTCGCGGCGCAATCGGTGAACGAGCAGGTCCTCTGGGTGGTCGACGAGCTGGAGAAATATCATCGACTGGTCGATACGGTGCACTCGCGAACGTCGGTAGCTGCCTGTATCGACAAGTGGCACAACGATTTCCATGCGTTGTGGGAACAGTGGATCGCCGTCGAGCTACGCAACGCCGGCGTAGATGACGCCGACATCGAACCGACGACACGAATGATCGTCTTCGTCATCGAGGCCATGCTGACGCACCCGCAGGACGAGGCGTCGAAACGGGCCATGATCGATCTGCTGTTCCGCAAGGTCGGCGTCCGACGTTGACCTACTCGTGGACGGTTGTGCGGTTCCGCCCGAGATTCTTGGACTCGTACAACGCTCGGTCGGCGCGCGCGAGGGTGGCGCGGGCGGCTTCGCCGTCCTGCCGGCTGGCCACTCCCGCCGAGATCGTCACGTCCTTCGGTAGCTCCGTCCGAACGCGATCGACTGCGTCGCGTAGTTCGGCGGCTGTGCCCGTGATGCACAGCACCGTGAATTCATCGCCGCCCGAGCGGCTCAGCAGGTACCGCCGCGGAAGGCAGGTGCGTAGTGCGGACGACACGATCTCGAGCGCGCGATCACCGGCCGCATGACCGTGGTCGTCGTTGATCACCTTGAAGCGATCGATGTCCACCACTGCGATGGCGTCGATCTTTCCGCTCGCCACCGTTCCCGGCCGAGCGTCCAACTCACGGGTGAGGCGCCGTCGATTCGGGAGCTGGGTGAGGTGGTCGATCTCGGAGGTCGAGGCCACGCTCTGGACCCAGGCCGCGGAGATCGCGATGGCGACGAGCACCAGTTGGGCGTTGATCACCAGGACGGGATGGATACCGCCGACGACGGCACCCAGGTACGCGACGTACACGGCGTTGAGAACCGTCGTCCGCCAGGCGATGCGGTTGGGCAGCACGATGAACGCAGGCGTCACCAGAAGTAGCTGGAGGAAGATGCCGGACATGGCCGCGATGGCCCCGCCCGCCGCGCTGCAGAACAGGGCGATGCTCGCCAGACCGGACAGGTGCATCGCCAGGTAGAGGCGTCGAGAGAGCACCGGTGCCGCCGCGATCATGTAGATGCCCAGTGCGCACCATGCCACCGCCAGGACGAGCAACACGGTCGCCGCCCGAGGCGAAGCCCCGACGACGGTGACGACACCCACCAGTCCACTGACGAGGCAGTTGACCCCGGACGTTCGCGCGACCGGCGCGGGGGAATATTGCCAACCGGTGTTCACACGACAGACCTCTCGCACGGATCCCCACGACCCGGAGCGAGCTTAGTCCTACCAGCGCGGGCAGGTGTTTTCGAAGCTCGAATCGATGCTCTGCATGTATCCGGTGTCGTCACGGTCGCGGATACCGCAGTCGAGGTACTGCTGATGCAGCGCGGCGAGCGCGTCCTCGTCGATCTCGACGCCGAGGCCGGGCCCGGTGGGAACTGCCACCGCGCCGTCGACGAAGTTCAACACCCCGGGTACGACGACGTCCTCGCTCTTCCACGGCCAGTGTGTGTCGCAGGCGTAGGTCAGGTTGGGCGTCGCCGCGGCGAGGTGAACCATGGCGGCCAGGCTGATGCCGAGATGGCTGTTCGAGTGCATCGACAGACCCAGCTCGAAGGTGTCGCAGATGCCGGCGAGCAACCTCGATCGTTGCAGCCCGCCCCAGTAGTGATGGTCGGACAACACCACCTGCACCGAGTCCTTCACCACCGCGGGCTTCAGATGATCGAAGGCGACGACGCACATGTTGGTCGCGAGAGGCATCTTCGCCTCGCGCGCGACCTCGGCCATCCCGTCGAGTCCCGGTGTCGGGTCCTCGAGATACTCGACGATGCCGTCGAGCTCGGCGGCGACACGGATGGACGTGTCGACCGTCCACGCCGCGTTGGGGTCCAGCCGGAGCGGTAGCTCCGGGAATGCCTCCCGGAGCGCCTTGATCCCGGCTATCTCCTCGTCGGGTGGAAAGACGCCGCCCTTGACCTTGATGGCCTCGAAGCCGTACTCGTCGATCATCTTTCGGGCCTGGCGTACCAGGCCGGCCGGGTCGACGGCCTCGCCCCACTCGTCCGGTCGGCCACCGGGATGTGCTGCCCATTTGTAGAACAGATACGCGCTGAACGGAACGGAGTCCCGAACCTTGCCCCCGAGCAGGTCCGACACCGGCCGCCCCAACACCTTGCCCTGCACGTCCAGGCACGCGATCTCGAACGGCGAGAAGACGCGGTCGGTGGTACTGGCCGTGGTGATCATTCCCGCGACGCCGTCTCCGCCGGTGATGGACAGCGTCCCGAGTACCGTATCGACGGCATCTCGAATCTCGTTGAGTGCGAACACGTCCAGGCCGGTGATGGCCTGAGCCGCCGCGTCGAGACGAGCCAGATGCGCAGTGTCGGCGTAGGTCTCACCCAGTCCGACGACGCCGGCATCGGTGTCCAGCTGAATGATCGCGCGCAGTGCGTAAGGCTGATGCACCCCGACTGTGTTGAGCAACGGAGGGTCCACGAAGGCGATCGGAGTGATCCGAGCGCCGGTGATCAGAACCGGATCCTGCATCAGCGCACCGCGAGCTCGTTCGCCAGCACGGCCCGGCCGGCGGCGACGATCGCGGTCAGTTCCTCGAGGTGCGGCGCACTGATGTCCACCAGCGGCGGGCGCACCGGTCCGGCCTCGATACCCTCCATAGTCACGCCTGCCTTGATGAGAGCGACGGCGTATCCGGGAACCTTGTCGCGTAGACGCACCAGTGGGTGGAAGAACTCGCGAAGCAGTGCGGCAGTGAGCTTCTCGTTGCCGCTGTCCAGAGACCGGTAGAACGCCAGCGCCAGCTCGGGAGCGAATGCGAACGTGGCCGAGGAATACAGAGTGACACCGATGGCCCGGTACGCCTGTTGTGAGACCTCGGCGGTGGGCAGACCGTTGAAGAACTGGAAGGGCTTGCCCGACGGCTCGAGTGCATCCAGGACTGCGCGGACGATCCGGCCGACCTGATCGAGATCGCCTGTGCCGTCCTTGAACCCGACGACGGTGGGCAGCTGCGCTACCTCGACGGCCGAGTCCTCGGTGAAACGGGCATTGCCGCGGTTGTAGACGATCAACGGCAGATCGGACGCGGCGGCCACGGCCTTGGTGTAGTTGACCAGACCGGCCTGCGGCATCGTCACCAGGTACGGAGGTAGCAGCAGGATGCCGTCGGCTCCGTTGGTCTTCGCGCTCGCCGCGAACGCCTTTGCCTGCGCCACGGATCCGCCTGCGCCTGCGTACACCGGCACACGGCCCGCCACGACGTCGACTGCAGTGCGCACGATCTTGCCGAATTCCTCGCCTTCGAGGGCATGGAATTCGCCGGTGCCGCAGGCGATGAACACCCCACCTGGTCCGGCATCGACGCCCTTCGCGATGTGCGCGGCCAGCAGGTCGTAATCGACCTCACCGGCGGCGGTGAACGGGGTGACGGGGAAGAACAGGACTCCGTCGAGCATGGTGGTCTCCTCGAGAACTTGGTGGGGTGAGTCAGTCTTGGGTGAGCTGGCCGTCGATGCGGCGAAAGATTCCCTCTGGGTTGCCGTCGGCAATTGCATTGGGCAGCAATGATTTCGGAACGTCCTGGTAAGAAACGGGACGCAGGAAGCGCTCGATGGCGAGAGATCCGACCGAAGTGGTGCGGGAATTGGAGGTGGCAGGGAAAGGGCCGCCGTGGACCATTGCGTGGCCCACCTCGACTCCGGTCGGCCATCCGTCGAACAGGATGCGGCCGGCCTTGAGTTCGAGAACCGAGAGGAGCTTGCCTGCCTCGGTGTGATCTTTCTCGTCGGCGTGAATCGTGGCGGTGAGCTGACCTTCGAGTAGCGCGGCGACGTCGCGAACCTGCTGCGCGTCGGTGCACCGAACGATGAGGCTCGACGCCCCGAACACCTCGGCCTGCGCGTCCTCGGAGGTCAGGAACGTATCGGCGTCGGTCTCGAACAGCGCTGCGCGGCAGGCGTTCGGAGCATCGGAGTCGGATCCTCGCGCGACCACGGTGACTGCATCGGACAGCGTGGCGACGCCGTCCGCGTAGCTGGAGGCGATGTTCGGGGTCAGCATCGTGGTGGGGGCGGATTCCTCTACCGCCGCCGTCGCTGCCTCGGTGAAGGACTGCAGTCCAGGGCTGTCCACGGCAATGACGAGACCGGGGTTGGTGCAGAACTGGCCCGAGCCCATCGTCAGTGATGCGACGAAGGCGCGGCCGAGCTCGGCTCCGCGGGTGGCGAGAGCGCCGTCCATGACGAACACCGGGTTGATGGAACTCATCTCGGCGTACACCGGGATCGGCTCACGACGACCGGCCGCGGCGGCAACGAGAGCAGTTCCACCCGAGCGTGATCCGGTGAAGCCGACTGCCTTGATGCGAGGGTCGGTCACCAGAGCGGTGCCGAGTCCACGGCCGGAGCCGAACAGCAGAGAGAATGTGCCCGAGGGCATTCCGGTGGAAGACACCGCATCGGCGATCGCTCGACCGACCAGTTCGGACGTTCCCGGATGGGCATCGTGGGCCTTGACGACCACCGGGCATCCGGCTGCGAGAGCGGAGGCGGTGTCGCCGCCGGCGACGGAGAAGGCGAGCGGGAAGTTGCTGGCTCCGAACACTGCAACCGGGCCCAACGGAATCTGCCGCTGGCGGATGTCGGCGCGGGGGAGTGGCGTGCGATCGGGCTGGGCCGGATCGATACGGGCACCGTTCCAACTGCCCTCGCGCAGAACGGAAGCGAACAGGCGGAGTTGTCCGGTGGTGCGGCCGACCTCGCCGGTGATGCGGGCCAACGGAAGTCCGGACTCGGCGACGGCGCGCTCGATCAGCGTGTCGCCGAGAGCCGCGATGTTGTCGGCGATGGTCTCGAGGAACTGAGCGCGTGTCTCCGAGGACGTGGCCCGGTAATCGGCGAACGCCTCGGCCGCTGCGGCACAGGCTTTTTCGACGTCGGCATTGTCGCCGTGTCCGTAGGCAGGGTCGAGGTTCGCGCCGGTGCTGGGGTCGATTCCGTGAATCTGCGTACCGCCACCGAAGACCGGGACGCCGGCGATGATCATCCGGCCGGTGAGGTGGGTGGACTGTGTCGTCGACGCTGTCATGGGGTGACTCCTAAGGCTGTGGTGCGGTACGTACGCTGACGCCGAGGCGTGACCTGGCTCATAGCTCACCACGGTAGAAGGCCGATCGATACATGTCCAAGTCTAAAAATGTCGCATTTGATTCAGTCTCGGTATCGATCTCACTGCCAGGACCGATGCGCTCTCGGTGTCGTTACCGATGCCACTACTGCATCGGTCGATGCGCAGATGGTCTTGGACAGGAATCGATCGACAGCCCTACTGTCGTCTGTGAGCCGAGTCACCAGAAGTATGTGAGAAAGGTCGGGCATGAACGTCCACACCAGCACACCCGTCGTCGCCGAGATGCGTGTCATTCCGATCGCGGGTCACGACGACATGCTGCTGAACCTCAGCGGAGCCCACGCCCCGTACTTCACCCGCAATCTGGTGGTGCTCACCGATTCGGACGGGCGCATCGGCGTCGGTGAAGTGCCGGGAGGAGAGGCGATTCGGCAGACTCTCGAGGATGCGCGGGTACTCGTCGAGGGCCAGGGCATCGGTCGGTACAACGCTGTGCTGGCCGACATGCGCCGCACGTTCGCGGATCGTGATGCCGGAGGCCGCGGAGCGCAGACCTTCGATCTGCGGATCGCGATTCACGCTGTGACCGCAGTGGAATCGGCATTGTTGGATCTGCTCGGCCAGCATCTCGGCGTCAGTGTTGCAGCACTGTTGGGTGACGGACAGCAGCGCGAGAAGGTTCAGGCTCTGGGCTACCTCTTCTTCGTCGCCGATCGGACCAAGACCGACCTCGCGTACCGCAGTGCAGCCGACGAGGCCGACGGAGCAGACGACTGGATGCGCATCAGGCACGAGGAGGCCATGGATCCCGAGTCGATCGTGCGCCTCGCCGAGGCGGCGCAGGCACGCTACGGCTTCCAGGACTTCAAGCTCAAGGGGGGTGCGCTGCCCGCCGCCGAGGAGGCCGCCGCGGTACGTGCTCTGGCCGAGCGATTCCCCGAGGCTCGAATCACGTTGGATCCCAACGGTGGTTGGTTGCTGAAGGACGCGATCGAGACGTGTCGTGGCCTGCGGGATGTCCTGGCATACGCCGAAGACCCCGTCGGACCGGAGGGCGGATTCTCCGGCCGAGAAGTCATGACCGAGTTCAAGCGTGCCACCGGGTTGCAGACCGCGACCAACATGATCGCCACCGACTGGCGCGAGATGGGCCACACCATCCGATCCGGTGCGGTGGACATCCCACTCGCCGACCCGCACTTCTGGACGATGGCCGGTTCGGTACGCGTCGCGCAGCTGTGCGATGCGTGGGGTCTGACGTGGGGTTCGCACTCCAACAACCACTTCGACGTCTCGCTGGCGATGTTCACCCACGTGGCCGCGGCCGCTCCAGGGACGATCACGGCCATCGACACGCACTGGATCTGGCAGGACGGACAGCGAGTGACCAGGGAGCCGTTCACGATCGAGGATGGCTACCTCACCGTGCCCGACAAGCCGGGTCTGGGTGTCGAACTCGACTTCGAGCAGATCGACGCGGCGCACGAGTTGTACCAGAAGGAAGGTCTCGGTTCCCGCGACGACGCCATCGGTATGCAGTATCTGATCGAGGGCTGGACGTTCGACAGCAAGCGGCCGGCCCTGGTCCGCTGATGAAGATCGTCGTCGGTGATCGAAATGTGCTGCCCCATCGGGAGCAGTTCGAGGCGGGCCTGCCCGCCGATGCCGAGGTGATCTGGTGCGTGCCGTTCGACGGGAGCCGGGTCATCGACGAACTTGCCGATGCGGACGTCTACGTCGGTGGCAAGTTCAGCGCGGCCATGGGTGCCGCAGCGCCGAAGCTACGCATGGTGCACGTTGCCGGT
Source organism: Rhodococcus sp. 05-340-2 (assembly GCF_002258915.1). Taxonomy (NCBI): domain Bacteria; kingdom Bacillati; phylum Actinomycetota; class Actinomycetes; order Mycobacteriales; family Nocardiaceae; genus Rhodococcus; species Rhodococcus sp. 05-340-2. Next base: position 86,801 of record NZ_NOYU01000039.1, read on the forward strand.
GCCGGAACGGACAACGTCGATCGCTCCGGATTGGGCCCCGATGTGCAGGTGTGCAACACCTTTCACCACGAACAGTCGATTGCCGAGTACGTGGTGGCAGCAACGGTAATGCTGCGCCGACAGTTTCTGCTACAGGATCGGGCACTGCGCGAGGGGCGGTTCGCGACCGCCGTCTACGACCCGAGCATCCCGCAACCGTTGTCGCTGAGCGGTGCCCGCATCGGCTTCGTCGGCTTCGGACACATCGGCAGGCGAACCTGGCAGCTGTTTCAGGCCTACGGGGCGACCGGTGCTGCGGTCACCGGAAGCGGGCGAGCTCCGGATGAGGGACTCCAATGGGTCTCGGACGCCGCGGATTTGACGAGGCTCGCCGATTTCGCGGATGTTCTCGTGGTCTCCGCACCGCTGAACGAGCACACGCGCGGGATGATCGGTGCCGAAGAGCTGAGCAGACTCGGTCGCGACGGGGTACTCGTCAATGTCGGTCGTGGACCCTTGGTACAGGAGCAGCCACTGTTCGACGCGTTGTCGTCCCGCAAGATAGCCGCTGCCGCAATCGATGTCTGGTACCAGTATCCCGGGCCGGACGGCATGGGAGAACCGAGTGTGTTGCCGTTCCGCGATCTCGACAATGTGCTGATGACGCCCCACTCGTCGGGCGTCACGCATCATACGTTCGTGGGACGTGTCGCGGATATCGCGTCGAACATCGATGCTCTGGCGGCATCGATCGATCGATAATTGGTGTTGGACCCACATCGAGCGTCGAAATAGTCTGTGAGACAGAGTAAATCGACGATCCCAGGAGCCCGTGATGACCATCGCCACAGAAAAACCGACAAGCGGCCTCACTGCCCCCGATGCGGCAATCATGGCACTGGCTCCCGGCGTCGCAAGTATCGATCGCATCGCCGAAGTCACGCTGTCCTCGATCGTGTTACCGCTGAAGAATCCGATCAGTGACGCCAAGGTGCTCACCGGCAGGCAGAAGGCGATGACCGAGGTGGTGTTCCTGTTCGCCGAGATTCGTACCGAACAGGGGCATGCGGGAATCGGTTTCGGATACTCCAAGCGCGCCGGCGGGCCCGCCCAGTTTGCGCACGCCCAGGAGATCGCCCCAGTTCTCATCGGCGAGGACCCGAACGACATCGGCAAGATCTGGACCAAGCTCGTGTGGGCCGGAGCGTCGGTGGGCCGGAGCGGTGTTGCGACGCAGGCGATTGCCGCGATCGACATCGCGCTGTGGGATCTCAAAGCCAAGCGGGCGGAGTTGCCGCTGGCCAAACTGATCGGCTCGGCGCGCGATTCGGTGCAGACGTACAACACCTCGGGTGGTTTTCTGCACACTCCCATCGAGGAGGTCATGGAGAACGCCGCCATCTCCCTGGCCAACGGCATCGGCGGTATCAAACTGAAAGTGGGCCAACCGGATTGGCGTAACGATATCGCCCGCGTCACCGCGGTCCGTGAATTCCTCGGTGACGATGTCCCGCTGATGGTGGACGCCAATCAGCAGTGGGACCGCCCGACGGCGCAGCGCATGGGCCGAATCCTGGAGCAATTCGACCTCGTGTGGATAGAGGAACCCCTCGACGCGTACGACGCCGAGGGGCATGCCCAGCTGGCTCGTAGCCTGGATACCTCGATCGCAACGGGAGAGATGCTGGCGAGCGTCGGCGAGCACGTCCGCCTCATCGAGGCCGGCTCGGTCGACATTCTGCAACCCGACGCTCCCCGCATCGGCGGGATCACGCAATTCCTGAAGTTGGCCACGCTGGCAGAGCACCACAATCTGCAACTCGCCCCGCACTTCGCCATGGAGATCCATCTGCACCTCGCGGCGGTGTATCCACTGCAGACGTGGGTGGAGCACTTCGACTGGCTCGCCCCGCTGTTCGACGAGCATCTCGAGACCCGAGACGGGCGTATGCATCTGTCTGCACGCCCGGGACTGGGCTTCACGTTGAGCGAGCAGGGTCGGGCCTGGACAGTGGCGAGGGTGGTGGTGCGCTAGCTGGTACCAGCCCCGGTCACATGGGAATGATGCGGCGCATGAGCGATCTGGCGGCGGCGACGACGAGCTGCCGATTGTGCGTGTGCACGAACTCGAATCGTCGATCCGCGTCGGCGCAGTCCGTGTCGCCCAGATCGCGGGCGATGAGCGCCGAGAAATAGTGCTGACCGACCGCGGTGATCGTCCACTCTCGAGTGAACTCCTCCGTGGGATCGAGATCTGCTCCGCGCACACCCGGCGCAGGTGCCCCTCCCAAGCCGACGCCGACGGCCGCGACGAATGCGTGCTTGGTGGCCAGCAAGGCGTACTGCTCGGCGACAGGCGGGCTGAACCATCGGGAATGCTGGAAGGTGGACATGAGGGCCAGCGAATCGTTGGTATCGCGGGCGTAGTCCTCGATCTGGCGGGAGATGGCGCGGATGAAGGCTTTGGTTCCGATCGACGGAGCCACGAGCTCGAAGAGATCCGATGGCAGGTTCGGGACCAGACCGGAGTTCGAAACGGGTTCGCTCAGAATGGACAGCGCACCCGGTGCCGTCCGCACCGACTCGGGCAGCGGACCGGGCTTTCCGAACAGCCAGCCCTGGCCCAGTACCGCCCCGAGTGAGTGAGCGCGGGCGAGGTGTTCGTCGTTTTCGATGCCCTCTGCCAGAACAGTCGCTCCGGTCGCCTCGGAATGCGCTCGTACCGCGGCGATCACGCGCGCCTGCGCTCGATTCGGATCTTGCTGGACCAACGAACGGTCGAGCTTGATGATGTCCGGTGCGACGAACTCGAGCATGGTCACCGTGTCCGGATGCACGCTGATGTCGTCGAGAGCAATACGGCATCCTGCCCGCCGACCGTCGGCAACCACGGCCAACAACACTGCGGGATCGGCCAGCAGTGACCTCTCTGTCAGCTCGAGCACCACGGAGAATCGGCCCTCGGCCGATGCGAACACGCGCTTGGCGGCGTCGGTCGGTCCGGTTGCGGTGTGGGGTTCCACGTTGACGAACAAACACAGTTCCTGTGCCATCCCTGCAGCGAGTGCTGCGTCGACCGCGCTTGTGCGACAAGCCCAATCGAGATCATCCACCACACCCAGATCTGCGGCCGTCGAAAACACGGAATCCAGGTCCAATTGGGGCCACTCGGGCCACCGCGCCAGAGCCTCGTACCCGAGGACGGTTCCGGTGCCGAGTTCGACCACGGGTTGGAATACCGGTCGGACAGCGCTCACATCGGCGAGGGCAGAGGAAATCGCCTCGTGCGAGGAACGCTCGCGCACAGCGTCGTCCGGCATGAAGGTGTCTTTCTTCGCGATCGAACAATAGATTTTCAGCTCGTTTTCGACGTTACCCGCCCTGTGCGAGTTCGGCCCGGGGACGTGCAGATCACCACTGGGTGGGTCTCGTACCGTAGGCACTGCGCGGTTGGATGCCGCCTGGGGCACATGGGAGTGCAGCTTGCGGAACGACCCGCGGGCTTTGCCACACCACTGCGCGAGGTGCACAGTACTGTTTCTCGGGTGACAGACGCTCACCAGGCATCGCGATGGGCCGCGATCTTCAGGCCGACGCCGGTCCGGGTCATGGCCACAGGCTTCGCGCTCGCCATTGCGATAGGTGCGGGCGTGCTGTCGCTGCCTGCGGCCACCGTTCCCGGCAGCGAGACCGGGTTCCTGCAGTCGTTGTTCACGTCGACCTCCGCCGTCAGTCTGACGGGTCTGATCGTGGTGGACACCCCGGTGTACTGGTCGGGTTTCGGGCAGGGCGTGATTCTCGGCCTGATCCAGATCGGTGGGTTCGGGATCATGACGATCGCGTCCCTCGTCGGGCTGGTCCTGGCCGATCGAATAGGTCTGCGCGGCAGGCTCAATGCGGCTGCGGAGGTTCGTACGTCGGGTCTGGGCGATGTCCGAAGCGTCGTGGTCGGGGTGTTCCGTACCAGTCTGATTATCGAGAGCGTCGTTGCGCTCGCCCTCGCGGCGCGGTTCTTTCTCGGATACGACGAGCCTCTCGGGCGCGCACTCTGGCTGGGGACCTTTCATGCGGTCTCCGCGTTCAACAACGCCGGCTTCGCCCTGTTCAGCGACAACATGATCGGGTTCGCCACCGATCCGTGGATCTGCATTCCACTGTTGATCGCGGTCGTGTTGGGCGGCATCGGATTTCCGGTTCTCTTCGAGATCGCCCGCCACCTCCGCGCACGTGCCGGCGGCGTTCGAGCACGCAAGAGATGGTCACTGCACACTCGGCTGACCTTGACCGTCACCGGCGTTCTTCTGGTGCTCGGGCCGACGGTGGTGATGTTGTTCGAGTGGTCGAGAACGCTGGGTGGATTCGGCTTCTGGGACAAGATGCTCGTCGCGACGTTCCAGGGCGTCATGCCTCGAACCGCAGGATTCAACAGTGTCGACTACGCCGATGTCGACAACGCGACCCTGTTGGTCACCGATGTCCTGATGTTCATCGGCGGCGGCAGCGGCGGCACGGCGGGTGGCATCAAAGTCACCACCTTCGCGCTCCTTCTATTCGTCATCCTGGCCGAGATCCGCGGAGACCGGGAAGTGACGGTGTTCGATCGTCGGATCGACGCGCGCGTGCAGCGTCAGGCGTTGACGGTGGCACTGATCGGTGTCGCGTTGGTCATGCTCCCGGTCGTCGCGTTGTTGGCAGGCACGGACTTCGACCTCGACGTCCTCCTGTTCGAGGTCGTCTCCGCGTTCGCGACGGTAGGCCTGTCCACCGGAATCACCGCACAGTTGCCCGGGTGGGGGCAGGTGATCCTGATCGTTCTGATGTACCTGGGACGCATCGGCTCCATCACTCTGGTCAGCGCCCTTGCCGCCCGCGACCGCGGTCGGCGTTACACGCTCCCCACGGAAAGGCCGTTCATTGGCTAGGAAACCATCCTCCGACGTCGTCGTCGTTCTCGGGCTCGGCCGCTTCGGCAAGTCGCTGGCACTGGAACTGATGGGCCAGGGAGTCGAGGTGCTCGGCATCGACAGCGACGAGGCCGTAGTACAACGCGTGGCAGACCGTCTGACGCATGCTGTGGTGGCCGATACCACCGACGAGGAGTCTCTTCGGCAATTGTCGGTGCACGAGTACGACCGTGCCGTCGTGGGCATCGGGTCCAATCTCGAAGCCAGCCTGCTCACCGCATCGGCTCTGGTGAATCTGTCGATGTCGACGATCTGGGCGAAGGCTCTGAGCAACGCGCACGCCAAGATTCTCACCCAGATCGGCGTGCACCATGTGGTGCGGCCCGAGCACGACATGGGCAAGCGCGTCGCCCACCTGGTGCGCGGTCGGATGATGGACTACATCGAATTCGACGACGGTTTCGCCATGATCAAGACTTCTCCGCCCGCCTCCATCATCGGAAAGAAGTTGGGCGAAAGCGGGATACGCACCAAGCATCGTGTCACCGTCGTCGCGGTCAAGCGTCAGGGCGAAGGATTCACCTACGCCACGGCCGACACGGTGATCGGCGCGGGCGATACCGTCATCGTCTCCGGTCAGGTTCGAGACGCCGAACGATTCAGTGAGTCGACCTGAGCGATTCCAGCGTCGCGCGTGCTCCCTGCTCCTGCAGAGACGACAGTTGTTTCGTGTACTCGGCGACGAACCGCTCGTTGTCGATCAGATCCCCGAACACCGCGCGGTTGGCAATGAACGCCGTCGGATTCTCGCGCTGACTCTGCGCGATCGGCACCAGTGAATCCTTCAACTGATCGACGATCTCGATGGGCTCGCCGGACTCGTCGACGGCCTCGGCGTAGCGAGCCCAACTGGCCACCACTGCAGTGGAGCGGGTGATGTCACCGCCGGTCTCGAGATTCTTGCGGATGACAGGCAAGAGCCACTTGGGAATTCGGTCCGAGGACTCGGCACACAGGCGGGCGACGGTATCGCGAATCTCGGGGTTGGAGAACCGCTCGATCAACGTCCGCTTGTAGTCGGTCAGATCGATGCCGGGGACCGGCTGCAGCGTCGGGGTTGCTTCCTCGTCCATGTAGGCGAGCAGGAAGTCCGCGAACAGCGAATCCTGGCACACCTCGTGGACGAGGCGATAGCCACTGAGATAGCCGAAGTACGCGAGCGCCTGGTGGCTGGCATTGAGCAACCGCAGCTTCATCAGCTCGTAGGGCGTGACATCCTCGACCACCTGCACGCCCACCTCTTCCAGCGGCGGACGGCCGAGGGTGAAGTTGTCCTCGAGGACCCACTGTGTGAACGGCTCGCCCGCGACGGGCCATTGGTCGTCGATGGCGTATCGAAGCGAAAGCTGTTCGGTCACTTCCGGTGTCGTGACCGGCGTGATGCGATCGACCATCGAATTGGGGAATGCGCCTTCGGCTTGGATCCAGTCGGCCAATGCCGGGTCCTTCAGGCGCGCGAACGTCGTGAACGTCGACTGCGCCATATGACCGTTGCCCTCGATGTTGTCGCAGGACATGATGGTGAACGGGGTCATGCCGCGCTCCTTGCGCCGAGCCAACGCCTCGATGACCAGTCCGAATGTCGTTGCGGGAACTGCGCCGTCGGCGAGGTCGGCGACGATGGCCGGATTGTCCGCGTCGAACTCGCCCGTCGTCGCGGAGAAGTTGTAGCCACCCTCGGTGATGGTGAGCGAGACGATCTTCGTCGTGTCGGCGGCCATCTTCTCGATCACGGCCTCGGCGTCGTCCGGTGCGAACAGGTACTCGACGATGGAACCGATGACGCGGGTGTCCCACGTGCCGTCGGAATGCTTGAGCGCCAACGTGTACAGGCAGTCCTGTGCCTGCATGACGTCGTTCATTCGACGGTCACCGGGCAGCACCCCCACACCGCAGATTCCCCAGTCCAGCGCCTGCCCCTGCTGCATCAGACGGTCGATGTACATCGCCTGGTGGGCACGATGGAAGCCGCCGACACCGAAATGCACGATGCCCGCCGTCACCTCGGATCGGTCGTACGTCGGAACTGCGACGTCCTCGATGAAGTCGGCGAGGTTCTGCGAGTTCAACTTCATGCGTTCGTCTCCTTCGAAAGTCCTGGGATCACTACGGCTTTGATGCTTCCGGGTTGCCTGTCGGCGTTCAATGCATCCTCGACGCCCTCTAGTCCGAAGCGCGCCGTCACCATCGCGTCGAGATCCACCATGCCCGACGCCACCAGCGCGCGTGCGATCGGCCATGTGTTGGCGTATCGAAAGACGCCGGTGAGCAGCAATTCTCGGTTCTGGATCCGCGAGATCGGCAGCGGGTAGTCCGATCCGCCCATGCCGACGAGGACGACCGTTCCTGCAGGACGTACCGCGTGGATGCCGTCGATCACGGCTCGGGCCGCACCGGATGCGTCGATGAAGGCGTCGACCGTCAGGGAGCGCACGTCCTCGGCCGTGGGGTCGAGGACGCGAGTCGCGCCGAACTTCGCCGCGTTGGCGCGGCGGGACGCGTCGATGTCGGTGACGATCACTTCGGTGGCTCCGAATGCGCGCGCGACCTGAGCGGTGACGAGCCCGACGGGGCCCGCTCCTGCGATGAGCACACTCGATCCCGCGGAGATACGTGCCTTCTGGGCCGATGCGATTCCGACCGACAGCGGCTCGAAGAGGGCTGCGGCCTCGTCGGAGATGTCGTCGGGGACGTCGTGGGCGAAGGTCGATTGGATCAGTACGTACTCCGCGAGCGCTCCGTCGATGGGCGGCGTCGCGAAGAACTCCATGGCCGGGCACAGGTTGTAGCGGCCGGCGCGAGACTGAGCGCTGGTGGGATCGGGGCGCTGCGGCTCGATGGACACTCGCTGTCCGATGCGGGTGTCGGAGACGTCGGTGCCCACGGCCACGATGACGCCCGCTGCCTCGTGTCCGAGTACGAGGGGACCGTCGACCACGTAGTCGCCGATGTGTCCCTCGCGGTAGTAGTGCGCGTCGGAACCGCACACCCCGACTGCTGTGACCTGCACTAGGACCTCGTCGTGCGCGGGCGTGGGGACGGGCCGTTCTTCGAGTCGTATCTCCTGCACTCCGGTCAGGACGCTGGCCTGCATGGACTGTGGCACGGGTCGCTGGTGGCGAGGGGGTGTTGTGTAGATCACACCTTAATGTTAGCTTAGTGAGCAGATGAACACGAGCTGAGCATCTGCTCACAACTTGGGGAGGCGACATGGATGGATCGTCATCCGGTCCAGCGGGGTCGAAGTCTCCGCGGTCGGGAGAGGACCTCCGCTTGGCGCTGCGCGCCGCCACCATGTATCACCTCGAAGGCGCGACGCAGGCCGAGATCGCCGTGAAGCTCGGCGTCTCGCGCCCGACGGCGGGACGGCTGGTCGCTCGTGCCCGCACCCAGGGTCTCGTCACCATCGAGATCAACGTTCCCGACGATCTGCAGGGCACCGTCCACGCCGACGTCGAACGTGAACTCGAGGCTCGCTACGGGCTGACCGAGGTACTCGTCGTATCGGACGTCATCGACGGCACGGACGCCGGCTACGGGTCGCTGGGTCGCGCAGCGGCGACGTTGCTCTCGCGTCGACTCAAGGATCAGGACGTTCTCGGCTTCACCTGGGGTCCCGAAACGGTTGCGGTGGCCAGCTCGCTCAAGACCAGATCCACCAAATGTGCTGCGGTGGTGCAACTCGACGGTTCCATCACCTCGGCCGATTACCAGACCGGTGTGGAGTACACACTCGGACGCTGCGCTGCGTACCTGCAGGCGACACCCGTCAGGCTCAATGCGCCGCTGTATGCCGATCAGGCGACAGTGGTTGCGTTGGAGCAGGATTCCGTGATCTCGCGTGCCCTCAAGGCCGGGACCGATGCCGATGTGATGATGTACGGCATCGGTCCCGTTTCCACGTCCACCACGTTGTTCGAGGGCAGCTTCATCGACCTCGAGGTGCTCGACGAACTGCGCCGCTTGGGTGCGGTCGGTGAGATCGGCGGACGGTTCTACGACGCAGACGGCAAGGACACCGGAGGATCGCTCCCCGGCCGAACCGTGTCGGTGGGGCTCGACGCCATCAGGGCCTGTGATCGGGCCGTGCTCGTCACCGGCGGAAAACGAAAACACGAAGCGCTGCTCGGTGCGTTGCGGGGTGGACTGGCCTCGATCCTGGTCACCGATATCGAAAGTGCACGTTGGCTCGTTGCGCAAGCTCCGGCAACGGCGACCTCCAATGGAAAGGTATTTCAGTGAGGGTTCTACCGAAAGTGGTTGTCGCGAGCTCACTCGCGACGACCTTGGTGCTGTCCGGATGTGCCGGCGCCGGCTCGTTCGGCGGTGACGGTGACGGTACGACGATCACCGTCGCGATCGTCTCGAATTCACAGATGTCCGACGCCATTTCGCTTGCGCCCGAGTTCGAGGCGGAGAACCCTGGCATCAATCTGAAGTTCGTGTCGCTGTCGGAGAACGAGGCCCGGGCCAAGATCACGGCCTCGGTCGCGACGGGTGGCGGCGAGTTCGACGTGGTGATGATCAGCAACTTCGAGACCCCGCAGTGGGCCGAGAACGGCTGGCTCACCAACCTTTCCGAGTACGCGGACGCCACGCCGGGGTACGACGAGGACGACTTCATCCCGACGTTGAAGGAATCGCTGTCGTACGAGGGCAGCATGTACTCGGTGCCGTTCTACGGTGAATCCTCGTTCCTGATGTACCGCAAGGATCTGATGGAGGCCGCGGGCATCACGATGCCGGCGGAGCCGACGTGGCAGCAGGTGGCAGACGCCGCGGCCGCACTCGACAGCCCCGGCCTGTCCGGAATCTGCCTGCGCGGCAAGCCCGGTTGGGGTGAGGTGCTCGCGCCGCTCGACACGGTCATCAACGCGTTCGGCGGCCGCTGGTACGACGAGAACTGGAATGCCCAGCTGAACAGTCCCGAGGTACGCGAAGCCGTCCAGTTCTACGTCGACACCGTGCGTGAGCACGGTCAGGCCGGCGCGGCCACCAGCGGCTTCAGTGAGTGCGGAACGCAACTCTCACAGGGCAACACGGCAATGTGGTACGACGCCACCTCGGCTGTCTCGGTACTCGAGGATCCGTCGTCGAGCAACGTCGTCGGGCAGATCGGTTATGCCAAGGCCCCGTCGGCGGCCAAGGGCGACAACGGTTGGCTGTACTCCTGGGCGCTGGGCATTCCCCAGACCAGCGAGGCTCCCGACGAGGCGTGGAAGTTCGTCTCGTGGATGACCAGCAAGGAGTACCTGAACAAGGTCGGAAACGAACTCGGTTGGGAGCGTGTGCCTCCCGGAAGTCGTCTCTCGACCTACGAGATTCCCGAGTACGCGGAGGCGGCGGCTGCCTACGGTCAGCTGACCCTCGACTCCATCGACAGTGCCGACCCCAACAACCCCACCGTGGACCCGGTTCCGTACACCGGAGTCCAGTTCCTGACCATTCCGGAGTTCCAGGACCTCGGTACCCGGGTCAGCCAGCAGATCAGCGCCGCGATCGCCGGACAGATCAGCGTCGACGAGGCGCTCGACCAAGCGCAGCAATACGCCGAAGTGGTCGGCAAGACGTATCAGGAGGACCAGGGATGACCACCACCGAAGAACGGACGGCTCCGGCCGAACCGGAGAAGTTCGTACCGCGACCGAGAACGATCTCCAAGGCCGAGGGCTGGCGTCGACGCGGACCGCTGTTGCCGGCGTTGGTGTTCGCCATCATCGTCACCCAGATCCCGTTCCTGTTCACGCTGTACTACTCGACGCAGTCCTGGAACCTCGTTCGTCCGGGTTCGCGTGAGTTCAACGGCCTGAACAACTACATCGACGTCTTCCGCGACAGCCAGTTCCGCGAGGTCGCGATGAACACCGTGATCATGATCGTCGGAACCGTGATCATCTCGGTGGTCCTCGGTCTCGCCCTCGCGCTGCTGCTCGATCGTAAGTTCATCGGGCGCAGTCTGATCCGTACACTCCTGATCACCCCGTTCCTCGTCACCCCGGTCGCCGGTGCGCTGATCTGGAAGACGACGATGTTCGATCCCGTCTTCGGTCTGATCAACTTCGCTCTGAGTCCGTTCGGAGTCGGTGAGATCGACTGGGTTTCGCGGTTCCCGCTGGCCGCGGTCATGACGAACCTGGTGTGGCAGTGGACGCCGTTCATGATGCTGCTGATTCTCGCCGGGTTGCAGTCCATGCCCAAGGACATCGCCGAGGCCGCACGCGTCGATGGCGCAGGCCCGTTCAAGCTCTTCCGTGAGCTGACGTTGCCGCACCTGCGCCGGTTCATCGAACTGGGCACGGTTCTCGGTGCCATCTACCTCGTCAACACCTTCGACGCCGTCTACATGATGACCTCCGGTGGACCGGGAGTCGCGTCGGCCAACCTCCCGTTCTACATCTACCAACGTGCCTTCCTCGGTTTCGACATCGGTCAAGCCGCGGCCATGGGCGTCGTCACTGTGGTGGCAACCATCGTCCTCAGCACTCTGGCGCTGAGATTGATCTTCAAGAGCTTCAGCGCAAACGAGGAGGCGGCGTGATGAGCACGGCAACCACGAGCAAGAAGAAGCCCGTCGCGCAGACCTCCGACGGGCAGGAAATTCGCAAGAAGAGCAAGTGGGGCCCGGGCACGATCTGGTCCTTCGTCGCCTGGGTGGCCGGTATCGCATTCTTCTTCCCGGTGCTCTGGATGGTGATCACCGGCTTCAAGCAGGAGGCCGATGCGTACTCCAACCCGCCGAAGCTGATCTTCACCCCCACCCTCGATCAGTACCGGGGTGTCCTCGACAGTGGTATCGGTACGACCCTGCTGAACTCGGCGTTCGCGACGATCGTCTCGACGATTCTCGTTCTGCTGCTGGGTGTTCCGGCAGCGTTCGCACTGTCACTGCGGCCGGTCAAGAAGACCCAGGACGTGCTGTTCTTCTTCATCTCCACCAAGATGCTGCCCGTCGTGGCCGTCATCGTTCCGCTGTACGTCATCGTCGGTGACATCGGCATGCTCGACAACATCTGGGCACTGGTGATCCTCTACACCGCGATGAATCTGCCGATCGCCGTGTGGATGATGCGCTCGTTCTTCATGGAGGTGCCGTCGGAACTGCTCGAAGCCGCCAGTATGGACGGTGCGTCGTTGTGGACGTCGGTCCGCGAGGTGATCCTGCCGCTCGTCTCTCCCGGTATCGCGGCGACGTCGTTGATCTGCGTGATCTTCTCGTGGAACGAGTTCTTCTTCGCGGTCAATCTCACTGCTGTTCAGGCCCAGACGATTCCGGTGTACCTCGTCGGATTCATCACCGGCCAGGGCCTGTACTGGGCCCAGCTGTCCGCCGCTGCGACGTTCGCAGCACTCCCCGTCGTCCTTGCCGGATGGTTCGCGCAGAACAAGCTCGTGCGCGGCCTGTCCTTCGGCGCCATCAAATAGGAGAAAGTCTCATGGCTGCAATCACGTACAAGAAGGCATCCTGCGTCTACGAAGGTGCCGATTCGCTCGCCGTCGATTCCCTCGACCTCGAGATCGAGGACGGCGAGTTCGTCGTCCTGGTCGGACCGTCCGGCTCCGGCAAGTCCACCGCCCTGCGCATGCTCGCCGGTCTCGAGGAGATCGACGGTGGCGCAATCGAAATCGGCGGCAAGAACATGGTGGGCGTTCCGTCCAAGGACCGCGACATCGCCATGGTCTTCCAGAACTATGCGCTCTACCCCAACAAGACCGTCGGGGAGAACATGGGCTTCGCGCTCAAGATGCGCGGAGTGAGCCTCGAGAAGCGTCAGGCGCGCGTCGCGGAAGCGGCCCGTCTGCTCGATCTCACGGAGTACCTCGACCGCAAGCCCGGTAAGCTCTCGGGCGGCCAGCGTCAGCGAGTTGCCATGGGCCGGGCCATCGTTCGTGAGCCGCAGGTGTTCTGCATGGACGAGCCGCTGTCCAACCTCGACGCCAAGCTGCGGGTGCAGACGCGTACGCAGATCGCGGCGTTGCAGCGCAGGCTCGGCACCACGACGGTCTACGTCACCCACGATCAGGTCGAGGCCATGACGATGGGCGACCGCGTCGCGGTGCTGCGCGGTGGCAAGCTGCAGCAGTTCGCCTCTCCCACAGACCTGTACGACAATCCTGTCAATGCTTTCGTCGCAGGATTCATCGGGTCCCCGGCAATGAACCTGATGACGGTACCCATCGGCTCCGGTGGCGTCCAGATCGGTAAGTTCCTGCTCCCGCTCGAGCGCGACGAGCTGACCAAGCTCGCGAGCCTGGGTATCGACGAGGTCACCATCGGAATGCGGCCCGAGAACCTCGGCATCGTCCACGGCGGCGGCGAGGGCTTCGAGGGCAAGGTCGATCTCATCGAGGAGTTGGGCAGCGAGTCCTACGTCTACGCGCACCTCGACGACCCGAAGGTCAAGGGACTCGACGGGGGACCGGTGTCGTTGGTTGCGCGTTCGGCAGTGCGTGCTCCGGCGAGGATCGGTGAAAGTATCGGCCTGACGCGCCTCGACGGTGCGATCCACCTCTTCCACCCGGAAACGGGGGAGCGCATCTAGCGCGGTCGGTACGGGGCTTTCCGGGAGAGGATCAGTGCCGTCAGAAGTGCGGCACCCCAGAGCAGGAAGATGCCGTCGAAGAACAGGTGCCCGTACTTGACGCTTCGGTTCTCGTCCGAGGCGATGAGGCCGATCACCGCGCCGACGAACGACGCTCCGCCCCACAGGATCAGCAGCACAGAGCCGGGCCAGGATATGCCGAGGATCGACGACGGCAGCCGGGTCCGGTTCTGTGCTGCCAGGCGCGGCCGGTTCATGTACGCGAGAGCGGGAAGAATTGCCGCGCCGAGTTTGACCAGCGCAAGTGCCAGCAGTGCCGTCTTCGCGGTCTGCGGTTCGGTGTCGACCCATTCTGTTGCGAAGGAACCGACGGAGCTGAGCATCCACCGCCCGCCTGCGGCCCAATAGCCGGAAAACGCGGCGTGGACTATCCCCAGAGCACATGCGATCGCGAAGTATCCGATGGCCACGGTGACCGAGGGTAGCCGACGTCGCACCCCCGTTCGGGGGTAGCGAGGGGCCGTGCGCGTCCCCTAGCTTGGTGGTGATGGGCATCACACGCGCAGGAGGAAACATGGCCGAATCGGCACACACGGCATTCAGGAATGCACGCGATCTACTACTCGACGCCTACGGCGAGTACGACCGTGCAGTGGCATCTTTCGAATGGCCGTCGTTCGGTGAGACGTTCAACTGGGCGATCGATTGGTTCGATGCGATCGCGCGAGGCAACGATGGCACCGCGCTGTGGATAGTCGAGGAGGACGGCAGCGAGGCCAAGTACAGCTTCGACGACATCGCTCGTCGCTCCGACCAGGTTGCTCGCTGGCTCGAGCAGCAGGGAATCGGCCGCGGCGACTCGGTGATCCTGATGCTCGGCAACCAGGTGGAGCTGTGGGAAGCGATGCTCGCGGTGATGAAGCTGGGCGCGGTCCTGATGCCGACCACCACTGCCATCGGATCCGCAGATCTGACCGATCGCGTCGTACGCGGCAATGCACGCGCAGTGATCGTGAACCCCTCGGACACCGGCAAATTCGACGACGTCCCCGGTGACTACCTGCGTATCGCCACGTCCGCGTGTGATGGTTGGGTGGACTATGCCGAGGCTCGCTCCGTCGAGGCCGTACCGTTCGAGTCCGTGACGGCTCCCACCGACCGCCTTCTCATGTACTTCACCTCCGGTACCACCAGCAAGCCCAAGCTCGTCGAGCACACTCAGATCTCCTATCCCGTAGGGCATCTGAGCACCATGTACTTCCTCGGGCTGCGCCCGGGCGACGTACACCTGAACATCAGCTCGCCCGGGTGGGCCAAGCACGCGTGGAGTTGCTTCTTCGCCCCGTGGATCGCCGAGGCGACCATCTTCATCTACAACTACGGCAGATTCGACGCGAAAGCGTTGCTCGAACAGATCCGACGGGCCGAGGTGACGACGTTCTGTGCGCCGCCGACGGTGTGGCGCATGCTGATTCAAGCCGATCTCGCCGGCGGCGGTGGTTCGCTACGCGAGGCCATCGGAGCCGGTGAGCCACTCAACCCCGAGGTGATCTCGCGGGTCCAACAGGAGTGGGGGCTGAACATCCGCGACGGGTTCGGTCAAACGGAAACCACTGCGCTGGTTGCCAATACACCCGGAGCCGTACTCAAGTCCGGCTCGATGGGGAGGCCGCTGCCGGGCGTTCCGGTGGTGATCGTCGACCCCACCACCGGCGAACTCGCCGACGAGGGTGAGATCTGCCTCGACCTGGCCCAGAAGCCGTTCAACCTGATGACCGGCTATCTCGGTGACCCCGAACGCAATGCCGCCGTCATGGCCGACGGGTACTACCACACCGGCGACGTCGCATCACGGGACTCCGAGGGCTACATCACCTACGTCGGCCGCACCGACGACGTGTTCAAGGCCTCGGACTACAAGATCTCCCCGTTCGAGCTCGAAAGCGTGCTGATCGAACACCCCGCCGTTGCCGAGGCCGCAGTGGTGCCGGCCCCGGACGAGACGCGACTGGCCGTTCCGAAGGCATACGTGGCGCTGGCGTCGGGCTGGGAACCCAACGAGGACACTGCATTCGAGATCCTCAAGTACGCCCGCGAGCACCTGGCACCGTTCCTGCGTGTGCGCCGAATCGAGTTCTTCGAGCTACCGAAAACGATCTCCGGCAAGATCCGTCGAGTGGAACTGCGCGCTCGCGAGGATGCGGCCGTCGGACCGCTGGAGACCGAGTGGCGCGACGACCAGTTTCCTGCGCTGAAGAGGTGATGTGGCTGTCCACTATGTGCTGCGTGAGGCGGGATTCCGATTCTCGAGGCGAATTGTGGGCGCTGACGTCACCTGTCCCAGAACCGTTCGAGGACGCCGAGCACTTCAGTGGACGCCGCCATCGTTGTCGCGTGGTCGAATCCGCGGATGACATGCAGCTCGGAGTTCGGTACCAGCGCCGCGGCAGCTCGGGTGTCGTCGAGCCTGGTGCCGTCCTGACTGCCGACGTAGAACAGCGACGGTGGGGTGAATCGTTGCAACGCCTCGTCCGGTAGGCCGGGATCGGCGTCGGAGGCTCGGATGTACGCGGCCATGGCCTGGGCATCGTTGGCGGAGAACACCGCTCGGGTACCCGCATCGATCGGGAACATGCGGTGGCTGGTCCAGACCTCGAGAAATCCGTCCATGCCGCGCTGCTCCAACACATCGGCGCATCCGGGGAAGAACAGGCGATCGAACGCGCCTGCCTGAGCGCCGTGACTACCGCCGCCGACGGCCAGCGATCGCACTCGCTCGGGAGCCGCAGCCGTCAACGCCAAGCCCGCCCGAGCCCCGAACGAGTACCCGAGGTAATCGACGGTATCGACCCCCACCGCATCGAGCACCGCCGTCAGATCGCCGACGATAGTGCCCATCGCATAGGCGTCGGGAGAATGGGGCTTCTCGCTGCGGCCGTGCCCACGACTGTCGATCAGAATCAACCGCCGACTGCCGCGCAGCGCCTTCACATAGCCGAACGTCCGCCAGATCGTGTGCGTGAGAAAACTGCCGTGCACCATCAACAACGGCGGCCCGGACCCCACCACCGTGTACGCGATCCGTGTTCCATCGTCTGCATTCGAGGCGTACTCCACCCCGCGATTCTTGCCTTTGAAGTCCACTCAACGTGACATTGACCCCCACAAAGGCCACTGAACGTCACATTGACTCCCTACGGGCGGGCGCTTCTTCGGCGGACTCGGGAGGCTCGGCGGTCGGGGTGAGGTCGATGGTGCGGGTGGGCGCTATGGCGTCGAGGAACGGTCGATCGTGGCTTGCGATGATCAGCGCACCCTCGAATTTTCCGAGGGCGTCGATGAGGTGTTGTCGGCTGGTGATGTCGAGGTTGTTGGTCGGCTCGTCGAGCATCAGTAGTTTCGGAGCCGGCTCCGCCAGCAGAATTCGTGCCAGTGCGGCCCGCAGTCGTTCGCCACCGGAGAGGGTCGCGACGACGGCGTCGGCGTCGGATCCGCGGAACAGGAAGCGGGCGAGTTGGCCTCGGATCTGTTCGGCGGTGGCCTGTGGGGCGACATCGGATACGTTCTCGGCGACGGTGCGGGATTCGTCGAAGACGTCCAGTCGCTGCGGCAGATACTTCCACGGCACCTCTGCCCCGGTGGCGTCCAGAGCCCGCAACAGGGTGGTCTTGCCGCTCCCGTTCGGTCCGATCAGCGCGATGCGCTCGGGACCGACGATGTTGAGCTCGGGTTGTTCGAGAACCACCTGTCCCGCATGAACTTTCGTCGCCGGGAGGTCGACGCGTATCTCGCGGTCGTCGCGCAGGAGATCCTCGGCGGCCGACAGTGACGATCGGGCGTCGTCGACGCGGTCACTCTGCGTCCCGCGAAGTTTGCCTGCCGATTCCTGGGCAGCCCGCTTGCGTCGGCCCGCGAGGATCGGCGGTACACGCTTCTGCTCTTCCATCTTCTTCCCGAATCGCTGGCGTCTGTCGAGTTTGATTCGGGTGTCGATCAATTCGCGTTCCTGCTTGCGGACGTCGTTCTTGGCATCACGGACGGTCGCCCGTGCGGCTTCCTGTTCCGCGTCGACGACCGAGCGATAGTGCTGATAGTTGCCGCCGAACATGCGCAGCCGCGAGACCCCGCTGCGCTCGGCCCGCACCTCGGCGATGGAGTCGACGCGTTCGAGCAGCTCGAGATCGTGAGTGCACACGATCAGCACACCCGCGTAGCCGTCGACTGCCGTGTACAAGCGTTCTCGCGCAGCGTGATCGAGGTTGTTGGTCGGTTCGTCGAGCAGCAGTACGTCGGGCTGGGCGAGCAGTTGTGCGGTGAGGGCGAGCAGTATCGTCTCGCCGCCCGACAGGGTGCCGACGCGGCGATCCAGATCGTCCAGGGAGCCGACGATGCTGCCCAGGCCGAGCTTGTCCAGCAGTGCCAGAGCGCGCTCCTCGACGTCCCACGCCGACCCCACGATTGCGAAGTCGTCCTCGGTGGAGGATCCGGATTCTATGCGATGCAATGCTTTTCGCACCGAATCGATGGCCAGTACCCGATCGACGGGCAGGTCGGGATCCAGTGCGACGTCCTGGCGCAGGTAGCCGAATACGCCCGGTATCGAGATGGAACCGAGTTGTGGTGTCAATTCCCCGGCGAGCAATCGCAGGAGCGTCGACTTTCCCGCACCGTTGGCACCGATGAGACCTGTTGTGCCGCTGGGGAAGATGGCCGACATGGCGTCGAACACGGGGC
Organism: Rhodococcus sp. 05-340-2; assembly: GCF_002258915.1. Taxonomy (NCBI): domain Bacteria; kingdom Bacillati; phylum Actinomycetota; class Actinomycetes; order Mycobacteriales; family Nocardiaceae; genus Rhodococcus; species Rhodococcus sp. 05-340-2. The sequence goes on from NZ_NOYU01000039.1 coordinate 105,018, forward strand.
CGCCGTCCGGCCATGTGAAGCTCAGGTTCGAGATGGACAGTGATGACGAATGAGGCATGGTTGCTCCAAAGGTGTGCGTGCGATGGATCTGCAGGCGTCTAGAACCTCTGGAAGAGCAATGGCCTCTCCGAATCTGTGGGCGACAAGGCGAAGGCCACGCTAGCCCCGAACCCGACGAGTACGCAAGCGAATTAAACCGATGGGCCCTTCTTGCGTAGCTCGTCGACCGTCGTCATGGCGCCCCGCAGTTCGTCCAGCCACTCCTGGGTGTGCTCGCCGACGAGCTTCACAGCCCAGGCCAGGGCGTCGGCCCTGGAGCGAGCGACGCCGGCGTCGACGAGGGTGTCCAGGACGCGACGCTCGGGCTGACGCAGGCGCGTCATGACCGGTACTGCGAGGTGGGTGAACAGGACCACGTCGGATCCGGTTCTCACTCCCCAGGCGACCTTGCGTCCGTATCGCTTCTCGGCCTCGTCGGCGATCTGCATGCGGTCGCCGCGGGTCGTTTCCCGGAATCGCGCGATGCGGCCCTCGTTGGCTGCGGGTGAACTGTCCTGCTCCACAGGCAATGTCCCTACGACGACGATCTCCTCTCGGTCGACCTCGACCGAGGCGGCACCGTCGAACCAGGTGTCCGGGAGTCGGCCACCGAACCACTCGGCGGCGTCGGTGGCGTCCGGAATGTCTGCGTGCTGCCAGCCGCCGGGGCGACCGAACGAGCGTCCGTTGGGTTTCATGTGAGCTCCCGAGTAGGTGTTTGTAAGACTGATTACATAATTACACCTCATTCAGGGATCGCGCCACCGGTGTTTCGCGGACGCCCTGGGGCATGATCGATCCCGTGCGCACTTCGACAAGACCGACGACTCTGGCCGCAATCGTGTCCGTACTGGCATTGGTGCTCGCCGCCTGTGGTCAGAGTGGGCCCGATCAGCCGCAGACCGTCGCCGAGCAGTTCGCGGACGCGGTCAACAGCGCGAATATCGATCAGGCTGCCGCGTTGACCACCGATCCGGCCGGCGCGACGGCAGCGCTCACCGGGCTGTACGACGGGCTTTCGGCCGGCGGTACGGTCACGGCAACTCCCGATTTCGAGGCAGTCGACGCCAACGAGGATGCGGGCACGTTCACATTGAATGCCGGCTGGCGCTTCTCGACGACCACCGACGGCACCGCCGAACCCGACGGCGAGCCGAAGGAATGGAACTACACGACCTCTGCGACAGCGGCGGAAACCGAGCAGGGCTGGAAGATCACCTGGGATCCGGCGATGCTGGTGCCGGGCCTGACGGCCGACTCGTCGGTGCGTTTCACTCCTACCGACGCGCTCGTCGCGCCGCGCATCTTCGACGGAAACGGCGTCGAGCTGATGTCGCAGCAGGTGGTCACCCTCGTCAACGTCGATGCGACGGCCGATCCCGTGGCTGTCGCGAACCTCGTCGGATCCGTCGTCCCGGGTATCACGGCCGAGTACGTCACATCGACTGTCGCTGCAGCGCAGGGTAACTCGGCGACCATCGTGTTGCTTCGTCAGGCGGATATCGATCCCATCGGTGCTCAGCTCGCGACCGTCCCCGGCGTCACGCTGGCTCCGCAGACGCGGCTGCTCGCCACCGACCGGAACCTCGTTTCGCCGGTCCTCAACGACCTGACGACTCTGTGGGAGCAGGAGCAGGCAGCCAATCGGGGATGGGCTGTGCAGGCCGTTGCAGCCGACGGCACCATCACCCCACTTGCCGGCCGCGACGCCGGAACCGGAGACGACATCGCGACCACCCTGGATTCGGCACTGCAACTGAAAGCCGAGAATGCGCTCGCGTCGTTGCCGCAGCAGTCGGCCATCGTTGCGCTTCGGCCGTCGACGGGGGCGGTTCTCGCCGTGGCACAGAATGCCGCCGCGGATGCCGAGGGCCCGATCGCCCTCACCGGTCTGTACCCGCCGGGGTCGACGTTCAAGACGGTGACCACCTCGGCTGCACTGCAGTCCGGTGCCGTCACCCCCGATACCGTGCTGCCGTGCCCGGCGACCGAGAACATCGAGGGCAGGCAGATCCCGAACGACGACAATTTCGATCTCGGCGACGTGCCGCTGCACACCGCCTTCGCCAAGTCCTGCAACACGACGATGGGTCGCCTCGGCGTGGCACTCCCGCCGAACGGACTGACCGACGCGGCCGCGCAGTACGGCCTCGGCGTCGACTACGTCACCCCCGGTCTGACGACCGTCACCGGTTCGGTGCCCTCGGCCGACACCCCGGCGCAGCGGGTCGAATCCGCCATCGGCCAGGGGCAGGTGACCGCGTCGCCGTTCGGAATGGCACTGGTCGCGTCGTCGATCGCCAACAACGGATTGCGCCCACCGACGGTCGTCGCCGGTGAGCCCGGAGTGGGAAACATGCAGCCGGCAGCGGTGGACCCGCAGGTCACCGAGCAGATCAAGACCATGATGCGCGAGACGATCACCGGCGGCACGGCCACGTCACTGAACGACATTCCCGGGCTGCTCGGCAAGACCGGCACCGCCGAATTCGGCGCGAACAACGAAGGAGCCCACGGCTGGTTCGTCGGTATCTCCGGTGATCTCGCGTTCGCGGTGTTCGTGAACGATGCGGGCAGTTCGACGCCTGCCGTCGAGGCTGCGGGTCGTTTTCTGCGCTAGTAGAGGCCGAAACCGACCGGGGCGTATCCCAATCGTGACCGGCTCGTATGAATCCCGTGCTTGTTACTCGTGTGACTACAGTGAATATTGTGACTCATGAGTTCTATGAGTCGTGCCCGTCGTGGCCCGCGCAAGGTCCGCGGTCGCTACCTCGTCGCCGTTGCAGCATCGGCGACGTTGACGGTCTCGGCAGTGTTCTGGATGGTCGATCGCCCACCGAGCGAGGCCGAGGTGCTGGTCTCGAAGTTCGTCGATGCCCTGGACAACCGAGACGTCGCTGCCGCTGCCGCGCTGACGACCTACCCGAATGCCGCGACGGCCGCGCTGAACCAGATGTTCGACGGCTTGTCGGCCGAGGGCACGTCCACCGGCGATTTCGACCTGACCCAGTACATGGACCTCTCCGACGAGAGCGGCTACTTCACTCTCGCGTCCGCATGGAATTTCGGTGAGGGCAAGGACTGGAAGTACAGCGCTCAGGGCTCGACCAAGAAGCTCAGTGTCGGCTGGCGAATCGCGTGGGATCCGGCCACCCTCGTCCCCGACCTCACCTCGGGAGGGTCGGTCCGATACACCAGGACCGACGCCGCTCCGCCGCTGATCTTCGACGCCGCGAACAACGTACTGATGAGCGAGCGCACCATCAACGCCATCTCCCTCGACCCGGCACAGACGAGCGATCCGGCGGCGTCCACTGCGCAACTCGCGGACGTCATCGACGTCGTGGCACCGCTGATCACCTCCGAATCGATGCTGGCCGAACTCGATTCGGCCGGCGGTGCACCGATCACCGCAGTGACCTTGCGCGACGACGATTTCGCCGTCCTCGAAGACGACCTGCGCGCCGTTCCGGGCGTGGTGGTTTCTCCGCAACCCAAGCTCATCGTCGACGACCGTCGGATCACCTCACCCGTGCTCGACTCGTTGCGAAGCGCCTGGCAGGAAGGACGCGACGCCACCGCAGGCTGGGCCGTCGACACCTACACCGCCGACGGAACCGGCGAACGCCGTGTCGGCTTCCAGGGACCCGCCGGTCCTGACCTGCACGCGACGCTCGATCCGCGAGTTCAGCTCGCAGCCGAGAACGCGGTCGTCATGGCGGGGTCGTCGGCGTCGATCGTCGCCCTGTCCACCTCGACCGGCGCGATTCTCGCTGCGGCACAGAACAGTTACGCGAACGAGCAGGGCGACGTCGTCTTCGGGGGCTCCTACCCGGCCGGCACCGCGTCGGAACTCGTCCGGGCCGTGCAGTCCGATCGCGGTGACGACAGCGCCGAAGATGCAGCTGCGAGGTTGGGCCTCGGTATCAACTACTCGATGCCCGGACTCGACGCCTACACAGGAACTCCCGCCGACAGTCGCAGCGCGATCGACGGCATCAGGACCGTGTCCACCGCCTCCGCCGACGAGGCGACGGTGACTCCGTTCGGACTCGCGCAGATGGCGGCCGCGATCTCTCGGGGCAGCGCTCCGACTCCGACGATCGTCGCCGGTCAGACCGCCGTCGCGAATCGGGAGTCCGAGGCAATCGGCTCGGATGCGGCAAACCGGTTGCGCGGCATACTCGCCGACTCGTCGAGCAGTAGCGGTCTCGACACCTTCGACGGTGTGCAGGGATTCGCCGGGGAAAGTGGCGACGATCGCTTCGTGCTCGCCACCAGTGGTGACGTTGCATTCGCGGTGTACATCGAGGGCGCGGACGGCGGAGACCAGGCAGTGCGCATGACGAGCCGGTTGCTGCAGGAGATGGCGAACCCCGTCGAGTAAGCCCTGCGGTGCCGGCCGGATCGTTAGGCGCGGTAGCTTTGTTCGGTGACTGTGCTCGATTTCGGACTTCTGGTGGTGGCCGGGTTCTTCGCCGGGCTCATCGGGTTCGTCACCGGGCTCGCGTCGCTGGTGTCCTATCCTGCTCTGCTTGCGGTGGGTTTGCCTGCGGTGTCTGCGAACGTGACGAACACGGTCGCGTTGGTCGCGGCCGGTGTCGGGGCGACGGCGAGTTCCTCGGCCGAGCTCGCCAAGGACGGCAAGCAGCTGGTTCGCTATGCGATCTACTCCGCGCTGGGCGGTACCACCGGTGCGATTCTGTTGCTCACTACGCCGGACGGTTCGTTCGAGGTGGTCGTACCGTTCCTGGTGGCGATGGCAGCCATCGCGCTACTGCTGCAGCCGCGTATCCGAAAGCTGTCCGGCGGCAGGCAGTTTCCGACGCTCTATCCGTTGGCGCTGTTCGCGGTCGCGATCTACGGTGGCTACTTCGGTGCCGGGGCCGGTGTCATCTTCCTTGCGCTGGCGCTGATCTGCACCTCGGATACTTTCTGGCGCGCAAGCGTTCTGAAGAGTTTCTTCCTCGGCATCGCCAATCTCATTGCCGCCATCATCTTTTCGTTCTCCGGCCAGGTGCACTGGTGGGCCGCGCTTGCCCTGGCGATCGGATGTTTCGTCGGCGGTGCCTGCGGGCCGCCGACGGTCAAGGTGATCTCGCCGATCATTCTGCGTATTGCGGTCGGAATTCTGGGGCTCGGTCTCTCCGGATGGCTGGGGTATCAGGCGTTCGGCTGACAGTTAGGTCACCTGTTCGCTACTTGCTCGACGGCGACCCGAGAGTGATCAACTCCGGCGCAGCAGGGGCACCGCAGCAGCCACCGGACGACGGGGCGTCGGGCTCGTCGAACAGGCCCGCGCCGCCGCAGACACCGGTGTCGGGCAGCGTCAGCTCGACCTTTCGTGCGCCCTCGTGGTCGCCTGCGAGTTCGGCTGCGATGCTGCGAACCTGCTCGTATCCGGTCATCGCGAGGAACGTCGGCGCGCGGCCGTAGCTCTTCATGCCCACCAGGTAGAAGCCGGGCTCCGGTTGGGTCAGTTCTTCGACTCCGTGCGGTGACACCGATCCGCACGAATGCATGTTGGGGTCCACCAACTCTGCGACGAACTTGGGTGCCTGCAGGGTGGGATCGAGATCGAGGCGAACCTCGGACAGCCATGACAGATCCGGGCGGAATCCGGTCAACGCCACGACTCGGTCGACGCGCTCTATGCGAGCGCCGGTGTCGCCGACGAGTGTCAGCCGGTCACCGTCGACTGCAACGGTGTCGGTGCGGAATCCGGATTGCACGGTGAGGAAGCCGTCGTCGACGGCCTTCTTGGCGCGTTGGCCCAGAGCGCCGCGAGCAGCGAGCTCGTCCGCTTCCCCTCCGCCGAACACATCGGCGGTGACTCCTCGGCGCACGGCCCAGGTGAGCGTCGTTCCTGGTTCCTCCGCGGCGAGTTCGGCGAAGGTGATGATGGCGGTCAAGGCGGAGTGTCCACTGCCGGCGATGACGGTGTGCTTGCCCGCGAACTGGGCGCGAATGGCCGGATCGGTCAGATCGGGGACCCGGTAGTCGATCCGGTCCGCAGCGGCCTTCTCGCCGATGGCCGAAAGTCCCTCGCTGCCCAGCGGATTCGGTGACCCCCAGGTGCCCGACGCGTCGACGACAGCGCGGGCGAGGATGCGTTCCTCGCTGCCGTCGGAGTGGCGGATGTGCACCGACAGCGGTTCGGTGTCGCGGCCGGCGTCGACCACGCGGTCGCGTCCGCGGCGGGCGACGCCGACTACCTCGGAGTCGACTCGGACGGCGTCGCCGAGAACGGCGGCGAGGGGTGCGAGGTACCGCTCCACCCATTCGCGACCGGTGGCATAGGTGTCACCGTCCGGTGCAGTCCAGCCGGTGGGCTCGAGCAACCGGGCCGCAGCGGGGTCGACGACCTCGGACCACGGGGAGAACAACCGCACGTGATTCCACTCGGACACTGCCGAGCCGGCGGACGGCCCGCATTCGAGAACGACCACGGCAGAGCCGGTTTCGGTCAGATGCGCTGCGGCGGCAAGACCGATGGGTCCTGCGCCGATCACTACTACGGGGTATTCGTTCATGACTGATCTACCTTTCCTCGTCGAGCGAGAGTGCTCACTGCTGCGCGTGCGGTGCGGCCGACGCCGATGAGCGTTGCCGATGCCGGTCCGGTCCAGTCGCCGTACCCCAGGAACATCAGGGTCGACTCGCCGCGAATATGATTGTCTTCCAACGTGATTCGAGGTCCGTCGGTATGCAGGTGCAGCGGCTGCAGGTGCCGCAGCGCGGGCCGAAAGCCGGTGCACCAGACGATCGCATCCAGTTTCTCCGTTGCGTGCCCGTCCGTCACGCCGTCGGCTGTGATCGCCGTGAACATCGGCCGGGCCTGCAGGACTTCGCGATCCCTGGCCTCCTTCACCGGCGGGACCATGACGATGTCGCCCAAGCCTGCGACCCCGCCGGTATCGGTATCACCCGCTGCCAGCGCTCGGGCGCGGTCGCTGGCGACATCGAACAGCACGCGCCCATCGACGTCGTCGGGCAGGAATTTCGGCTCACGGCTGGTGTACCAGTAGGTATCGGCGACAGTGGAGATTTCGGCAAGTATTTGAGCAGCCGAGTTTCCGCCGCCGACGATTCCTACTCGCTTGCCCACGAATCGGTCCGGTGTGCGGTAGTCGGCGGCATGCAGTTGGGCCCCACCGAATTCACGCATGCCCGGGTAGCTCGGCCAGAAGGGCCGAGACCATGTTCCCGTCGCGTTGACGACTGCTGTGGCACTGTGCGATTCGCCATCGGTGTCGACTCGGTAGCCGCCCGGGACCCGATGCACGGCCGTCACCCGGACGGGCCGGTGCACCGGCAGTTCGTACTTCTTCTCGTACGCTCGCAAGTAGTCGACCACATGAGACGCGGGTGGGAAACCGTTGTGCCACGGAGGCATCGGCCAGCCGGGAAGTCGCGAGTACTCGGCCGGCGAGAACAGGTGCAGCGACGGCCAGTAGTCCTGCCAGGAGCCTCCGGCATGGTTCTGGTTGTCGAGAATGACGAAGTCCAGCCCGGCTCGTCGCAGGTAGTAGCCGGCGGCCAGTCCTGCCTGGCCGCCGCCGATCACCACCACCTCGGACTTCATGCGAATCAGCTGCTCGCGCTGCGCATTCGGGATGCAAATTCCTCGACGCGAGCGGCAATATCGTCGCGTACCAGACGCATCCGTTCGATTCCGTCGATACCGCGTTCGGACGGCTCGTCGGTGTCCCAGTTCTCGAATGTCGGGCCGTCGACCACGTCGACTTTTGCCTCACCACCGAGAGTGACGACGTAATCCATGCGGGCGAGCAGATCGGGATCGATGGGCTTGGGTGCTTCGCCCGACAGGTCGACGCCGACTTCGAGAAGAGACTCGGCCGACAGCGCGTTGACGGCGCCACCCGGTTTCGTTCCGGCCGAGTGCACCTCCACCGAATCGCCCGCCGCCTTGCGCATCAGACCGGCGGCCATCTGAGACTTGCCGCCGTTCTTGACGCAGACGAACAGCACGCTGGGTGTCGTCATGACGCGGAACTCTGCTTCGCTGGAACCAGTTCGGCGATCAGATCCTCGATTCGGCCTCTGATCTCGTCGCGAATCGGCCGCACCGCTTCGACGCCTTTGCCCGCCGGATCGGCCAGTGCCCAATCGCGGTAACTCACTCCGGGGAACACCGGGCAGGCGTCGCCGCAACCCATGGTGATGACGACGTCGGATGTCTCCACGGCCTCGGAGGTCAGAATCTTCGGGGACTGCGACGAGATGTCGATGCCGACCTCGGCCATGGCCTCGACCGCTGCGGAGTTGATCGTCTCCGCGGGCGCGATACCGGCGGAACGCACTTCGACGGTGTCGCCGGCGAGGTGGGCCAGAAAACCGGCGGCCATCTGAGATCGGCCCGCGTTGTGGACGCAGACGAAGAGCACGCTTGGGGTGTCGGACATCAGGACTCCTTTGTCACTGTGTTCGCGGACGTACTGGGGGCGAAGCGTTTACGCAGTGCGAGCGAGACGTAGACGAGGCCGACCAAGACCGGCACCTCGATGAGTGGTCCGACGACTCCGGCGAGTGCCTGCCCGGATGTCGCGCCGTACGTCGCGATGGCGACGGCGATGGCGAGCTCGAAATTGTTGCCTGCAGCGGTGAACGCGAGGGTGGTGGTGCGCTCGTAGCCCAGACCCATCGCGGCACCGAGGGCGTAGCCGCCGCCCCACATCACCGCGAAGTACACCAGTAGAGGCAGCGCGATACGCACCACGTCGAAGGGCTGTGACGTGATCTGATCGCCCTGCAGCGCAAAGAGAATGACGATGGTGAACAGCAGGCCGTAGAGCGCCCACGGGGCAATCCTGGGGATGAACTTCTCCTCGTACCACTCGCGACCCTTGGCGCGTTCACCGAAGAAGCGCGAGGCGAATCCCGCAATCAGCGGGATTCCGAGGAAGATCAGCACCGATTTCGCGATCTGCCAGGGCGAGGCTTCGATGGTCGTCTGTTCCAACCCGAGCCAGCCGGGCAGGACGGAGAGGTAGAACCATCCGAGGATGGCGAACATGAAGACCTGGAACACCGAGTTGATCGCCACCAGAACCGCGGCGGCTTCTCGGTCGCCGCAGGCGAGGTCGTTCCAGATGATGACCATCGCGATGCATCGGGCCAGACCGACGATGATGAGCCCGGTGCGGTACTCGGGTAGATCCGGCAGGAAAAGCCATGCGAGAGCGAACATCAGGGCCGGACCGAGGATCCAGTTGAGGACCAGCGATCCGATCAGCAGGCGCTTGTCTCCGGTGACGGTGTCGAGGCGGTCGTAGCGAACCTTGGCCAGCACCGGGTACATCATGATCAGCAGGCCGATGGCGATGGGGAGCGAGACGCCGTCGATGGAGATGGTGGACAGCGCGTCGTCCATTCCGGGGATCATGCGTCCCAGGAGCAGGCCCACAACCATGGCCACGCCGATCCACACGGGTAGGAACCGGTCGAGGGTGGAGAGCTTGCCGACTACGGCAGTATCGGTCGTCGTACTCATGCCATGACCTCCGTGGACTCCGCAGCGTTGAGCACTGCCGACAGTTGTTGCAGTGCAGCGGGAATCACCGAGTAGTAGACCCAGGTACCGCGTCGTTCGCAGTCGAGCAATCCCGCCTCGCGCAAGACCTTGAGGTGGTGGGAGATGGTGGGCTGCGACAGGTCGAAGGCAGGGGAGATGTCGCAGACACACGCTTCGCCGCCTGCGTGACTGGCGACCAGGCTGAGCAGCCGCAGCCGGACGGGATCTCCCAGTGCTTTGAACATGCGGGCGAGATCTCCGGCCCAATCCGCGTTCAGGGGTTCGCGGATCAGCGGCGAGCAGCAGTCACCGTCGAGGGACGACCGGTCTTGATTCGACATTCGTCTATATTGACGTTTGTCGAATCAGTCGTCAAGTGAACAGTTGCCGAACGCGGATCAGCCGGTAGGCGACACCGAGCACGACCACGACGGTTCCGACGACGATGGACGACACCGGCAACGTGGCAATCAGGACGACGCATCCGATACTGCCGACGATCTGCAGGGCCCGTGGGTAGCGGCGGTGCGCGGCATCCTGAGTGAAGGCGCTGAGATTGGCCACCAGGTAGTACAGCAACACCCCGAACGACGAGAAACCGATGGCGTTCCGCAGATCGACGACGAGAACGAGGACGCAGACGATCACTGCCAGAGTGATCTCGGCGCGATGCGGAACCGAGTAGCGGGGATGGACCGCGGTCAGATACGACGGCAGGTCGTCGTGGCGGGCCATTGCCAGCGACGTGCGGCCGATGCCTGCGATCAGCGCGAGCAACGCTCCCAGCGCAGCCAGGCCGGCACCGATGCGCATCACCGGCGACGCCCACGAATGTCCCGAGGCCACAACCAGATCGACCAGAGGAGCCGACGACGACGCCAGTGAGTCGGGGCCCAGTACCGACAACAGGGTCAGTGCAATCACCGCGTAGATCAGTAGTGCGATACCCAGGGCGGAGACGATGGCGCGCGGAATGGTGCGCTCGGGCCGGACGACCTCCTCACCCAGGGTGGCAATGCGCGCGTAGCCGGCGAAGGCGAAGAACAACAGGCCGGCCGACTGCAGAATTCCGTACCACCCACTGTCGGTGAACGAGCCGAGCCCGGCGACGTTCGGCTCGATCGAGCCGGTGAGTCCCAGGACGACACCCACGACGAGCACGGTGAGCACGGCGGCGACCAGAATCTTCGTCAGCACGGCCGTACGGGTGATGCCGAAGTAGTTCACCGCCGTCAACGCAACGATGGCAAGAACAGCAACGACTTTCGTGTACCCGGCAGGTGCGACGTAGGCCGCGAACACCAGCGCCATGGCTGCGGAACTGGCGGTTTTGCCGATGACGAAGCTCCACCCGGCCAGAAAGCCGGGCCACTCGCCCAGCCGCTCGCGGCCGTAGATGTACGTTCCGCCCGACGTCGGATACTGCGCGGCGAGCTGAGCCGACGAGGTGGCGTTGCAGAAGGCGACGACCGCGGCGATGGCGAGACCGATCAGCAGACCCGTGCCCGCGACGGCCGATGCGGGGGCGAACGCCGCGAACACCCCGGCTCCGACCATCGAACCGACACCGATGGCGATGGCGTCGAACAGCCCGAGTCGACGGCTGAGCGATGGCGGATTCGTCATGCCGGGAACCGATCGTCGATCACGGCGACAACTGTAGGTGCTGTACTCGACTGGGCGTCGATCCTGTCAGCGCAGTTCCTGGAACTCCGACAGCAGCGCGAAGGTGGCCTCGCACAATTCGGTCTGCGTGAGCAGGATGCCGACCGTCCCATCCGGGTCGACGAAGAAGTCGGTTCCCTGCCCGCCGGACCATCCGTAGCGGCCGAGGTGCTCTCCTTCGGTGACGACCGAGACGCCGAATCCCCACCCCGTACCCGGCCAGAAGCCCGGGTAGAAACTGTCGTCGGTCTTGATCGACGCGGGCACCTGGTCGTGTGTCATCAGCTCCAGGTGCTCGGTCGACACGGATGTCGGGACCGCACGGAGAAAGCGGTGAAAATCGGTCACGGTCGACACCAGCTCACCGTGACTCACGTCGACTGGGGGCGGTCCCGCATAGGGTCCGCCCGCGACGGGTTCGGTCTCGATCAACGACCCGTCCTCGTACCGGTAGGCCGCCGTCAGGCGATGGCATCGGTCGGTGGGTACCCACAGTCCGGTGTCGGGCATGTCGAGTGGCCCGAACAGGTCGTCGCGGAGATGATCCTGCAGAGACCGGCCGACGATACGAGAGACGAGGATGCCGAGGATCGCGAAGCCGTGGTGGTAGCGCCACCCGGTACCGGGCTGAAAAGCCAGCGGAAGATCCGCCATGCGTGCCGACCACTCGTCCGCGCCGAGCGGAGATGGCGCGGGGCCGGCCTCCGTGTCGTTGGCCCGCATCGCCCGAGCAAGCGGGGTGTCTCCCATCTGAATTCCGTACCCACTGGTGTTGGTGAGCAAGTGCCGCAACGTGATCGGCCGGTCCTGCGGAACGGCGTCGTCGAGTGCAGCGTCGGGACGGGTGAGCACAGGGCGGTCGGCGAGTTCGGGAAGCCAGGGCGCGACGTCGTCGTCGAGCGTCAGCCGGCCCGCCTCCACGAGCCGCAGGGCGGCCACACCGGTGACGATCTTGGTCATCGACTGAATCCGGACCAGTGCGTCGACCGCCATCGGTGGACCGCCGACCGCCGATGACCCGACCGCGACGGGTTCCGCATCGGGGCCACCCAGGAGCGCTGTTGCCCCCGGCATCAGTCCTGCGTCGATGTGCCGGGTCAACAGTTCGCGCAGGGTCTCGCTCACGGTCTCATCGTGTCACCGGAGCGGTCCGGATTCCAGCGCCCGCTACTTCTGATACACGTCCGGGATGCCGTCGTGATCGTCGTCGCGGGTTTCTTCGACGTAGATGTCCCGGTACGCCTTGTTGCGGCTGCGCAGGATGACGGCGGCCAGCGAGGCGGCGATGATCGAACCGGTCAGCACACCGACCTTGACGTGGTCGTCGCGCTCGGTTCCCTCACCGAAGGCGAGGTCGCCGATCAGCAGCGAGACGGTGAATCCGATACCCGCGAGCATCGAGACGCCCAGGACGTCGAGCCATTTCAGTCCGGCATCCAGTGTGGCCCGGGTGAACCGCGAGACGAGGTAGGTGGTGCCGAAGATGCCGACGGCCTTGCCGATGACGAGGCCTGCGATGATGCCGATGGCGATCGGATCGGTCAGCGCGCTGGCCAGGCCGGAGAATCCGCCGACGGTCACACCGGCCGCACAGAATGCGAACAGGGGAACCGCGATGCCGGCGGAGATGGGCCGGATCTTGTGCTCGAAGTGCTCGGCGAGGCCGGGGCCTGCTTCGGGGCCACCGTTGGCCTTGCTGCGCATGACCGGAACAGCGAAGCCGAGCAGCACACCCGCGACGGTGGCGTGAACGCCGGACTCGTGCATGAGTACCCAGGTCACGACCGCCAGCGGGATGAGAATCCACCACGAGCGGACGCGCATCTGTACGGCGACGGCGAACAGCGCGAGCGGAATCAGTGTCAGGCCGAGCGCGATGAAGTTGATGTCGTCGGTGTAGAAGATGGCGATGACGCTGACGGCGAGAAGGTCGTCGACCACAGCCAACGTCAGCAGGAAGGTCCGTAGCGCGGTCGGCAGGTGGGTACTGATCACGGCGAGGACGGCAACGGCGAACGCGATGTCGGTCGCGGTGGGGATTGCCCAACCGAGCAGTGCGCCGTCTCCGGTGCCGAGGTTGATCAGCACGAAAATGACTGCTGGAACTGCCATTCCGCCGACGGCCGCGGCGACAGGAAGTGCGGCGCGTGCGGGATCGCGGAGATCTCCTGCGACGAATTCTCGCTTCAGTTCGAGTCCGACGACGAAGAAGAAGATGGCCAGCAGTCCGTCGGCGGCCCACGTCGACAGGGTCAGATCGAGGTGCAGCGCCGAGGGTCCGACTCGGGTGCTCATCAGCGAGTCGTAGGCAGCGGACCAGGGTGAGTTGGCCCAGATCAAGGCGACAAGAGTGGCGACGAGGAGCAATGCACCGCCGACGGTTTCCTTGCGCAGGATCTGCGCGACCCGGTCTGCCTCGGACCACGAGCCGCGGGAGAACAACGGCAATCGCGTCTTGGAACTGGATGAATCTGTCACGGTGACAACGCCTTTCGGTAGCTTCGTCGCGTTGCGAACCGACCGAACTTCAGATGGCAAGTACGCAGCGCAAAGTCGTTGCCGACCAGACTTCCCGGCGCACCGTGGATCATCCTATCGCGTCGAGGCCGTTCCCGACGAACTCTTCAGTCACCGAACGCTGGGCACGAATTTCGCCAGCGCACGCCAACCCAGCAGCAGAACTGCGGTGGCCAGGGTTGCCACGACGATGAACGATCCGGCTGTTCCCTGCCCGGTCAGTGCACGCAGCACCATGCCCACGACCACCGTCATCACCCACACGACGATGCCCGTCGGGACGATGAGGAACGCGTCGAACTTGTTGCGGTACAGGGCGAACGCGATGATCCAGCCGATGGCGGCACCGACGACGAACGGCCACGCGGTGTGGAACAGGCCGGACAGTGCGGTGGCCTCGGCGTGACTGCGTCGACCGATCGCGGCGAACAGTACGACCATGAGCAGGTCGAGGACGGCAGCAACTGCAGGGGAACGAAACTTCACGCGCACCACTGTAGACACCGACAGCGAAAGGCCCGCACCGGCAAATGCGGTGCGGGCCTTTCGGCGGACCTTCCCGACGGGGGAGGGGTGAAGCGGAGGAGGATTACGCCTGCAGGCCGGCTTCGATTTCCAGGTTCAGCGTGATCTTGTCGCCGACGACTGCGCCGCCGCCTTCGAGGGGCATGTCGATGCTGATGCCGAAGTCCTTGCGGTTGATGACGGTGCTGGCCTCGAAGCCGGCGACCGGTCCGTTGCCCATTCCGGCGTTGACGCCGTTGAACTCGAGCTTCAGATCGATGGAGTTGGTGACGCCGTGGAGGGTGAAGTCGCCGGTGACGATGAAGTCTCCGCCGTCGGCCTTGACCGAGGTGGACTTGAACGTCGCGGTGGGGAACTTCTCGACCTCGAAGAAGTCTGCGGTCTTGAGGTGGCCGTCGCGCTGGGCGTTGTCGGTGGTGATGGACGCGACGTCGATCTCGGCGTCGACGGACGGGGTGCCGTCGGCGTCGACGGTGATGGTGCCGGTGAAGGTCTGGAAGCGGCCACGGACCTTGCTGACCACCAGGTGGCGGACGGTGAATCCGACGGTGGAGTGGGTTGCGTCGATGGCCCAGGTGCCTGCGGTGAGCTCGGGAAGTGCGATGGCGGTGGTCATGGTGGCTCCTAGTGGGTTGAAGTTTCAATGCTCATAGTACACAAGCGGACCGGGGTCCGTATATATTCCGGGTGAACACGAAGTGACGGACGCCATACCGCTCGGGGGTGGCTATGCGGGTTCCGGATCGCCCTTGGCATCGCGGATGTCCTCGGTACGCCGCAGCTCGGCGGTCTCCTGCTGTTCGAGCGCGATGTCGAATTCGAGATCGGCGTGCTGATGCCCCCGGAACAGTACGAGGAACACGATCCACCCGACGATCGCGACGAGGATGAAGCTCACGCCGCGGTACACCAGCGCGGAGGCGACGGCCTGCGATGCGCTGATCGAAGCGGCGCTGGTGAGAAACGCGATGAGGGTCGCGTCGACCACCACCAGGCCGCCGGGCGCGAGCGGAACCGATCCCACGGCCTTGCCCGCCGCGAACGCGATCAGCAATCCCGACAGCCGGGGATCTGCGCCGACGGCGAAGCACGCGAACGCCAGGCAGGCGACGTCCGCGAGTCGATGCACGGCCGACCACGACAGAGTGAGCGCGCCGTCGCGTTTGCCGAGCTGGACGGATTGAATCTGGCCGATGATCTTGTCGATTGCCTCGGCCCCGGCGTCGAGCTCTTGATTACGGAACGCGTTGTATCTGTGCAATCCCCAGCGCGCGATGCTCTTGATCGACTCGGGGTGATTGGAGATGTAGCGAACGGCGGCGACGATGGCGATGACGCCTGCGATCGGGAGCACCACGGTGAAAGTGTTGAAGGAGCTACCGACGACCAATCCTCCGGCGACCCCGAGGACGGCCAGTCCTGCCGCGGCGATCACGCCCGAGATGGCCAGCTGCCAGGACGCGACGACCGGGCTCGCTCCCCAGCGGCGTGTCTCGCGATAGGTGAACGCGGTGGAGAACACCTGCCCGGCGGGGAGGGTGAGCGCCATCGCGGTGCTGCCGTAGATGACGGCCACGGACTTGCGCTGGCGTACCTTCACTCCGCCTGCGTCGAGCAACTGCTTCTGTACTCGGCCGAACGCGCTCAGCGACACCGCCTGCGCGAACACGCAGGCCGCCAGCCAACCCCAGTGGATTTCGCGGACGGCGGTCCAGGATTCGTGCAGTCGCGGCCAGAGGTAGATCCCCTCTCCCACCAGCAGCGCCACCAGTGCGATTCCGGCGATCCATTTGACCCACCGGAGTCGGTTTCGCGGACGCCGTACTGCTGGTCCGCGGGTGGAGCTGGGGTCGGGCACCCTGTCAGACTAACCGTCGCTCGAGGAGGAATCGGGATACTCCACCGGCCAGGCCAGATGGGTTGCACGTCGTCGACCACGCAGTTGCACCTGGTCTCCCAGTTCCCACTGTTCCTGTTCCTCGTCGTCGGCGAAGTACAGGGCCGAGGTCGACGCCAGGACGCGTCCGGGACGCAGTTTCGCCAGCTCGGTGAGCCTCGACGCCTCGTTGACCGGGTCTCCGATGACCGTGTACTCGAAGCGCTCCGACGCACCGATGTTGCCGGCGACGGCCAGCCCCGCGGACACACCGATGCCGATGTCGAGGCCGGTGATCTCGTCCAACGCGAATCGCAGCTCACGTGCGGCGGCGAGTGCGGCGGTCGGTGCGTCGGGACGATCCAGTGGGGCACCGAAGATCGCGAGGGCAGCGTCGCCCATGAACTTGTTGACGAACCCGTGGTGACGCCCGACGACGTCGACGACCACCCGGAAGAACTCGTTGAGCAACACCACGACCTCGCTCGGTGGGCGCTCGGAGGCGGTGGCGGTGGAGCCGACCATGTCGACGAACAGCACTGCGACGAATCGTGTCTCGCCGCCGAGCTCGGTTCCGAACTGCAATGCTCGACGCGCCACGTCCTCACCGACGTGTTGGCCGAACAGCTCTCGCAGGACGCGTCGTTCCGCCGATTCCTCCATCATGCGGTTGAAGCCCACCTGGAGGCGTCCGATCTCGGATCCGTCGAACACATCGACCTCGACGTCGGTCTCGCCGCGCTGAACTCGCTCGATGGCGCTGTGCAGCTGACTGATCGGGTCGGAGATCTGGCTCGCGGTGAGCATCGAGAGCACGAATGCCTGCACGATGGCCAGCACGCTGAGCAGGATGATGGCCACGGCGAGTGCGTTGGGGGAGAACACCAGATCGGTGGTCAGCTGCGTGGCGCACAGCAGGATGATGCCGATGACGGGCATCAAGGTGCCCAGGCCCCACGTCATGGCCATGCGAGTACCGACGCCGGGCGTCATCGTGCGATCGAATCGGCCCTCGCTCAACGCCAGTGCCGCGACCGGCCGCAGGATGCGCTCGCCGAGCATGTACGTGAATCCGAAGGTGACCGTCGCGGCCATGCCGACGGTGACGATGACGGCGATCGACAGTGACGGCATCTCGGCGATGGTCAACAGTACGAAGATGATCCCGCCGATGATCCACAGAATCAGATGCACGATCGCCTGCCGCAACGGCGCGTGCAGCGTCGTCATCTGCTCCTTGCGGGTGGGCGGGCCACCGCGGAGCTGCCACCTGATCACCGAGCGCAGGAGGAAGTACGCGTAGATCATGCTGACGACGAGGGCCACCAGCAGATACGCCCCGAAGATGTACACGTTGCGGACACGGTCGGCGACGATCGAGTCCGATTCGGGGATGGGTAGGCCGTAGCGCACGAAGGCGAACACGAGCACCGCGCCGAAGACGTTGGCGATGAGCATGGAGAGCATATAGAGCGGCCAGCGACTCTTCAGGGTGAGCGAGACCGCTCGGAAAGATGCCAGCACAGGTTAAATTTAGCGGGTGAGCACCGACGAGTTGCGGGCGCAAGGTACGGGGGCGTCCCCGGGCCCCACTTCGGCGGCGGATTCGGTGCATCCGCTGGTGCGGGTCGGCGCGGAATGGACATGGCGACTGCTTGTCCTGTTTGCCGGATTCATCACTTTCTGCCTGGTGGTGGCCAAGCTCAGCACCGTCGTCATTCCGTTGGGTCTGGCGCTGCTCGCGTCGGCGATGCTCGTTCCCGTCGTCGATTGGATGCACCGACGCGGAGTACCACGTGCTGTTGCGGTGATCGTCGTGATCATCGCCAGCATCGGGGTCGTCGCCGGAATCATGACCTTCATCGTCGAGCAGTTCATCGAGGGCCTGCCGCAGGTGGGCGATCAGTTCACCCAGTCCATCAACGGTATCGAAGAATGGCTCAGCAACGGCCCGCTGCACATCAGCGAGGATCAGATTCGGCAGGCCACCGACAACTTGGTGAAGGTCGTTCAGGACAACCAGGAAGCCGTCACCAGCGGAGCGTTGACCACGGCGGCGGTGATCGGCGAGATACTCACCGGCGCATTGCTCACCCTGTTCACTCTGATCTTCTTCCTGTACGGCGGCGATCAGATCTGGCAGTTCGTCACCCGGCTTGCCCCGACCGCAGCCCGCAGGAAGATCCGTACCGCGGGCATCCAGGGCTTCGGGTCTCTGGTGGGATACGTCCGAGCGACGGTTGCCGTCGCAGCCGCCGATGCCATCGGCATCGGAGCCGGGCTGGCCATTCTCGGTGTGCCACTGGCACTCCCACTGGCCTCGTTGGTGTTCATCGGAGCATTCATCCCGATCATCGGTGCGGTGCTGACCGGATTCGTCGCGGTGTTCATCGCACTCGTGACCAAGGGGCTGATCACCGCGGTCATCACCCTCGGCATCGTGGTGGCCGTGATGCAGCTCGAAGGCCATGTGCTGCAACCACTCCTGCTGGGCCGCGCCGTGCGGCTGCACCCGTTGGCGGTGGTTCTGTCCATCACCGTCGGCATTCTGCTCGCGGGCATCGTCGGCGGACTGCTGGCGGTGCCGATCGTCGCCGTCCTCAACACCGCCGTGCGGTCACTGCTCGCCGACGACCCGGACGAGGTCTACGAGGAACTCGAGGTACCCGACCCGCTGTATTCCGCCGAGCCGAGCGACCCACACACTCCGCCCGGGAGCGACGAGCCGGATCGGCTTGCCAAGGGACAGCTGAAGATCCCGGATACGAAGACTGCGGGTCCGAAGACCGATGCGGACGGCTGACCGGGCACGGACCGCGCTCACCTCGTCCGATCCCGACTCCCCGCTGTGGCGGGCCTCCCAGGCCTTCCGGCTGGTCACCCTCGTCTACGCCATCGGCTACCAGGTGGCCACCGTCGACAACTACACCAATCCGCGGTTGAGCTGGATGTTGGTGGCACTGATGGCGGTGTGGTCGGGAACGTCGGCTCTGATGCTCGCGCGCGCCTCGCTTCCGCGCTGGCAGGTGGTGCTCGCCGATCAGGTCATCGTGATCGCGCTGATGGCATCGACGAGATTGGTTGCCGACTACGACTGGTACAGCACCCGCCAAACCCTGCCGACCACACTGTGGGCGACCAATGCAGTCATCTCGGCCGCAATCCTGTTGGGTCCCAAGGGAGGAATCGCATCCGGGGTAGCGATGTCGGTGGTCAGCGCACTCGTCCGCGACCGCTTCGACTCCGACCTCTGGTCCGACGCCACCGCCCCGGTGCTGCTCTCGGCCGGCCTGGCGCTGGGGATGGCGTCGAACACCGCCCGGCGCGCCCACGAGGAATTGCGTCGCGCGGCACGATCGGCCGCGATCACCGAGGAGCGAGAACGGCTGGCCCGGC
The DNA here is from genome assembly GCF_002258915.1 of Rhodococcus sp. 05-340-2. NCBI lineage: Bacteria > Bacillati > Actinomycetota > Actinomycetes > Mycobacteriales > Nocardiaceae > Rhodococcus > Rhodococcus sp. 05-340-2. The sequence goes on from NZ_NOYU01000039.1 coordinate 124,571, forward strand.
AGGTGCACGACGGGGTGCTGCAGGTGCTGGCGCTGGTGCGACGGCGTGGTCTCGAAATAGGCGGGCGTGCAGCCGAACTCGCCGAGCTGGCCGGCGAGCAGGAAGTCGCTCTGCGCGTGCTCATCTCGGAACAGGCGGCTCCGCGCGGCGATCACACCGGCTCGATCGTCGACGTCAGAGCACTACTGAGGACTCAGGCGGGCACCTCGATCTCCGTCTCGACGCCTGCCGATCCGGTTCTCGTCGAATCCGAGGTCGCCGATGAACTCGCCGCTGTCGTGGCAACCGCACTGTCCAACGTCGAGCTCCACGCGGGAGCCGATGCGAAGGCCTACGTGTTGCTCGAGGACGTCGACGGGGAATTGATCGTCAGTATCCGCGACGACGGCCGCGGAATCCCTGCCGGACGGCTCGCCGCCGCCGAGGCCGAGGGTCGAATGGGTGTCTCGAAGTCGATACTCGGCCGCGTCGAATCTCTCGGTGGTACTGCGATACTCGACACCGACGAGGGCGAGGGAACCGAATGGGAGATCCGCATTCCGCGAGCGAAGGGACCGGGATGACAGAGGAAGCGAATGCCGAGATCGCGGTGATGGTCGTCGACGACCATCCGATGTGGCGGGACGGCGTCGCCCGGGATCTCGAGGCCGCCGGATTCAGGGTCGTCGCCACCGCGGACGGCGTCGCCGCTGCGCGGCGCCGCGCCCGAGCAACCACTCCCGACGTCGTGTTGATGGACATGCACCTACCCGACGGCAACGGAGCCGACGCCACCGTCGCCGTGCTCGACGCGTCGCCGCAGACGAAGATTCTCGTGCTCTCGGCGTCCGCGGAACGCAACGACGTGCTCGACGCCATCAAGGCCGGTGCGACGGGTTACCTGGTCAAGAGTGCATCGGCCGAGGAACTGTTCGACGCCGTCCGCGCCACGTCGGCCGGGCAGGCGGTGTTCACTCCCGGTCTCGCGGGCCTGGTGCTCGGAGAGTTCCGGCGGATGTCGTCGTCGCCCGAACCGGAATCCGACGCTCGCCCCACGCTGACCGACCGCGAGACCGAGGTGTTGCGACTGGTAGCAAAGGGTTTGAGCGCCAAACAGATTGCGACGCGATTGACGCTCAGTCATCGGACCGTCGAGAATCACGTCCAGGCGACCCTGCGAAAACTGCAGCTGGCCAACCGCGTCGAACTGACCCGATACGCCATCGAAAAAGGGCTGTGAGGGTTTGCGTCGGTAGCTCAGGGGCACTCTGCATCCCATGACCGACAACAAGAATGCAGTGGACACCACCGTCGACCCGGCGAAGCACTCGAAAGGCGTCGACGCCGATCTCGATCAGACCGGTGCCGAACGCGACGAGGCGATCGACGAGTTCGACGGCCATCTGGACGGATCGGGTGAGGATTCCTCGCTCCCGACGCCCGAGCCGACCGACGTGGCCGACAAGTCCGAGGAGAAGACCGTCACACGGTCCGAGTAGCTCTACCGACTGCACAACCTGCCGAGCGCGAACTTGGCGACGGGCACGTACGGCAGAACCAGCGGCAGCGGGCCGTCGATCGTCAACCACGCCCTGGTGCCGCTGGGTCGGGAGACGACGCCGTGCGTCAGGTCCACCCCGATGGCCTGGTTCTGGAACCACGCCGACCACGCCCACGTCCAGGACTGCTCGTCGACCGAATGCACCCGAAAATCGATCGGCAGGCCCAGTGGCCCCAGCACTCGGCCGGTGGTGTCGGCGTCCAGACGCTCGCCGCGGTACTCGACGCCGATGATCTGCGGTGCCCAGGTCTTCCAGGCCGTCGGTTCCATGTAGCGCTCCCAGACCTCGGTGGCGGGGGCGTTGCCGGTGGATTGCAGTGTCACTCGCATCTGTCTCACCTACCCGTTGGTAGCGCTCCCCACACAGAATTCCGCGAAGGTTCGGTCACCATCCATCGCCGCGCCGTCGGGCGGACTTGTCGCTGGGAAGACTGGTCGAGTGCGCATCGTCCAGCTCGCCAACTTCTACGGACCACGGTCCGGGGGATTGCGGACGGCCGTCGACCAGCTCGGATCGGGGTACGTCGCCGACGGCCACGAGGTGACTCTGATCGTGCCGGGAGATCGACGAAGCGAGACGCTCCTGCCGTCGGGAGTGGTACGCATCGAGGTGCCGGCACCGCAGATCCCGCTCACCGGCGGGTATCGGGTGGCCGACCCGCGCCGGGTGTCCTCGGTGGCGGCCGGACTGCGGCCCGACGTGATCGAGGTGTCGGACCGGCTGACGCTGCGCGGAATGGGTGCCTGGGCCGCGCGCCGAGACGTGCGCAGCGTGATGATCTCCCACGAACGCCTGGACCGACTGCTTGCGCAGACGATGCCGATGCGCTGCGCCCGCCCCATCGCAGACCTGGCCAACCGTCGCACCGCCGACTCGTTCGACGCCGTCGTGTGCACCACGGAGTTCGCGAGACAGGAGTTCGACCGCATCGGTGTTCGCAACGTGCACCGAGTGCCGCTCGGCGTGGATCTCGACCTCTTCCATCCGCGTCGCCGGCAGGCAGGCGAACGATCCGCATGGCTGGGCAGTGCCGATCGACTGCTCGTGCACTGCGGCCGGCTCTCGGTGGAGAAGCACGTCGAGAGAAGCATCGATTCACTTGCTGCACTGTGTGATTCGGGAATGCGGGCGCGGCTGATCATCGCCGGCGACGGCCCCCGCCGAGCCGGTCTCGAACGACGCGCCCGCGGTCTGCCCGTCGACTTCCTCGGTTTCGTCGACGGCAGATCGGCCGTCGCAGCACTGCTGGCCTCGGCGGACATCGCTCTCGCGCCGGGACCACATGAGACGTTCGGGCTCGCCGCATTGGAATCGCTCGCCGCAGGCACCCCCGTCGTCGTCTCGGAGACCTCGGCGCTGGCGCAGATCGTCACCCCGCACTGCGGCGGATCCTCGGAGAACACCGCAGACGGATTCGCCGCCGAGATACAGCGAGTTCTCGAACTACCGGTCGACGGCCGCCGCATCGCCGCCAGGTTGCGCGCCGAACAGTTCGGATGGCCCGCGTCGGTGTCCGGAATGCTTTCCGTACTGGGCGGTCGCGTGGCCTGAGATCTTCGCTACCCTGAACGCATGGAGGCAAGGGATCTGAGAGTGTCCGATGCCGAACGCGAACACGTCGGAGAGCTGCTGCAGCGCGCCGTGGGCCAGGGCATGTTGTCGCTCGGCGAGTTCACCGAGCGAATGGACACCGCATTGGCGTCGAAGACCCGCGGTGAACTGAACTCGGTTCTCGCCGACCTGCCCGGGATGCAGATCGCCGAGGAGCATCGCCCGGCACCGAAACCCTTCGCCGCGCCCACCCCGCAACCGGCCCCGGGCCGCGTCGTTCAGGAGCACTGGGGGCACAGCAGCGGCGCGTCGGACACACTGCGCGGCACGATGTCCACGGTCACCCGTAAGGGACCGTGGAACGTACCTGCGAATCTGCGTGTCTCCACCCGCATGTCGACGGTGACACTCGACTTCACCCAGGCGGTCATGTCGACGCAGGTGGTCGAGATTCACGTCGACGATTACTGCAGCACCGTGACACTGATCGTGCCGACCGAGGCGACGGTCGATCTCAACCGCGTCGAGACGGTGGCGGGTAGCGCTACCAACAAGGTTCGCACCGGCCCGCCGTACGGGCCGCTGCATCTTGTGGTCTCGGGCAAGGTTCGCTTGGGTTCGGTGACCGCCAAGCATCCGTTCGGTAGCTCGATCCGTCGTATGTTCGGCTAGCGAGGCGCTTCTACTCGAGTGATCCGAGTAGCACTACTCACGCTTTTCGACCGCGACGGTCGCAGGATCTAACCCATGACTTCTTCCCAGAACTCCGGGCTGGATCCGCAACTCGTCGCGCGACTGTCCAGCCGCTTCGATTCCCTGGGCGACCACATGCGCCAGGTGGCCGTCGATCTGCAGACGTTGCAGTCGCAGCTCGGTGCCGCAACGGCTCCCGCTCCGACGCGGCAGGCACCCGCACCGTCGGCTCCTGCCGTTCCGCCGCCTGTCGCGTCGCCGCCGTTGCCTCCGCAGCCCTACGGCCAGCCGTTCGGCCACTCGGTCCGTCAGCCGACGGGCCGGCAGATGGTTCGGCCCCAGCCCGCCATGACCTACCCCGCACCACCCCGGGGGCCGGTCGTCGCGCCTCGACCGCCGGCTCCGCCGCGCGAACCGTGGTGGCAGCGTGACGGTGTCATCAGCCGTCTGCTGGCTGTGGCAGGCGCGGGCGTCACCCTCGTCGGTGTGGTGATGCTGCTCGTTCTCGCCGCACAGGCCGGGTGGTTCGGCCCTCCGCTGCGGGTCGCCGCGGGCGCGGCGTTCTCACTCGCGCTGATCGGTGCAGGCGTCCGAGTGTTCGGCCGCTCGGGCGGCCGCGTCGGCGGAATCGCCCTCGCCGCCACCGGCATCGCGGGCCTGTACCTCGATGTACTCGCGACGTCCGTCCTGTACGGCTGGCTCGATCCCGTACTCGGGCTGATCACCGCATTCGGAATTGCCGCAGCCGGAACGGCACTCGCAGTGCAGTGGAAGTCGCAGCCGATGGCGGTGCTGATTCTCGCCGGCGTCGCGGTGTGTGGACCGGTGCTGACCGACGGCCTCACCCTGACCCTGATCGCGTTCCTCATCGCCACGTACGTCGCCAGCTTCCCGGCTCAGATCGGCCGCAATTGGCAACTCCTGCAGGTCGTTCGGACCGTACCCCTCGTCGGTGCGGTGCTGGCTGCCATCGCGAGTGTCGATCTGTCCGGATCCACCGGCGACCACTGGCTACTCCTTGCCGTCGTGTCGGTGGCCGTCTTCGGCATCGGTACCTCACTGGAGTTGTTGCGCCGCAACGTCTCCGATGTGGTCGCCACCGTCATGATCGCTGTCGCATCTGTGCCGGTGCTGGTGTCCGCAGACGTTTTCGATCGCGCCGCGACCGTCTCTGTCCAACTGGTTCTTGCTGCTGCAGCTGTGGCGATCGTGATTCTGGTGAGCTGGTTGCCGGGGCACGCTCGCATCACCGTCGCGGTGATCGGAGCGCTGGCGACGCTGCAGGCCGCAGTCGAGTCGACGACCCTCGAGATTCGCCCGCTCGTGCTGTTCGCCGTCGCGTTGGCCCTGATCGCGGTGGCCCACAGCACCCGCTCGACACTCGCATACTCGATCGGCAGCGGATTCGGCGTGATCGGCGCACTGATGTTCGTCTCGGTCAGTCCGCCACAGGCGCTGCTGGACTCCGATCACGCAGTGGGCAGCGTCGGGATCGCACTCGGCGGAATCCTGCTCGCTGCAACGGCATTCGCCTTCGCCTACGTGCTGGCCGAACTGAAACTGGTCGACGACGGACTGCAGACCCTCGGCATCGTCTCCGGCGTACTCGCGCTGTACGGCCTGACGTCGGCAACGGTGACTCTCGGCATCGGAATCGGCGGCGAAACAACAGGATTCACAGCAGGCCACACCGCGGCGACCATCGAGTGGATGATCGCAGCCTTCGCACTCCTCGCATTCGGGCTGCGCAGCGTCACCCACGCTCATCTGGCCCTGCTGGCCGGACTGTCCCTGACCGCCGCGGCCATCGCAAAACTGTTCCTGTTCGACCTCGTCGCCCTGGACGGACTCTTCCGGGTCATCGCCTTCATTGCAGTGGGACTACTGCTGCTGATCGCCGGCACCCGATACGCCAAGGTGTTCGCGGACCGAGAAAGTGCGGCAGTTTCCTCCTGACCCCCTGCTGCGTCAATGGACCATTGCATACGTCTCGACGGTGCAATGGTCCATTCACGCGTCCGACCTGGGCCGGCCACACCGCGTGAATGGACCGTTGCATACGTCTCGGCGGTGCAGTGGTCCATTGACGCGTTGTGGGGCGGCGGCGCGGCACGGCGGCGCGTCAGTCGTCTTTCGGAACCGTTTCGCCGAGTCCGAGTTTGCGTTGCATGCGCTTCATGCCGGCCGGTGCCCACCAGCTCGCGTCGCCGAGCAACTTCATCGTCGCGGGCACCAGGAACATGCGAATGACGGTTGCATCGATGATGAGGGCGGCGATCATGCCGTAGGCGATGTATTTCATCATCACCAGATCCGAGAACGCGAATGCTCCGGTGACGACGATGAGAATCAACGCTGCCGCGGTGATGATGCGTCCGGTATGCGAGGTGCCGATGTGAATGGCTTCGCTTGTGCTGGCACCATTTTCGCGAGCTTCGACCATGCGGGAGAGTAGGAACACCTCGTAGTCGGTGGACAGTCCGAAGACGATGGCGGCGATCAGCAGCAGAATCATCGCCATGATCGGCCCGGGCGTGAAGTTCAGCCACGCCGCGCCGTGGCCGTCGATGAAGATCCACGTCAGAATGCCCATCGTGGCACCGAGTCCGAGGGTCGTCATCAGCACCGCCTTGATCGGCAACACCAAGGAGCCGAACGTCAGGAACATCAGAACCGTGACGATGAGAACGACCAATACCGCCATCAGGGGTAGACGGTCCACCAGTGCATCGATCGAATCCCGTTCGATTGCAGGCGTTCCCGTCACTTCCATCGAGGTGCCCTCGGGAGTGTCGATGCTGCGCAGGAACTCGATGGCGGGCGCTGCGTCGTTGCGATCGGTCAGTCCGGCCTTGAAGACGATGATGCCGTCCTTGCTGGCGCCGACCGGGGTGAACTGCTCGACCAGGCCGGGTGCGTTGTTCGCCTGGGTGGTGATGGCGGCGAGGTTCGACCCCTGGGCGTTCTGGATGACCAATTCGATCGGCTCGGTGCGCTGGCCGGGGAACAGTTCGTCGAACTGTTCCTGCGCCACGCGCGTCGGATTGTCCGGTGGCAGATACGTTTCGTTGATGCCGCCGAACGCGAGGTTCCCGATCGGAAGCGTCAGCGCCAGCAGTCCGAGCACGATGGTGACGACCACCTTGATGGGGTTGCGCATCACCCAGGTGGTGAGCTTGCCCCACATCCCGTTCTCGATCTCCTCCGAGGACTTGGTCTTGCGCATGAATGCCAGACCGAGCGCGTCGACGCGTGGGCCCAGTATGGACAGAATGGCCGGCAGGACGGTGATCGCGGTCAGCGCTGCGAGTGCAACCGTCGCAATCGAACCCAGGGCCACCGACCGCAGGAACCCGTGCGGAAACAGCAACAGACCGCCGAGGCACGCGACGATGATCGTCGCCGAGAACGCCACCGTGCGACCGGCAGTCATGACCGATCGACGGACGGCTTCGGGCGTCGACCGGCCGTCACCCAGTTCCTCTCGGAAACGCGACACGATGAACAGTCCGTAATCGATCGCCAGGCCGAGTCCCACCAGAGACACCACCGGTGCGACGAAGGTGTTCACTTCGGTGAAGTGGGTGAACAGCTTCACGATGCCGTTGGCGCCGACGACGGTCAGCGCGCCGACGATGAGCGGCAGCGCAGCGGCCACGACGCCGCCGAACACGAAGAACAGCAGCACCGCCACCGCCGGGATGGCGAGGATCTCCATGCGGTGGATGTCGTCGGTCATCGTCGACTGGAGTGCGGCCGCGACGGCTTGTTGGCCGGCGACCTGTACGTCGACGCCGTCGATGTAGAAGGCGTTCTGGACGGCCTGGAAGTTCTCGGTCAGCTCGGTGTCGTTGGTGCCGACGATCGCGATGCTGGCGATGGCGTGCTGCTTGTCCGTGGTGCCCAGCGCCGCCAGCACCGGGGCTTCGGCAGTCCGGAAGTAGCTGCCGTTGATTTTCGCGATGCGGTCCGGGTGATCGGCCACCAGTGAATCGAGATTGGCGACGACCGCAGCGTCGAATGCCGGGTCGTCGATGGTCGACCCCTCGGGCGCGGTGTAGAGGACGATCACATCACCCTCGGCATTGCGGCCGAACGTCTCCTCGGCGAGGTTGTTCGCAGCAGCAGATTGCGACGTGGGATCGTCGAAACCGCTCTGGCTCAGGTGGTCGGTGAGATCCCAGCCGTACGCCGCCAGGATCGACAGCCCGGCCACCATGACACCGAGAACGGTGTACCGGAGTCGGTGGACGAAATTTCCCCATCGAACGAACACGTGTGTGCAACTCCCCCCGGATCCACGCGACTACCGCCGCCTCGTCGGCGAACAGTTCGGCCGACGAGGCAAGCCAATCACATCTGCGTCAGCGTGAGCGGTTGCGCTCGCGCGCGAGCAGTTCGCTGACGCTGAGCACGTGTCCGTTCTCGCCGCCGCGATGACGACCGCTGTCGCCGCCCTCGGTGGTCGGTGCGGCCCGGCGACCCGACGGCTTCTCGGACGGGGATTCGCTCGACGCGGATCCGTTGCTGCCGTTGCGATCGGTACCGGTCGGCTCCGTGCCGTTCCGCTCGGACCCGTTGCTGCCGTTGCGTTCGGTGCCGGTGCGTTCGGAACCGTTGTTGCTGTGGCCGTTGCGTTCGGCACCGTTCTGCGGCGAGCTGTTCTCGTCGGGACCGGTGTGGTTCGAGTCGCTGTGGTTCGAGCCGTTCGAGGTCGAACCGTTGCGCGGTGTGCTCGGGGGTGGTGATGCGCTGGGTGCTCGCAGATCGGCGAGCCAGCTCTCGATGGAACGCGAATCCGGTTCCTCGGCCCGAGGTGCGCGAGCAGCCCGGGTTCGACTCGGCGGTGCGACTGGCGGACGCGGTGCGCTCGGTGCGCGGGGCGGCTGAGCCGACGGGGGAGCAGCCACCGGGTTGATCGGCGGTGCGGGCCGGACGACGTCTGCTGCCTGGGTCGGTTCCGGTTCGACGGTCGGGCGCGGGGCCACCGGTCGGCTCGGGGCAGGCCGAGGAGCGGGTTGTTCCTGCGGAGCTGCCTGGGTCGGGGGAGGGGTCGCGGTAGGTCGAGCGGCCGGTGCCGGAGGTGTGGCGGGAGCACGGGTCGGCTCGGGTGGGGTTGCCGGACGCCCCGTCACGCTGCGCCGGGATTCTTCCTTCGCGGCGTGGGTCGCCCGGATGGGTCCCCCGCCGTGCGGTGCGACCACCGGAATGGGTTCGGTGAGCGGATCGTTGCGGCGCGGTGCCGGACGCATCGGCGGCGCGACCGTACTCGACGGTGCACCGCCTGCGAGCGCGAGCTCGGGCACGTTGTCGATGGGGAGCAGCTCGTCCTCGAGGATGGTCTCGCCGAGTCCGAGTTTCTTCTGGATTCGCTTCATCCACTGCGGTGCCCACCAGCAGTCGTCGCCGAGCAGTTTCATCGTCGCCGGCACGAGGAACATGCGGATGAGGGTGGCGTCGATGATGAGGGCGGCGATCATGCCGTAGGCGATGTACTTCATCATCACCAGATCCGAGAACGCGAACGCTCCGGTGACGACGATGAGGATCAGGGCCGCGGCGGTGATGATACGTCCGGTATGCGAGGTTCCGATACGGATGGCTTCGCTTGTGCTGGCACCCTTTTCGCGAGCCTCGACCATGCGGGAGAGCAGGAAGACCTCGTAGTCGGTGGACAAGCCGAACACAATCGAGATGATCAGCACCAATACCGGAGCCATGATCGGACCAGGGGTGAAATTCATCAGCCCCGCCCCGTTGCCGTCGATGAATATCCACGTCAATATGCCCATGGTGGCACCGAGGCCGAGGACGGTCATGAGCACCGCCTTGATCGGCAACACCAACGATCCGAACGTCAGGAACATCAGCAGCGTCACGATGAACACCACCAGGACGGCCATCAACGGAAGTTTGTCGATGAGTGCACTGATCGAGTCCTGCTCGATGGCAGGTGTGCCGCCGACGAGAACCGACGCTCCTTCGGGCACGTCGATGCTGCGGAGGAAGTCGATAGCGGGCTTGGAGTCGTTGCGATCGACCAGCCCGGCCTTGAAGACGATGATGCCGTCCTTGCTGGCCCCGTTGGGAGTGAACTGCTCGATCAAACCTGGCGCATTGTTGGCCTGGTTGGTGATCGCTGCGAGGTTGGCCCCCTGCGCATTGCTGATCACCAACTTGATCGGCTCGGTGCGCTGGCCGGGGAAGAGCGAATCGAACTCGCCCTGCGCTTCGCGGGTGACGTTGTCGGGAGGCAGATAGGTCTCGTTGATGCCGCCGAACTTGATGTTGCCGACCGGCAGCGTCAGGAGCACCAGGCCGAGCACGATGGGCACGGTGACCTTGACGGGGTTGCGCATCACCCAGCGGGTGAGGCGGCCCCACATGCCGTTCTCGATCTCCTCGCTCGACTTGGTCTTGCGCATGAACTTCAGACCGAGCGCGTCGACGCGAGGGCCGAGGATGGCGAGCATCGCGGGCAGGATCGTGGTGGCCGTCAGGGCCGCGAGTGCGACGGTGGCGATGGAGCCGTAGGCCACGGACTTGAGGAAGCCCTGCGGAAACAGCAACAGACCACCGAGGGACGCGACGATCATCGTCGCGGAGAACACCACGGTTCGACCGGCCGTCATGACCGTCCGGCGCACGGCCTGTGGCGTCGAGTAGCCGTCGCCGAGTTCCTCTCTGAATCTCGAGACGATGAACAATCCGTAGTCGATGGCCAAGCCGAGGCCGACGAGCGAGACCACGGGTGCGACGAACGAATTGACCTCGGTGAAGTTGGTGAACACCTTCACGATGCCGTTGGCTCCGACGACCGTCAGACCACCGATGATCAACGGGAGCGCGGCGGCCACGACGCCGCCGAAGATGAAGAACAGCAGCACCGCCACGGCAGGGATGGCCAGGATTTCCATGCGTTGGATGTCGCCGGCCATCGTCGACTGCAACGCGCCTGCGACGGCCTGCAGGCCGGTCACCTGCACGTTCACGCCGTCGATGTAGAAGACGTCCTTGACGGCTTGGAAGTTGTTGGTCAGTTCGGTGTCGTTGGCACCGGCGATGGCGATGCTGGCGATGGCGTGTTGCTTGTCGGTGGTGCCGAGCGCGGCGAGATTGGGCGCGCCCGTCCCGGGGAAGTAGGTGCCGTTGATCTTCTCGATCTGGTCCGGATGGTCGGCGACCAGAGAGTTCAAATTGTCGGTGATCGCCGACTGGAACGCCGGATCGTCGATGGTCGAGCCCTGCGGCGCGGTGTAGAGGACGATGACGTCACCCTGCTTGTCGCGACCGAAGGTGGTGTCTGCCAGACGGGCGGCCTGAGCCGATTCCGACGTCGGATCGTCCCAACCGCTCTGACTGAGATGGCTGTTGAGATCGAGACCGTAGGCGGCGAAGCCCAGCAGTCCGGCCACCATGACACCGATAACGGTGTACCGCAGCCGGTAGACGATGTCTCCCCATCTGGCGAACACTTAAGAAACTCCTTGGCGCCCGACGAGCAGGGCGGACAGCGGTCGGAAGGGCTGCAGCCACGCGCCTTCGTCGGGAAGCGAATCCAGACTCACCCGTGGCAGTGGCTCGCGGAAGACACCCGGGATGTCCTCGAGGTCGAGGAATTCCAGGATGTCCGACGTGACAGCCCAGCTTGCGTGCTCCCGGAAGCCCAATACCTGTACGGGCACTCCGGTTGCTGCGATGGCCTCCAGCGGCCCCTTGAACGCCTGACCGTCGGCGGACGCGACCATGACCCCGGCGAGGCCGCCGTCACGGTTGCGGAAGTCGATGTGGTCGAGCATGTCTGCGTCGACGTCACTGTCTTCGTCGACCTTGGGCTTGGCGAACACCGCGAAGCCCACGTTACGCAATGCTTCGACCCAGGGTCGGACCACATCTGCGCTGCCGGGGGCGATGTTGGTGAACACCGTGGCCTCGGGTTCGAGTGTCGCGGTGCCGGAGGTGGACAGTTCGGCGGTGCGGCTGAGCAGCCATCGGCCCAGGGCATCGAAGCGCGGACGGTAGGCGGCGGTGGGTCGGCCACCCAGAATTGCGCCGAGTCCCATGTCCAGGTTCGGCGCGTCCCAGACCAGCAGGACGCGTTTGCTGTGGCGCGATTCACCGATCGCGCCGAGTTCTGAGGGGTCGACCACGGTGTCGGGCATGTCCGTACTGACGCTCATGCTGTCTTCTTTCCCCAGATCAATTCCGTCACCGAGCTACCGACCAGCTGTGCCTTGCCCTCGAACTTCGTCACCGGTCGCTCGTGTGTCATGGGCGATTCCCAATCGAGAACGGTCAAACCGGGCTCGGCGTTCCCGGCCTCGGCAATCCACTCAGCGTATTCGGCATGATCGGTGGCCACGTGCAGAACGCCACCGGGCTTCAACCGATCCGCGATCATCGCGAAGGTCGGACCCTGCAGCAGTCGACGCTTGTGGTGCCGAACCTTCGGCCACGGGTCGGGGAAGAAGACGCGGACGCCGGTCAACGACTCCGAGGACAGCATGTTCTCGAGCACGTCCATCGCGTCACCGCGGAGCAACCGAACGTTCTCGATGCCTTCTCGTTCGATCTGCTGCAGTGTCTGGGCCAGGCCGGGTCGGTAGACCTCGACGGCCATCAGGTTGACGTGCGGCTCGGCCGAGGCCATTGCCGTGGTGGCCGTGCCCGTACCCGAGCCGATCTCGAGAATCGCCGGGCCGCTGCGCCCGAACCAGGCGTCGACGTCGATCTGCTCGTCGGCGACGTCGCGACCGATGCGCGGCCACAGGTTGTCCCAGGTGGTCTGCTGCGCTTCGGTCAGCGCTCCGCGCCGAGAGCGGAAACTCGTCACGCGGGGGTACAGCCGTGAGCCCCGTTCCTGGGTCTGCGCGGCGTTCTCCTCGGTGTCGACAGAGGTGTCCTGGGGCTCGTTCACCGGTCCATTGTCGCGCATCGGCGGGGCGTGTGACAGGTGGGTCTCGAGTTGAAGTTGAGACTTGCGGTCCTGCCGCTGATCAGCGCCAGGACGAACCCGCCTAATTACAACCGTGCAATTTCTCTCGACCGGCTCACGAGCGTCCGCGTGTGCCAGAATCGGTGCCGCAGCAGGGGGCTGTGCGTCGACTCTGAAACGTGGCGGCGGGGTCGTTCTGGGGGAATCGATCATGGACGTCGCAGAGGCCGGTCTGGGCCGATTGCGTGACCGCGCTGCGTCGAGCGACGCACATGCAGCCGTCGAATCCGCCGTCCACGAGCGCCTGCGGCCGATGACCGCACGGGTGACCGGCCGCACCGGCGTCGGGAAGTCCGCGGTTCTCGCCGTTGTCGGGTCGGTGTCGCTCGACGCCGACGGCCTCGATGTCCGATGGCACGAGGGCAGAACGGACAGCAGCGAGGGCGAGGTGCTCGTCCACGTGATCGCGGGTGCGGTGTCGCCGGTCGACATCGCACTGCTCGGTTCCAGGCCGAAGGATGTTCTGGACGGGACCGTCGTCGTGCTGACGAAGGCGGACACACTCGACGATCCCGCAGCCGCGGCCGCAGCGGCCTCGGAGCAGCTGGGGCGGACGGTGCTGCCGGTGATGGGAACGACCGCGGCGGGATTGCGAGGAGTGGGCCGGGCCGGTGCGCCTCTGGACATGGCCGACGTGCGAGCCGTCGCGTCGGCCGATCTGCGCCCGACCGACCTGATGACCGTCGAGCGGTTTCGCGCCGCCGACATCGCGGTGTCGACGCGTCGCAGAGACGCGCTGATCGAATGCATCGAACTGCGAGGTCTCGCTCTGCTCGTCGACGTACTGCGGCAGCGACCCGCTGTGTCCGACGCCGATGCGGCGCGCATGCTGGCCGACGCCACCGGTGCCGACGCCCTGATCGCCGCCGTCTCCACGGCAGTGTCGGCGGCCGCGGCGGCTCGGGACGCCGAACTGCATCGCACAGTGCAACAGATCTCCGCCGGCCACCGGCGGGTTCGTGACGCCGTCGAGGCGTACCTGGCGTCCGACGAAGCGGTGGCTGCCGAGATGCGCTACGCGGCTCTACGTCTGGGGGTGCCGATCGAGACCGGTTCGGAGCAGGTCGCGTTGGAGCAGGCGGTGCTGTGGAAGAGGCGGGCGGCCGCTGCCGGTGACCCCGACGTGCGCCGCGCGGCACTCGCGCTGTGTCGAGGGCACGTGCGAATGCTGCGCCGATGACCCCGCTCTCGGAAGACATGAAAAGCGTTCTACGACGCTGGAATTCGAGTGCACTCGACGAGATAGACAGGGCGAGGGGCAGCAGACCTGCAGGGGTTCACCTCACCGGTACCGCTGGGTCGGGCAAGTCCGAGCTGCGCCGTGAGCTGTCCCGGCTCGGCGGAATCGAATTCTCGGACTCGGTAGCCGACGCAGCCGTCGTGATGATCGTCGTCGACGCGTCGGCTCCGGTGGGCCGCGTCGAGGTCGAGCAGTGGCGAGCAGCCCTCGAATCCACGCCGGTCGTGTTCGTGGTGAACAAGATCGACGTGCATCGGCACTGGCGTGAGATTGTCTCGGCCGACAGTGACGTCGTTGCCGAGTGCGTCCCACGGGCGGTGGAGTGCACGTTCCATCCGATCTCGGTTCGGTTGGCGCGCACGGGCCGGGAGAGCGGGGACGGCGCGATGTCTGTCGAGTCGGGTCTCGGAGCAGTGGCAGACCGACTGGGCGCGCTGCTGCTGCAGGCCACGGCTCTCGGATCCCAGCGTAAATATGCTGCGGCAGTGCAGGACTGCGCATCCGGAGCCAGAGCGTCGATCGTGGCGAGAGCGCGCGCGGTGACCGGGGGCAGTGATACGGCCGAACTCCGAGCGCGGCGAGCCGAGCTCGTCGGCGAACGAGAGAATCTCGGTGGCGATCGACGGGCGCTGCTACACAACCGAATTCAACGGGTACGCGTGGAGTCTCTCCATGTCGCCGCCGAAGATTTCCGCGCCCTGGTTGCCGAGGCCAAAGCCACGATCGACGGAGCCGGACGTGCAGAACTCACGCACCTTCCGGTGCATGTCGCCGAGTCCGCGCGCGGAGCCCGGAATCGAGCCGACGCGGCGCTCACGGCCCGCTTGCGGACGGTGCAGACCGATCTCGGGCTCACGCCGATACCGGCGGAATCGAGTGTCGCGGACGACCCGCTCGACATCGGGGAGCCGTCCCGGCGTCGGGGAATCGAGGATCTCGTCATGATCGTTGTCGGCGCGTCGGCGGGGGTAGGACTCGGGCGGCTGGTGGTGTCGCCGATGGCGCTCGTGCCGGCCTGGGCCGTCGCCAACACCGTGATCGCCCTCGTCCTCGGTGGTGCGCTCGCCTGGTGGATCACGCGCTCGCGGGCGCTCGTGGCCGACCGTGCCCACCTGCGCGGCTGGATGCAGGAAAGCCTCGCTCGGGTGAAATCGTCGGTGGAGCAGCGATTGCTCTCGCGGATTCTCGATGCCGAGTCGATGCTCGCGTCCGCCGTCGCGACCGCGGACAGGGACGCAGTGGCCCGCATCGACGTCGCACTCGCCGAGGTCGATGCCGAGCTGCGTCGGCTCGCCGACCACCGATCGGCGCTGCTGTCTGCCTGCGATCGCGATCTCTCGGCACTCGAACGGGGGCTCGAGCGATTCCGCGGACCCGATCGCGGTGCGTTCGTGCCCCGCGAACCCGTCCATTTCTCCGCCGCGCACGCGGAACCGTTCGACGAGCCGGTGCGTCGGAGTCAGTAGGTGCAGTGTCGGGTTCGAGGGGAGGAGCGTCGATGATCGCGGTGGATGGCTTCGCAGCAGGGGGTTTCCTCACGGAGGAGGTCGACCACCACGATGTCGACGACCCGGGTGCGCCCGCGGTCTCGACGGACCTGTTCGATCTCGACGGAGACGGCCACTACGAGACCACCGTACGACGTACCGACGCCGGGATGACCGTGGCGACCGACGTCGACGGCGACGGTGTGACGGACAAGTTCACAGCGTTCGGACGTGACGGGCAGTACCGATCCTGGGAAATTTTTCGAGAAGCGAACGGTATCGGCCGGGGTGAAATGACCGAATCGGGTGAGCTGTAGTCCGGATGTCCGCAGGGGGTGTCGCCGCTGGTAGACGCCTTCTTGCGCGGATCTTTCCCTATCTGAATCGGTCCTGTGACTAATCGGACAACACCCTGTTTCCGGATTTACGTCGCTCGGCGTTAACCTGAACAACAGGACACCCGGCGCTCGACCCTCGGCTTGCTGTACCCGTTACGATGGTGTACTGCGGCTCGAACGGTCGAGCAGCGCCCCGCCGAGAGGGGAAAACCGAGATCTGCTCGCGCATGTTGCCCACAGTGATCGTGCGAGTACTTCCCGGTTCCGGCTCACCCCAGGAGAGTTAGATGACCTCAGCCACCATTCCCGGTTTGAGCGGCACCGACAATGTGCCGACTCGACACAAAGAACTGCTTGCCTGGGTTGCCCAGGTAGCCGAACTGACCGAACCGGATTCCGTGGTGTTCGCTGACGGATCCGACGCCGAATGGGAGCGCCTGACCGGCAAGCTGGTCGAGGCAGGCACCTTCACTCGTCTCAACGACGAGAAGAAGCCCAACTCGTTCCTCGGCAACTCCGACCCGTCGGACGTTGCTCGCGTCGAGTCGCGCACGTACATCTGTTCCAAGGAAGAGATCGACGCCGGTCCCACCAACAACTGGATGGAACCGTCCGAGATGCGGACGCTCATGACCGATCTCTACCGCGGTTGCATGCGCGGACGCACCATGTACGTCGTGCCGTTCTGCATGGGCCCGCTCGACGCGGCCGACCCCAAGTTGGGCGTCGAGCTCACCGACTCCGAGTACGTCGTCGTCTCGATGCGCGTGATGACCCGCATGGGCCAGGCCGCACTCGACAAGATCGGTGACGACGGTTTCTACGTCAAGGCGCTGCACTCCCTCGGCGCTCCGCTCGCCGAGGGCCAGGCCGACGTGCCGTGGCCGTGCAACGACACCAAATACATCACGCACTTCCCCGAGGATCGTGAGATCTGGAGCTACGGATCCGGCTACGGCGGCAACGCCCTGCTCGGCAAGAAGTGCTACTCGCTGCGTATCGCGTCGGCGATGGCTCACGACGAGGGCTGGCTCGCCGAGCACATGCTGATTCTCAAGCTGATCTCGCCCGAGGACAAGGCCTACTACATCGCCGCGGCGTTCCCGTCCGCGTGTGGCAAGACCAACCTCGCGATGATTCAGCCGACCATCCCGGGCTGGCGTGCCGAGACCATCGGTGACGACATCGCGTGGATGCGTTTCGGTGAGGACGGTCGTCTCTACGCCGTCAACCCCGAATACGGCTTCTTCGGCGTCGCACCGGGTACCAACTGGGACTCGAACCCCAACGCGATGAAGACCATCGACCAGGGCAACTCGGTGTTCACCAACGTCGGCATGACCGACGACGGCGACGTGTGGTGGGAGGGCCTCGAAGGCAAGCCAGAGCACCTGATCGACTGGAAGGGCAACGACTGGACCCCCGAGTCCGGAACCGATGCCGCGCACCCCAACTCGCGCTACTGCGTGCCGATGGCCCAGTGCCCGTCCATGGCTCCCGAGTGGGACGACCCGAAGGGCGTGCCGATCTCGGCGATCCTGTTCGGTGGACGTCGCAAGACCACCGTTCCGCTGGTCACCGAAGCTCGTGACTGGCAGCACGGAGTGTTCATGGGGGCCACCGTCGGCTCCGAGCAGACCGCTGCCGCCGAGGGCACCGTCGGAACCGTCCGACGCGACCCGATGGCCATGCTGCCGTTCCTCGGCTACAACGTCGGCGACTACTTCCAGCACTGGATCGACCTCGGCAAGAACGCCGACGAGTCGAAGCTGCCGAAGGTGTTCTACGTCAACTGGTTCCGTCGCGGCGACGACAAGCGCTTCCTGTGGCCCGGATTCGGTGAGAACTCGCGCGTGCTCAAGTGGATCGTCGAGCGCATCGAGCACAAGGCCGCAGGCATCGAGACGCCGATCGGTGTGGTCCCCACCGCCGAGGCACTCGACATCGACGGACTCGACACCACCGTCGAGGACGTGGCCGAGGCACTCGCGGTGAACTCCGACGAGTGGAAGGCCGAAATCCCGCTGATCCAGGAGTGGTTCGACTTCGTCGGCGAGAAACTGCCCACCGGAATTCAGGACGAATTCGACGCCCTCAAGCAGCGCCTGGGCGCGTAGTATTCACGACACAGAACGGGGCTCACCGAGGGGTGGGCCCCGTTCTGGCTGTGTGGGTAAGCCCGGTCAGGCAGTGAGCGCCGCTGCCCCGGCCAAGGTGCCGAGTCCACCCAGAGCAGCGGGTACCACCTGCAGACCGTTGAGGAATTTCAGACGCGCGTGCAGCGCGATCGACTCCTGAATCGGATTCCACAGCGGCGGGCCGGCTTGAGCGAAGCCACCACCGATCACCACCATGCGTACGTCCACCAGTGCGACGGCCGACGCGATCGCCTGACCCAGTGCCACTCCGGCGCGCTGCAGCGAGGTGATGGCGACCGGCTCCCCGGCGGCCGCATCGGCGGCCAATTCGGTTCCGGTGCTGCCGGTCCAACCCAGCTCGCGCGCCCATCGCACCGCCGACGGCCCACTCGAGACCGTTTCCACGCATCCGATTCCGCCGCACGCGCAGGGCGTCGTCGAACCGGGAACGACGATGTGGCCGATGTGCCCGGCGTTACCGCTGGCACCGGCGACGATCTTCCCGCCCAGTACCAACCCACCGCCGATGCCGGTCGACACCACCAGACTCAGCACGTCCGGAACTCCTACGGCGGCACCGAAGCGGTGCTCACCGAGTGCCGCTGCGCTGCCGTCCATCGCGAGGCGGATGTCGGCTTCGGGGAAGACCTCGGCGATGTGATCGCGCAGACCGAAGCCGGTCTTCCACTCGTCGATGTTGATCGGTGCGACCGACCCTGTCTCGAGATCCACCGGACCGGAGCAGGCGACGCCGATCCGAGTGACAGTCGCGGATTCGACCGTGTTTCGAAGCATCTCGGCGCAGGCGGCCCAGACATCGGACTCGGGCGTCGGCACCGTGACCGGATTCTCCGGCCGCCCGTCGTCGCCGACGAGTGCCGCCGTCATCTTGGTGCCGCCGATGTCGAGTGCGAGTGCCGTCATCGTTCCAGGCTATGTGTTCGGTTTCAGGACGAGGACGAGGTTGCTGCCGAGGAATTCGCGGAGTACCGGAACGCGCATCATCCACCATGCCCAGCGGGGGTGGTAGCGCGGGAATGCGGCCAGTAGCGTCGCGTTGGGAGTGCTTCGTGCCCAACGTAATCCGTCTGCTGCGCTGATGTCGAACAGTGATTCGCCGAATCGGTTCTTCGGTTCGTGACCGGTGGTGCGGGCGTAGCGGCGGGCCGCGTACTCGCCGCCGAGGTAATGCCAGGGCCGGGTCTCGTGGCCGCCGAACGGACCGAACCAGATGGTGTACGAGAGGACCGTCAACCCGCCGGGCTTGGTGACCCGCAGCATCTCCTCGGCCATGGTCCACGGCTCGCGGACGTGCTCGGCGACGTTCGACGAGAAGCAGATGTCGACACTGTTGTCACGGAACGGTAGTGCCATCCCGGAGCCGCGCACCGAACCGGGAATCTGCAGACCCGCCGCGTGCATCTCGGAAGCGTCGGGCTCGACGGGCAGGTAGCGCGCGCAGCTCGCACCGAAGACCTCGGCGAAGTATCCGGGTCCGCCGCCCACGTCCAATACGGTCGCCGCGGACATGTCGGTGCCGGTCAGGCCCCGATACAGGTCGCCGATCAGCTCCACGGAATCGCGGGCAAGTGCGCCGTAGAAGATGTCGGGAGCGCTCTGCTCGTGTCCGAAGTCCTTCAGCAGACTCACCGAGCGGCGCAGTGTCGCGCGAGAGGCGAACAGACGTGTCACGGCGGAAGTCACGAAGACGAACCCTAGCGGTTACTGTGGCAACGGTAATCGACGGCGGTCGAGAAACGAACATGCGGAAATTGGGTGAAGCGGGCTGTGCGCGAGGTTCTGTTGCTGTGCTGGCGCGATACCGGGCACCCGCAGGGCGGCGGCAGTGAGCGATACCTCGAGCAGGTGGGCGCAGGTCTGGCTCGACGCGGCGTCCGCGTCACGCTGAGGACGGCGTCGTACCCCGGAGCTCCCGCCGAAGAGACCGTCGACGGGATTCGCATCAGTCGCGGTGGTGGACGCCTGTCGGTGTATCCCCGCGCCCTGGCCGCCATCGCAGCCGGACGGCTCGGTTTCGGCCCGCTCAAAGGCATTGCACCCGACGCGGTGATCGACACCCAGAACGGCATTCCCTTCTTCTCACGTGCCGCGCTCGGCGTACCGGTGACATTGCTGGTTCACCATTGCCACCGCGAGCAGTGGCCGGTCGCGGGTCCGCTCATGGCCAAGCTCGGGTGGTGGCTCGAATCGACCGTGTCCCCGAGAGTCCACCGCCGCAATCAGTACCTGACGGTGTCGTTGCCGTCCGCGGACGAGTTGGTCGCACTGGGCGTCGACCGCGAGCGCATCGCCGTGGTGCGCAACGGAGCCGACGAGATTCCCCTGGCGGTGGCCGAGGGTGACGAGAGCACCCGCACCGCGCACCCGTCGCTGACCGTGCTGTCCCGGTTGGTTCCGCACAAGCAGATCGAGGACGCGCTCGACGCCGTGGCTGCGCTGCGCGGCCGAATTCCGAACATCCACCTCGACATCATCGGCGGCGGTTGGTGGGAGCAGAACCTCCGCGACTACGCGAGTGAACTGGGGATCGATCGATTCGTCACTTTCCACGGTCATGTGGACGAGGACCGCAAGCACGCGCTGCTCGGCCGGTCCTGGGTGCACGTGATGCCGTCCCGCAAGGAGGGTTGGGGTCTGGCGGTCGTCGAGGCAGCTCAGCACGGCGTGCCGACCGTCGGCTACCGAAGTTCCAAGGGCCTCACCGATTCGATCATCGACGGCGTCACCGGAGTGCTGGTGGGCGGGCTTTCGGATGGAGAAGAGGACCGGGACGTCTCCGGTCTGACCGCTGCCGTTTCGGAGCTGCTGCAGGACGCCGAAGCCCGAACTCGCCTGGGCGAGAAGGCGCGAGTGCGCGCAGGGGAGTTCTCCTGGGAGCAATGCGCAGAAGGTGTCTACTCGGTGCTCGACGCGACGACGCGTGGCTCGTGGTCGTCAGGGCTGGTGGGTGCGCAGCACTCGGATTCGGCCCAGCAGTCCTACCGCTAGTCCGCCGAGAAGTAGCAGTGCCCAGGCGAGGTGGGCAACGACGACGGCCGTTTCCGGGCGCTTGTCGACGATCGTCGGATTCGGCACGCGGTAGAGCGTGAGCTCCTCGTCGGAGTACGCGATGTCCAGTGAGTTCAGTGTCTGCGAGGATTCGCCGAGCTCGCCGGGGGTGGTGTTCTCCACCAGTACCCAGCCGACACCCAGCTGTGCGATCACGTTCATGGATTCGCCTGCGAGCAGCGCATTCTGGACCTCTGTCGCGCGCGCCCCCTCACCCCGCACCGTGCCGCCCGCGACGATGAGCTCGCCGGTCTGCAACACGTCCAACGGCAGCATCCGCGGCGCAGGATCGAGAACGGGAGCACTGCCGCTGTACGGAAAGCGGCGGAACATCCCGGCCGGTAGTACCGCGACATCGCCTGCGCTGCCCTGCACTTCGTCTGCGACCGCCTGCCAGGACGCCGGGTACGCCACCGGCCGCATCGAGTTCCCGACGCCCCAGGCCAGGTCGGGTAGTGCGATCAGCAGGGCCAGTATCGCAACGGCGCTGCCGAATCGGGTGCGCTGGACCGCGCTCAGCGCGGTTGGTTGCACCGGATTCGGTCGACGCCGGGGAGTAAACGCAGCCGCGGCGGCCAACGCATAGATCGGCATCGCCAGCGCGACCCATTTCTGCGAGTCCCGGAGCAGACCGGCACCGGGCACCGTCTCGCCCAGCGCCCGGGCGACTGCCAGCCCCGGTCCCGTCGCTGCCAGCGCAGGAGCTGCAATGGCAAGCAACGCAACGACAGCGAGTCCCAGGATCACCGGATTTCTTCGGCGCCTGATGAGCGGCCGCACCCCGGACGCGACGACGGTCAGCAGCAGCGCCGTGCCCACGAACGCGAAAATGCTTGTACGAGAGGCGGGTACAGCATCGGAATTCCAGATTCCGCCGAGGCCGGCCAGGGAGCCGAGGGTACCGAGGCCGGGCTCGGCACGAGCCGCGAACGCCGCCCACCCCGCCGGATCCGTCTGCTCGACGCCACCGCCGGATACCGCCGTCGCCACCAGCCACGGTGCCGACGCCACCGCCGCCAGTCCGAGGGCCCCGACCACGCGCAGGCCGCGTCGGGCACCCCCGGGGAGGGCGAGGACCACCAGGGCGATGGTCGCGGCGAGCAACGCGCCGGTGGGGGTGAGCCCGGCAGCAGCGAGACAGACTGCGAGCGCCCACCAGGAACGACTCTGCCGGACGGCGAGCGCGGCGACCACGGTCCACGGCAGGGCGGCATAGCCGACGAGCAGGCTCCAATGCCCCTGCAGCAGTCGCTCGGCGACATAGGGGTTCCACACCGCCACCGTCGATGCAACGAGCAGCGCGGGTAGTGGGGCTGTCGGCAGTACCTTCTGCGCCATGACGGCCGCGCCCCATCCGGTCAGCCACAGGGCCAGCAGCAGAATCGTCTTGACCACCAGGCCACCGTCGAACACCGTCGTCAGCGCGGCAATAGCGGCGTCCTGCGGAACGGCCCGCGCGGCCGCGTCGGCGATTCCCCAGGCCGAGTCGGTGAAGTAGGAACGGGGAGTGCTGACGGCGTCGCGCAGCAGGAGATAGCCGGGGCCGAGCAGCGGGCCGAGAATCACCACGGCGAGCAGCAGGCTGTAGAGCGGCGGTGTCCACCTCGACCTCGACCACGCCATGATCGGCACCCTATACCGTGGGCTCATGTCTTTCCGCGCCTCGTCCGAGGCAGACCACACGGCGGGTGCCTCGGTCGCCGGGATGGGGATGGTGACCGCCGGTTCGATGTTCGCGAACGTTGCGGCATACCTGCTGCAGGTTCTCGCGAGCCGGATGCTCGGCGTCGAGGGCTACGGAGAATTCGCGAGTCTGCTTGCTGCGCAATTGGTTCTCGCGGTTCCGGCGTTGGCGTTGCAGTCCGTCGTTGCGCGTGAAGTGGTGCGCGGGCGCAGTTCTCGTGAACTGCGAACAGTGGGGTATCGGTGTGCGGCGGTGGTCGGGGTCCTCGCCCTGGCACTGGCCCCCGCACTGTCCGCGGCCATGGACGTCTCGATGGCGGCGACCGTGTCGGCGGTCATCGCTGCGCCGGTGCTGGTGTTGTTGGCCGCCGAACAGGGCTTGCTGCAGGGGCGTGGGCGCTTCGGAGCCCTGAGTGTCGTGTTGGCCGCCGCCGGCTTCGGCAAGGTGGCTCCGGCCGTGCTGGTGTTGGTGCTCGGCGGTGGGCCCGGTTCGGTTCTGTTGGCCACGGCCGCGGGTATCGGCGTGGTGGCGCTCGGTGCGCGGTGGACGGCCGGGGTGCCGGTGAACTCGGTGTCGGAAACCAAGGTCACCGTTCTGGCCGTGCTGCAGGCCTCTCAGGTGCAGTTGGTGTTGATCGCGATGTCCGCGCTGGATCTGGTGCTGGCGCGCACGCTGCTCAGCTCCAACGAGGCCGGGCTGTACGCCGTCGGAGCCGTCGCGTCC
Organism: Rhodococcus sp. 05-340-2; assembly: GCF_002258915.1. Lineage (NCBI taxonomy): Bacteria > Bacillati > Actinomycetota > Actinomycetes > Mycobacteriales > Nocardiaceae > Rhodococcus > Rhodococcus sp. 05-340-2. The sequence goes on from NZ_NOYU01000039.1 coordinate 148,030, forward strand.
AAGGCGGCGTTCTGGTTGCCGCAGGCCGTCGGTGTCGTGCTGTATCCGCGGATGGCGAACCCGCTGCATTCTGCCTCCGCTGTGCGATCGGCTCTGGCCGTCGTCGCGGGGCTCGGTACGGTTCTGGTTATCGGCGGTGCACTGGCGTCTCCGCTGTTGCCGTTGGTGGTGGGCGATACGTATTCCGGTGTGCAGGAGTACGTCTGGCTGTTCGTGCTGCAGGGTGCGTGCCTGGCCGTGCTGCAGAGCGCGTTGCTGTGGGCCATCGCGGGCGAACGCACCCACCTCGCTCTCGTCGCCTGGTTCGCCCTCGGCGTCGAGGTATTGCTGTTGCTGTTCGTGGCGTCGACGCTCGCGCAGTTCGTCGTCGTCGCGGCAGTGACTGCCGCGGTGACCATGGTGGTGGTGTGTGGGTTGGTGTTGTGGGGGAACCGCGTCAGTCCTTCGCGGGTCTGATCTCGCTGAGGATCTCGAAGTCGACCTCGCCGGCCAGCGCCAAGTAGATCGGCTGCGAGACATGGCCGTTGGACAGGGACAGTCGACCGCGGGCACCGGTGAACGACACCGAATCGGAGATGGATTCGATGACGCCCACATCGGTGGTGCCGGCCCTGTTCACCAGTGCACCCAGCAGCTTGATGCCCTCGTAACACGATTGCCCCAGAGCACCGACGATCGGCGCGTCGACGCCGAACGCACGGGCGAATCGGCCGGAGAATCCCAAACTGTCTTCGGTGGCCAGTGTTTCGAAGTATCCCGAGGCGACATAGAGCCCGTGTGTGTTCTCTCCGCCTGCCGCGATCAACATGTTCTCGTCCATCAGCGGACTGAGCCGAACGCATCGGACGTCGAGTCCCGCTGCAGCGAATTGCTGATGGAAGTACACCGCGTCGTCGCCGAGGAGCAGAACGACGGCACCGTCGGCCCCTGATCGTTCGAGCGCGCCGACGGAGGTGGCGAAGTCGGTGCTGCCGACCGGCCTGAACTCGGCGTGCACCACGCTGGCCCCGAGTTCCCGTAGCCGGGCGGCCGCGATGGTGGCGCTCTTGCGCGGCCAGACGTAGTCGTTTCCGACGATTGCCCACCGTCTGCGTCCGAACTCGCGGACCAGGAAGTCCAGTGCCGGGACGAGTTGGTTGGTGGGTGTCTCGCCGGTGATGAACAGGCCCGGATAGCGGTCACCGCCCTCGTACAGGGACGTGTAGACGTAGGGGATTCGGTTCGTGGCCACCGGAATCACGGCCCGACGGACTGCCGAGGTGTGCATCCCCGCGACTGCGTCGAGGGTGCCTGCGTCGAGCAGGGTCGAGACCTCGTGGGCGACGGCGGCCGGGTCGCGACCACCGTCGATCGAGATCAGTTCGACGCGCCGGCCGAGTACACCGGCGGCGGCATTGAGTTCGTCCCGTGCCAGCTGGGCCGACAGTTCACTCGACGGGCCGACCAGGCCGAACGGTCCGGACATCGGAAAGATCAGACCGACGCGAAACGTGTCGAACCGATCGCTGTTCATCGTGCTGTCCGTCCGATCCGTGTCGATTCGCTGCTCGCTTCGCCCTAGAATCGCTGAGGAGACTGTAGCGCCGCAGGCGAGGTAAGAGCAGAGGGGCATGATCGCGTGAATCACGACGAGGCTGGTTCGGCCGCTCGTTTGCTCACCGTCGTCGAGCGCGCCGTCTCGGATCGGCTGCGCGGTGCGCTCGTCCCGTGGGAGCTCGATCTCGAGGAGTGGCGGGTGCTGTCGTTGCTGTCGGACGGCGAAGGCCACACGATGGCCGAAACCGCGGAGTTCGCGCTGCTCGCGCCGCCGACGCTGACCAAGGCCGTCAACCGGCTGGTCTCCAACAATCTCGTGCACCGTCGTACCGGCACCGTGGATCGTCGTCAGGTGCTCATTCGCCTGACCGCGCGTGGGCGCGCCAAGTACGACGAGGCGGCTCCGGTCATGGAAGCAGTCGCGGCCACCGTGTTTCCGTCCGAATCCGAACGTGAGCAGTTGCAATCCTTGCTGCGTTCTCTCGAGACCAACGCGAAGGCGTCCTCGGTCACCCTGTGATCGTTGCCGGGTTCCGGCATTTGCTCGACTTCGGCAGTCCCTCGCCTGGTCGTGAACTTTCGTGATCTCCTTTTAACATGTTTCACGTTGCAATAGTGTCCACGGAAAGTATTGTTCCGATGCAGCGCAGCCAGCGCTCTCACCGCGAACCGAAGTGGACACCAGTTCATGAACATGAAGAAGTACTTCGAGGGGCCAGCGACCAGCCTCGACGACCAGATCGAAAGTTACGCAACCTCTCGCGTGCCCGACGATCAACGATGGCGACGGCCGGCGATCCTGCTGGTGCTCACCGGCAACGTCACCGCGATGTTCTGGTTCGCGCTCGGCGGCCAGATCGGCTTCCTGGTGGGGTGGCCGATGTTCCTGATCCCCGTCGCCTACATGGTGATCGGCGCAACGCTGGTCGGCAGCCTGATCATGCGTATTGCCAGCCAGGAAGGCCTGTCGCTGCCACTGCTCACCCGCGGACTCGGCTTCGGCACCAAAGGATCGGCCGTGGCCTCGCTCGTCTACGCCGTGAACTACGTCTTCTACTTCATATTCGAGGGCAGCATCGTCTCGCACGGCCTCAGCGAACTCGCCGGCATCGACATCAACTCTGCCTGGGCGACAGTGGTGTTCGCACTGGTCGCCCTCGTTGCGCTGTTCTTCTCCTGGCGTGGAATGCACTCGATGAACATTCTGCAGCGGTTCGGTATGCCGATCTTCCTGATTCTGTTCGCCATCGGCATGTACATGCTGGCCAGTGGATACGTCCTGGTGGGGCCGGGCCAATGGGAAGCCACCGGCGGGTTCACCGCAACCGCGATGTGGCAGGCGTTCAGTCTTGCGAACGGACAGGTGGTGTTCCAGGCTCTCATCGCCACCGACTACGGACGTTTCGTCAAGAAGAGCGTCGGCTACGTGGGCACCGCGGGGCTCATGCTCGCGGAGCTGCTCATGATCGTCGTGGTGATGATCCTCGGTGTCTTCCTCGGCTTCACCATGTTGCGCCACTTCACCGGAAGCACTGCCACACCAGAACTTTCGGCCACCGATCCTGGGCTGTATTTTGCCGTCGTGATGGGACTGCTCGGCGTGATCTTCGCCGTTGTCACCCAGGTGCGCATCAACGTGATGAACCTGTACTCCGGGTCGCTGGCACTGTCCAACGCCTGGGACGTGCTCTCGCCCCGCAAGGTCGGACGCCAGTGGTGGATGGTCGCGCTACTCGTCGTCGGCGTGCTCTGCTACCCGGTCAACATCCTGCAGTACACCGACAAGTTCCTGGCCGTCACCGGGATCATGACCAACACCTGGATCTTCATTCTGCTCGCCGATTACTTCGTCTGCCGACGAATGCTCGGCCTCGCACCGCGGAACAACATCGAGTTCCGCGAAGGGCGAGTGCGTAATTGGAACCCCTGTGGCATTTTCGCCATGGCGGCAGGCGTGGCCGTGGGCGGACTCGGCGTGTTCGGTCTCTACCCGTCGTACTACGCCTCGTTCATCGCGATGCTCCTCGGGCCCATCATCTACATCCCACTGACGATGGCAACGCGGGGGAAGTACTACGAACCACCTGTCTCCACCGAAGCTCCGACAATCGAAAGGACTGTGACGTCATGACATTCACCGCAGCGGCCATCCAGTTCGAACCCACACTGTTCGCCAAGGACGCGAATGTCGCCGCGCTGGCAGAGCTGGTCGACAAGGCCGCCTCCGACGGAGCCGAATTGATCACCACGCCCGAGATGGCCACCACCGGTTACTGTTTCCATGATCCCGAGGAGGCATCGACCGTCGTCGAGCAGATCCCCGGGCCCACCACCCATACGTTCGTCGAGATCGCGGCCCGTCGCGATTGCTACATCGTGCTGGGGATGCCGGAAGTCGATCCGACAAGCGGGTTGTTCTACAACAGCGCAGTTCTCATCGGACCCCAGGGAATCATCGGTACCCATCGCAAGACGCACCCGTACATCGCCGAGCCCAAATGGGCAGCTCCGGGGAACCTGGGCCATCAGGTGTTCGAGACCAGGCTCGGCCGAATCGCGATGCTGATCTGCATGGATCTGCACTTCGTGGAGACCGCTCGGGTGGTCGCACTGCAAGGCGCCGACGTGATCTGCCACATCAGCAACTGGCTGGCCGAGCGAACTCCGGCTCCCTACTGGATCAGTCGAGCCTTCGAGAACAACTGCTACGTCATCGAGAGCAATCGATGGGGACTCGAACGGACGGTCCAATTCAGTGGCGGCACATGCATCATCGAGCCCGACGGAACCGTCACCGGCCGGATCGACGTCGGCAACGGCATCGTCGCCGCCGAGATCGACATTCGGCGTACCCGCGAGTGCGGGCCCGCGCGTCGACCTGAGCTGTATCGGGAACTCCAGACGAACACGTACACCTGGAACCCTCTGGACTTCTTCACCCTGTACGGCCACTCGCCGCTGCCCGCAGGCGAGACCTCTGCGGTGACCGTGGTGCAATGCACGCCGGGTACATCGGTCGAGAGCAACCTCGCGGACATCGATGCCTGGATCCAACAGGTCTCCGGCACAACGGATCTCGTCGTCTTTCCCGAGCTGTCGATCACCGGACCGGTCTCGGCAGCTCGACCGCCTCGCGACGTCGCCGAGACCGCCGACGGGCCCTCGCTCGCACGGATCGCGGACCTCGCGGTTCGGCACGGCATGTCGATCGTCGTCGGCATCGCCGAGCGCGACACCGACACCGAGCGGGTGTACAACTCGGCCGTCCTGCTCGGAACCGACGGAGCCCGCACAACCTACAGACAGATCCACCTGTCCGCGGAGCATGCGCCGCTGTTCGACGCCGGCGACACCTGGGCGGTCGTCGATCTGCCCCTGGGACGAGTCGGTCTCCTCGTCGGCAACGATGCGCTGCTACCGGAATCGGGCCGAGTGCTCGCGCTGCGCGGGTGCGATCTGATCGTCTGCCCATCCGCACTGGCGGGTACCTTCGTCGGATCGCACCCCGGAACCGAGATTCCGCTCGCCGCCGAGGTTCTCACCGGGCCCGACGCCACCCACTGGCACCATATGCGCGTGCGCGCCGGCGAGAACAACGTCTACTTCGCTTTCGCGAATGCCGTCGACCTCGACCGCGGAATCACCGGACACAGCGGAGTGTTCGGGCCGGACACATTCGCATTTCCTCGAACGGAAGCCATCGTCGATGCATCCGAACCCGGCCACGCGACGAGCGTTATCGACACCACCAACCTCGACGGGCCGTACCCGACCAACGTCGTACGACGCAAAGACCTCGTCCTGATGCGGCAACCCCACCACTACGGGATTCTCTCGACCGCCTGAGAAAACACCAGTGGCGTGGTTAGGTGCCCCCACGGGCACCTAACCACGCCACTGACCAACCGGGTCGTTCCGCAGGCTCCACTCCTGCGTAGCGCACCTACTCCTTGTTGAGGTTCGTCCTCGGAATCTCTTCCGTGCGATCCGTCGTCCAATCACGGTTGCTCGACGGAGCGGGAGCGGTTCCGCCACCGGGGGTCGGTCGCGGAGTGTTGTCCGCTCGGGCCGGCTGACGGTGTCCACCGTTGCCACCGCGCAGGAGCAGGAACACTCCGGCGATCAGCGAGATGACACCGAGAATTCCGGCGATGATCGGGACGGTACGGCCGAAGAGCGAGATCTGATCCTGGCCGTCCTTGGCCTGCTGGATCTGGTATTCGACCGTGTTCTCGTCGAACGTGATCGGAGCGTTGAGAACGTCGACCTCGGGCCGGCCCGCCTCACGTCCGTAGTACTGGTGAATCTGCTCTTCGCCCTTGACGACGACGCCGGTCTCGGGCTCGACCCACAGGGTGCGGGTGTTCTCGTACCAGCGGGTCATCGTCACCGGCGCGGCTCCACCCTCGACACCCCAGGTGTCGGCGGGCAGGGTGACCTTGTTGGTCGGCAGGTTCACCACGGTCGACAGATCGACGGGGCCGACGGTCTGCTGGTACTGGTACACCGGCGTGCCGTTGATCTCGGTTGCCTCGACGAAGTCGATGTCCTTGGTCGCACGCGCATTGACGTCGAAGTACGGGTAGCTCTTCTGTTCCGAGTTGAACGGGAACTTGTACTGCAGTCCGGTGTGGGCCACCTCTTCGGCGGGCGCGTTGCCTGCCACCTGGATGGTGCCGATCGGGCTCTCGACGGGCATCGACGTCTTGCGGTCGATGGTGACGCGGTCGACGCTTGCGGTGAGCAGTCCGGTGTCGGCCTGCTTGTCGCTGCGACGCAGAGTCTGGCCTGCCTGCAGCGTCATGATGTCGGCGTCGGAGGGATCCTCGACGGTGACGAATCGCTGGGAGACGAGGGGAACGTTCTGGTCGACCACTGCGCGACCTGCTGCAAGGGAACTCGCGTTCAGCACGCTGCCCTCACCGGTGGAGACGGTGGTGACTTCGAGGTCCAACGGCGTCTTCTCGAGCGCCGAAATGGTGTAGGTGGGGATGAGGATGGCGGCGACCACCAGAAACGCGCCCAAGCCGATGAGTACGAGGGCAAGTATCCGGCTCGGCCCTGAGCGCTCCGCCATGCTGTATCTCCTTAGTTGACCGCTTCATGGAAGACACCGCGGGCGGGAAACACGTTCGCCCCGACCCGATGCCCGATTTATTACGACACGTCGCAGGTGACAGTAACAGTCGACAGTGGCACCGGTCTCGTCTGCGCCGGTTCGACACGGCACACTTGAGGCCACCATGAGCACACAGACCCTTTCGGCAAGCGTTGTCCCGCTTCGTGGGTTCGTTCCGTCCCTCGAGGGGATGCGTGCCGTCGCGTGTATCGGAATCGTTGTCACCCACGTGGCCTTTCAGACCGGTGGCGCGACGTCGCCGATCCTGGGTCATGTCTGGGGAAGATTCGACCTCACTGTGGCGATCTTCTTCTCGCTGTCGGGATTCCTGCTGTGGCGTCCGCACGCGGCGGCGGCCCGCGGTCATCGGAGTGCCCAGCCGCTCGGCCGCTATTTCCGTTCGCGGTTCGCGAGGATTCTGCCCGGTTACTGGGTCGGCGTGCTGCTGATCCTGCTGTTTCTTCCCGATGCAGGCGGTGACTACCGCGTGTGGCTGGCGAACCTGTCGTTCACTCAGGTGTTCGTGCCCCTGACCCTGACCCAGGGGTTGACGCAGATGTGGTCGCTGTCGGTCGAGATCGCCTTCTATCTCCTGCTGCCGGTGTTCGCTTGGCTCATGGTGCGCCTGCGCGGTGCGGCCGCCGCCCGTCGTATACCGGTCATCTTGGGTGCTGCGGTGCTGACCCTGTCGTGGGCATTCGTTCCGGTGTCGACCCCCGACGGCATTCACCATGACAACTGGCTCCCCGGCTACTTCCCGTGGTTCGCGGCTGGGATGCTGCTCGCCGAGGTCTCGGTGGGGCCACCGACCTGGGTGCATCGGCTGGCTCGTCGCCGATTTGTCATGTCGTCTATCGCGGTTGCCGCGTTCGCCTTGTCGGCGACTCCTCTGGCGGGTCCGCAGGGCTTGGTGCGTCCGGCGGCCTGGCAGTTCGAGATCAAGATCCTGCTCGGCGCGATACTGGCCTTCGCGATGCTCGCCCCACTGATTCTCGCCGAGGACGGTCGACGGCATCGCTTCCTCGAGCATCCGGTGATGCTGACGCTGGGCCGCTGGTCGTACGGATTGTTCATCTGGCACCTGGCCGTGCTCGCCGTCGTGTTCCCGGTGTTCGGCATCATCCCGTTCTCGGGTGGGATGTGGTTCGTCTTGCCGGTGACTCTTGCACTGTCGATTCCGGTGGCAGCGGCGAGCTACGCGCTGGTGGAAGACCCTGCTCGACGACGCCTGGCATCCCGCAAGAAAGCGGTCACGGCTTCCGTATCGCCGTGATCGCCAACGCGACGATTCCGATCAGGGACGCCAGCTGCACCCAGTAGGACCCGCCGACGTACCCATCGGGAGATCGCCACGGTCCGAGCGAGAGCAGTGCTGGAGCCAGCAGTGTGAATCCGCCTGCAACGCAGACCGATACACGTGAGGAGACCGTGCGTCCGTAGCGGCGATCCACGAGCACCGCGCCGATGCCGATCACGGCCACGGTGACCGCACCGGCGATCCCGGCCAATACGATCGTTGCTCCGAGCAGCGCAACGACTGCGGCCGGAACGCTCTGCCACGGCCGCGGTGATGGGCTCGGATTCGGCGCACTACGTGGCCGACGCAGCGCTGCGAACAGCAGCGGGATCAGCAGGAGCAGCCCGCCGAAGATTCCGAGTCGGTACCAGCGATCGGTAGCGAAATCCAACGAGATCGTGCCCGACGCCCCGGCCGGAACGATCCAGGCCTGTTGCCACCCGTCGACCACGACCGGGGAGAGTTCGACGCCACCGGGTGTGGTTGCGCGCCAACCACTGTTGTTGCTTTCCGGGATGACCAGCAAGCGGTCCTCCGTCGCGGAGGTCAGCGTCACCTCGCGGTGATCGGGGCTCCAGGCGGTGGTCCTGGCGGCCTGCGGTGCCGATCCCGTCGGCCACTCGGCCGGAATAGGCATGGTGCGCAACCGAATACCGTCGACGAAGAACGACGCACCCGGCTCGACCACCACGTCCTGGCGTCCCTCGGGAAGTGATACCGGGTTGACGAAGTTCTCGTTCACCGGGGTGTCGGCATCGCACACCGACGCCTTCAGTGGCTCGCCGGAACGGAACTGGTCCGCGGTGGCCGTCACTGACGTGCGCACCGTCTGCCCGGCGATGGAGACGATGGGGCCTGCGAAGCAGTCCACGGTGATCTCGCGGTCGCCGTCGTACGGTGCGCCGATCGGTTCACCACCGGACAGCGGCGTCACTTCGGCGAAGCCGGGTGGTTGAGACTGGATGAAGCCCAACGAGTTTCGGTCCAGTACGCCGTCCCAGTCCACGATCGACAGAACGATCCTGTCCGTCACGTACGGCGCGAGGTCGAGGGTCGTCGAACCGTCGGTGTCGACGTCGCGCACCATCGGCCCGTTGCCGAGGTTGACCGCGACCCGGGTGGGGTGCGCCGGAAGTGCGCCGAGGCTGGGGCTGAGCTCGAGCCCGTCCACCAGTGTGGGAGAGGGCAATTCGATGGTCAGAGTGGGGTCGGTTCCCGCGCGATCGGTGATCGACTTCTCCGGCGCTGTCCAGGACGTGCGCGGATCGCCGTCGGTCGCGGCGAACGCCGAGCCGTGCAGGTCCGCGACGTCCGACGCCCCGCTGGCCAACGGCCGCCCCGGTTGCGCCAGTAGCGCTTCGAGTTCGGGGGACTGCCGCGCGCGTACCGTCAGATCCGGAATGACCGCGGTACCCATCGGCACGTCGATCGTGCGCGAGAAGCGGCCCAGTTCCTCGGGCGACTTGGACAATCCACTGCTGCAACGGATTCGATCCTCGGTGTCGAGGCAGCCGGAGCGGCCGGGGAATTCCTGGCCCAGTTCCCAGGCGTCGACGCCCGCCCTGGAGGGAGTCGCAGGCAGCACCGCGCGGTGCACGATCGGTACCTGTTTCGGGTTGTCCCGGTCGGAGTAGTCGTCCACCGACACCTCGCTGATGCCGAACTGGCTGCCCCGGGTCCCGTCCACCGTCGACTTCGCGGTGATGCGCAGCCACGGAGTCTCACCGCCCGGTAGTGACACCGTCATCGGCTCACCCGGCTCGTCGACGCGTGCCGCCGTCGAGCCGTTCGGGGTGGTGATTTCCACCCACTTGACCGGGTCGCCGATCGTCCCCGGGCTGGTGCGCATGCGCAGCAGCCCGCCGCGCACCGGCGTATCGAAGTCCAGTTGAAGCCATTGCCCCACAGCACGTTCGATCCCGTTGCTGATCCAGCTGGTGGCAAGATCGCCGTCCACCGCGGCGGCGACACCGCTGCCGGGGGCGCTCCCACCGATCTGCGTGGCGTCCGACGCCGAACTCGACGCCGTCAGGGTCGCGCCCTCCCACTCGGCATCGACGGTCTCTGCCCCGTACACCGGGTAATCGGACACCTCGTTGAGCGAACGTCGCGGCTCGTCGGCGGCCCGCAGGGCAGAACTGTGATTGTCGACCTGGCCGAAGTCCGTCTCGCGATTCATCGGGGTGTCGGTCACCGTTACCGAGTCCACGGCGATGCCCGCCGCAGCTGCATCCGAGGCCAGCAGAGTGGGGCCCGACGGCACCGGATTGCGAATCCCGTTGTTCCGCAGCTCGTTCGAGCGCAGAATCGACTCCGGACCACCCTGGACGACCGGTACACGGTCGAGATCGACGGTGTACGGACCGGACGCGGGAATGCCTGCCGAATCGCCGACCGAATAGATCTCGACAGCCGGATACGGCGGTCGCAGATCACCGTCGAGCACAACGCCGTCGACCTGACCCGGAGCCACGTCCTCACCGAATTCGGCCACCTTCTCGAGTCCCGGCGAACCGTCGAGCACCTGGTGCACCGAGGCCGGACGGGTGGATCGAGAGTTCTCGGGATCGAGGTCGTTGCGCACGACGACGTAGCTGATGCCCTGGCCCAGAAGGGTATCGGCCAACCCGGCCGACGGCCGACCGTCGGCGAAGAGCCGTTGCACGGAGTCCAATGCGCGGATGGCACCGGGCGGGGTGAGCGGCACGGCGTCGCGGACGGCCCAGGGCGTGGTGGCCAGAGCCTGCAGTGGTTCGTCTCGGGTCAGACCCCAGGTCTGCAGGGCGAACGGTGCGCCGGGCACGATCAGGGCCCGCTGCGCGTCGGAACCGTCGGGGCTCGATCCCGAGGCATTCTCGGTGAGCCAGTCCGCGGCGTCGTGCCAGTACTGCGGAACGGCCTCGTACGCTCCCCGGGGCGCGAGCTTGCCCGTCCACGCCAGTGAGGTGGACAGCGTCAAGGCCACGAGAACCAGTGCGGTCACCGCCATCATGGGGTGCTTCTCGGGATGCGCGACGGCCGATCGCCACTGCGTGCGCGGCGCGGAACCCGGGAGCGGAACTCGGGCCAACAGATGAGCCAGGCCCAGCACCAACGGAATTCGAATGACCGGCTCGAGTTTGTGGATGTTGCGCAGCGGTGCGCCTGCGGAATCGAGGAACACCCGGACGGCAGCGGCGAACGGACCGTCCAGATCGCCGACGAACCCGGCACCGAGGCCGACGAGACCGACGAACAGCATGATCGTCAACCGGCCGCGGGCAGGCATCGAGCGCATCGCCAGGCCCGCGATTCCGGCAGCCGCGATCAGACCCGTCGCGACAACGGCCGCGGGCTGAGTTACCAGAACGGCACCGGCCACTCGCTCGGGGGACACGAACGGCGTCCAACTGCCGGTGCCGCGCAGCACCTCCGTCAGCGACGTCCACTGCGTGGTGGTGCCGGACGATTCGATGTAGTCGAGAAACGGTGGAGAGACCTTGCCCAGCAACAGCAGTGGAACGATCCACCACAGCGTCGCGAGCGCCAGGAAGCCCGACCACCACGCACCGAAGACGAACCACCGCTTGTTCGGCCGATGCGTCAGCATCCAGATCACGGCCACCAGGACGGCGGCGGCGGTGGCGACGGCATTGACCGCGCCCATCAACGCCACTGCGAGGGCCGATTGCGCCGCAGTGTGTCGAGCCGTCTGTTTCGCAGTGTCCCCGACGAGATACCGCACCATCGGGATCAGCACCCACGGTGCCAGCATCATCGGCATCGTCTCCGAGGAGATCGACGCGAGGGTGGTGATCACGCGCGGAGAGAGAACGAAGGCCGTCGCTGCGATCAGACGGGAACTGCGGCTGCCGATACCGAGAGCTTCGGCGAGCCGGACGATTCCCCAGAAGCCGGCGATGAGCAGCAGCGCCCACCAGATGCGTTGAGTGATCCACGGCGGGATCGACAGCAGGTCGCCGCCTGCGAAGAACGCACCGTGCGGAAAGAAGTAGCCGTATGCCTGGTTCTGCACCTGGCCGAGCGGAGCTGCGCTGTTCCACTGATGGGAGGCGCGTTCGAGAAATCCGAGGGGGTTCTGAGCCAGGTCGTACTTGGTGTCGGCGACGGTGAAGCCGGGGACCTGCAGAAAAGTGAGGAGGAACGCCAGAATCGAGACGCCGAAAAGCCATTTACGGCCGAGCGGCTCGGCCGAGATCATCGATTCACGAAAGCGACCAGCGTCAGCGGCTGCCGTACTCAACCTGGTTCAGCAAGGACGAGTCGGCGTTTCCGGAGCGATCGATATCCGGACGAGAGTTGTCGGCTGCAGCTGCGGTGACTCCGAAGACGACGCCCGCACCCAGTACGGCTCCGACGACGGCGGCAATGACACCCGGGACAGCAAACTTCATCTCGGTTCTCCAGTCAGTCGGCTCAGGAAAGAAGCGGGCGAGGTGGACCCCCACGCGGGCATCACGGTATCACTCGCACCTCCAGAAGAGGCCGGTGGACGCGTTACTTGCCGGGAGGAACGATCAGGACGGGTCGATGACTGTGTCGCAGAACGTGCTCGGCCACCGAACTCTGGAGCAGCGCACGTAGACCGGTGGTGCCCCTCGTGCCGGTGACGATGATGTCGACGTTCATCTCGTCGGCTTTCTCCACGATCGCGCTCCAGATGGCGGTGGTGCATTCGGTGCACTGGCCCTCCACCTTCAGGCCTGCGGCCTCGGCCAGCGCGACGCCCTCACTGTTGGTCACTTTCGCATCGGTGAGCGCCACGTCCTCGGCCTCGTCGTCGGGCACCCATTCGGGCTGCATGACGCCGGAGAGGCCGGACATTCGAGCGGCCTGACGCACCATCGGCTCCCACGCGGTGACGACGATCGCGCGAGAAGTGGTGAGAAATCGGCCTGCATAATCGATGGCGCGTTTGGCATTGTCGGAGCCGTCGTAGGCAATGAGTATGAGGTCTGCGGTCATGGTCGAGCTCCTCCTCATGTCGCTTTCGTCCAGATTACCCCCACCCCTCCCGCACCCCGGGGCGAAACCGGCACCCCGCATCTCGGCTACCGTCGTCTTCCATGCGACTTCGGTTTTCGGTTCGGTCCGCTGCGGTGATGACGGTCGGTGTCGGCCTGTTGGTCTCGTGCTCCACCGAGTCCGCGCAGGTCGCGTCGACGCAGTCGGAGTCCCCTGCCCCGACCACCACCGCCGTCGAAACGACGGTGCCGCAACCGGTCCCGCCCGTCGACGAGTGTGTTGCGTTCGTCGACGGACTGTCGGAGCGGCAGCGTTTGGCGCAGCTCCTCACCGTCGGAGTCACCGGAACTGCGGACGCGGTGCAGATCATGTCCACCGAGCAGGTCGGCGGCATCTTCGTCGGCAGTTGGACCGACGAGTCGATGCTCGGCAATCGGGAAGTACCGCAGGTGCTCGATGCGTCCGCGGTGGCTCCGATGGTCACGATCGACGAGGAGGGCGGACGGGTTTCGCGGGTCGCGGATCTGCTGGGGGAGGCGCCGTCGGCGCGAGTGCTGGCACAGACGATGTCGGTGGACCAGGCATACCAGGAGGCGTTGACGCGCGGCCAGGGGTTGAAGGACCTCGGGGTCACCGTCGACTTCGCTCCGGTGGTCGACGTGAGTGCACAGCCCGACGATTCCGTCATCGGTGATCGGTCGTTCTCCGACGATCCGCAGGTGGTCATCGAGTACGCGGGGGCGTACGCGCGTGGTCTGGAGGACGCGGGCGTCAAGCCCGTCATCAAGCATTTTCCCGGGCACGGCTCGGGATCGGGCGACTCGCACACCGGCGCGGTGACGACGCCGTCTCTCGACGAGTTGAAGGCAAAGGATCTGTTGCCGTTCGCGGCGCTGAACAACACCGGCGTCGGTGTCATGGTCGGGCATCTCGATGTGCCCGGACTGACGGAGCCGGGTGTGCCGGCGAGCATCAGCCCGGCGGCGATGGCGTTGCTGCGCGATGGCGTCGGATACGGTGCCGCTCCGTTCGACGGCCCGATCTTCACCGACGACCTCAGCGGCATGGCGGCGATCACGGCGCGACTCGGGATCGTCGACGCGGTCGAGGCGGCGTTGGTGGCGGGAGCCGACGTCGCGCTGTGGCTCACCACCGATCAGGTGCCCGCGGTGTTGGACAATCTCGAAGACGCGGTGGCGACGGGACGCCTCGCGGCGGCTCAGGTGGACGAGGCCGCAGCGACGGTTGCTCGGTTCAAGGGGGCATGCGGGGCCTGATTGCGCGGTACTGGACCTTACTGTGGAGTAACGTCTAGTACTTCGTACGTATTGGAGGGTCCATGGCTGGCGGCACCAAGAGATTGCCCCGCGCCGTCCGCGAGCAGCAGATGCTCGACGCGGCGGTGGATGTGTTCTCCGACAACGGGTTCCATGAGACGTCGATGGATTCGATCGCCAAGAAGGCGGCCATCTCCAAGCCGATGCTCTACCTGTACTACGGGTCGAAGGACGAGTTGTTCGCCGCGTGCATCCATCGCGAGGGCGTGAAGTTCGTCGAGGCTCTGACTCCCGCTGCAGATCCGACGCTGACGCCGCGCGAGCAGTTGCGCAAGGCGCTGATCGGTTTCCTCGGATTCGTCGGCGAGAACCGGAAATCATGGATGGTGCTCTACCGACAGGCCATCGGTCAGCAGGCGTTCGCCTCGCAGGTGCAGAGCAGCCGAGATCGGTTGATCGAGCTGACGGCCGGCCTGCTCGCGATGAGCACGAGGGATCCCGAGCAGTCGCAGAACTTCGGGCTGATGGCCGTCGCGTTGGTCGGGGCGGGCGAGGCCGTGGCCGACCGAGTGGCAGGCGGCGAAATCGAGGTCGACGCCGCAGCGGACCTACTGGAAAATCTGGCATGGCGCGGCCTGGCCGGAAAGAAAACCGCCACCACCTGAGAAGAACTACCGCCGAACTCGAAGTTGTGGACGGAAATCCGAGGAAATCCGTCCACAACTTCGAGTTCGAGACGCCAGGAGTGGAGCCCGCGGAACGACCCGGAGCAGTTACCGCAGGGTTCCCGTCAGATGCGGGTAGCCCTTCTTCGGGTTCTTCAGCGACAGGTCCCAGCCGGTGCCGACGGCCTCGGCGTAGGCGTTCACCGTCGCGGGCAGGACGATCGGCTTGCCGAAGCGGATGCTGTAGTTCACAGCTTCCGGGATTCGACCCTCGACGGTCTGCAGTACTGCGGCAGCACTCCACATTCCGTGCGCGATGGTCTTCGGGAACCCGAATGCCTTTGCGCCGAGTGAGGACACGTGAATCGGGTTGCGGTCTCCGGAAATTGCCGCGTACCGGCTGATGATCCGCTGGTCGACGCGCAGGGTGCGGGTCGGGGGCGGCGGAACCTCGTCGGCGGGCGGTGCCTCGCGGGGTCCACCGGACAGTGACGTCTTCTGCAGGCTCAGGAAGCTCGAGGTCTGCTTCCAGACCAGTTCGCGTCCTACCTTGACCTCACTGATCAGGTCGACGAGCAATCCCTTGCGGTGCTCGCGCAGGTTCTCCGCGTGCACTCGCACGTCCAGTGGCTCGGAGGACGAGATGCCACGGAACTGCTCGATGACGTTCTCGGCGTGTACCGAACCGATCGCGGCGAACGGAAAGCCCTTGGACACCATCAGTTTCATCACCGTCGGGAAGACGAGGGTGAAGGGGTAGGTGACCGGGAGCTGATCGCCGAATCGCAGTCCCGTCGCGCGGCAGTACCCGGCGAGGTTGTCGGGGTCCACTCGCAGACCCTTGAGCTCGTACACCGTGCTGGGAACCGAAGACGACCTGGATCCGAAGAACGGCAGCGCGCCGAGCGCAGCCGAGGTGTAGATGTCGGACGTCTTCGGCTGCGCGGTCAGCGTGACGGTGCTCATGCGCCGAGGAGGCTCTGGCCGCACACACGCACGACCTGACCGGTGACGGCGTTGGATGCGGGAGAAGCGAAGTACGAGACCAACTCTGCGACGTCGACGGTCTCACCGCCCTGCAGCAGCGAGCTCATGCGTCGTCCGGCCTCGCGGGTGGCGAACGGGATGGCAGCCGTCATCGCGGTCTCGATGAAGCCGGGGGCGACGGCATTGATGGTGATGTTCTTCTTCGCCAGCACCGGTGCCGACGCGTGCACCAGGCCGATGACGCCTGCCTTGGACGTGCCGTAGTTGGTCTGGCCGCGGTTGCCCGCGATGCCTGCGATGGAGGAGACGTCGACGACGCGGCCGCCTTCCTTCAGCGCACCCGACTCGACGAGCTGGTCCGTGATGCGCTGCGGGGCAGCGAGATTGACGCCGATGACCGAGTTCCAGCGCGCGTCGTCCATGTTGGCGAGCGTCTTGTCGCGGGTGATGCCTGCGTTGTGCACGATGATGTCTGCGCCGCCGTGGCGTTCGAGGAGATGCTTGCTCAGTACCTCTCCGGCGTCGGGCGAGGTGACGTCGAGTGCGAGCGAGGTGCCACCGACCTTGTTGGCCGTCTGCGAGAGTGCTTCTCCGGCAGCGGGAATGTCGGCGGCGATGACGGTGGCTCCGTCGCGGGCGAGGACCTCGGCGATGGTGGCACCGATACCGCGGGCGGCTCCGGTGACGACGGCTACCTTGCCTGCGAGCGGCTTGTCCCACGAGGCCGGTGCCTGCGAATCTGCGTCACCCACGGTGATGACCTGGCCGTCGACGAATGCGGACTTGGCCGACAGCAGGAAGCGGAGGGTGGATTCGAGGCCGGACAGGCCGGTCGATGCCTTGGGGGAGATGTAGACGAGCTGCGCCGTGGCACCGCGCTTGACCTCTTTGCCGACGCTGCGGGTGAAGCCTTCGAGGGCGCGCTGAGCGATGTGCTCGTCGACGCTCGAGGTCTCCTCCGGCGTGGTGCCGATGACGACGACGCGTGCGGACGGTGCCAGGTTACGGATGACCGGCTGGAAGAACTTGAAGAGCTGCTCGAGCTCGGCGACGTTGCCGATGCCGGTGGCGTCGAACACCAGTCCGCCGTGCTTGTCGTCGTGCGGCTGCGACTGCGGGTAGTCCGAGAGCAGCTCACGCAGCGGCTCGACGAGGCGACCACTGCCGCCGATCAGGACCGGTCCGGCCAGCGGCGGCTCGCCTGCCTTGTAGCGGCGCAGCTTCTCGGGCTGCGGCAGGCCGGCCTGCTTGGCGATGAAGGCTCCCGGCGCGGACGCGAGGAACGTTGAGTAGAGATCTGGGGCTCCCTTGGAGGCTGCCACTGTCGTACCTTTCATTCAGCGCTGCTCGCTCTGGGAGCGAGGCGCACGACCGGGTGTCGACAACCAACTTACTCGCCAGTAAGATGAAACTCCACCAGGGCCTTTTTCCACGATGTTTGGAGACGTCAGTGACAAGCAAGCAGCTACGACCGGTCGCAATTGTCGGTGGCAACCGCATTCCTTTCGCGCGTTCGGACAAGAAGTACGCGCTGGCGTCCAACCAGGACATGCTCACCGCAACCATCGACGGGCTCGTCTCGCGATTCGGTCTGCAGGGCGAGCGGCTGGGCCTCGTCGCCGCCGGTGCCGTGCTCAAACACTCACGCGATTTCAACCTCACTCGCGAGGTCGTACTGGGCAGCGCATTGAGCCCGTACACCCCGGCCTTCGACATCCAGCAGGCCTGCGGCACCGGCCTGCAGTCGATCATCGCCGTCGGCGACGCCATCGCGTCGGGCAGGATCGATGCCGGCATCGGTGGCGGTGTCGACACCACCTCCGACGCTCCGATCGGTGTCAACGACGAGCTGCGCGAGTTCCTGCTCTCCCTGAACCGGGCGAAGAGCACCGGCGATCGCATCAAGCTCCTCGGTAACGTCCGTCCCGGCATGCTCGGCATCGAGATCCCGCGCAACGGCGAGCCGCGTACCGGCCTGTCGATGGGTGACCACGCCGCCATCACCGCCAAGGAATTCGGTGTCCGCCGCGAGGACCAGGACGAACTGGCCGCAGCGAGCCACCACAACATGGCGGCTGCGTACGATCGCGGCTTCTTCGACGATCTGGTGACGCCGTTCCTCGGCCTGACTCGCGACGACAACCTGCGTCCGGGATCGACCGTGGAGAAGCTCGCGACCCTCAAGCCGGTCTTCGGAACCAAGCTGGGCGACGCCACCATGACGGCGGGCAACTCGACGCCGCTCACCGACGGTGCGTCGGCTGCCTTGCTGTCGAGTGACGAGTGGGCTGCCGAGCGCAACCTGCCGGTGCTCGCGCATCTGGTCGATTCCGAGACCGCAGCGGTCGATTACGTCCACGGCAACGGATCGTTCAAGGACGGTCTGCTGATGGCTCCGACCTACGCGATCCCGCGTCTGCTCGCTCGCAACGGCCTGACGCTGCAGGACTTCGACTACTACGAGATCCACGAGGCATTCGCTTCGGTGGTGCTCGCAACTCTGCAGGCCTTCGAGAGCGACGAGTACTGCAAGGAGCGGCTCGGCCTCGACGGTGCGCTCGGTTCCATCGACCGCAGCAAGCTCAACGTCAACGGCTCCTCGCTCGCTGCAGGTCACCCGTTCGCCGCGACCGGCGGACGCATCGTGGCCTCGCTGGCGAAGATGCTGGCCGAGAAGGGCTCGGGCCGTGGCCTGATCTCGATCTGCGCGGCCGGTGGCCAGGGCGTCACGGCGATCATCGAGCGCTGATCACTGCAGCTTCGGCTGCTCACAGTCCGGGGGACGTGAGGGTCGGTGGATCCGTCCGATCGAGGGGTTCGACGGATCTACCGACCACGACGTGAAAAAGGGGCACGCATGATGCGTGCCCCTTTTTCGTGTGATCAGCCGGGTATGCCGCTTTCCGGCGGCGTGGACTCCTCGCCGGTGTATTCCTCGACCGCCGAATCCCCGATGTCGGTCTGCAGCACCGGAGTCAGGTACTCGGGTACGCCGCCTCTGATCTGGAAGACACTGGCACCGGAGATTCCGAGGTGGCTCGATTCCGAGTACCGGAACGGGGCCAACTGCGGTCCCTCGAAGTCCATTCCGCCGTCCTGGATGGCTGCGACGATGCCCTCACGTGTGGGGTTCTCGCCCGCCGCCTCGAGGGCTTGCACGAACGCGTATGCCTGGCTCAGACCGTAGATGCGGTAGTTGGTCAGGGGGTCACCCGTCCCGTTCTCCGCCCAGACCTTCTGCCACAGCTGGGTCCACGG
This sequence comes from Rhodococcus sp. 05-340-2, assembly GCF_002258915.1. NCBI lineage: Bacteria > Bacillati > Actinomycetota > Actinomycetes > Mycobacteriales > Nocardiaceae > Rhodococcus > Rhodococcus sp. 05-340-2. Next base: position 167,134 of record NZ_NOYU01000039.1, read on the forward strand.
ATTCTCCGGGGAGTCGACGCCCGGGATGTACTCCAGCGAGATCATGCCTTCGAGCGACTGCGCGCCGTCGGTGACCGCACCCTGGGAGAAGCGTCCGAGCAGGGAGCCGACGAGGTCGACGTCGGAACCGATCGAGCTGTAGAACCACTCGGGGTCGTAATTGAGCCGCATGGCTGTCAGCTGGCTCAGCGCGGTGTACGAGGGAACGTTGAAGCCGAGGATCAGATCTGCTCCCGCACCTTGCAGGGCCGCGATCTGAGGTGCGACGTCGGTGTTGCCCGAGGTGTACCGCACGACCTCGACGATCTGATCGTCGAGATACTGGCGCACCGCCTCTTCGCTGTCTCGGCCGAGGTCGTCGTCCTGGAGGAACAGTCCGACCTTGGCGTCGGGGCGGTTCTTCGTCACCCAGTCGCCGATGATCTTGCCCTCGACCTGGTAGTCGGGCTGCCAGCCGAAGGTGTTGGGGTACTTCTCCGGATCGTTGCCCCACATGATCGCGCCGGAGGAGACGAACAGGTCCGGCACTCCCTCTTCGTTGAGGAAGTCGATGACCGCGCTGTGGGTCGCCGTGCCGAGACCGCCGACGACGGCGAACACCTCGTCCTGGAGGACCAGTTCGTTGACGACCTGGGTGGTGGTCGTCGGATCGTAGGAGTCGTCTCGAACCACGTACTCGATCTGTCGGCCGTTGATGCCGCCCGCGGCGTTGACGTAGTCGAAGTAGGCCTGTGCGCCCGTGGGGATTTCGCTGTATCCGGGCGCTGCGACCCCGGTCAACGGAAAGTGGGCACCGATCTTCACCGAAGTGTCGGTGATGCCGACCGTCGACCCTTCCGAGGATTCCGTCGCCTCTTCTCGGCCACCTGCACCGCACGCCGCGGCCAACGAGACGACGGCGACGAGCGCGGTCGTTCTGAACGCCACCGATCCGAACTTTTTCATTTCATTCCTTTTCTGGTTGTACGTAACTTGCGATACGTGCCCACCAAACCCAGTGGGGCGAAGAGGATCACGAGGACGGTGAAGATTCCGGTCACCAGTGGTGCGAGTTCGGCAGATTGCAGACTGCTCAGCCCCACATCGAGCCCGAGGTTGGTGACCACCGGTGGGATGTAGGTCAGCAGAACGGCCCCGATCAGCGCGCCGGAGAGGGTTCCGAGCCCGCCGATGACGACGGCGGAGAGCAGGGTCAGCGAGAGGGTCAGGGTGAAACCGCTCGGTGCCGCGATTCGTGCCGACATCGCCAGGACCGCACCGCCCGCGCCCGCACAGGCCGCACTGACCACGAACGCGAGAATGCGTGCGCGCCCGAGATCGATACCGGACAACTCGGCGGCGACCTCGTCGTCCCGAACGGCACGCCAGCGACGTCCGATCCGGCTCGACGAGACGTTCGCCAACAGGAAGAACACGATCACCAGCAGTAGCCAGCTGACGTAGGCGACGAATTTCGTTCCGCTGAGCTCGTTTCCGGTGACGAAGAACATCACGTCGTCGATCAGCTCGGGTACCTTCGGTGCCGGGACGACGAGTCCCTGTTCACCGCCGAGGTAGTCCGAGAAGTACAGGGCAAGGCCCGGTACCGCGACGGCGAGCGCAAGCGTCGCACCGGCCAGGTACGGCCCGTGCAACCGGGCGGCGGCAACACCGACCACAACACCCACCACGGCCGAGATCACGGTGGCGGCGAGCAGAACCAGCGGTACCGACCATCCCGAATCGTTGGCCCGCAACATCAATGCCGCGGTGTACGCACCGACCGCCATGAACGCACCGTGCCCCAGCGACAGCTGGCCGCTCAACCCGGTCAGCACCGTCAGTCCGCCGGCCGCGATGGCCAGGTAGGCCACCGAGGTGAGTTGGCTCTGACGGAAGGTGCTCAGAGATTCGAGGGCGAGCACGATGACGACGAGTCCGATGACGGCCCCGAGGACGTGGCGTCGAACCGGCGTTGCGGTGAGGCGGGTGAGAGTTGCGTTCATGTCACACCCTCCTGGCCGCGGAGCCGGCGAACAACCCGCTCGGTCGCAACAGAAGTACGACGATCAGTATCACCAGCGCCGCGCTGGAGACCAGATCCTGACCGAGATAGCCACTGACGAAACTGAGCCCGACGCCCATCAGCAGGCCGCCGACCACCGCGCCCGCCGGACTGTCCAGTCCGCCGAGAACTGCTGCGACGAAACCGAATACGACGATCGAGTCCATGTAGCCCGGATGCACCAGCGAGCCACCCGCGATGAGCAGTCCGGCCAGTGACCCGACCACTGCGGCCAGAGCCCAACCGAGAGTGAGCATTCGACTCACGCGTACTCCGAGGAGTTTGGCGACCTCCTGCTCGAAGGCGCTCGCGCGCATCTTCAGTCCCAGATCGGTGAACCGGAACAGCAGGATCAGCAACCCCAGAACCACGAGGACGGCGACGATCTTGAAGATGTCGTATCCGGTCAACGCCACGTTGACGTCGCCGATCCGCTGGCCGGTGAGGCCGAACGGTGCAGGGAAGGAACGGAATTGGTTGCCGAAGATGATGGCGGCCACCGCATGGATGATGATGAACAACCCGAGCGTGAGAATGACCGGGTTGATGTGCGACGAGCTGTCGACGAATCGGATGACGAGTCGCTCCGTCAAGGCTCCCAGCAGCAGGCCGCACAGAAGCGCGACTCCGAATCCGATCCAGTACGAGTAGCCGGCGTCGATGACGACCAGTGCCACGTACGTGGTGATCATGGCCATCGGAGCCTGGGCGAAGTTGACGATGCGGGTCGATCGCCAGATGAGTACGAGGGCGAGCGCGAACGCGGCGTAGATCATGCCTGTTGTCACGCCGTTGATGAGGATGGTGAGCAGTTGTTGCACTGTGGCTGGCGTCCTTTCGGCTTGCTCTAGAACCCGAGATAGGCGTGTCGGAGGGCGTCGTCCCCGGCCAAGGTGTCGGCGGGACCTTCCACCGCGACCTTGCCCAGATCCAGGACGACGGCATGTTCGGCGATCGACAGCGCGCTGCGGGCGTTCTGTTCGACGAGCACGACGGTCATCGACTCGGAGTCGACGAGCGCACGCAGCGTCTCGAATATCTGCGCGGCAACTTTCGGTGCGAGTCCGAGAGACGGCTCGTCGAGCAGAAGCACCGACGGTGTCGCCATCAGCGCTCGGCCGATCACGAGCATCTGCCGCTCGCCACCGGACAGAGTGTGTGCCGAGGATGCTCGACGACCGGTCAGGGGCGGAAACATGTCGTAGATGCGGTCGAGGGTGACGGCGTCGTGGCTTCGGTTGCGTCCCATCGCGCCGAGTCGAAGATTTTCGTCGACGGTCAACTCGGCTATCACGCCCCGGCCCTCGGGAACATGCGCAAGACCTTTGCGGGACATGCGATCCGGTGCCACGCCGACGATGTCGGCCCCAGCGAGTTCGATCCTCCCCGACACCGGTTTCAGCAATCCCGAGATGGTGCGCAGCAGAGTCGTCTTCCCTGCTCCGTTCGCGCCGAGTACGGCCGTGACGGCTCCGGCCGTGACGGTCATCGACACCGAGTCGAGAGCGGTGACCGGGCCGTATCGAACGGTCAGATCGGTGATCGTCAGGTGCGCCGCGTCAGTCTTCATGTGCCACTTCGTTTCCGAGATATGCAGCGAGCACGGCAGGATCCTCGCGAATCTCGTCGGGTGTTCCCTGCGCGATGACCTTGCCGAAATCCAGCACGTAGATCCGGTCGCACACACTCATGACGAGATCCATGTGATGTTCGACGAGCATGACCGATGTTGCGGGTCCTGCCGGCTCAGAACCGGTGGGTGAAACTGCGAGAGAACGGATCTCGTCGCCGAGTTCGCTCATTTCGTCACTGGACAGACCCGAGGCGGGTTCGTCGAGCAGGAGCAGTGTCGGTTCGCTCACCAGGGCGCGTGCAAGTGCGACGCGTTTGCGCACCGCGTACGGCAGGCTCGGTGGCAATCGGTGCGCATAGCCGTCGATCCGCAGGCGTTCGAGGGTTGCCATCGCGGTGGAGCGGACCGCAGCGTCGTCGGAGGCACTCGACGGTAGGCCGAGGAGGCCGGCGAGGATCCCGGTGTGCGCTGTTCGGTCGGCACCGACCATGACGTTGTCCAGAACCGTCATCCGATCGAACAGTCCGAGTCCCTGGAGAGTTCGGCTCATGCCGAGCCGGGGAAGGTCGTGCGGTCGTAGCCGGGTCAACGGTTGGCCGAGTCGTCCGAGTGTCCCCGATTGGGGACGAACGAGTCCGCACGCAACGTTGAACAGAGTCGTCTTGCCTGCACCGTTGGGCCCGATGACGCCGAGGACTTCGCCGGGTCGCACCTCGAGACTGACTCCGGACAGCGCGACGATTCCGCCGAAGGACACCTCGACGTCCGTCATGGTGAGGACCGGGTCCTTCGTATCGAGAGAGTTCAAGTGATCCACCTCACAATCTGTTGCGTTCACTATGGTGCGTTTCGCACAACGGGGGATATGGGCACTGCGCACAGAATGTTTGGGTCCCTGGGCACCAATAACGGTCAAATCGACCTGCCATGTGGGCTCAGTGCGCAAAACTGTGCAGGTGGGTGCCCCCGATGGTCGACGCGCATCGACGCGTTCCGCTGCTCGCGGAGCGGTGACGGACTCCGACCAGGAACAGATCCGACGCGCGTGGGCAGCACTGACCTCACGAGCGGATTCGATCGCGGACTCCATCACGCTGGCGTTGATCGAGCAGGAGCCCGCCTACCTGGCCAGCTCCACTCCGGACATCGCAGGCGAAATTCGTCGCAGCACTCGCGAGCACATCAATCAAGGTCTCCGCACCCTGTCGGGGCTGCCCGCCGCGGGCGACAACGCGCGCGAGGTGTGGCGTCGTACCGGCAGAGAGCGTGCACGCCAGGGGATTCCGATGGAACTGGTGCTCAAGGCGTACACGCTGGGGAGTCGGACGCTGTGGGAGGAGCTGATGCTCGAGCGCGAGCAGTGTCGAACCAGCATCGACGAGCATCTACTGCTCGTGGCGGGTCAACAGCTGTGGCGCGCACTCGACAGTCAGTACGAAACCCTCGTCGAGGCATACCGGCAGGAAAGCGCCCGGATGCAGCAGCGCGATCTCGCCAACGTTCTGGTGATACTCGACGGCCTTCGATCGGGGCGAGGCGGTGATCCGGCGTTCGTCATGGAAGCACGTGCCACCCTTGGTCTTTCGGCCTCGCAGCAGATCGCCTGTGTAGTCGGCCCGCTCGACGATCAAGGGTCGCCGCCGCTCCCGGCACCCGAGGACGCGTTGGATCAGATCGGTGCGGTCTCGCATTGGAACACCAGGGACGGCCACCAGTTCGCGCTCGTCGCACTCGGAACGGGATCGTGGAACTCCGTCGTCGACGCTCTCGCTGCTCGGGCCGTCGGGCCGGTGGGTGTTGCGCATTCGCCGGAGGGTCTGTCGTCGTTCGCTGCGGCGTATCGCCTCGCGGCGTTGACGGCCGAGACCATCACCGAAGACAGCGGCGTGGCCTTGGCGACGGACCGACTGCCCCGCGTGATCATGGCGGCCGACGATCGATCGTCGGAGTTGCTGGTGCGTCACGCTCTGGGAAAACTGTGGACGCACCCGGAGCCACATCGAGGAACGCTGCTCGACACCCTGGCGCACATGCTCGCGTCGGACGGTTCGCCCACCAACGCGGCCAAGGCGCTCTACTGCCACCGGAACACCGTGATCTACCGGGTCCACCGAATCGAGGAGTTGACCGGGCAAGATCTGACCGATCCGCGAGATCGGCTCTTGCTCACGCTGGCACTGGTCAGGACGGGACATTGGACCCGAGCCGTCGGGCAAGGGGACAGTTCGACGCCCCGTGGATCATTCAACCGAATGAATTGACGAGACAATTTCGAAGTCGGTGTAACGGCGTGGTGCGGTGTGCCTATATTCCGAGTGGCTCCGTGCTGCTGCCTGACCCCCGACCCGGCAGCAGCGCGGGGCCTTTCTCGTTTCTGTGCCGATGGTCTCCGAGTGAGCGTCACCGTTCGGTTTGCGTAAGCTCGTGCGAGGGGTACGCCGTGCAGAAGGGCGGAACAACAACCAACGGTGGTCCTGGAAGGGTCGAACGTGAGCGAGGGCAACAGTAGGTCGGGTGACGCACCCAACGGTGCCGAACCGAAACCCGACGTACCGCCGTACGACGCTCCCACCGAGGTCTTCGGTGCGATCCGCGACGAGGCGACCGATCCGAAGCATGCATCCGAGGCCGAGCAGGTTCCGGCAGAGCAGACTCCGGAAACAGAGCCCGAGCAGGCACTGGAGGCGGAAGCCGACACCGCTGAGCCCGAGTCCGAGGACACCGATCCGGTTACCGCAGATCAGGCCGTCGATGATGCCGAGGCCACCGAAGCCCACGCCGCAGCCGTCGTCCCGGAGGACGCCCAGCCCGATCCGATCACGGCCCCGCAGCAGCCGCCCGTAGCCGACGAGTCGCCGACCGTCGCGCAGCCAGTTGTTCCCGCGCAGCCAGTGGTTCCCGCCGACACCGTTGCTCCTGCCGACGCCGATGTTCCTGCTGATACCGATGCTCCTACCGAGACGGTTGTTTCTCCCGAATCCGAGTCGCCGGTCCAACCACCCGTGATTCCGCCGGAGGACGGCGCAACGTCGCCCGGCGACGGGTCCGGGTTCGTACCGCCGTGGCGGAAGATCGCGATCGGAACCGGCGCGGTGGTTGCAGTTCTCACGCTGCTGTACGCGGCGGATTGGATCACCTCCAGCGATCGAGTGCCCCGCGGCGTCACCGTCGCCGGGATCGAGGTCGGCGGTAAGGGCCACTCCGACGCCGAAGCTCTCCTGCGCTCGGAGTTGGGTGCTCGTGCCGAGCAGCCCGTGTCGGTCGACGTCGGCGATCGACAGGTCGAGGTACTGCCTGCCGCTGCCGGTCTCGGTGTGGACTGGAACGCGACGCTCGACCGCGCCGGATCGCAGCCGATCAATCCGATCACTCGTCTGACGTCGTTGTTCGGCAGCCGCGAGATCGGCGTCGTGTCGACCACGGACGAGCAAGCCCTCACTGCTGCCGTCGACGGATTGCGCGTCGAGACCGACCGTGATCCCGTCGAAGGTGACGTCGTGTTCGACGGCAGCGCACCGATTGCCGTTGCGCCGCTGTCCGGCCGGGTACTCGACGCCGACGGGACGCGTCGAAACCTGCAGGCCGAATGGGCTTCGGGCGCAACGGAAGCGGTCTACGAAACAACACCCGTCACGGTGACTCAGGAGGCTGTGGATCGGGCGTTCGCCGACATCGCCGTTCCTGCGGTGGAGGCACCGGTGACCGTAGCGGGCCGGCAGAACGTCGACGCGGTCCTTCCGACGGATCGTGTGGGCGAGGTTCTGCGCTTCGACCCGGACGGCCAGGGCGGACTGACTCCGATCTACGACACCGACGTCGCCACAGGCATTCTCGCGCCGCAACTCGTGCGCACCGAGGTACCGCCGACGGACGCGTCGTTCACCTTCTCCGGCGGTGCCCCGACCGTCGTCCCCGGTGAGATGGGCGAGCTGGTGGAGTGGCGCAAGACTCTCGAGCAGCTGCCCGCGCTGCTGTCCGCGGACGGACCCCGCACCACCGAGGCGATCTACGAACCGGCCCCGCCCGCTCTCACCACCGAAGCCGCGCAGAATCTCGGTGTCCGAGAAGTGATCGCCGAGTACACCACCGGCGGGTTCGAGTACGCGTCGGGCGTCAACATCGGGCTGACGGCGCAGATCGTGAACGGTGCGCTCGTGAAGCCGAAAGAAACGTTCTCGCTCAACGGGTACACCGGTCCCCGAGGCAGCGCGCAGGGCTTCGTGGAGTCGGGGATCATCGACAACGGTCGTCCCGATCGCGCCGTCGGCGGCGGCATCAGCCAGTTCGCGACGACGCTGTACAACGCGTCGTACTTCGGCGGCATGGAAGACACCGACCACACCGAACACAGCTACTACATCAGCCGATACCCCGAGGCGCGCGAGGCGACGGTCTTCGAAGGTGCCATCGACCTGAAGTTCACCAACCCGAACGACACCGGCGTGGTCATCCAGTCGTTCGCCGACTCGTCCAGCGTCACCGTCCGACTGTGGGGAACGAAGACGGTCGACGTCGAATCGATCACCGGTTCGCGAACCAATTTCACCTCACCGAACACGGTGACACTGCCGGCAGGCGAAGGTTGCGTTGCGTCCGGTGGAGGCCAAGGATTCACCGCCAGCGACACCAGGGTGATCAGCGATTCCGCGTCGGGCAGGGAGATTTCGCGGAACACCAGAACGGTGAAGTACGACCCGATCCCCATCGTCCGGTGCGTCCAGCCCGATCGCCCGGATCCTGCTCCGGCACCCGCAGCGGACCCTGCCCCGGAACCGGACGAAGACGAGTGACGACGCAACCGCCGGATGGCAATTCGAATCACGTCGATTCGGACTGTGGCGTCACCGCCCGTTCGGGTGTTTGCTTGCAGTAGGTGTTCACCCGATAGAACTGTGCCCACGCGGGGGTGCACCACGAGATCGAAAGGGAGCTTCGTCCATGGCGCTCACACGCACCGTCCTCGATCAGCAGACGCTTCGTGAGGCGTACGCGCAGTTCCCGAGCGGCGTCGTCGCGATCGCCGCGAAGATCGACGGCGTCCTGGTGGGCTTGGCGGCCAGCAGCTTCGTATCGGTGTCCATCGACCCACCGCTGGTGGCGGTGTGCATCCAGAACACGTCGACGACATGGCCGAAACTCGAGTTGGCACCCAACATCGGCGTCAGCGTTCTCGGTGAGGCGCACAACGACGCCGTCCGTACTCTGGCCGCCAAGACCGGTGACCGGTTCGCCGGCCTCGATCTCACCGTCACCGACGGGGGTGCAGCCTTCATCGTCGGTGCCACCGCATGGCTGGACACCACCATCGAGCAGCAAATCCCCGCGGGTGACCACGCAATAGTGTTGCTGCGCATACATTCCCTGGACGTGCAGAGCGAAGTGAACCCAATCGTGTTCCACGGCAGCAAGTTCCGCAAACTTCAGCAGTAGCTGCTGGTCGACTTCGTTGGGCCTGTTCGGTCCGGCCCTGTTCTGCCCGGCCCCAGGATTCCGCATTTGGCTCCCCGAGCTACGCAAACGCGCGCGCATTTGCTGAACGCGCGCGCATTTGCTGAACGCGCGCAAAATAGCGGCGAGATCGTGAGCGATTCTGCGCGCACCTGACGAATGCGCGCGCGTTTGTGGGACCGGCGTTCGTTTCGGCCTTCGACGCTTCGTCGGGTCGGCCCGCAATACGATGCGCCGCCGACCTGTTCCCTTGTTTTCTCGGTTCCCCGGTTCCCCGGTTCCCCGGTTCCCCTGTTCCCCGGTCCCCGCTCGTCTGCTTCGGCTCCCCAGGATTCCGCAAACGCGCGCGCGTTTGCTGAACGCGCGCGAAATGGTGGCCTGATCGTGGGCGAATCCGCGCGCACCTGACGAATGCGCGCGCGTTTGTGCGACGGACGGCGTGGCGAACTGGTACCCCCGTACCTGTATTCATCCACAGGTCCGAAGTTGTGCACAGGTGGCTACTTTCGTCCCGGAGTCGTTGCGCGCGTAGTCGAGACTCGCAGGATGAAGGATGATCGAATGGTGCGACGCTCGGAGGCGCTTGCCGATGGCCACGCCGATCACGAGTTGCGGGCGCTGTACGAACGCGAGGGATGGGAGCGTTTGGTGAACGGCGTCTACGTGCCGTCGTCGAGGCTTGCCGGCCTTTCGGAGCGGGAGCGCCATCGGCTGTTGATCGACGCCATATTTCCGACGATGGCCGAGGGCAGCGCAGTGAGTCACCGTTCGGCGGCGCTACTGCACGGATTGCCGTTACCCACTGGCGGATTCGACAAGGTCCACGTCACCCGACATCGCCGCGGCGGAGGTCGCGCGAACGCGGCGGTGATCGTGCACTGTGCGCCATGGGTGCCGTACGCGACCGTCGACGGAATTCCCGCGACCTCGTTGGCGCGGACGGTTGTCGACCTTGCCCGTACTGAGCCCCTTCTGTCGGCGGTGATCGCAGGTGACTCGGCTCTGAAGCGCTGCGATCCGCAGGACCTCGACGCGGAGTTGCAGCGTGCTCGGGGATGGAAAGGTGTGGCGCAGGCGCGACGAGCCGTGTCCCTCATGGACGGGCGGAGCGAAAACCCCGGCGAATCTCAGAGTCGAATCATTCTGCGCGAGAATGGATTCGACGTCGAGTCGCAGGTGGAGATCCTGGATGCGGACGGACGATCGTTGGCGCGGATCGACTGGCTTGTCAATGGCGTCGTCGTCTGCGAGTTCGATGGTAAAGCCAAGTACACCAAGTACCTACGGCAGGATGAGAACCCCGGCGACGTGGTCTTCAGGGAGAAGGTGCGGGAGGACGCGATGCGCGATCTCGGCTATCCCGTGGTGCGCTGGACCTGGGCAGACCTTGGGAATCCGGCGGAGCTGGTGGCACGCGTAGCCCGAGCTGTGGAGAGGGCTGCAGCCCTGCCGCCACCGCGGGGGAGCGTGCGGGGAACGCCGTGCGGCCGACAAACGCGCGCGCATCTGCCGAACGCGCGTGAAATTGCCTGAAGATCCTGCAGAATTCGCGCGCATCTGACAAACGCGCGCGCATTTGCGGTAGCCCGGGGGTTCGCACTCCGCAACACGGACAAACGCGCGCGCATTTGCGGCAGCCTGGGGTTCGCACTCCGCAACTCTGGCAAACGCGTGCGCGTTTGCCGCAGCCGAGCCCCGCAACCCCGACCCCCGCAACCCCGACCCCCGCACACGACAACGGCCGCACCCGAGAACAGGTGCGGCCGTTGTGAGTTCAGGGAATCAGAATGCTGCTTCGTCCAGTTCCATGATGTCGTTGTCGATGTTGGTGAGGATTGCGCGGGTGGAGGTGAGCTGCGGCAGAATGTTCTTGGCGAAGAACGAGGCCACTGCGACCTTGCCTTCGTAGAACGCCTTGTCCTTGCCCTCTGCGCCGTTGTCGAGTGCGACGATGGCGATCTCGGACTGACGCAGCAGCAGCCAACCGATGAGCAGGTCGCCGAAGCCCATGAGGAATCGCACCGATGCCAGGCCGACCTTGTACAGCTCGGTGGGCTGGTCCTGTGCGCCCATGAGGTGCTGGGTCATCGAGGTGACGATGGCCTGCACGTCTTCGAGTGCGGTGGCGAGCAGTGCACGCTCGGCCTTGAGGCGGCCGTTTCCTGCTTCGCTGTCGATGAACGACTTGATCTGTCCGGCAACGTGAGCCAGTGCTACGCCGCGGTCGCGGGCGATCTTGCGGAAGAAGAAGTCCTGCGCCTGGATGGCGGTGGTTCCTTCGTACAGCGAGTCGATCTTGGCGTCGCGGATGTACTGCTCGAGGGGGTAGTCCTGCAGGAATCCGGAGCCGCCGAGGGTCTGCAGGGATTCTGCGAGTACCTGGTAGGCGATTTCGGAGCCGACGCCCTTGACGATGGGCAGCAGGAGGTCGTTGACGCGGTACGCGATGTCTGCGTCGGCGTCCGAGACCTGCTTGGCGGTGACGGGATCCTGGTGCGCTGCGGTGTAGAGGTACACCGCGCGCAGGCCCTCCGAGTAGGCCTTCTGCATCATCAGGCTGCGACGCACGTCGGGGTGGTGGGTGATGGTGACGCGCGGAGCGGTCTTGTCGGTCATCTGCGTCAGGTCTGCGCCCTGGACGCGCTCCTTGGCGTACTCGAGTGCGTTGAGGTAGCCGGTGGAGAGGGTGCCGATTGCCTTGGTGCCCACCATCATTCGAGCGTGCTCGATGACGTCGAACATCTGCGCGATGCCCTTGTGGACCTCGCCGACGAGCCAGCCCTTGGCGGGGACGCCGTGGCCACCGAAGGTGAGCTCACAGGTGGCGGAGGCCTTGAGGCCCATCTTGTGCTCGACGCCGGTGACGAATGCGCCGTTGCGCTCGCCCAGCTCACCCTTCTCGAAGTCGAAGAGGACGGACGGTACGAAGAACAGGCTCAAGCCCTTGGTGCCCGGTCCGGCACCTTCGGGACGAGCGAGTACGAGGTGGAAGATGTTCTCGAACAGGTCGTCGGAGACGGCCGAGGTGATGAAGCGCTTGACGCCCTCGATGTGCCACGAGCCGTCGTCCTGCTTGATCGCCTTGGTGCGGCCTGCGCCGACGTCGGAGCCGGCGTCGGGCTCGGTGAGGACCATCGTGGCACCCCAGCCGCGCTCGACGATGACCTTGGCCCATTCCTTCTGCTCGTCGGTTCCGTTGTGGAACAGGATGTTCGCGAAGCCGGGGCCTGCGGAGTACATGAATGCCGCGGGCTGTGAGCCGAGGAGCATCTCGTTGATGCCCCACAGGAGGTTGCGGGGGGCGGGCATGCCGCCGATTTCCTCGTCGAGACCGACACGCCACCACTCGCCGTCGTAGAGCGCCTTGAACGACTTCTTGAAGGAGTCGGGCAGCTTCAGGCTGTGGGTTTCGGGATCGAAGACGGGCGGGTTGCGGTCGGCGTCCGCGAAGGACTCGGCCAGCGGTCCCTCGGCCAGGCGCACGACCTCACGCAGCATGTCGCGGGCAACTTCGCCGTCCATGTCGCCGAAGTTGTCGCCTTCGAGTGTCTCGTCGAGTCCGAAGAGCTCGAAGAGGTTGAACTCGAGGTCCCGAAGGTTGCTCTTGTAATGGCCCATTGCTCGTTCGCTCTCCAGTCGGTGGTGCGGTCTCGTGAGTACCGCCCAAGTTAGCTACTCGTCGGTAACTTAAGGGATATTACCCTCGATCCGGTTCGCTGCCAAGGGGAGACCTACTCGCCAGTAGCAGTGCATCGATCGCTGTGCCGCCGGTCACGTCGCGATAGCGGTTCTCGGCGGTGAGGACGGTCAGTCGAGTACCGATGTTCGACGCCAAATCCTCTGGCGTGTAGAGGATTTCGGCTTCCTGTGGGCCGCCGACGCCGGACTCGATGTTCGCGGCGTGGTGTCCGAGAATCATGAGGATTCCGTCAGGTTTCAGTGCCGACACTGCCCTCGAAACGGCCGCCTGCCGCTCCTCCGGGGGCAGGTGGAGGTACAGCATGAGAACCAGGTCATAGTTCGGTTCTGTTGACAACTGCGTCACATCGGCGTGGACCCAGGTCAGGCGTTCGCGCACCGATCGCGGTGCCGAAGCGGCAACACGACTTGCCTTCGTCAGTGCGACCGAGGAGAAATCGACGGCGTCGACTGTCCAGCCGCGGGTTGCCAACCAGATGGCATTTCGACCCTGTCCGGCCGCGAGATCGAGTGCCCGACCACGTTTCAGCGTCGTCGCGACTTCCACCACCGTTGCGTTCGGTGCCTCGCCGTAGACGAGTTCTCGGCCTTCGTACTTGCGATCCCACTCTGCGGCGTCCACCCGGGGAAGCCTAGTGGGGGTTCCTACAGCGTCGCGCGCAGCAGCAGTACGTTGTAGTTCTGGTAGACGGTGGCGAGGAAGTACAGGTCGCGGCCGGTCGAGTAGGGGTGGATGTACGGCGCGTAGATGGAGCTGACCTCGCGGGTGTCGACCAGAACCTCCGGCGCGCTCCACGGCCCGACGGGCGACGGCGAGCGTCGAAGCACGATCGAGTTGGCATTGTCGGTCGTCATCATCAGGTACTGGCCGAGGGTGGCGTTGTATGCGACGGACAGTTCGCCGACGCCGCCGACGATGGGTGCGGCCGCGGCCGGGTCACCCTTCTTCCAGTCCTGCCCGGTCCAGTACTCGTATTCGCCGAGCCTGGCGATGTCCTGTTCCTTGACGCGGGCGACGTGACCGAGGTTGAAGCGGCCGGGCGGGGTGCCGTACTGGTAGACGTAACCGCCGTCCTTCAGGTAGGCGCTCTGCTGGAAGTTACGGTCGCCGCCGACGCTGGGCCGCTGGGTCTCGGGCAGTGCTGCCCAGTTCTCTCCGTTGTCGTTCGACACTGCCAGGCCGGAGAAGTTGGTCTCCCAGGTTCCTGCGGGTCCCCAGTTCTTCACGGACATCAGGTTCAGGTACTGACTGTCGCCGACGGCCACGCCTGCCGTCGGGATTCGGCTGATCTCGACGAACGGAATCTTGGGGCTGGGGACGACCTCCTTGGTCTGGCCGATGGGGTCGAGTACGACGCTGTCGAAGTTCATGCCGTCGGCGAGGTTGCGGTCGTTGCTACGCACGATGGCGTTGCTGCGCCACGACCACAGGCTGCCCTGCAGCAGGTTGGGTACGCCGAGACCGGCGGTGTCGCCGAAAGCCGTCAGTACCTCGCCGCGGCCGTTGTCCCACATGATGCCGAGATCGGTGCCGATCATGTTGACGTTCTGGGTGTTGTTGGGGCTCGACATCCCGGTGACCTGAGCGACGGCTTGTGCGCGACCCTGCAGTTGCGGGAGCCCGAACGTGCCGTTGAGTCCGGCAATGGGATTGACCGCGTTGGGATTGGCGAGCGCGTTGGGCCCGGTGACCAGCAGCGATGTGGCAACGGCCATGACGGCAACGGTCAATACTCTGGAACCCACGCGACTCACGACGTTCTCCCGATTTCGATTCACTCCCCGGTAATCGAGGAGAACCATATCAGCGGTTTGTTCGAGGGGGGATAAATCGAGTGATCCGCTGTTTCGAGAAATCGGGCGAATGCACCTCGGTGTCGTAATCTGGAGAGCGTGAGTGATCTGCCCGATTCCCGGCTGGCGAGGGATTTGTCCGTCAGTGCGATGCGGCTGAATCGGAGGCTCCGTCTGCGCCATTCCAGTGACAGATTGCCCGTCGCTCACCTGTCGATTCTGACGACGTTGCTCCGTGAGGGGCCGATGACGACGGGGGAGTTGGCGGCCCGAGAGCGGATCAAGCCGCCGTCGGTGTCCAGGTCGTCGCATGCCTTGGTCGAGTCGGGGCTCATGCGCCGGGAGCCGCATCCGACAGACGGAAGACAGGTGGTTCTGCGGCTGACCGATGCGGGGACGGCGACCGCGCGTCAGGAAGTAGCCGCTCGGGAAATGGCGCTCGCGGAGCAATTGGACGCGCTGACGCCGCAGCAGCGGGAGACTCTGGCCGCAGCCGCTCGAATTCTGACCCAGATCGTCGAACGGGTCGACTGAACACCCTCAGTTCTCGTGGTGAACTTCGTGATCCAGAGTGTCGACGTCCCATTCGATGGTGGACCCCAATTCTTCGGAGTCACCCCGGCGCGCGACGCGGCCGAGGACGACGGCGACGAGTATCGCCACCACCATCCACACGGCTACGCCTATCAACAACCCGGTCATGTCACACTTTCTAGCACCTGTGTCTGTGAAATCGCCGTGAAACGGTGGTTCGGCTTTGTTGCAATTCGAAATTGGTCGTGTACGGTCCGGCAATTCGGACAGATCGAACGCACTGTTCCACAACGGATGTGGAGATTCCGTGCCGCGAATGGATTTTCGGTGTGAACGGACCTACCGGAACGCGCGACGCACCGATCAATTTTCCAATTGCGTGACGGCAATACGGAAACGGCTGGTCGGTATGCACAATTGCGCGACGGCGTCGAGATCGGACTCGAAATCGACATCGCGTAATTCGGGGAGCATCGTTATCGACGCTCCTGCGGCGGTCAGAGCCTCGAGTGTGTCGGTGCCCGTCGACGGCGCAGACATGGGCACGTCGAGCAAGGACCGTGCGAGGTCGGGGTTGCGCAGGCCCAACGCCCACCAGCCACCGTCCTCGGCCGATCCCAGTACGTCGCTGCTGCCGAGCAACGCGGCCGCGTCGGACAGTAATTGCGCCGTCACCTGCGGGGTGTCCATGCCGATCTGCAGAGTTGCTCCGGTGGTGGCCGCGTCGGCGTGTGCGTTCGCCAGTCGTTCGCCCAACCCGTCGCCGCGCTGCGGGATCACCGTGAACGACGCCAGGGCCCGGGTGAGTTCCTCGGCACGAGCCGCGTCGGCGAGGGTGCCGGTGAGGGCCACGACACGGCGGTCGACGTCGGCGGCCGAGACGGCGTCGAGGGTGTCCAGCAGCGAGGCCGCGGCCAGATCGGCTGCGGCGGCGTTGCCGATCGTGGCGGCGAGGCGTGTCTTGGCCAGCCCTGGAACGGGGGCTTTGGCGACGACGAGAGCGGTGACGGTCACGAGAGCACCTTCCAGAAATCTCGTACGGCGACGATCGTCCCCTTCACCGAGCCCGAGACCTTGGACGTGCCGGCTGTCCGTGGCCGGTAGTTCACGTCGTGTTCGACGACGGTCCAGCCGGCTTCGGACGCCAGTACGAGCAACTGCAGGGGGTAGCCCGAGCGGCGGTCGGTGACGTCGAGGTCGAGCAAGGCCTGACGGCGTACCGCGCGGATTGCTCCCAGGTCGTGTACCGGCAGCTTGTACTTGGTTCGAAGCCGAAGCGAGAGAACGGCATTGCCGATTCTGGCGTGCAGAGGAGAGCTTCCCTTCGCCGGTCGGCGGCGACCGACGGCGAGGTCCGCGTGATCCAGGGCCGCCACGAGGGTCGGCAGATCGCGTGGATCCATCGAGCCGTCTCCGTCGAGGACGCAGACGATGTCGGTGTCGGCCGCGACGACGCCTGCGTGCACTGCTGCGCCGTAGCCGGGCACCGTTTCGGAGACCACTGTTGCTCCGTGGGCAGTGGCCACAGCGGCGGTGGCGTCGGTCGAGTTGTTGTCCACCACGATCGTCAGGTAGCCCGCCGGTACCGAATCGAGCACTGCCGGAAGCGATTCGGCCTCGTTCATGCAGGGGATGACGACGGTGACCGATTCCTGTTCAGACACGGGGTGGTCCCGTTCCTTCGGCGTCGCGCAACGGTGCGTCGGCGAAGGCGGTGAGACCGTCCCTCGGCATGATCTTCGCGCGGAATCCCAGTGTCTCTTCGGCCAGTCGGGAACTGGCGACGATGTGCCGTACGTCGCCCGCTCGGTAGCGTCCGGTGATCTCGGGTGTCGGCCCGCCGCGTGCGTCGGCGAGGATGCCGGCGACCTCGCCGATGGTGATCGGCTGCCCCGAGCAGACGTTGAGGGCGGTGAACCCGTCGACCTCAGCGTCGATCGACGCGATGTTGGCGGCTGCTACGTCGTGGACGTGCACGAAATCGCGGGCCTGCTTGCCGTCCTCGTAGACGGTCGGGGCCCGACCGAGTTCCAGAGACGACCGGAACATCGCTGCCACACCGGAATACGGGGTGTTACGCGGCATGTTCGGTCCATAAACGTTGTGGTAGCGCAGTGCGACCACCGAGCCGCCCGTGGATACCGCCCATGCGGAGGCGTAGTTCTCCTGGGCCAGTTTGCTCGCGGCGTAGATACTTCTGGGTTCCAGAGTCGAATCTTCTTCGACCAGAAGCCAATCGAGAGGCTCACCGGATGCCGGGTCTCGATTGTCGAACAATCCCGCGTCGAGGTCGGCGCGAGTGCGGGGACGGGGAACGACGGTCTCGCCGGACGAATTGATGTATCGCCCTTCGCCGTAGACGACCATCGACGAGGCGAGAACCAGGCGAGAACAGCCCGCCTCGTACATCGCGGCGAGCAGAACCGCCGTCCCGTAGTCGTTGTGGCTGGCGTAAGCCGGGGCATCTGCGGCGTCGACGCCTGCTCCGACGACAGCGGCCTGGTGACACACGACGTCCACCCCGCGCAGTGCGTCGACGAGCGAGTCCTTGTCGCGCACATCGAGATCGATGATCCCGTCGGCTCGCGCTCCTGGACCGTGAGCCGATTCCAACATGGCGTCGACGGCTACGACCTCGTGGTCGGAGCCGGCTGCCGCATCGAGAATGTGTCCACCGATGAACCCGGCCGCGCCGGTGAGCAGTACCCGCGTCATGGCAGTTCGATCGGCAGCGTCAGGCCGGTGTGCACCCGACACGTGGGGCAGTCGCCGGTGGGAGCGTCGGAGATGGCCGAGCGCACCAGTGCTTTGAGCGGCTCGATGTTCTTCTGGAATTCGGCGAACACGTCCACCGCCTTGACGCCCTGACCGGACTCGATGCCGGCGTCGAGGTCGGTCACCAACGCGATCGGTGCGTAGCAGAGCTCGAGTTCACGAGCCAGGACCGCCTCGGGGTGGCCGGTCATGTTCACCAGCGTCCAACCCTGGCGGGCGAACCACTGACTCTCGGCACGAGTGGAGAACCGAGGACCTTCGACGACGACCATGACGCCGCCGTCGATCGCCGAGTTCTGGACCGCGGACTTCCTCAACGTGGGGCAGTACGGGTCTGCGAATTCGACGTGAATCCCGCCCTGGTCGAAGTAGGTCTGCGCGCGCCCGGAGGTTCGGTCGACGAGTTGATCGGGAATCACGACGGTGCCCGGGCCGTACTCGGACACCAGGGACCCGACCGCGCACGGGGCGAACACTCGCCGCACTCCGAGCATCCGCAGCGCCCACATGTTGGCGCGATACGGCAACGTGTGCGGCGAGTACTCGTGGTTTCGTCCGTGTCTGGGCAGAAACGCGACTCGCCGACCTTCCACCTCGCCCAACGTGATCGGGGCGCTCGGAGTGCCGTAGGGCGTGTCCAGCACTACCTCCTCGGCGTCACCGCCGAAGAACGAATAGAAGCCGCTGCCGCCGATGACGGCTATCTCGGCCCGCCCCGTCGCGTCGTTGTCCATCTACTCATCCTCCATCACCGTGGGTCGATATGCTGGTCCGAAGTCGTGGTCGCCTTCAAGTCCGCAGGGAGAAAAGACTATCCGTTACTGGAGAGAAGCCGTCGCCGGCACGTTGGCCGTCGTGCTCGTGGTGGTCGCGTTCGTCGTTCCGTACCTGGGAAACGAACTCGTCACCCCCATCATCAACAGAACTCCGCAGCAGGTGCGTGATTTCGCCGATGCAGCACCGCTGTTCGGCTTCCGCGAGATTCATGTGGGATGGGGAACTCCCGTAGCCGTCCTGATCGCCGTGGCCACCGTGTTGTGGGGGCCGACGGTGGCACGCCGACTGTCGTGGACGCGCCTGTTGTTCGTCGTGTGGGGTGCGTCGGCGGCCTGGGCGATGTCGCTGGCGATGGTGGACGGTTGGAAGCGCGGCTTCGTGGACCGGCTGGCATCGACGGACGAGTACCTGCACGAGGTGCCCGGCATCACCGACATTCCCGCCACGCTTCGCGGGTTCTCCGATCGCATTCTGGACTACCAGGCCGATTCGTGGACGACGCACGTGTCGGGTCATCCACCCGGCGCGTTGCTCACCTTCGTCTGGCTCGACCGTCTCGGCCTCGGCGGTGGAGCCTGGGCGGCGGCGCTCTGTGTGCTGGTCGGCACGAGTGCCGCTGTGGCGCTGGTACTGACACTCCGAGTACTCGGCGACGAGAACATGGCGCGGCGTGCAGCACCGTTCGTGGCCATCGCCCCGGCCGCGATCTGGATCGCCGTCTCCGCCGATGCGGTCTATGCCGGTGTCGCCGCGTGGGGAATTGCACTGCTGGCGATTTCGACGAAGCGCTACCTGTGGCCCGCGTCGATCGGCGCGGGGGTACTGCTCGGCTTCGGCGTGTATCTCAACTACGGGTTGGTGCTGATGGGTCTGCCCGCCGTCGCGGTGCTGATCGCCGGACGAAAGATTCTGCCGTTCGTCGGCGCGCTGATCGGTGCGCTGATCGTTGCGGGGATCTTCACCGCGTACGGATTCTGGTGGTACGACGGGTACGAACTGGTGCAGGAGCGCTACTACCAGGGCATCGCGAAGGACCGCCCGTTCGAGTACTGGGGCTGGGCGAACTTCGCGGCACTGTTCTGCGCGTTGGGTGTTGCTGTGCCCGCTGCGTTCCCGCGGATACTCACTCGGCTCCAGCCGATCAATCTGTTGGTGATCGCGGCGATCGCGGCGGTGGTGATGGCGGATCTGAGCCAGTTGAGCAAGGCAGAGACCGAGAGAATCTGGCTGCCCTTCGCGATGTGGATGCTGATCGCGCCCGCGGTGTTGCCGATGCGGACGCATCGTTTCTGGTTGGCGCTGCAGGTGATCGGTGCGTTGGCGATCAATCATCTGCTGTTCACGAACTGGTGAGCGGAGCCAGCGTCATCTGAGCGAACCAGCGCCCGTCGATCGGTGCCACGTCCACAACTCGCAAGCCTGCGGCGTTGGCGAGATCCGCGGTGGCGTCGGCGCTGACACTCGACCACGCGAACCAGTCGCCGACCATGGTGTCGGTTTCCCATCGCACGGTGCGGTGCCGAATTCCCGTGTTGCTGGGCGCATCCACTTCGGCGATGACGGCTCCGTGGGGTGCGAGCAGGTCGGCTGCCCGGCGGAGCAGTCGCACCGGGTCTCCGCCGATGCCGATGTTTCCGTCCGCGAGGAGGACACACGACCAGTTGCCGGTGTCGGGCAGTGGCTCGAAGAGGTCGCGGAGAACGGCGTTGCCGCCGCGTCCGATGGTCAGATCGACTGCTGCTCGGGAGGTGTCGACACCGAGTGCCGAAACACCGCGTCGAGCAAGCGCTTCGGTGAGTCGACCCGGACCGCAGCCGAGGTCGATCGTGGACCCGGTACAGCGGCTGAGCATGGCGTGGTCCGCGCGGCGATCCTCGGCTGACGAGGCGCTGCCACCCATCCACCGTGCGGTGGGAAGCTGCTGCCTGCTGCCGTCGGAATCACCTATCCAGCAAGGTAGTCCGGCTGCTGCGCGGTTGAAGAGTGTATCGGCGGTGACGCTCATGCTCGGCTCCGTACGAGGGTCCATCGAATGAAGTAGGCGGCGGCGCTCACGGTGAACAACACCGCGGTCAGCGCTAGCCAACGTCCGAGAAAGGGTTCCTGGGTCAAACCGGTTGCGGCCCGATACGACTCCGCGCCCTGGGAGAGTATCCCGGGGAAGAACATCAGAAACGTCAGTGCTGTCCCGAGAGCGGGAACTCGAACGAAATTCACCGGCGACACGGCCAGGCGGCGGCGTGGAATGCCGGTGATCAGCCGATCGGCCAGCGAGTAGAGCGGGAACAGTACGGCGTCGTGCAGCAGTACCGATCCGAAGAACCACACGAGAACCGATTTCCACCACACGTCGCTGTTCCACAGTGTCTGCGGCCCTGCTAGTGCGACGACGTAGCCGACGAGGGCGAACGAGAGCAGCAGACCGACCGCATGCAGCGGGTGTCCGCCGTAGATCTTCGTGAACGCTCTCATCTTCGGGCTCCTGACCGTGCGATGCAAACACCCGTGCGCGAGAGCCACCGTCTTTCACGGCGGCGTCTCGCGCACGGGCGTTCAGGAGGTGATTAGGCAGTGCTGACCGTGATGGTCGCAACGCCGACGAGCAGACCCGGGGTCACAGCATCGGTGTTGAAGGTGCTGTTGAGCAGTCCGGCTGCGGTCTCCGAGATCTTCACCTGGGTGCCCTGCAGAATTGCGGTGTTGTCAGGTCCGGTTGCGAGCGGCTGCAGGGTGCGGCCGTCCAGATCGAACAGCACTGCGTCTGCGGCTGCTTCTTCGCCGTTGACCATGACGTCACCGGTGAGGAGCGAGGTGCCCGGGTCGATGTCGAAGTTGATGAGCTCGACGACGGTCTCGCCGGCGGTCAGCGACAGGCCGCTGCCGTCGTGCATGATCTCACCCTGGACGTAGGGGTCGACGGTGCCGGGCTCCCAGTACTTGACGTCTCCGCCGGTGATCGGGAATCGGATGGATCCGTCTGCGAGAGTGGCGGTTCCGACGACACCGGGCGTGAGGCCCAGGGTGGTCAGTGCGCCGGTGAAGCCGGGATCGAGTGCAACTGCGGTGTCGACACCGTTGCTGAGGTCGGGGACCTCGGCTGCGGGCTCGGGCGTGCTCTCGGTGGTTTCCATGGCCGACGATGCCGAGGAGGTGGCTGCGTCGGTGGTGTCGGACGCTTCGTCGCTGGAGCATGCGGCAAGCGGGACGATGGTGAGTGCACCGATTGCGGTGGCGGCCAAAGCTTTACGAACAGTGAACATGTCGGTCAACCTTCCGTGCTCGTCTCTCGAGCGTTGTGGGTCATTCGGCGCTGCTTGCCGAGCGGATGGGTTCCATCTCGATCCCCTGCAAGGGAGCGTGCCCACCTGTTACCCGACAAACCGGACTGCCAAACCGGAAAGTTTCCGAAGGTTCACTCGGATTCAACGAAGGATCAAGTCCGCCGCCCGTTCGCCGATCACCACCGACGGTGCATGAGTGTGTCCGCGGATGATGCTGGGCATGATCGACGCGTCGGCGACGCGAAGGCGATCGACGCCCCGCACCCGTAGTTCGGCGTCGACGACACTGTCGGCGTCGTTGCCCATACGGGCCGTGCCCACGGGGTGATACAGAGTGTGCGCATTCTGCTCTAGGGCCTCGGTGAGCAGGTCCGCCGGGGAGATGTTCGACGCCACCCTGGGGCGGACGATGTCGCCGAGTTCGCCCTTCATCGAGGGGGTTTTGGAGATTGCAACGCAGGCCCGTAGCCCTTCGATCATGGCGCGGCGGTCGAGTCCGCCGGGGTCGCTGAGGTAGCGCGGCTCCACGATGGGCTTGGCCATGGGGTCGGCCGAGCGGAGGGTGATCTCGCCTCGGCTCTCGGGTTTGACGAGTACCGCGCCGATGACGGCAGCGTGCGAATCCTGGCCGACGAGTCCCTCGTCGAAGAACGGTGCCGGTCCGAAGATGAGTTCCACGTCGGGCAGGGCGAGGTCTTCTCGGCTCTTGATGAATCCGTACGCCTCGGCGACGTTGGAGGTGAGCATGCCGCGTCGGCGCGTGAGGTAGTTGACCAACTCGGGGATCTTCTCGGCGTGGAAGAGGGAGTCTCTTTCTGTTTTCCAGCCGATGAGGGCGGCCAGGTGGTCGAGGAGATTCTGCCCGACGCCCGGTGAGTGGTGCTGAACGGTGATGCCGTGGGATTTGAGCTGTTCCTGGTCGCCGATGCCCGAGAGCATCAGCAGCTGCGGAGTGTTGATGGCTCCGCCGGAGAGGATCACTTCCTTGTGTGCGCGCACGGTGTGTGTCTGTCCACCGGAGGTGTACTCGACGCCTACTGCCGCAGTGCCCTCGAAGAGGACGCGAGTGGCGTGTGCCTCGGTGAGGACGGTGAGGTTCTTGCGCTTCTTCGCCGGTCGCAGGTAGGCATCCGCGGTGCTCCATCGTGCTCCGCGCTTCTGGTTGACCATCGTGCGGGTGAAGCCCTTGGGCTCGGGCAGGTTGGCGGTTTCCAGCGGATAGCCTGCTTCTTCGACGCCGTCGAGGAACGAGGACGTCAGGTCGCGGGGGCTGCGCTGGTGAGAGACGATGAGTGGGCCGTCGGTTCCCGCGTCGAGTGCTGTTGTGCCCTCGATGTTCTCGATCTTGCGGAAGTATCCGACGAGGTTGCGGAAAGCCCACGAGTCGTCGGACACCGCTGCCCAGTCGTCGTAGTCGGCGGCGAATCCGCGTACCCACATCATGGCGTTCATCGACGACGAGCCACCGAGCATCTTGCCGCGCGGCCAGTAGATGCTGCGATCTCGGAGCTCCGGCTGCGGTTCGGTCAGGTAGTCCCAATCCACCTCGCTGCGAAAGAGTTTGGAGAATGCAGCGGGGATGTGGGCGAACTTGTTCTTGTCCTCGGGGCCGGCCTCGAGGAGGATCACCTCGTTGCGCGGGTCTGCGCTGAGGCGGTTGGCCACCACTGCGCCTGCGGAACCTGCGCCCACCACGATGTAGTCGGCAGTCTTGTGCTGTGAGCTCATCTTTGTCCTTGACGTCGGTGCGGGCGCAGAGGTGTCAGCCGCGCAGGGCGGAAGCGAATATCGCAGGCAGTTTGGACCAGGACGGCGCACCTGCGAATGCGGTGAGCAACTTGCCGGTCGATGCTGCGGTTTTGTTCGTGACGAACCACGGTGGCTTCGGGGAGATGGAGAGTTCGCCGTTGATCAGCGAGCGCGGCATCGGTCGGAACGGACCGCGCACCACTGTTCGCTCGGCCCCGTCGATCAGCAAAGCGTTGTGCACGATGCCGATTCCGCTCTGGACGTCGTCTACGGTGTGGCCGGGGAATGCGCCCCAGGTGGCCGCTGCGGTGAGGAATCCGATGGCCGTCCAGGCGTTGACGGCGATGGTGCCGTAGCGCAGGTCGGCGAGCATGGTGTCGAACTTCTCCCCGAGTCCCTTGATGGTGGCGGGGGTGCCGATGATGTTGATGCCGAGTGTTCCGGTGAATTCCTCGTTCGCGGCCTGCACTGCCTTGGCGGCGAATGCTGCTCCGCTGTAGGGCAATTCGATGATGCCCATGACCGGGGCGAAGTACTCGGTCTGCAGCAGCGGTGCGTATTCACCGGGGTTCAGATCGGTGATGAGCACGCGGCCACCGCGCTCGCCGAGGCGTTCGGCGGACGGGTAGGTGGCGGTGGCGTCGGACACTCGCTTGTCGCTGCCGGGGTAGTAGGGCGCTCGGGCAGGCGCGCGGTCGAGGGCGGCGCGCAGGGCGGCGACGAATTCGTCGCGCTGCTTCCATTCCGAGGACAGAACGACGACCTGTGAAGCGACACAGTTGTATCCGCTGTTGTGCAGGCGTTGGGTGGCGATGTGTTCGGCCTGGAACTCGATGTCGGCACGGCTCCACTCACCGGGCAGAACGATGGTGGGCGAGACGCCGCCGAGTTCGCTGGAGATCTCCTTGGTGAGGATCGGGTCGTTGGCCGCCTTGCGCGCAGCTCCGTCCGGGCCGGGACCGAAGACGATCGCGTCGTGCGTGATGGCACTGCCGGTCATGTGAACGTGGTCGACGCTGTCGTGCTGGACCAGGTAGGTGCCCACGTCCGCTCCACCGGTGAGCAGGCGCAGTGCGCCGATGTCCACGAGCGGTGCGAGGACTTTCTCGAACACCGGCAGCAGTGGATCCATGATGGGGTTGAGCTTGAGCGCGACAACTCGGTTGAACGCGATCAGTTCGTACAGCGCGTCCAGCGGCGCGATCGAGGTGATGTTGCCTGCGCCGAGCACCACTCCGATGCCTGCGGTGCTGGTGGGGTCGAGCTGGGCGAGGCCCGCGGTCCGCTGTGCGGTTGCACGGTCGATTCCGGGCTTCAGCCATACCTCGGCGGTGAACCCGTTGAGCAGGAGTCGCTCGAAGATGTTGAGGGGCAGCACCGACACCGTCGTGCGTCCACCGGGTGCCGTACCGAACGTGACACCGGCCAGTGGGCTGCTGTCGGCCTCGAGCGCCGCAAGCGTGTGTGCCACGGTGCCGAGTCCGTTCAGGAACGAGTACGGACCCGACAGCCATTCCTCTCCGACGAGGCTGGACGAGGCGTCGAGGCCCTTGATCGACGCTGCCGCCGTCACCCACTCCTGCGCGTGAGCTGTGGTCAGCGCATGCACGCGTTCGAGGATGGCCCGCCGCTCGGCCAGGGTGAGACGTCCCCAGTTCTTCTCTCCCTCGACCAGATCGGCGAGTGCCGAGTCGACTGCCTCGGTGGGTCCCGTCTTCGGTACGGATTGCAGGTGTGGGGTCACGTCGCTGGTCAACTTCTCGGCTCCACTCGTCGTTCGGGTACACGGCTTCCACTGTGATTGTGGTCGCACTCGGTCGCCTGACGCTATGGGCCACGGGCCTCAATCGGATGCGACGGTTTGTGCCGTCGCACAATGTGGCTGTGGTGTGGCTTACACGGGTGAGGCTAGAGTTCTGCCATGACCGCGACCGAGTTCGATGTGCATCCGTCACCGACCGATCTGGCCGCGACGATGCTCGACGGCGTCGACGACCTGGCGACGGAACTGGTGCGACGGATCCTGGGGGCCGAGCACGCCTACCTCGAATCGACGCTGCTCACCACCGAGCAGCTCTACGAGGCGTCGCGGAGCAATCTGGCGTCGATGCTGGGCAAGCTGTCCGGTCGTGCTCCCATGCGACTCGAGTCGGCGCGGGACGCGGGCCGACTGAAAGCCGAGCAGGGGGTACCGCTGGCTGCCCTGCTGCATGCTTTCAGGCTGGGCGGCAGGTTGGTCTGGGACGAGTTGATGGAACGTTCGGACGGCCGGGCCAGTCATGCGCTGCTGGACATGGCCGCCCAGGTCTGGGCGCTGGTCGACGTGTACTCCGACGAGGCAGCGGAAGCCTATCGAGAGAGCGCGGACATGCGTGCCCGCGAGAGCGCCGAGGCCCGTGGCCGCCTCATCCGGGTGCTCTTCGCCGATCACGGCGCCAATCCGACTGCGGCCGCCGACGCGTTGCGAACGTTTCGCATTCCCGACCACGGCTACTTCGCGGTGGTCTCGCAGGAGCCGTTGACCGCAGCGGTGGGGATCGACAAGTTGATCTCTCGCCTCCGTACCGCGGGTGCCGAATCGGTATGGGACGCCGAGGTGGACGGTAGCGTCGGGCTGATCTGTGCCGCAACGGAATCGGAGATCGATTCGGCGTTGGTCACCCTCAGCGGGCTGTGTCCGGGACGGGTGGGGGTGAGTTCGGTCTTCCGGTCCCCGTCGGGTATCGGCGACGCCGTGGGCCAGGCCCGGCTGGCGAGGTCGTGCACCTCGAGCCAGGCCGCACCGTCCACACCGGTGCGCTACGACTCCGTGCCGGTACCGCTCCTGCTGGTCCGCGATCCGAAATCGGGCCGGATCGCCTCACGTCAGATACTCGGTGATCTGCTGGCGTTGCCGCGAGCCGAACGGCAGAGCCTGCTGGACACCCTGGACGCCTGGTTCTCGTGCGGCGGTTCCACCCGCGATGCCGCCGAATCGCTGCACTACCACCGCAATACGGTGTTGTATCGGCTGCGTCGAATTGCCGAGCTCACCGGTCGCGACTTCCGTGATCCGGTTCAGGCCGCGGAACTCTACGTCGGGCTCAGGGCGTATCAGCTCCTGACCTGAAGGGTCAGTGGCTGGCGAGGACGACGTCGAGGATTCCGGCTCCCAGCGGCACCGGTACGCAGGTCGGGGGACGAGCGTTCGCCGGGTCCAGAGCGTTGAGCGCCAGCCGCAGCGCGGTGGGATCGTAGGTGAACGTGAAGTGCGCTACCTCGGTATCGGGGCACACGTCCTGCACCACGATGTTGTGCGCTCCCGGATCCCGAAGCAGTGCATTGGTGTACGGCTGAATGACCTCGTCGACCCTGGTTGCGATGGACGTGTACTCCACCCCTGGCACGGTGTCGCCGCCTGCATTGAGTCGGTCGAGGAAGTCGGATCCGGCCATCAGTTGAGCCAGACCCGGGCCGAATTCGCTTGCCAGGACACCGGTTGCGCCCGGCACCGCCTGCACGACGGGTGACACTCCGTACATGGTGCCGCCGTAGGTCGGCGATGCAATCCCCACCCAGCGATCGACCACGTAGGCACCGCCGAGCCTGTTGACGAAGTACCGAGCGACCGCGGCACCTTGCGAGTAGCCGACCACGTCGACTGCGGCGGCGCCGGTCGCCTGGAGTATCGACAACGTCATCGCCTTCAGTTGTGCTGCACTGTCTTCGATGACGCCGTAGCCGTTGGATTTGCCGTCCGGTGACGTGCCGTAGTTGATGGCGAAGACGCAGAATCCGGCTGCTTTCAGAATCGGTGCGAAGCCGGCCCAGTCCGAGTACGCGGTGGCGTCGGTGCCGTGCACCAGGACGACGGGATTCGGGTGGGCTGCGGTGGGCTTGCAGCTCATGTCGTTGGCTCCGGGCGGGGCGGCGTCGCGATTCGATGCCGCGTAGCGAATGGCATCTGCGTGATCGGGTTGCTCGGGGGCCGCGGCGATGGGCATCACCGGCACTGCGTGTGCGGAGGGCGCGAGCAGTGCAGCGGCAGCTGCGATTACGAGGGTGATCAGACTCCGCCGTGGTCCGCGCATGGATCGACGATATTCCTCGAACTGTGGAATGTCCCTATGAAAAGAGGTCGGAGCTGATAAAAGTCACAAGAATTGTTCTGTCGTCGAATTCGTGCCGGATGCGCACACCGCTCGGGGCCCAGCAGTAGTGGCTGGGCCCCGAGCGGACAGCAGTTGCTGCTCTGCAGGTCAGAGGCGACTCACGCGCAACCAGTCGACACTCATCGTCTGCGGATACGGTGTGCTGTTCAATGTCTTGCCGACCCAGTTGTTGCCCACGGCGACGTTGAAGAGGATGTAATGCGGCCAGGAGCCCGAGAAGGCCTTCCAATTGCCGCCTTTTGCCTCGTACTGGGCCTGAGTCAGGGAGAACCGAGCGACTCCGTCGACGAACCAGGTGATGCTGTTCGGTAGCCAGTCGATTCGGTAGGTGTGGAACCCGTTGTCGACCGGATTCATGCTTCCGCCGGTCTTCACATCTTGATTGGAGTTCCACTTCGAAGGTCCGTGCAAATTGAATGAAGGTCCGTACAGTCCGGGAATTTCGACGATGTCGACTTCCCCTTGGCTGGGCCATGAATATTCGCCACCGGGTTGTAGGCCGAGGGTCCAGAATGCGGGCAACAGGCCTCGGGCGCTGGGCATCTTGATCGATGCTTCGATGCGTACCGGCGGCGTCACCGACTGCTTGCCCATGCTGACCACGCGGGCGCTGGTGAAGTTGTACGGTGCCCGCTTGCGGTCCGGTGGATTCTCCCGCCGCGCGGTGATGTTCAAGGAGCCGTTGAACTGGTTGGCGTTGTTCCAGGAATCCGTATAGTACTGCTGCTCACCGGAACTCGCGCCCCAGCGGCCGGTCTGAAAGCCCCACTTGGCGGGGTCGGGTCCGCCGTACCCGTTGAATTGATCTTCCCACAGAAGGGTTCCTGCTCCGCCTTGGGTTCTCGGGGGTGCGGCCAGTGACGGGGCTGCGGTCGCCGACGAGACGGCCACGGCCATCGTCGTCAAGGTGACCGCGACAATTGTTATTAGTGATCGCATGAGGGGGATTCCTGTCAGGTCATATGTCGGTGAACAAATGTCGACATTTGATTTCTAGCACGACAAAGTAGGCGGCAGAAGTTTCTTCTGGAATGCAGGAATTCTTGCGAATACAATGAATGAATTCACCAGTGCTACCGGTCGGAAGCAAGGGTACCGACCGATATTGGTCAGTGGTCGGTTTGTTTCAGGAGTGACCGCAGTGACTCGGCAGTGTCTGTGAGTTCAGCGATGCGTACGAGGCGGGAGCGACTACGAGGACCCGGGAGTGGAGCCTGCAGGAACGACTTGAGAGGGGCAGGAGTGGAGCCTGCAGGAACGACTCGAGGAGCAGGAGTGGAGCCGGTGACGGGAATCGAACCCGCCTCTCAACCTTGGGAAGGTCGCGTTCTACCAATGAACTACACCGGCGTGTGGTGTCGGCTCGAAGGTTACCAGGGCGTTCAGATGTCGATTCGCACGCCGTGCAGCAGGGTGAGGGCGTCGGGTGCTGCTACCGGCTTGGAGAACAGGTAGCCCTGTGCGCGGGTGCAGCCCAATTCGATCAGGGTGTTTCTGGCGCTCTGTGTTTCGACGCCTTCGGCGATGATGTTCAGTCCGAATGCGTCGGCGAGTCCGATGATGGACTGGACGATGGCCACGTCGCCGGTGTCTCTGGCACCGAGGTCGGTGACGAAGGCTCGGTCGATCTTGAGCGCATCGACGGGGAGTTCCTTGAGGTGCGACAGGGAGCTGTATCCGGTGCCGAAGTCGTCTATGGCCACTTGCACGCCGAGTTCGCGGAGCTCGCGGAGCGTCACGCGGGTACGGGAAAGGTCCTGTACCACTGCCACTTCGGTGATCTCGAGGCAGAGGTCGGGGCCGGCTATCGAGAACTCCGTGAGTGCTCTGGCGACGGCTCCGACGAATCCGTTGGTGACCAGCTGGACGGGGGATATGTTGACGCGCATGGCGATGTCGAGGTGGGGGATCTCGCGTTGCCAGTCGGCGAGGGTGCTGCAGGCGCGGTCGAGGACCCAGCGGCCGAGTTCACCGGCGAGGTTCGTCTCCTCGGCCACGGGGATGAATGCGGACGGGGGAAGCAGTCCGCGGGTGGGGTGTTGCCATCGGACCAGTGCTTCGACTGCGGTGATGCGTCCGGTGACGAGGTCCACTTCGGGCTGGAAGTGCAGGGTGAGCGAGTCGCCTGCGATGGCGTCGCGCAGATGGATCTCGACGTCGTTGCGGAGTTCGGCTTCGGCGTGCATCTCTTCGGTGAACAGGGCGATGTTGTGGCCGCCCGCGCGTTTGGCCACCAGGGCGGCCTGATCTGCTTGCCGCAGAAGCGACTCGGCGGTGTGCTTGCCCGGTTGGCCGAAGGCGATTCCGATGCTTGCGCTTCTGCTGATGCGTTCGACTCCGAGGGTGACGGGGGCGTTCATGGCGTCGGCGATCAACTCGGCGTGGTGTGTCGCGACGCGGGCCGAGCACGGGCCGGCCAGTACCACCAGGAACTCGTCGCCGCCCAGGCGTGCGGCGAGACCGACCGACTTGCCGACGAAGCTCTGCAGTCGATCGGCGATGGTCTCGAGGTAGTGGTCACCGGCGAGGTGGCCCAGAAAGTCGTTCAGTGCCTTGAGTCGATCGAGGTCGATGTGCATCACGGCGACGGGACCGGGCATGGACGGGTCGAGCCGTTCGCGGAGGTGTTGTGCGAGGGCGGTGCGGTTCGGCAGTTTGGTCAGTTGGTCGTGGAGCGCCGCGAAGCGAAGCCGTTCCTCGGCGATCACTCGCGCCTGTAGTTGAGAGAGCAGTGCCGCAATTGCTTTGAGCGCATTGAGTTCTGCCTCGGACCAACTTCGGTCGCCGATCTTGATGAAGCCGAGGATGCCGGTGGTGCGTCCGGAGTGCAGCAGCGGCACGACGGCCATCGAGGTCGCGGAGAATCCCGACCCCTCCTCGACGCGTCGGCGGTAGTCCTCCTGCTCCGGATCCGGCCGAAACACTGCCGGTTCGGTCAGTGTTTCGGCCAGACGGAATACCGAGTCTGCGTCGTCGAAGTAGACCACTGCCAGTGGATCCGGATCGGGCACGCTCAGTCGCGGTGGCCATTCCGCGCTGAGTCTGGTGGCCCTGGCCTCGAAATCGTTGTGTCGGAGGAAGCTGAAGTCGATGCCGAGGTAGTCCACGAGCTGCCGCAGTACGGAGTCGTACGCCTCGCGCACCGTCGCCGAATCGACACCCATGAGTTCGGTTGCGACGCCGGTGACGAGGACCTCGAGCGTCCGATTGTGCTCCAGGGCTCCACTCCCGCCTCTCGTGGACACAGTGCAGGACTGTTCCCCCTGGTCTCCGCCGAAACTCTACCCCGATACAGACGCTGAAACAGGAAGTCTGCGACTATGTATCGTGGTTTTCGGGGCGCAACTGAGCCGCAACACCAGCGCAACGGACTCGGTGGTTTCCATTTCAAGCAGCGTGCGGAACTCGAAACTCAACTGCTGCAGCGTTTCTGCATGGTGCGTCGACAGTTGTCGGTATTCCTCCTCGGTACGTGCGTAGAGGAACGCAGGGGAAACCGGTTGTACTGCCAATCCTTGCAAATGCGCAGTTACCCATACGTTCTCCATTGCAGATCCTCCTCTGATGTAATGTTCTGCGGTCGCTCCGGGTACGACGATCACTGCAAGTGCCGAACTGGACAGCACTCGATCGCGCATGTCGGTCCCCAGTGCAGCGCCGGCGTCCCAGTCGTGAACCAGCTCCATGACGTCCGGCCGCTTGACGATCTCGAGCTTGGACAGGTCTGCGTCGTCGATCCCCAGCGTCGAGACCTCGATTCCTCGATCGGGATCGAGATCTCCCGGCCAGCGCAACTCCGAGAACATGTCGCGGTGCAGGTGCGGTGTGAGATACCGGATTCGGTCCGCCGCGGCGAGGACATTCGCGGCCGCCGCAATGGATTCGGGTGCCGTCAGCAGCACTGCCCGTCCACCTTCTGCTGCTGCCGCAGCAGCGATGTCGGCGGCGATGTTCGCGTCCAGGGGTGCGCCGGTACCCATTTCCCGGTTGGTGCACCGCTCGAGAACCCCGTCGAGCAGGCGTCGATCCTCGACGGGTTGCGGGCCACCCGCACTCAGCGTGATCTCGACTCCGCGCTCGGTGACTTCGGTGCGGTCGAGTCTGCCCTGCGCGGAAGCCACCACTCGCGCGTTGAAGGCGGCCGCACCGACTGCCACGTAACTGCCGCGGAAGGCGATGTCGAGGGTCGAGGTTCGCGCACGATCGACCCCGATGCGCACGGTGCGTGCGTCGCGGGTGAACGTCCACGGCTGGCTGTTTCCACCGGACGGCGCTCGGCGGGCAGCGTCGAGAACGAGCGCGTCGGGATCGACGGACGTGCGGTGAGCGTCGACGGCGGTGTCGACCGAGGGTTGCTGCGCCCTACGCGTCGGGTTCGGGGCCGCGAGCGCGTCGAGATGGGTGTCGAGGTCGATGCGGATTCGTCCGGAGGGCAGGTTCGCTCCGGTGCCGAAGCGTCGAACGGCTGCGGCGATGGTGGCACCGCCGAGTTGGACGTCGCCGCCCAATTGCGGCCAGGTCTCTATCGTTTCGCTCACTTCCACCATCGAGGCTGCCATGCGGGCCGAGAGCAGCGAGGCGTCGAGCTGATCCAGGACGATCGGGATCTTGTCGCGGGTGCCCAGCCCTCGCAGGCTCGTGGAGTCGATCTCGCCGAGGACGCCGTGGAACACCGGGCGGTCGGGTTCGAGGTCGAAGCGTTCGACGTCGAGAAGTCCACGGTCGGAGGTCTCCATCAGTACGGGGATGCGTCGCGACCGGGCTGCCTCGCGGGCGCGGACCTTGACATCGAGGGAGTCGCATTCCTCGACGAGCAGGTCCAGTCCGTCGAAGAACTCGTCGATGGTGTTCTCGGTGATTCCGTCCTCGGCGATTTCGACGCGCAGATACGGGTCGATCTCGGCAATGCGGCGGGCTGCGACGACCGCCTTGTTGACGCCGAGATCGAGGATGGACGCCGGAATTCTATTGAGATTGGAAAGTTCGATCTCGTCGAAGTCGGCGAGGCGAAGCGTCCCGCAGATTCCTTCGAGTGCAAGGGTGTGGGCAATGGCGTGCCCGACGCTCAGGCCGATGATTCCTATCGTGAGATCTCCCAAGGAATTCTGTTCCGCCAGGGTTATCTTGTTCCTGTTTCTGGCCAGCCTCAGGTGTCGAAACGAGTTCGGTCCGAGTAGGGCGACGACCGTCTTTCGCCAAGGAAAGAAAACCCATCTGTCTCTTTCGTCGAGAATGCTCTGCTCAGGGCTGGGGAGCAATGAGTGCAGGCCTTTTCTCTGCGTCCGCCGCTCGTCCATGAATGTGAGGCTGGAATCTCGTCTGAGTTCGTCGAGGGCGGCTCGCTGTGTGGCGTCCGTCTCGTCGAATATCACAGGCTTCCAGTGGTTGCCGGCTGTGGTTCGATCGTTCATGATGCGACTGCTTCCTCGAGTGCGACGGCTGCGCGGCGGTGTGCGAGCAGGGTGACCGTGTTGTGCCGCATCCGGTGCCAGGTGGCCAGATCGGCATTGAATGCCAGTGTTGTTCTGTCCCACCAGAACACCTCGGTTCGATAGCGTTCGTCGGGGTAGGGAATCGGCGCGATCTGGGTGGCGATGACCGCTCCGGTGTCGAGCCAGGCCGTGCGGACGTGGGAGGCCGCGGTCGCCAGGGCATAGCGCGCGCCGAGAAGTGCAGTGCTGTACGCGGGTGATTCCGCGATCATCGCGGTGACGGCGCGGCCGTGGGGTGCGTGCTGAGCCACCCACGCTGACTTGAGTTCGACGACGCCGTGGCCGATGCGTTCGTCGAGCATGGTGTGTACGTGGCGTAGGCCGTCGGGATATGCGGCGAATTCGATCAGTGCGTGCGATTGATCGACCGAGGAATACGGCCCCTGCACCCGTACCCCGCCGACTATTTGTCCGGTTCGGTCGAGTGCGGCGAAGAACAGTGCTGTGGTGCCGCCGTCACGAATGGTCGACATTTCGAGTGCGGTTGTCACACCGTGTCGCAGATAGCTTTCCTCTGCGCCGTCCAGGAATTGTTCCCACAACTCCGGATTTTCGGTGGGAGTGGTGGCCAGAACGTGGCATTGGGATCGGTGATCCCAATACGAGGGGACGTCGAACAGAATTGTCATTTCAGTCTTCCTGATAGGAGTTTCTCGAATGCGAATGGTGGTGCCGTTCGATTGTCCGGCTTTTCCTTTGCGGAGCTATGCGTTGTGATCGGGGCTCGGGTGTGTCGCGGTGGGCCGCCCAGGACCAGTAGCCTGCAGAGGTGCTGCTCTCCGACCGTGACATCCGTGCCGAAGTGACTCTGGGAAACCTGGCGATCGAACCGTTCGACCCGTCGATGGTTCAGCCGTCGAGTGTCGATGTGCGACTCGACAAGCTTTTCCGGGTGTTCAACAACACCCGCTATACCCACATCGATCCGTCGCTACAGCAGGACGAGTTGACGACTCTGGTCGAACCTGCGGCAGGTGAGCCGTTCG
Source organism: Rhodococcus sp. 05-340-2 (assembly GCF_002258915.1). NCBI lineage: Bacteria > Bacillati > Actinomycetota > Actinomycetes > Mycobacteriales > Nocardiaceae > Rhodococcus > Rhodococcus sp. 05-340-2. The sequence continues at coordinate 201,437 of NZ_NOYU01000039.1, forward strand.
TACTCCATCCGGGTGAGTTCGTTCTCGGCTCCACCCTGGAATTGACGACGCTGCCGGACTACCTGGCCGGTCGGCTCGAGGGGAAGAGCTCGCTCGGACGGCTGGGTCTGCTCACGCACTCGACTGCAGGCTTCATCGATCCGGGCTTCAGTGGCCACATCACGCTGGAGCTGTCCAACGTCGCCAACCTCCCGATCACGTTGTGGCCGGGCATGAAGATCGGGCAGCTGTGTCTGTTCCGGCTGTCGTCGCCGTCCGAGAATCCGTACGGCAGCGCCGCGGTCGGGTCGAAGTATCAGGGCCAGCGCGGGCCGACGCCTTCGAAGGCCTACCTGAATTTCGTTCGGTCGAGCGTCGAGTAAACGATCGAACGGTTTGTTTCCTCGCGGTAAAACATGGCGAATGTCCGGTTGTAGCGGTACTCTGGTGAGCTGACGTGGGTTGGGGCCTACCAGAGCGAGGTTTCTAGTGTCCGCGGTTCCCGATGTGTCCGTACTCGGCGCTTCGTTGGGGTCGAGTGGTCTCCGCAGCGTGCTCAGCGACAACGCTCACCCCGGTGCCGTCCTGGAAGTGCACGAGCCCGTCGCCACCCGGCCCGCACCCAACGGTCTCGCCCCCGATCCGTGGGATGCCGTCATCTCATCGGTACACAATCTGGCGACCGAGTACGCGTCCGCGGACTTCTATCCGGTGCTCGCACTGCGCGAAAGTGATCCCAGAACGGCCTACGACCAGGACTTCTCCGACGGCGTTGTGCTCGTGTCCGAACTCGGTGCCCAGTTGGGTGCGTTGCGTGAGACGCGTGTGCTGGCAGGCGAGCGCTGCGTCGCTCTGTTCGACGTCGGCGCATCCGGTACCTCGGTCTCCGTCGTGGACCTGGACAGCGGCCATGTTCTCGCGTCGCGTCGAACTGACGCTCTCGGTGGTGACGACTGTGATCGGGTGCTGAGCGAACACCTCATCGCGACGTTCGGCGCGGCCGAGGCACTGACGGTCGAGGCTCGCAGGCGACTCGTTCACGATGTCCGCGACGGGAAACACGAACTGGCTCTGCTGCGCAGCGTGTCCATCGCCGGACCGTTCGTCGGCGGACGCGCATCGCTGTGGCGCGGCAATCTGGACGAGCTCATCGGCGATGCCGTGCACCGAGCCGTCTCGATGGCCGTCGACGTGCTCGACGCGGTCGGCGCGCAGGGCGTTCACGTCGACGCCATCGTCGCCGTCGGCGGTGGTGCCAACATGCAGATAATTCGGCAGGTCCTGTTCGACGCGGTGTCGATGCCGGTCTATGTGCCCGAACAGCCCGAACTGCTGGCGGCGCACGGCGCTGCCGGGATCGCTCGGACTGTGGGTCTGCGTCCCGCGCCTGCACCACCCGAGGTGTTCACCGATCGGTTCGCTGCCGTGGATCGGGAGTCCGCAGACCTACAGGTGGCTGCGGTCGCCCCGGTGGTTTCCAAGCGCCCGCGACACAGCGACACCTCCTCCAAGCGAATGACCAGGGTAAACAAGGCTCGGCATCTCGGTGGCGCGCTCGCGGCGCTCGTCGCTGTGTGTGCAGCCGGCACCGTGGTCACGGCGGCTGCGCGAACCGGCGGCGACGATCCGGCACCGGCGGTGAACATATCGCAGGATTCCTCGCAGACCGCTCGGTCGCAGTCCGTGGTGCCTGCCGCAGACGGATCACCCGCCGCGCCTGCTGGGTCGTCGGTGCCGCTCGCGACCACGACGGCGCAGACGTCCACTCCGGTTGCCGCGCCGGCACCGTCGTCCTCGCCCGAGGCCCCGACCACGACGGACGCTCAGAGCGCCACGGCCACGCGGCGCACCGTGGCCACGACGAGTTCCCCGTCCGACATCGCGGAGACGACGGCGCCCGACAGGCCGACCGTCGATCGACCGACCGTGGTGCCGACGGCGGTCCCACCTGCCGCTACGACTCGTCCGACCACAACGAAGCCCACCGCCACGACGACGCATCCGACGACCACCACGCGGGCGACTCGAACGTTCGATTTTCCGTTCCCGGACTTCGACTTTCCGCGTCGCTGACCGGTCTGCGCTTTCCGGCTCCGCCGGCCCCGGTACTCGAGGCAGGATGAGCGGTATGGAGTCGATTCAGACCGAGCGCGAAGACAAGTTCGACGTCGACGCAGAGTTCCAGTTGCCCACTCTCGCTTCGCTGGTGCCCACCGGCGGCGCACTGGAAGCGAGCGAGACCGACCTGAGCAGTGAGTACTTCGATACTGTCGGCCACGATCTGTTGCGACGCGGAATCACGGTGCGGCGTCGTACCGGCGATTCCGACAACGGCTGGCATGCGAAGGTCCCGGCGGAGAAGGCGCGGACCGAGATTCGGCTCCCTCTGGGCAACGGTGCGCACAATGCGGTGCCGGACGAGCTGAACGATGTCCTGCGCGGTGCGGTGATGGGCGGCGAGTTGTCCGCGGTTGCGACTCTGACGACGCGTCGAACGATTCACACCGTGTCCGACGCCGACGGGGCAGTGGTTGCGGAGATCGCGGACGACGAGGTCTCTGTCGTTCTGATCGGCGGCGCGACCGGTCCGCGGTGGCGGGAGGTCGAGGTGGAACTCGGACCCGCAGGCTCGGAGTCGTTTCTGAAGAAGGCGGGCAAGGTATTGCGCGCTGCCGGTGCTCGGCCGTCGGCGCATCCGTCGAAGTTGGATCGGGCGCTGTCGGTGGTGCGCCAGGTTCCCGCCGAACCCGGGGCAGCCCTGCTCGCGGACTATCTCGATGCACAGGCACAGGCGATCGTCGCAGGCGATGTCTACCTGCGCCGAGGGCTGGATCCGATTCATTCCACGCGGGTGGCGATTCGGCGATACCGCAGTACCCTCCGCGTGTTCGGGAGTCTGTTCGAGGACGAGCCCGCCGCGCACTTGGAGGCCGAACTATCCTGGTATGCAAGCATTCTCGGTGAGGTACGAGATCGTCAGGTGCAGCGTGCTCGGTTCGCCGCTGCGTTGCGCGAACTGCCGCCCGAACTGGTGCTCGGGCCGGTCGCGTCGCGCATCGAGAACGATCTGTTGGCCGAGCAGATTCGATACCGCGAGGCGGCGATGACCGAACTCGACGGAGAGCGTTACCGCGCGCTGCTCACGACGCTGTCCGAGTGGTCGCGCGGGCTACCGATCGACTGCGAGGTCACCGATCGCGTGTTGGTCAAGCTTGCACGTAAGGCAGGGAAGAAAGCGATCGATCGCACGAAGAGTGCCGTGCGCGGCACCGACGACGAGGCTTTGCATCGCGCACGGAAGGCATCGAAACGTGCACGGTATGCGGCCGAGCTGGTGGCACCGGTGACGGACAAGAAGGTGTCGAAAGCGAACATCAAGCACTTCAAGACAATTCAGGAGGTGCTGGGAGAGCATCAGGACGCGGTGATCGCGGCGGACATTCTGCGGACTCTCGGCGCGCGGGCAGGGACGACGGCGGGGGAGAACGGTTTCACCTTCGGCCTGCTCTTCGAGCGCGAGCGCCGCGCCGCCGAGATGGCCCGGGACGAGGCCGGCAGATTGGAGTTCTGATCGCGGAAAGCGGTATATTTCCCCGATTCGAGGCTCGAAGAGTACTCTGAGTCGGAATCGAGTTCGGGGGAGTCGACGATCATGGCCATTGCACTCGGAGTGCACGTCGGTGTCGAAGAAGTGTCCGCTTCGCTGGTAGAGGCCGATCTGCCCGAACTCGGGCCCATTTCCACTCGCACCGTCTCCGTTTCCTCGGTTCCCGGGGGTGTCGGTGACGCGGTCACGACGATGCTCGGAATCATGAGGGTGCAGGCGGCCCAGAACGACCTGCTGATCAGCGGTTCCGGGGTGGTCTGCGACAGCATCGCGCTCTGTGGGACCGTTCGCGCTGCTCTGGCCGCCCACGATGTTCGTGACGTCGGGGTAGTCGATGCCGGAGATCCGCGGTTGAACTCCGCGGTTCCGTTGGGAATTGCTGCGGCACTGATCGGAGCCAAGGCCGCCCTCGCCGAGCCTGTGTCCGTCTCTGCTGCGACGGGTGACGAGGGCCGGAGTGGCTCTCCCGGCGACGGGACGGGCACGCCACGCAGCGCGCGGCTGACGATGATCGGATTGGGCGTTGCGGTTCTCGCGGCACTGAGCGGAGCCACGGTGTGGGCACTGGCGGCGGGCGACCCGACACAGAATCCCGTGGTCGACACCGCCAAGATGCCGTCGAGCGAAGACGGCGGAGCCGTGTCGACGTCGGTGGCGGTCATTGCCGATTCGGCGGTCCCGCCTACTGCCCCGTCTGCTGTTCCGCCCGTCGAGGCTGGGCTGTTCGAAGCCCCGGTGTACGGGCCGATTTCAATCGTCGACTGGAGTGACGCAGTCCTCGGGGGTTCGGTCCCCACTCCGAACGGCGAGGTGTCGTCGGGTGGCGGCAACTCCCGTGCCGTCGATTCGGGTGGCGGCAGACCCGGCGTGGTCACCGGCGGAGGCGGCAACGCCGGCAGTGGCGACTCTGACGGCGCTTCGGGTGGTGGCCACTCGGGCGGCGGTCAACCGGGTGGCGGGAATTCTGGCGGTGGCGGCTCGGGTGGAGGGGAAACTCCGACCGTCGATCCCGAGCCGGAACCCGACACCGAGGTGCCGCCCACCGAGCCGTCCGAGCCGACCACCGAGGTTCCGGAGACCACCGAGCCCACCACCGATGCAGCACCGTCTGCGGATCCGGTCGAATGACGTTCGAGTCGTTGATTGCATTGTGAGCGAGCGGTTTTGATACTTGGACAAGTCCTTCGCGTGACGGGTGTGTGAATTCGACTCCGACACCTGAACTTCTGCTCACGCCTCGCTACCATCGGGTGATCGACCAGTAGACGGTGAGTATCCGATGACCGATCATTCCGCAGCAGGACCGGTGACCCGCACAACCATCGACAGGGCAGTGGGTGTTCTCATCGCGCTGCGTGGCTGCAGTCCGGAGGATGCGTTCGCCGAATTGGCGGCGCACAGCTTCCGTTTCGACGTCTCGCTCGTGCAGTCCGCTCGTTCCATCGTCGCGGCCGCGCGTGGGATGGACTCGGACAACGGTGTCGACTGTGCGGCGATGATGTCGGCGCAGGAGGAATGGGGCCCGCTGCTGGCGGACCGTCGAGATCCTTTCGATCACGTCGCCTGAGATCGGACGACTCGCATCCTGCTGCTTGTTATATCTCCCAAAACAAACCGAAAGTTCATTGAAATACCGATATTGCTGTCCAGACGGCGGTTCGGCGGTTACTATCGGCAGGTCGGAGTAGCCAGTCGAGTCGAGGAATCATGAGAACAGTCCTTGGTGTTTCGGTGGGTTCTGCCACTGCCCGAGGGGTCGCAGTCGATGCGATCGACGAGTCGGTGCGGTCGGCCCACATCGTCCACTCGTTCGATCCTGACGACCACCTTCAGGTCGCCCTCGACTTGCTGGACTCCATGTCGCGAGACCAGATGGTCGACAGAACCGACATCGTCTTGGCCGTGCCGGACGATCCCGGTGCTCGCGCGCGTACGTCCGCCTACTCCACGTACGAGGCCGATCGCCTACTGGTCGCGTCCGAACTCGGTGCTCAGCTGCGGTATCTGCAGGGCACGGGCCAGCTCGAGGGTGCTCGAACCGTTGCGATCTGTGACGTCGGCGCATCCGGCACCACGGTGTCCGTCGCAGACCCGGCCACCGGTGAGGTCTTCGGTTCGGTGCGCACCACACTGTTCGGAGGGAACAGCTGCGACGAGCAGGTCGCGCGCTACCTGCTCTCGACGTACGGAGCAGACGAGTTGGCGTCCGATCGCGCCCGAGCAGAATTGACGGTGTCGATCCGCACGGCACGCGAGCAGCTTTCCCGGCTGCGGGTGGCGGAGGTTGCCGGACCCTTCGTCGGTGGTCCGGTCAGATTGTGGCGCAACACCTTCGACGATGTGCTCGAGCGCAGCATTCGTTCGTTGGAGGACTGGGTGGCCAGTGTCATCGTCGACGCGCCCTGCGCTGTGAATGCCCTGGTGATGGTCGGTGGCTGCGCCAATATCCCGACGCTTCGGCGCCTGTTTCGTCGCGATCTGATGCTGCCGGTCGTCGCGCCTGCCAATCCGGAGTCCCTCACCGCGCACGGTGCGGCTCTGATGGCAGTCGACGCGGTCGCATCGCGTCGGCATCACCCGCGTGGTGCCACGATCGCCAACGTTGTGCCGTCGCAACACGCCTCGATGGTGGGCATGGTGGGCTACCACGACTCCCCGCGACACCGCTCGGCTTGAACCCGCCGGCCTGGCCAACGAACGCCGTTGTTGGGTAGGTTGCTCCAGTAATGGTGAACAGTGGGGTACGAGACGGTGGGACAACAGTGGCAGAGCAGGTAGCGGAGTCCGGTGCGGCAGCAACCGACGGGGAAGCATTCGATCCGGCAGAACATGCTCGGAGCATGGTCGGTTATCACTACCGCACCGAGGACTACTACGAGGTAGGCCGCGAGAAGGTCCGTGAGTACGCCCGCGCCGTCCAGGACTTCCACCCCGCCCACTGGGACGGCGACGCCGCGGCCGCGCTGGGTCACAGTGCCCTCGTCGCACCTCTGACGTTCATGTCGCTGGTCGGCACCCTCGCGCAGAAGAAGCTTCTCCAGTCCATCGCCGAGGGCTACGACCTGAGCCAGATTCTGCAGACCGATCAGGTGCTGGTGTTCCAGAAGCCGATCCTCGCCGGCGATCAGCTGACGTGCGACGTCTCGCTCGATTCGTTCAAGACGGTCATGGGTCGCGACATGATGGTCACCAAGAACATCGTGTCCAATCAGAAGAACGAACTGGTGCAGACCACGTACACCACGCTCCTCGTCGGTCGGTCCGGCGAGATCGATCCGGCCATCGCCGAGTCTGCGAAGAACTTGGTCATGTTCGGTGCGACGACGGACGTCGGCGGTGCCGATTCCGGTGAGGGCGACACACTGTCCACTCCGCAGCAACACGAACCGCTGATCATCGAGGAGTACCGGGGACGGCCGACCCAGAAGTTCGACGATGTGAACGTCGGAGACGAACTGCCGTCACGCACGGTGCGCCTGACCCGCGGTGACCTGGTCAACTACGCAGGCGTTGCCGGCGACGCGAACCCGATTCACTGGAGCGAGCAGTTCGCCAAGCTGATCGATCTCGAGAATGTGCTGGCCCACGGGATGCTCACGATGGGCGTCGGCGGCGGCTACGTCACCGAGTGGCTCGGCGACCCGGGCGCTGTGAAGGACTACACCGTCCGCTTCACCACCCCTATCCCGGTCGACACCCACAAGGCCGCCGAAATCGTCTTCACCGGCAAGATCAAGTCCAAGGACGAAGCGACACGCACTGCAGTGATCTCACTGGGCGCGACATTCGAGGGCAAGCGAATCTTCGGTCACCGCGCTACGGCAACCGTGCAATTGGGCTGAGTGCCCGCGGCAGTGGTGTCCTGTCCGGGGATCGGCTCCTCAGTTTTGGATTCCTGACTCCGATCGGCGTCGGGAATCCAAAACCGGGGAGCTGATGTGCAGGGGTATCGGTTGACGTGCGCCGACCGCTGAACGTCCTCACCGTCGGCGTCGGTCGGCTGCATATTGGATTCCGGCGAACATGGCACCGATCACGATCGACGCTGTCAGGCATTCGATCAGGAATACGAGACTCGACTCGCGGAACAGCGGCGACTCCGACATCTGCGCGGCCATCGAGTCGGGATCGACCATCACGATGCCCAGAGTCGGGGGCGGGCTGACGGTGGCGACGGCCCACAAGGAAACCCCGAGAAGCACCGACGTCGGCAGTGGCCACCAGAACAGCGGCTTCCGAGACCCTCGAATCCATGCTGTCGCTGCAACCGCGCACAGTGTCAGTGCACTGATGACGAGCGACGACGGAAACCACGGCGGACCCTGTTCGGTGAACAGTGGGCATAGCCGAGGATCGATATGCTTCCGGACTCACCGGAGGTAGCTGCCGGGTCGAAGGCCGCAAGGGGCGCGGCGAAGTGCCACAGGAGTGCCAGCGCTGCGGATAGGGCCAGGCCGAAAGCTATCGCGATCCAGCGCATCAGGGCTGTCTGCTCAGTGGCGGCTCACTCGATCCGGGCCAAACGACGGCCTGGGCCACAACTACTCCTCGATCGCCGTGGGTCAGAGCGGGGCCACCGTGGAGTTCGTAACCGAGGTTCAGCGCGTCGCTGACGCGGTAGCAGAATGCTGCGTCGTCAGGGCCGGTCAGGACTCGATATCGCGGCAATCGATCGGTCATGCGTCGAATTCTCGCACAGCCTCGTGTTGGGCGATGCGCACTCGCAACTCGTTCATCGGCACTTCCGAGCCACTGTCGTCGGTGATGCGGACGTGAACTGACTTTCCCTGCGTATCAACCACATTCAACGGTCCATCGTCGTCCTGTAGATACTCGTCGCCCCATTGCATGAGGCCAAGTACGACGGGGAGAAGGTCTTCTCCCATCGTCGTCAGGACGTACTCGTAGCGCGTTCGCCCTTTGTCGGGGCGGTAGGGCTGTTTGACGAAGATGCCCGCGTCGACGAGTTCTTTGAGACGGGCTGCGCTGCTGGCGTCGGTGATGCCCACGCGTCTGCTGAAATCGTCGAACCGCGTCGTGCCGTAGAACGCCTCGCGCAGGATCAACATGGTCGATCGGGTTCCGACCACCGACAGAGCGCGTGCGATGGAGCAGTGATCTCCGGCCGTCCAGGCGGCGAGGTCGGACAGCGGGCCGTCCATGTTGAGGGGCATGCCACGATACTACTGACTTTATAAAACTATAGCTAGCTCGTACGGTGGTGCTAGCGATCCGATAGGAACGGATCGATCGGACATGCTGACCGCCGTCATCCCGGCCACGAAGAAGGTGCGCTCGAGAGCGGGGTTGACGATGAACGACATCGACCTGTTCGAGGTGAGCGAATCTTCGGCCACCGCGCCACGGCAACAGTGCAATTGGGCTGATTTCACGCCCTTCGGCGCGTATGTGTTCGGTGGGGCGGGATCGACGCCCCATATCAGAATCCACGCCCCGTACAGGGGGTGTGAATTGCGACGAGGGGCGTGGATGTGCGCCGGGTTCAGGCCCCTACGAAGATGCAGAAGAGGTGGCCGGCCGGGTCCGCGTAGATTCGGATCGGCTCCTCCGGGTCGTCGTGTAGATCCCGCAATAGGCGCGCGCCCAACGCCATTGCGCGCGAGTGTTCTTCGTCGAGTTCGGCCACGGTGCTCACCATGGAATCGAGGTGCGCCATCTGCGGGTGTTCGCCGTCCGGCCACGTTGCTTCGGGAGAAGTATCGATCTGCTGGAACGCGATGCGCCATGATCCGTCGGGTGCGTTGATGGCGAGCCAATCCGGTCGATCGGTTCGGCGTCGCCTGGGACGTACTCGAATCCCAGTAGTTACCGATAGAACTCGGCGAGTTGGCGGGCGTCCGTGCAGTCGAGTACCACCTGGCGTACCGAAATGTTCATGATCCGCGCTTCTCCTTTGCGTGGTGTCGTGCCGCGCGAGCGCGATTCCCCCAAGCGCTGCAACACCATTGCTGATTGGGCCGATCCTGCAGAAACAGTTGACCGCATCGCGGGGCTTCGCACAACGCCAATCGTGCGCGATCCGGCCCCGTTATCTTCTTCTCACCCTCGTGACCTGCGGGGGTGGGTCGTCTGCTCCGGTATGGCTTCTGCGGCCCGGACGGAACGTAAGTCTACTCGAGTGCTGCCGCCGGAGCAGAGGGCGTCGGATCACCGCTGACAGAGGCGTGGCCGAGCGAGGGAACAGACGGCCTGGATAACGTGAGTGTCGGGAACCGATGCCAGGACCGCACACCGAACATGTTGATGCGGAGGCGATATGGTGAGAAAACGCTGCGACATCTACTGCGGCATCGACGTCGGCAAGAGGGCCCATCATACGATCGCGCTCACCGCAGACGGACGACGTGTCCTGAGTCGAAACCTGCCCCAGGACGAAGCAACGCTCCGCGCATTGTTCGCCGAGCTCGCGGCACATGGCTCGGTACTGATGGTGGTCGACCAACCCCGCAATATCGGCGCACTACCGATCGCGGTGGCCCGGGACTGCGGGATCGACGTCGCCTACCTCCCTGGACTGCGAATGCGGCGGATAGCGGCGCTGTATCCGGGGCAGGCGAAAACCGATGCCCGCGATGTGTTCATCATCGCCGACGCCGCCCGTACACTGCCCGACACCTTGTTACCCGTCACCCAGGACGACGACATCGTCGAAGGTCTGAGGATGCTCGCCGGGTTCGACGCGGACCTCGCCACCGAAGAGAATCGCATCTCGAACCGCATCCGGTCGGTGCTGCTCTCGGTGCACCCCGTCCTCGAACGGGCGATCGGCAAACACTTGTACCGACCTGTTGCCCTGACTCTGTTGGCCGAGTTCGGTGGCCCGGTCGGATTCGCAGCGCAACACCGGCGGCACTGAAGCGGGTGGCGAAGCGGTCGGCACCGCGCATCGGGGACCAGATCGCGGACTCGATTATCGCTGCACTGGCTGAGCAGATCGTGATCGTTCCTGGGGCGGAGAAATCGAACTTCGTACTGAACACCCTTGCGCGGCAGCTGAGCGAGGTACGTCGTGCCCGCGCCGAACTCGAGGAGCAATTCGAGTCCGAACTGAACAGACACCAGGCCGGGCCGATCCTCACCTCGATGCCGGGCGTCGGCGTTCGGATCGCAGCGACGATCCTGGTGGAAGTCGTCGATATCGACCGCTTCGACAGCGCCGGCAACCTTGCCGCCTACGCCGGCGTCGCGCCCCGCACCCACCGCTCTGGAACCTCGATCCGTGGTGAGCATCGACAACGCGGAGGAAGCACCAGACTCGAACGTGCTATACGCGATGTCGAAGACATGTTCGGTGTACGAACGGCGCGACGCGAAAGCCAGTCGACCGGCTACCGAGGCAGCCTGAGCGACAGGAGGCAAAGATGTTCCTGTGGATCGTCGGCGCATCGATGACGTGGCATGGCCTCATGGTCCGGTTTACGCCGCTGACGCGCCTCCGGCAGGGCTGGGTGGCACCACCCTCTGGAGTTGATTTTCACACGGCACAACGGATCGTCTCACCGTGCAGGAGAGCTCCTTACTCGAGTTTCCGCACCAACTTGTGAACTTTCGCGTATCTGTCGAGAAGGAGGTCGGTGAGAGGATTGACCAATCCTCGCCCGGCGGAGACAGCAGCCCATCGTTTCGGTACGTGAATCCGTGCGCTGCGCCGGGTCATGCCCGCGAGTGCTGCTTCTGCTACTTCGGTAGTGGAGACCAGGGTGCGGAGTGATCGAGGGAAGACCGTTTCGATCAGTTCCGTGACAGCCTGGTTGCCACCGAAGGCACTGTTCACGATGGGGGTCCGGGTCCACCCAGGATACAAGACTCCAGCCGTTGCGCCTGTTCCCGCCAGTTCCGACCGCAACGATCGTCCGAACATCTCGACTGCAGCCTTCGACATGGCGTACGGAGCGTTGACCACACCGTTGACGTAGGCATATATCGAGGCCGTGAGGAGGATATGTCCATTGTTGGCCCGAATCTGAGGCAAGGTCGCATGGACAGTCCGGTAGACACCGTGCAGATCGACCGCTATGACCTGTTCGAGGACTTCTGGGAGCATTGCGGCGATCGTCGTCGGTGGATCGGCTGCGATGCCTGCGTTGGCGAAGACGATGTCGATGCGCCCGAAGGTGTCGACTGCGCGTTTTGCAGCCAGTTCCATCTCCGATCGACTGGTCACATCGCCGTGGACTGCGAATGCACGATCGCCGAGCCGATCAGCGAGCGAATCGATGGACGGGTTCACGTCGACGAGTACGACTTTCGAGCCGTGTGCATAGGCCAGTTCAGCAACTGTCGCGCCGATTCCGCTGCCGGCTCCGGTGATGAAAATTACTTTCTCGTGCAGCGCGATACGAGAGGGTCGTGTCATTGAATTTCAATCCTTCGGATGATTGCATGGATATCGAATGGAGAGGTTCGAGTCGGTGCACGGTGGGGCTGACTCCGGCCGAACATCAGCGCTAGCTGCCGATGTTCGCTTCGGTACGTGTCACGGACTCGAGTGCGGCGCAGGCTGCGTTGTAGCCACCCATGCCGTGTACGCCGCCTCCTGGCGGTGTTGCAGCCGAGCAGATGTAAACACCATCGATCCCGGTCCAATACGGGTTGGCGGAAACTCTGGGGCGCAGCACGACTTGGCCTGGATCGTTCGATCCCGTGACGATGTCCCCTCCTACGTAATTGGGGTTGTACGCGGGCATTTGGGTGGTCGATCGGACTGCGCGTCCGACGATTCGATCGCGCACTCCTGGTGCAAACCGTTCGATCTGATCGATGATGGCTTCGCTGGCATCACCGGTGTACCCATTCGGCACATGAGCGTAGGTCCAGATCGGGTGGATATCGTCGTGCGAGCGGGTGGGGTCGGCCAGATACTGTTGTGCGACAAGAACGAACGGCCGCGCCGGCATGTCTCCTCGATGAACGGCGCGTTCTGCGGCAGCAACCTCCTCGAGGGTTCCACCCAGGTGCACGGTGCCGGCTCGGCGGGCGCTGTGGTTGGTCCACGGGATACCCTCGTGCACTGCGAGATCGAGTTTGAAAGCCCCGGGACCGTAACGCCACCGTCTGTACGGCCGCGCGACTCTCGCCGGGAGCGCATCACCGGCGATGTCGGCGACCGCGGTGGGTGAGAGATCGAGCATCACGATGTCACTCGGTGGTATCTCGGTCAGATGCCTGACACGAACTCCGGTTTCGACTTTTCCTCCGTGCTCGGCGAGAACGGAGACCAGTGCATCGCTGATCGCGCGGGAGCCGCCCTCGGCAACCGGCCACCCGTATTTGTGGCCAGCAGCGATCATCATGACACCGACAGCCGATGTGGTCGGTCTCGTCAACGGGTAGAGGGCGTGGGCAGCGATGCCGGAGAACAGTGCGCGCGCTTCCTGCGTGTGAAACCGACGTGCCGTCAGTGTCGCCGGTGCCAAAGCATTGAGTCCGAACCTGGTGAGGGTGACCGGATGCTTCGGCACGTGCAACATAGGACGGAAGAAGTCGGCGGCGAGATCGTCGAACCGGTCGGACAACGGTTCGAAGAATCGCCGCCAAGCGTCGCCGTCGGTGCTCAGACCGGCCGCGGTGTCGCTGATGGATCGGTGCAGTACCCCCGCAGAGCCGTTGTCGAGTGGCTGTACGGCGTCGATCTCGGGATACTTCCATCGCAGTCCGTGTCTTTCGAGGTCGAGGCTGTTGAAGAACGGCGATGCGGCACCGATCGGATGCACTGCGGAGCAATCGTCGTGCAGGACGCCGGGCAGGGTGAGTTCGGAGGTTCGGGTACCCCCGCCGACGGCGTCGGCCATTTCCAAGACAGTGACCTCGATTCCTGACATCGCCAGGGTCACTGCGGCGGAGAGACCATTGGGTCCCGATCCGACAACTGTTGCGGTGGTCACGGTCGAGCGGCCGTGCCGCTACCGGAGATGGCGTCGCCGGTCGACGATGATGGGACGGTGACCGGGATCGATGCAGTGTCGTCGAGCCAGGGTTGGCGGGTGATCATCTCCGATACTGCGACAGTCCCTTCCTCGATCAGACCCGCCGCGGCATCGACGATCCGGTAACTTTGGGTGCCGCGGTGCATGGGTTGGCCCTCGATCATGATCACCCGAATGTCGCCCTCGGCGAATCGGCATTTGCGGTGGAGTGCGTCGAGCAGTTGTTGGTTGTGGAGGTGGCCTTCGCCGAAATTCCATCCCAGGATTCCGCCCGCGATGAATTCACCTTCACGTATGACGTATTCGTCGCGGTTGTCCACTGCTCTCGAGATCAGCCCCATGTGTGCTCGACCGTGACTGTGCATCGACCGCCATGCGGTGAACTTCTGCATCATGAATTCACTGGTGTCCTCGTCGTAGAGCTTGAGCAGCTGGAATTTTGTCATCGGAGCCGATTTCGTGATCTCGGCTTGCAGTCGTTCCTCTACCCCAGGGCGCATGATCCAGGTGTTGGTGGCCCAGTTGCCTGCGTAGTACCGCATTCCCATGAGGAACGAGACCCAGTGCGGCTTCGTGCCGCCGACGACGATTCCGGCGATCAGCACCACGACGATCAAGTACGGCCAGATGCTGGTGGCGTTCCACAACGAGTAGACGCTGTCGGTGTAATTGCCGAACAGGAACCACGCGGCCCCGATGACGAACAAGTTCCATTCCAGAGGCACACCGGCCGGGAACGTAGAGAGGATGAACAGGTGGAAGATGGTCAATCCGATCAGCACGACGGTCGTGAGCGTGGAATTGGTTGAAAAGATCAGGACGGCCGGCAGGATGTACTCGATGACCGTGCCTTGATGGGCAGCGAATTTCGAGAACGTCGAGGGGCGCATGTCGTTGGGGAAGCTGCGGTAGAGCTTGCGTTTGAGCCATTTCGACGGGAGCAGTGGACTATTGGATATCATCACCGCTACCACGAACGGGAAGTGATGGTTCAACTTCGAGGTCGCCGCCCCCCACCAGATGGCGAGCATGACGAGTTTGAACGCAATGATCATGTCGACGAAGGGGAACAAGAAAGCGACGACCATCACCAAGTACTGGTCCGATCGGGCGGCGAGGAAGATTGTCTTGTCTCGCAACCCGATCACGACGAGCACGGTGAGTACGACGATCGCAAATGCCGGGTTCAGCATTCCGGCATTACCTGTTCCACCGGTGACTCCGTCGGAGATCAGGGCTGCTGCGAGAACCGTGAGCAGAGCCGTGTAGGTAGCGACATCGAAAAGGGTGCGTGTGTCACCGCCTGTGAGTGGGATCCTGTTCGGCCACGGGGCGAGCCGCATCGTGCCCGGCCGTAGCCAATAGGTGAAACCTCCGACGGGCGGGAAGAACCGCATCGTCAACGGTCCTGAGCCACAACCGAATCCGAGGACCTCGAACAGGACGGTGAACAGCACGAACTTCTGAAAGACGATCGGCTCGGTCCACCACGACGCCACGTCGGACAAAGTACCCAACCCTGGGGTGGAGATGGAGATGATCCAAAGCGGCAGGCTGACATAGGCGATCATCTTGACCACGTAGAACAGGTACGCGCCCGCGGGCGTACCGAAACCGTGCTCACCCCAATGCTGGACCTGCACTTTGAGGCGTTCGAGCTGGGGGAGTCGACGCCAATGTCCGAGGTCGATGTCGGGAAGGGTCGGTGACAGAAGACCCACGGTGAGTCCTTTCGAGGTGGTGGATGTGTAGATGGCGTCTGCGGATTATGTGGCGGCGGTAGTCTCGGAGGAGGCCGCCAGACGGCCTCGCAGAGCAGGCTTGTCGATCTTGCCGACGGGGTTCTTGGGGACGTCGTCTATCAAGACGATGTCGGTCGGCCATTTGTACTTCGACAGCGATAGCCGTATGTGTGTGCGGATATCGGATTCCGTCAGTGCGCTGCCGGGGGTCAACGAGACGAACAAGATGGGCTCCTCACCACGGAGATCGTGGGGTTGGCCGACCACGGCAGCCTCGAATACGCCGGCGAGCTCGTACACGACGTTCTCGATCTCTTTCGGGTAGATGTTCTCCCCGCCCCGGATGATCATGTCTTTGACGCGGTCCACCAGGATCAGGTATCCGTCCTCGTCGAGGTGCCCGATGTCCCCGGTCCGAAGCCAGCCTTCGTGTAGGGCTTTCGCCGTCTCGTCGGGGCGGCCCAGGTAGCCTCGCATCACGTTGGCACCCTTGATCAGAACCTCGCCGGATCGTCCGTCGTCGATCGTGTTGCCGCCCCCGTCGACGATCCGGATGCTCTGGCCCGGCAGTGGACGGCCGACAGTTCCAGGTTTGCGCGGGCCTGCAATGGGATTGACCGTGGACGCGCAGGTGCCTTCGGAGAGGCCGTACCCCTCGACGACAGGCACCCCGAACCTAGATTCGAAGGCAGCGAGCAGCGCAGCACTCGCCGGCGCCGCACCGCACACCGCGAACTGGAGGGAGCTGGTATCCGGACTGACAGTGTCGGGGAGGTTGGCGAGCATCGCGAAGATGGTCGGTACGCCGGAAAAGAATGTGGGACGGGCAGATTCGACGCGGTCGAAGAATTTTGACGGCTCGAAACGCCCGGCGACGGTAACCCGGCCACCGGCCACCAGTGGCGACAGGGTTCCGACGACGATGCCGTTGACGTGGAACAGCGGCAGGATCAGCAGGCTGTGGGTATCGGAACCGAGCGAGAACTCCTGCCCGGACATCGAGGTCATCGCAGTCAGATTCGCGTGGTCGAGCATGACTCCCTTCGGTTTGCCCGTGGTACCGCTGGTGTAGATCAACAGCGCCAGATGATCGGAAGCGACAGCTGCCGGACCATCCGCGACACGCGCCGCGGGCGGTTGTTCGGTGAGGTCGGTGATACGCGCGATTTCGAGCGGAGTCTTGAGTACCAGCTCAGGACACGTCACTATCGCCGTCGCAGAGCAATCCTCGATTTGAAACTCGATCTCCTTCGCGGTCAACGACGGATTGACCGGCGTCGCAGCCGCTCCGAGCCTCCATGCAGCGAACAGAGCCACGACGAAATCGACCCGGTTCGGCAACATGATGGCAACTACATCGCCCCGCGAAATTCCGCGACCTGCGAGTAGGGCTGCGGCGTCGGTGACAGCAGCGGCGAACTCGCGATTGGACATCGACGTGCGATCGTCCGCTATCGCGGGCGCCTCGGGAGCGAGCGAAGCACGCACATCGGGCAGGTCGGGCAGGTGCATGAAGGATCCTTCGTAGACGAGCGGTAGGCATCAGACGCTAAGACGAATTTGTGATGCACGCCATATCCTCGGAATACGACATTCAGAGTCTCGATTGTCTCGAGGGGACAATCGGGATCACGCCATCGATGTGACGCCATCATGTCGCTTCCACGCCACCGCCCGTGGTCAGGGCAATATACGAACGACAACCGGATAGGTGTCCCGCTGGCCGACGCCAGGTCGTATTGTCTAGTTCGTGTCCTCGACATCACCTACCCACGACGACGCGGAGACCGTCGACGTCATCGTGGCCGCCGTTGTGTCCGAGATGAGTGCGCGCCTGGTGGAGGAATCCCGGAACATTCGCCGAGTCCTCGAACGTGAGATCAAGGAGCTGGGTGCTGACGCTCAACTGCTCGAACTGCTCGGAGCGAGCATCGAAGGGAACGTCGATACCTTCTTCCACGTTTTGCAGCACGGCATCACCGCCGAACACCTGCATGCGCCCGCCGCCGCAATGGAGTACGCACGGCGGCTCGCCCAGCAAGCAATTCCCGTCACGGCACTCGTACGTGCCTACAGGCTCGGTCAAACCACCATGCTCGATCGGATCTTCGATCGGATTCAAGACTCTGGTATCGAACCTGTTGTAGCGCTCAAGGTCTCGCATCGCATCGTCTCAGTGAGTTCGATCTACATCGACTGGATCTCGGAACAAGTCGTCAACGCCTATCAAGCCGAACACGAACGGTGGCTTGCCAATCGGCACAACGTCAGAGCGACGCGGATCCGAGAACTACTGACCTCTACTAGTCCTGCAGATGATCAGCAAATCTCTCGAGCCATCGGATACCAACTCGCACAGCATCATTGTGCAGCGGTTCTGTGGATCGGTGAATCGGACTCCGACGGCGACGATCTGTCTACTCTCGAGTACTTGACCCGACGGATCTGTGAATCGGTCGAGAATAACCCCACGCCGCTGTTCGTTGCTGCGGACAGGCTGAGCGCGTGGGTATGGATCCCGCTCGGCCGTGATCCGGTCGAGCCCGAACGGGCCGGAATCCGAACCGCGTTGGCAGGAGCCGACCTCAGCGGTGCCCATATCGCGCTGGGGACCACTCGATTCGGCAGCGAAGGATTCCGCACCTCACACCTGCAAGCCCAGCACGCACGCTCAGTAGCGGTACTCGGCGACGGACCAACACGCACCCTCCTGTCCTACGACGAGCCCGGATTGGCAGTCAGCTCCCTCGCCAGTAGTGACCTCACGCGAGCGCGAGAATGGATCGTGAGCACGCTCGGACGGCTCGCAGACGACACAGACACCGCACGGCGGTTGCGAGAGACCCTGCGAACCTTCTTCGATCATCACCTGAGTCACAAAGCCACAGCGCAGACGATGCATCTGCACTACAACACAGTCAAGTACCGGGTGAAAAGCGCCGAACAGATGCTCGGACACCCGATCATCGAGAACAGATTCGATATCGAACAAGCGCTCGTTCTGCAATCGTGGCTCGGGACATAGTCCCCCTGCTAGGTCGCGCATCTCGTGCCTACTACGACCTCGAACGCGCAGAAGGTGAAGACCACCGATCGGCCATGGTCCGGTGTCGGTGCACGAGGCCGTCATCCACCGCACTCTCCGCTGAACTCTGACGAGCGAACCGAATAGGGTGCGCGATTTGAGCAGAACCTCCGCGGAGACGTCCTCGTTGATAAGTGGCCCGGTGTGAGGACCTGACACCATCCCCTGATCGGGTCCCGGAGTTGCGAAGAAGATAGAAGCACTCGAGTAGATCGATGACGGCGGACGCCGCACGCGCACACTGGCCAAGGAAATCGGCGGGATCCTCGCCACCGCGATCGCGTCTGACTCAACGACGCAGCCTGACTGCCGCAGGCACTAGCGGATCGCTGAGTCGTGGAATTCGGTCTCGGCGGCCAGCATGCCGGCGAACCACTCGTCGAGCGTGGCGTCGTCCACGCCGTCCATGGCGTCGACCTCTCGGGCCAGAGCATCGACCTGTGCCACGAAGGCAGGTCGGGTGTGCATCTCGATCCACTCCTGCAGCGCCGGTTCGCGATCGACCGATGTATCAAGTGCTGCGCGACACCAGGACAGGTACAGGGTCTCGGCGGCGAACATCGCGACCAGAGCCGCGGCCCTGCCGTCTCGGCGGGCAAGTCCCAGTGCGTAGTTCGACAGTGCGGACGAGCTCTCGATCAGCTCGTGCACGTCGCCGTCGTATGGGAACTGCTCCCGCAGACCGGCGAAGTACTCGCGCTGTTCACCGACGAGGTTCGACAGCGACACCACGTGATCGGTTGCGTCGTTCAAGGACTCGGACTCGGCGACCACGAGCCCCAGGATGCGCACCGCGGTGAGCACGAATGCTTCCTCGATCACCAGATAGCGCCGAAAGTCCTCGTCACGCAGTGAGCCGTCGATCGAGTCGGTGATGAGTCGGACATCCTGTGCGGCAGCAAGATTGGGGTGCTGCCGCGCAGTCAGCTCGATGGATCGACTCATTCTTCGGACAACCAGGTGATCAGGCCGTCGAACAGATCGGTGTACCCGAGCCACTGTTCGCAGAACTCCGGCGGTGCCCAGTGCGGCGAGCAGTCCGAGGTGAAGACCGCCGAGCGACCCTTGCCGTACGTTCCCGCAGCGACGAGCGGATCGCCGTTGATGGTGGCGGGCACGGCGACTCCGTCCTTGGCGATCACGCGGTTGTAGCCGAGGAGTGCGGGCCAGTCGCTTCCGCTGCCCCCCACGGCCGGGTGCGCGCTGTCGACGACGACGGGAATCATTCCGCCGGGCGTCTCCACTCGATCGTCTTCCGGAAGCATTGTCACCGGGAGGGCGTCGGCGAGCGCAGTCTGTCGAAACGCTGCCCGGGCCTGGAATCCGGAGAACGAGAGGTACCCACCGATCATCAACAGTGCACCGCCGTCGTGCACCCAGTCCCGGAGCTCGACCAATCGATCCTCCCCAGCCTGAAACCGGTCGAAGACGCTGGGCGCGAGCTGAATCGAGTTGGCACCGATGTCGGAGAGCACGATGACGTCGTAGGCGGACAGGGCCTCTGCGCTGCCGGGGAATTGCGTCGGTACCAGGTGCGCCGGCATGTGCACCACGTCGTGTCCGCGGGAGAGCAGGGCATCCTTGAGCGGTCCGACGCCCTCGACGTAGGAGTGCACGGTGAATTCGTCGACGCCTTTGACGTGGGTCGAGGTGGTCATCCAGCTTTCACCGGCGATCAGAACTTTCTTACCCATGGTGTTTCTCTATCCTTTTCCGGCGCTCTCGAAGAGCGTCCTGGGGTTGTCTCGCATGAGCGAGGACACGTGCTGTGGATCGATTCCGCTGCGCACGAGTCGAGCAGCGAAAGAGACTGGTACGTAGGCCAAACCATTGCCGCCGAATGCGCGGAGCATCGACTTGAGGAACAGGTCGTGACTGAGCAGTAGTTGCCGTCGGTACCCACCGCCGATGAGACCGGCGACCGCGAAGGCCGTCTCGGCGGGTGACGGAGACTGGCCCTCGCCCGGGAACTCGAAGGGCATGCCGATCATGTCGAATTCCAGATACACCCCGCGATCACCCAGAGCACATTGGTAATCGGGATCGTTGCCCGACGGGTCCATGTGGCAGAGCACCACGGCACTCGGGTCGACACCCATCTCCTCGATGACGATGTCGAGCACCTCGTGCCCGCGCCGCTGCCAGCCCGGAAGATGAACGAACAGTGGTACATCGACTTCTCGTTGGGCAACGCATGCGGCGCGCAGCGCTTTCTGTTCGGCTGCGGTGAACGACGGCGAGACTCCGATCTCCCCGATCACTCCGGGCCGAGGGCCGTGGTCCGTGGTGAATTCGGCGATCAGTCCCGATGCGAGTTGGTCGACACCGAGCGTCGCGACCTCGGCAGGGTGCGTGGCCTCGAGGTACCAGCCCGAGCCCATGACGACGCGGACGCCCGATTCGCGGGAGTACCGTTCCAGAATCTCGGGCCGACGACCGATTCCCGGCGGTGTCAGGTCGACGACCGTCGTCCCGCCGTGATCGGCAAAGGTTTTCAGGTCGGCCAATACGGCTGTGGCGTCGTCGATCCGACAATTGTCGGCGCTGTGATAAGGATTGTCGTGCAGCAGCCAGGCGTCCCGAGGCGAAATGGGTCCGGAGAGAGCCTGTGCCACAGCGGGGTCGGGTGACTCCGAGTGCGCCATGGAGGCGTCGTTGTGCAGGTGCTCGTGTGGTAGCACCAGTCCCAGCTCACTGGAGTCGACCGGCCCCGTCACCGTCTGGACGATCATTGCTTGCCCGGGGCGCTCTGCAGGTGCTTGAACAGCGATGCCAGTGAGTGCCCGCGCATGTTGATCCAGATGGCCACCAGCAGAACGATTCCGGTGATGATCGGGGTGAGGAACGGGCTGACGCCCAATAGGGTCAGGCCGTTGGCGATGATGCCGGTCAGTACTGCGCCGATGACGGTACCGATCACGGTTCCTCGTCCGCCGAACAGGTTGGTACCACCGAGCACCACCGCGGTGATGACGGTCAGCTCGAAACCGTTGGCGGAGTTGGCCGATCCCGAGCCGAGCCGCGCAGCGATGAGTAGGCCGGCGATGCCGGCGGCCAGTCCGGTGAACACCAGCGTCATCATCAGCACGCGGCGAGTGTTGACGCCGGAGCGTCGCACGGACTCTACGTTGGAACCGATTCCGGTGACGTAGCGGCCGAAGCGGGTGCGGTTGAGGGCAATTGCACCGACGATCACCACGGCCAACGCGATCCACGCACTTGCCGAGAATCCAAGCCACGACGCAGTGCCGAGCTTCGCGAACGCTGTTCCCGGGGTGATGGGGACCGAGAACCCTTCGGTGCGGTACAGCGCAATTCCGCGGATGATGGACAGCGTGGCGAGGGTGACGATGAATGGCGGAATGCCCTGGTAGGCAGCGAGCCAGCCGTTGACCAGGCCCCATGCCGCTCCCATCAGCGGAGCCGCGACGAACACCACCGAGGAGTCGACGCCGGCCTGGATGAGCTCTGCACTCATCGCCGCGACGAAGGCGACTGTTGCTCCGACCGACAGGTCGATCTGGCCGGTGGTGATCACGAATGTCATGGCGACGGCGATGATCAGGACCGGTGCGATCTGCGTTGCGAGGTTGGAGATGTTGGTGAATGTCAGGAACGAGGACGTGGTGACCGAGAAGACGATGGCCACCGCCACGGTGACCGCCAGCATCGCCAGTGTCGGCTTGTTGGTCTGCTGCCACAGTGATGGGCGCGCAGCGAGTTTCGCCACGCTGGGCTGCGCGTTCTTGTCGAGTGTGATCATGATCGGCCTTCCGGCGAGGACGGTGAACGCTGCGGAACCGGAGTGCGCGTGATCAGTCCGACGAGCGATTCGATGTTGAGGTCGCCGATCGGTACGTCGTCCACACTTTGCCCCTCGTACATGACGGTGATGCGATCGCACACCCGGAACAGATCCTGCAGGCGGTGCGTCACCAGGATGACTCCGACGCCCTGGGCCGCAACGTCGGTGATGAGCTTCAATACCGATTCCACCTCGGCGACGGCCAGTGCCGCCGTTGGCTCGTCGAGAATCAACACGTCGGGGCGGAACGATACGGCGCGGGCAATGGCGACGGTCTGCCGCTGCCCGCCCGAGAGTTGCCCGATCTCCTGGTACGTCGATTTCACCTTCACGTGCAGGTCCGCCAGGATCCCCGCGGCACGCTCGTGCATGCCGTGGCGATCCAGAAACGGTCCCTTGCGAGGTTCGCGTCCAAGGAACAGGTTGCTGGCGACGTCGAGGGTGTCGCACAGCGCCAGGTCCTGATAGACGATGCCGATTTTCTGCTGCTGTGCATCCAGTGGCGTCGAGAAGCGAACCGGTTCTCCGTTGACTCGCATCTCACCACCGTCGTGTTGAACGGCGCCGGCAAGGATTTTCATGAGCGTCGACTTGCCGGCGCCGTTGTCTCCGACGACTCCGAGTACCTCGCCTCGCGCGAGCCGAAGATCGACTCCGCGAAGCGATTTCACCGGGCCGTACGATTTGGTGATTCCCGACAGTTCGATCAGTGGTGCAGTCGAATCTTGTTGTGCCATGGTCCTACTTCTCCAGGTAGTACATGTAGTCGCCCACGTTGGCGGGGGTGACGATCTGCGTCGGGACCGGGATGTCCGCGGGTGCGGTGCGTCCGCAGCCGAGGTCGATGGCGGCATTCATTGCTTCGTAACCGAACTCGAAGGTGTTCTGCTGCACGACGCCTTCGAGCCAGCCGGCCTGCAATGCGGAGACTGCCTGATCGGACAGGTCCCAGCCGACGGCCTTGATCCGATCTTGTGCGCTCTGGCTGTTGACTGCGGCGACCAGGCCGATGAGCGCGGGTTCGCCGGTGGCGTAGACGTATTCCATGTCCGGGTTGCCGGTGAGCAGGTTCTCCGCGGCAGTCTGTGCGTTCTCCTGGATGTTGCGGCCGTCCACGACGGTTCCGACGGTCATGCCTGCGGCGGAGACGGTGTCGGTGAATCCCTTCTGACGCTCGAGCTGGATGGTGCTGTTGAGCGCACCGACGATGCCGACGGTCCCGGTGTTGTTCGCGAGTTCGGTCAGGGTGTCACCGATCTGAGCGCCACCCTCGGCGTTCGCGGTACCGACCTGGGTGGAGACGCCCGGGGCGTCGACGGTGGCGTCGACGGCGACCACCGGGATACCTGCCGCGGCGGCCTTGGCGACAGAGGGCTTGATGCCGTCGGTGTCGATGGCGTCGACGATGATGGCGTCGACGCCGGAGGCGATGAGGTTGTCGAATGCGTTGGCCTGTGTGACGGAATCATCGTTTCCGCTGATGATCTGGAGATCGACCCCGGCTTCGTCGGCCACCTTCTGGGCGGCGTTGTTGATCTGGTTGAAGAACAGTGCCTGCAGGTTGATCGTGACCAGACCGACCTTCAGGCTGCCGTTCTTGCCGTCGCATGTGTCGGCGACTCGTGACGGATCCGGAATGGACGACGCGGCCGTGTCGGTGCCGCCCGCGGTGTCGCTGGTGGAGGCGGAGTCACAGGATACGAGGGTGAGGGCAAGTGCCGCACCGAGTACGAGGGGGAGTGCGCGTTTGATCATCGGGTCTCCTGAAGAACAGTGGCGAGGGTGGCGGTGAATTCGGTGAGTTCGGTGATGCTGGGGCATCCGCGTGGTCCGGCCGTCGCGCAGGCGAGAGCCGCCGAAGCTCCGGCAAGTCGGGCTGCGCGAGCGGGAGGTTCGCCTGCGTCGATGAAGGCGATGTAGGTGCCGCAGAAGCAGTCTCCGGCTCCGACGGCGTCGACGACGTCGACCGGTACTGCGGGTTCGGTGATCGTCTCACCCGAGGGTGTGACGAGGGTCCATCCGTGTTCTCCGTCGGTGACGACGAGGTGGGTGTCGTGCTGGGCGGTCAGCGTCGACCACCGATCGGCTTCGATGCCGAAGCTGTTCTGCCACAGGCTGCGTCCGACGATCACGTGATCGGCGAGGGCGAAGGCGCGCAGTGCGGCATCGAGATCGTCGCAGCCGTCGAGATCGATGGCCAGGCTGACGTTGTCGGGCAGTTCGGGTGGGAGCATCGCTGCTCGGTAGCCGTCGACGAACAGTCGTCCGCCATCGACGGAGAGAGTGTTCAGTACGGTCGCAAGTCGGTCGGCGTCGTTGGCGTCGTCCTGGCTGATGATCGAGCGGTCGCCACCGTCGGCGATGAGAACGACTGCGGTGGAGAGGAATGCGTCGCGCGGTGACCAGCTGGTGTCGACTCCGTCCTGCTCGAGTCCGGCGAGGAATTCGGTCGATCTGGCATCGGGGCCCACTGCGCCGGCGAAGGCGACCCGGGCACCCATACGAGCTGCGGACACTGCGGCGTTGGCGTTCATACCGCCGTCGATCGAGTCGATGGCCGTCGCCTGCACCCTTTCTCCCAGTACCGGGACGTGCGGAACATGAACCGTCACATCGTTGTTGGCGTAGCCGAAGAATACGATCATCTGCTACTTCCCTGCCGCGCGGGCCACAGCACGCACCTTCTCGCCCGCGACGCGTCCCCACCAGCGGGCGTTCTCCTTCACCGAGGAAGCGATGATGGCCCCGTCGCATTCCTTCATCAGGTCGCCCACGTTGGCGGCGGTGATGCCGGAGCCGATGATGACGGGAAGCATCGTGTTGTTCTTGATCACCGAGACCTCGTCCACCGACGCGGCATCTCCGGTGCGTGAACCGGTGGCGATGAGGACGTCGGCGTCGAAGAATTCGGCGTCCTCGGTCTGCTCGGCGATGGTGCGGTCGGCGACGATCGCGTGCGCGCCGTGTTTGACGTGGACGTCCGCGAAGATCTTGACCGGGTCGGCTCCGATGCGGTGGCGGAAGCGTGTGGTCTTGGCGGCCTGGCCCTCGATGAATCCCTCGTTGGCGATGTAGGCGTTGGCCCACTGGTTGACTCGCACGAAGCTTGCACCTGCCGCCCAGGCTGCGGCCACGCCGCATTCGCCTGCGTTGGACAGGATGCTGACGCCGACTCGGTTGCCGAAGTCGCCGACGACGGCGGCCGTGACAACACCCATGCTGGCCGCGGTCTCGTAACCGTGTTCACCGGGCTTGAGGAACGGTATGTCCCAATGGTTCTCCACGATGACGCCGTCGAACCCGTTGTCGATGTACGCATGCGCCTCGGCCAGAGCGAACTCGGAGATCTCCGAGACGGGCTGACCTTTGTAATGTGGGCTGCCGGGGAGTGCAGGAAGATGGATGGCACCGATCAGTGCCGGTGCCGAGGCGAACATCTCGGCCAGCGCCGACGGCTTGGTCGGAAAGACTCCCAGCGATGCTGCGGGGTTCTGGTCCGACGGGGACGTACTCACGTAGGGGACTCCTCGGGTGTGGTCGTCGGCAAGAGTGAATGTAATCGATTGCCTTGTATGTATGCACCGTAAGGGATCGACACCCGTTCGTGTCAAGGATTACTCGAGTCGTTTATGTAAACGATTACCTCTACTGTGTAAACAGCACGGCAAGCGACCACACGGTTCGATAACCTCGGGTCCCCACGTGAGAGTAGGAGTTGGATGCGTAAAGCAACCATTCGCGACGTAGCGGAGCGCGCGGGCGTCTCGACGGCAACGGTGTCGCGCGCGCTGTCCGGCTCACGTCCGGTCTCGGAGGACGTGGCTGCGGCGATCCGGCGTGCAGCCGACGAGCTGGGCTACTCCGGCAACATCATCGCCAGCTCGCTGCGCCGCAACAGAACGGACACCGTCGGCATGGTGGTGCCGAGCATCGCCAATCCCTTCTTCACCTCGCTGGTCGTCAACGTCGAGCACGTGCTGTCACAGCGTGGGTTGCAACTGTTTCTGTGTGACTCCCGATCCGATCCGGACGTCGAAGCACAGAGGTTGCGGAGCTTGGTCTCGCGTCAGGTCGACGGCATCATCATCAGCCCGTGCCACGGGGAGCGGTCCGCAGAGGCAGTGCGCACCACGGCCCGCGCTATTCCTGTCGTTCAACTCGACCGCTTCGCGCTCGACACCCACACCGACTGGGTGGGCGTCGACGACGACGCCGCACAGGCGCTGGTCATGGATCACCTTGCTGCGCTGGGTGTTCGGAGTGCAGCCTTCATCAGTTCCGAGCTGACGAACTCGTCGACCGAGCTGCGTCGAGCCGGGTTCTTCCGTCACGCCCAGAGGGTAGGGATAGAGACGCGAGAGGAGTGGACGCTGTTGGGTGACTACTCGATCGACTGGGGACGCGAGTCATCGTGGTCGATGCTCGGCGCATCGTCTCGTCCTGATGCTGTGGTCTGTGCCGATGATCTGATCGCGCTCGGCGTGCTGCAGAGCTGCCAGGCTCTGGGGTTGTCGGTTCCGGCCGATGTCATGGTGACCGGGTTCGACGATATTCCGTTCTCCGCGTTGAGTAATCCGCCGCTGACGACCGTCCGCCAGCCGCAGGAACGCATCGCTGCGGAGGCCACTCGGTTGTTGGACCAGGCGATGAACAGCGACGAGACCGGAACCGCGCACATTGCGCTGCAGCCGGAGCTGGTGGTCCGTCAGTCGACGGTCGGCCAGGCTCGCGTTACGGCGGTGTAGGCGGCGATCGCCGCGTCGAGTTCGTCGAGCGCGACGGTCTCGTCGGCGGCATGCATCAGTGCAGGCGTGCCGGGTCCCCAGACGACGATCGGTGCGCCGGGAGCCGCAGCGGCGATGATCGAGGCGTCGGTGAAGTACGTGACCGGTTCTGCTGCAACGGAATGCGGGAGCGCATCGACCCAACTGTTGCCACCCGCTGTCCTGACGCCCGGCAGGTCGATGCGCGCGTCGACATGGTCGACCTCGGGTTGATCCCGCCACCACGACAGCAGCCTGGAGCCGTCGTCGACGGTTCGATGATCGACGACGACGCGTGCGGTATCGGGAACGATGTTGGGAGCCGATCCGCCGTCGATCAATCCGACGTTGAACGTCTCGGCACCAAGGAACGCATCGGTCGACAAAGGGAGTTCGTCGCGGGCCCTGGCCAGGACGTCGACGAGCTTCATGATGGCGCTCTCGCCCCGTTGCGGCGTGCTGCCATGTGCAGCAATGCCTTTGGTGGTGACGTCGACCCACAGAGCGCCTCGGTGTCCCAGATGCACCTGGTTCCCCGTTGCCTCTGGCACCACCACGGCACCGACCGGGCACTCGGCGACGGCGTGGCGGGCTGCGAGCGCACCGAGCGAGCCGATCTCCTCGTCGCTGGTGAGCAACAGTGCTGCGGGAACGCCGTTCTCGAAGGCGTCGAGCACGGCGGCCGTTGCGGCCACGAGTCCTGCTTTCATGTCCGACGTACCTCGGCCGCGCAACACGCCGTTCTCGATGTCGGCGGCGAATGGGTCGAACTGCCAGTTCGAAAGATCGCCCGCCGGAACGGTATCGACATGGCAGGCGAACATCAGCCGCGCCGCCGTCGGAGGTGCATCATTGGTGATCAACAGCCATGGGTGCGGACCATCGCGATCTCCTTCGACCGCGATGCCGTTCGTGCGTGCCGAGAGTTCGGATACCACTGCATCCATCGAGGAACGCTGGGGTGCCGGGTCGCCGGACACAGTGCGCTGGGTGACCAGCTCGGTAAGCATGCCTACGGCAGTAGTGTGGTCAAGCGCCATAGGAAGTACTCAATCGCATCACCGCTGCGGCAGCAGCGTCGGGGGCCTGCGTCGGAATCCAGTGCGAGACGCCGGGCAGCACCGTCAGGGAGAACGCAGCATCGACGTAGCGTTGCACACCTTCGACGGCGGATCGTCCGATGAAGGTGTCTCCGTCACTCCAGACCATCGACGTCGGCACGGTGATGCGCAGGCGGCCGATGCCCGGATTCGAGAACGGCAGTCCGCGGTACCAGGTGACGGCGAAGGGCAGTGCGCCGTAGTCGACGATCTCCGTCTTCGTCCGTTCGAGGTCGTCCTCGGTCATTCCGCTTTGCTCGTACCACTTCTCGGCCCGTGCGCCGGGCCGCATCATCCACTTCTCGGGCAGTATCGGCAGTTGGAAGAACGCGAAGTACCAGGAGTGCAGAATCTGTTTCGAGGTGAGCAAGCCGGTCATGAAAGCGCCGGGGTGCGGAACCGAGAACGCCGTCAGCGATGCAACGAGCCGAGGGTGTCGGCCTGCGGTGACCCAGGCGATGTTCGCTCCCCAGTCGTGTCCCACGAGATGAACCGGTCTTCCGATCACCTCCATCAAGGCGGCGACATCGCTGACCAACGCTCCGACGCGATAGTCGCGACGACGCGTCGGCCGGGCCCGCGGTGAGTACCCACGCTGATCCGGTGCAACAGTGCGGTATCCGTGCTCGTTCAGGATGGCCATCACCGCGGACCATGACGACGCCCGCTCGGGAAATCCGTGCAGCAGCAACACGATCGGGCCGTCGAGCGGACCTTGGTCGAGGACGTCGAACACAAGACCGTCGTGCGTGTACTCGGTGATTCTCTCCATCGAAGAGCCGGTCGTCAGCATGTGCTGGGCACCGATTGGCCTGCGAACTCGGCAGCCAGGAACTGCATGGCTGCTTCGTCGCTGACGTCGTGGCCCTGCTCGGGCTGTTCCTGCGCAACGATCGGATCACCCAGGGCGCAGGCCTTTCGGACTCCCTCGGCGGTCCACTGCGGCAGAACAACGTCGTCCTTCGCGCCGTAGGCCACGAACATCGGTACCTCGGTTCGTACCTGGGGGAGTGTGTAGCGATCGATCACGTCGAGCAGCTGTTGCTCGGATTGCGCTGAGTCGGCAGCGAACTCGTCCGGCGCCATCGCCGCGACTGCTCGCTCCTTGCCTTCGACATCTCCGCCCGAGCAGGTGAGCAGGAGCTCGTTGTTCTCTTCGGCGACGCTGCCCATGTAGTTCCTCGGATCGATGGCAGGGTCGACCTGTTGTGCACCGTAGAGCACCGAGGGCATCAGTTCTTTCTGCGGTGTGGTGAGGGTTCCGTCCGTTCCGGCCTGCACCAGGGGCTTCAGATCCGTCGGCGGCGACAGCGACACCGATGCCACCAGGTCGAGGCCTTGGCCGTAGCTGGCGGCGAGTTCGTTTGCCGCCCAGGCTGCTTGGCCGCCCTGTGACAACCCGACAGCGGCCCAGCGGGTGGACGTATCGGGCAGTGCGCTCGTGGCTGCGCGGGCCGCGTCGATCATGTTGTGTCCCGAGGTGCGCGGCTCCAGATACGGGTGGGTGCCGCCGCCGGTGCCCAGGCCCTGGTAATCGGGCAGCACGGTGACGTATCCGAGTTCGGTGAAGTCATGAATAGCGAATTGATAGCCGAGCAGATCGGGATACAGGGTGGGTCCGCAGTCGGCCTGCACTCCGGTGGTGCCGTGTCCGTAGACGACGATCGGCCAACCGCCCTCGGGCGGGGTGCCTGCCGGAACGGCTGCCACTCCCGAGACCGCCGTGGGGGAATTGTCGACACCCGACGTGGACTCGTAGACGAATCGGTACAGCGTGGCTCCGGTGGCGGAGAGCGCTGTCGACCGATCGCCGAAATCCTCGGAATCGAGAACGGTTCCCGGCACTCCCGTGAAGTCGTACTGCGGGGCCGGTGCTGTCGTCGTCTCGGCGGGCGTGGTCACGGGCGCGGGCTCGGGCTCGGGCGTGGAGCTGCACCCGACGAGCGCGCAGCTGGACACCGCGAGTGCGGCTCCGACGCGTCGAGCTCGGTTCGGTCGACTGATGGCATTCACTCCCGCGTGTCTACCAGACCGGGGTGGGAATCGGCAGGGCTCAACTGACCGAGTGGGTCCGGTGGACGTCGTCGACCAAGTCGTGAGTGACCCGGTAGCTCACGCGCATGCGCTGCATCTCCTTGTCGCGCACGAGGTAGGACCTCCGCGTCAGCTCGGCCGGTCCGCCGGCCCGGAGCGTGCGCGCTCGGTTCACCACAGGAAGCAGCGGCCCGACGAGCGACACGACGTGCGTGAGCGACGTTGCCGGGATGTGTAGATCGTCCGACGCCTCGTCGCCGATCAGGACGCGCTGCAGGGCAGACATCGTCGCCGACGCCACCGCGCGGGTCACCTTTCGGGGCCCGGGTAGCAGGTTGGCCAGTTCGGGCACCAGATAGTCGTCGGTGAGGGCCGCGACGAAGTCCCGATCGTCCTGGCTGGGGCCGGGGGAGGTGAGTCGGTACAGCTGCTCGATGCGGATGTGGTCCGATTCGTCGATCGGGTTGAGCTCGTGGTCGACGCCGACGACATGTCCGACGTAGCGCCACAGGTGGTAGATGTCCCCGAGTTCTCGGTCGGTGAAGCGCACGCCGACCCGATGCATGGCGTCGAGCGCGATGTGGCCGAACTCGGCGATCGTGAACGCCATGTACGGCTGCGGGATCGGCACGCCCCAGGCGTCGTCGTCCCACGTGCCGAGGTGTCGGATTCCTCGTCGCACGTGGGCGTGGATCATGCGTACCCGCACCGTGTAGGCGAATCCGTCTCCGTGCCTGGCCATTCCGCCCGGGGAGATGACTTTCTGCAGCCAGTTTCCTACTTCGATGGAGCGGATTGCCGGTTGCGAGACGTACCGTCCGGTGATGGCCAGCGGTTTGCCTGCAATGGAGTTCTCTGCGCCGCGAAGCAGCGACGCCGCTCCCAGCACGATCCCCATCACCGCGCTGTAGCGGACGAGGGCGTCGGCGGCGCGGTCGAGGCGTTCGTGATCGACCCAGTCCGGTTCGGAGTCGAGAAATGCGAACAGCTTTCGAAGCGCAGCCGGGGCGTCGGGATCGATGCCGTTCGTGAGCGCGGCAGAGACGGCGGCGGTCGACGACGAAGAACCGAAGTCCTCGTCCAGCACTCGATCGGCGAGTGGATCGGCTCGCCACATCGCGTCGAGCCACTCGCGGCCCGTCTGGCCGTGCATCGAGACGGCGTCGTCTGCGCGAACAAGCCCGGAGGGAGCGCGAGTATTCATACTTTCAGTGGAACACGAGAATTCCTCACTTACTATTCACTTTCATGCCAGCTCGACGCCCGTCGTCACCGCGACCGAGATCGACTCCGCGGCAGCAACGCGCCGTCGAGATGCGTGCTCGACTGTTGACCGGGACCATCGAGCTCTTGCAGAAGAAGCCCGGCTATCTCCCGACGACGTACCAGCTCGCACGGCACGTGCACGTCAGTATCGGCACCGTCTATCGCTACTTCACCGACATCGAGTCCGTGATGGACGAGCTGCGAACCGCAACGATCCACGACATCACCACGCGGCTGGCCACCGGAATCGGACGGGCGATGGACCAAGCGCCGGCCGACGCGATCGTCACCATCGTCGAGACCCTCACTTCTGCGTTCGAGGAACACGAGGCGGTCGTCCGGACGGCCTTCGCAGCAGGAGGCTCGGAACTGGGTGGCCAATGGAAGGACATCGAACGTCCACTGCTGCCCCTCGCGCGCATCATGCCCACCCGAATCCGACCCGATCTCGACGACGACGTCCTCGACGATCTCGTGTTCCTGACGATGGGTGCCACCGCGAGCCTGTGCATGAGGGTCGCGTTGTTCAGACCCGCGGGTTCGGACCGAACGAAGTTGGTGGCCACGACGGCTCGAATGTTGCTTGCCGCATTCGAGGGTGCCGATGCGGGTTAGCAACCCGGCAGGGGTGTTTGCGACCGCCGAATTCGGGGGATCAGTCCTGCTATGAAAATCGTGGTCGTCGTCAGTGCGGTCGTGGCAGTCGTGGTGTCGTTCCTCGGGTCGGGTGCGTGGATCGGGACGCCCATCGCCGAGGCAGCAGGTGGGGCGCTCAGTGCCACGTCCACGTTGGTGGCACCGGCCGGCCCTGCGTTCTCGATCTGGTCGGTGATCTACACCGGGCTCATCGCCTACGCCGTCTGGCAGTTCCTACCCGGCCGCACCGCCCGCCACGACGCGTTGCGTGCACCGATCGTCGCGTCGATGTTGCTCAATCCGGCGTGGATTCTCGTGATTCAGATCGGGCAGTTGTGGCTGAGCGTGATCGTCATCGTCGCGTTGCTGGCGGTGCTCGTTCGTGTCTTCGTACTGATGCAGCAGCATCGACCGGAGGGCGTCGTCGACGCGGTGATCACCGACGGCACGATGGGTGTGTACCTCGGGTGGGTGTGTGTGGCGACTATCGCGAACATCTCCGCGTGGCTGGTGAGTCTCGGATTCACCAGTGGCGCAACGGTATGGGCGGTCATCGTGCTCGTGGTTGCAGCCGGTGTCGGGGTGTTTCTGGCTCAGTACTCCGGTGGTGCGGTCGCACCGATGCTGGCGATCGTCTGGGGGCTGGGATGGTTGGCGCAGGGCCGCCTCTCCGGTGAGGTGGTCGACACGACCGTCGGCTGGACAGCGGTTCTCGCGGCCGTGGTGGTCGCACTCGGAACGGTAGGAACACGGATCCGTGAGCGAAGGTCGGTCTCGGTGGCGTGATCCCCCCCGCGACCTAGTCCGATCCTCGAAGCAATGCGACGGCTTTGTCGACCTGCAGCGTGGGATCGAGAACCGGCGCGGTGCTCAGGCACGCAACGATGAGGTGTACCAGCCACTCGACCATCTGCTCGACGTCGATGCGGACGTCCTCTTCGAGCCATCGGGCCGTTGCACCGTCGATTGCGGCGACGATGCTTCGACCGACCAGCCTGACACCGGTGTTCTCCGGGTCCAGTCCGAGCCGAGTGGCCGCCGCTTCCAGCACTGCGGTGCGGGCACCTTCGAATACTTCCCAGGCTTCTGGATCGGCACCTCTGCCGCCCAGCACCATTCGGAGCGCCAGGCCGCGGTGCACGCGCAGGTACTCGAGATGGCTGGTCAGAGCGGCCCGTATCTGAACGTCGGGTGTCGAATCGGGGATGTCCGCGAACGCCTGGGACATCGCGGAGGCCGTGGCCCGCATCGACTCGAGGTAGATGCCTCGCTTGTTGCCGAAGTAGTGGAACAGCAAGCCGTGCGCCACATCCGCCGATTCCACGATGTCGGCTACGCCCACCTTGTCGTAGTCGGATTCTGCGAACAGGGCGACTGCCGCATCGATCATTCGCTGACGGGTTTCTGCGGCTCGAGCCGTTGCCCGGGTGGCCCGGGCAACCGGCTCGGTGGATCGATTCGGCACCTCGAGCCCCCTCTGTCTCGGCGTCCCCGCTCGGCTGCTGCCTACGGTTCGACACAAGACTAGGTCCTCGTCAGATGATCGGCGTGATGTGGTCATGAAGGTCGAAGCCGAGGAGTGCCTTGCCATAGGTTTCGATCGACACTCGCGGGAGCATGACGGCGTGGCGGGCACCGACGTTGGAATCGCGCCAAATACGCTGCAGTGCATTGACATCGGCGAAGGCCCCGGCCCCGGTGGCGTCCATGAGGATGTTGAGCGCCTCATTGATGCTGCGCAGTGCAACGGCTGCGTCGCCGCGAACACGAGCGCGCGAGAGCAAGTCCGGGTACTCGCCGGCTTCGGCCCACCGCTTGACGTCCTCTGCCGCGCGGTACGCATGCAGGTGTGCAGTGTCGACCTTCAGTGCGGCTTCGGCGAGCATCATCTGGAAGGCCACCGAGTCGGCCTGCCGGTCGTACGTGGTGTAGGCCAGGGCCTTCTGTGACGCCTTCGTTCGAACGAGTTCGACTGCAGCACGGCCCATTCCGAGTTGCGGTCCGACGAGCACCATGACGAGCATGGGACCGAAGGCCGAGCGAGCGAACGCGGAATCGGTACGTTCTGCCACGTTGGCACCGCTGAACGCCGGAATCATCGAGAGCATGTGGTGTTCGGGGACGAACACGTCGTCCGCGATGACGGTGTTGCTGCCGGAGGCGCGCATGCCGGCCACGTACCAGGTGTCGTCGATGCGGTAGTCCGAGCGAGGCAGCAATGCCATGCCCTGGTCCAGCATGTCGCCGTCTTCGTCGTTGATGATGATTCCGCCTGTGAACCACTCCGAGTGCAGGCTGGCCGAGGCGTAGGGCCACGTGCCCGTGAGGCGGTAACCGCCCTCGACCTTGCGGGCGGTGCCGCCGGGAGTGACGACGCCGGCAATGACTGCATCCGGCCCGTTCGCGTAGATCTCGGCCTGAGCCTCGTCGCTGTAAAGCCCTGCGGCCCAGTTGTTCACGTTGGACAGGGTGGTGACCCAGGATGCGCCCGCGTCACCTTCGGCGATGATTGCCGAGACGTCGAGCATGGTGCGTAGATCGGTTTCGAGTCCGCCGAACTTCGCCGGTGCTGCGACTCGAAATGCGCCCGCGCGGCGGAGAGCGTCGACGGTGTCCTCGGACAGGCGTCGTGCCTGCTCGTTCTCGGCGGCTCCGGCCTTCAGGTCGGGTACGAGAGCCCGAAGGTTGGCAACTACATCGGCGGCGGTGTCAACGGACAGTGTTTCGGTCGTCGTCATGACTCTTCTTTCGGTTCGGCCCCAGCCTGTGAGGCGTGTCTCACGAAACTAGGCGCAACTTGACCTGAGGTCAATGTTGACTTCCGATCAGCGGTGTGGCGTAGTTGTGGGCACGCCGTTGTCGAGCGAAGGAACCCGGATGCTGAACATCACCATGACGCAGGAGCTACCCGCCTCTCAGGACGAGGTGTGGGCAACACTGTCCGACGTCAGCACCTTCGAGAAGTGGCATGCGCTACACGAGGAATGGGTGGAGACGCCTCCGAAGGACCTCGAGGTCGGGGCGACGATGGTCGAGAAGATCAAGATCGCCAGCATCATCGACACCATCGAGTTCCAGGTCGAAAGTCTGCGTGCACCTGAGGAATTGGTCCTGGTGGGTGCCGGATCCACCGGATCGAAGATTCGGCTGACTATGAACTGCGCCGCTCGCGGCAGCGGTACTGCCGTCACCCTCGAGCTGGGGGTGACCAGTCCGCTGTTGTTCGGAGTGGTGGGCAAGGCGCTGCAGGGCACCTTCAAGAAGAAGCTCACCGCCACCCTGAACGGACTCGCGGAGTACCTCGCGTGAAACGCCGATCGCCCCGCACTTGCGTGCGGGGCGATCGGAAAGTTCGACTCGTCAGTCGAGAAGATCAGCTGTGTAACCCTTTTCGAGCCGCTTCTTGACATCACCGAGGTAGCGGGCCGCATCGGCACCGTCGACGATGCGGTGGTCGTACGACAGCGAGAGGTACACGGTCGGAACCGCGGTGATGGTCAAGTTTCCCGCGGCATCTCGGACGGGCACCACACGCTCGACGACCGAGCCGAATCCCAGGATCGCCGATTGCGGCTGATTGATGATGGGCGTGTCGAACAGTGCGCCGCGGCTTCCGGTATTGGTGATGGTGAACGTGCCTCCGGAAAGATCGTCGGCGGTGACGGTGCCGCCGCGCACCTTCTCGGCAGCGCCCGCGATTTCGGACGCCAGCGCAGAGATGGAGAGTTGCTCTGCGTTTCGGATGACCGGGACCATGAGCCCCTTCGGGCTGTCGACGGCCATACCCAGATGGCAGGCACCGTGATAGGTCACGGTGGTGACGTCGGCGTCGAGCGAAGAATTGACGACGGGATTGTCCGCCAGTGCCTCCACTGCAGCTTTGACGAAGAACGGCAGATACGACAATTTGTTTCCGGTGCGGCGCTGGAACGAGTCCTTGTTCTCGCGCCGGACCCGCGCCACCGCGGACACCTCGGCTTCCACAACCGTCGTCAATTGAGCTGCGGTGTGCAGGGATTGGACCATCCGGGTTGCGATGGTCCGCCGGATACGCGGCAGCTTTTCGACGCGGTCGGCCGCAGTCTCGACGACCTCCGGCTCCACTGCGGCGGCAGTGACGTCCTCCGCCTGGGGTGTCGGAGGAGGTGTCTCGGGCGACGGGGGTTCGCTCGCAACATGATCCGGGGCGAGCGTTGCCAGTGGTGCACCGATGGCGACCACGTCGTCCTCGGAGGCGAGGATCTCGGTGAGGATCCCCGCCGCCGGTGACGGAATCTCCGTGTCCACCTTGTCGGTGGCCACTTCGAGCAGAGCCTCGTCGACTGCGACGGTATCGCCGGGCTGCTTGAGCCATCGAGTGACGGTTCCCTCGGTGATGTTCTCACCGAGGGACGGCATCGGAACGGTGGTGGTCGTGACGGTTGCGGTCATGGCTGCTTTCGCTGTCGGAGGGGCCTTGTCACTGACCGGTCACATCGAGAGCTGCGCCCACGATGGAATCGGTGTCGATCCGGTGGTGCTTGTACACCTCGTCGAGTGAGCCCACCTGTCCGAAGTTGCTCACGCCCAACGACGTCGACGCAACGCGGTTGACGGTGGCGAGGAACGCGAGGGTGTGCGGATGCCCAT
The DNA here is from genome assembly GCF_002258915.1 of Rhodococcus sp. 05-340-2. NCBI lineage: Bacteria > Bacillati > Actinomycetota > Actinomycetes > Mycobacteriales > Nocardiaceae > Rhodococcus > Rhodococcus sp. 05-340-2. Next base: position 238,030 of record NZ_NOYU01000039.1, read on the forward strand.
CGAGCACCGTGACCATCGGGGTCGCTCGTTCGGCGGGCAGCAGTTGATCGAGAATCCAGGATTCGCCCACGTGGTGTCCTTGCCTGGCCTGCAGCGCGCGGTAGAGCTCGCCCGGGCTGGTGATGCACAGAACGTCCGCGATGACGCCGATCTGCTCCAAACGCTCGGCGGCGTCCAGGGCTTCGGTCATCAACGCTCCCATGGCTGCGATGGTCACCGTCGCTCCGTCTCGGCGCACCAGCGGGTAACCGCCTGCGACGACCTGGCGACGCCTGCGTTCCCGGGCAGCCGGATCGCTGGGGACGTCCGCCTTCGACTGGTCGACGGGACGCGTCGACAGGCGCAGGTATGCCGAGGTGCCGTCGGGGCGTCCGAGTCGGCCGATGCTCGCGAGCAGTGTCCATTCGACGTCGATGGCGAATGCGGGCTCGTAGGTGATGCAGCCGGGCTGTTCAAGTCCGATCGACGGGGTCTTGATCGACTGGTGCGCACCACCTTCCGCGGCCAGGGTGACTCCCGACGGCGTGCCGACCAGAATAGACTGGCCACCCGCGTAGATGCCGTACGACCACGGCTCGAGTGCGCGCTCGACGAACGGGTCGTACATGACACCGATCGGGAACAGAGGCTCGCCCCAACGGCTCCACGTGGCACCGAGCTCGCCCATCAGTCCGACCAGGTTGGTCTCCGCGATTCCGAGTTCCATGTGCTGACCGGACGGCCCTTCGCGCCAGTGCATGATCGTCTCGGCGTCGTCGCCGAACCAGTCGTGCCGATCCGACGACGACCAGACGCCGACCTTGTTGACCCAACCACCGAGGTTGGTGGTCGAACTGACGTCGGGGCTGACCGTGACCACGCGTCGAGCAGCGTCGGGAGCTTCTCGAGTGAGGTCGATCAGGGTGCGGCCCAGTGCGGCCTGCGTGGTGGCCGTGCCCTTGGGGGTGCGTCCGATGTCGGTGGGAACGACGGGTGGCGTCGACGCCGGAATCGGTTCGCGGCGTAGCCGTTCCGCGGTGGCAGCGCACAGCCGGCCGGGTCCGCTGTCGGTGTCGAAGCGACCCCAGGGCTGCTCGGGATCGGTGCCGAGGGTGCGTGCGAGTTCTGCGTACTCATCGACGGTCAACAGTGACGAGTGGTTCTGCGGATGGCCCTGGGTGGGCAGGCCGAATCCCTTGACCGTGTACGCGACGATCACGGTGGGACGGGTGTCGTCGATATGAGAATAGGCCTCTCGCAATGCATCCAGATCGTGTCCGCCCAGGTTGCGAATCGACTCGGTCAGCAGTGTGTCGTCGAGATCGGCGATCAGGTCGGCAATGGCGGTGGCGTCGGGACCCGATCCCGGAAGTCTGGTGCGCACCTCGTCGGCCGTGCAGCGCAGCAGGCGCTGGTATTCCGGGTTCGGCATGTCCAGGATTCGCGTGCGCAATGCGTCGCCGCCCGGCTTGGCGAACAAGTCTTCGAGCAACCGGCCGAACTTGACGGTGATGACCTGCCAGCCGGCGGCGTCGAACATCTTCTCGAGGCGACGCGCAGCGATGTTGGGGACCACTCGGTCCAACGACTGGCGGTTGAGGTCGACGATCCAGACGATCTCGCCGAGCTCGGCGATGCCCGGATCGATGATCGCCTCCCAGACCGCACCTTCGTCGAGTTCCGCATCGCCGACCAACGAGTACTGCCGTCCGCTGAAGCCGGGCGTCTTCGGTGTGGATTCCTCCGTGCCGAACCGGTCCTCGACGAAGCGTCGGGACATCGCTCCCCAGATCGGGGCCGTGGCACCGATGCCGACGGATCCGGTGGAGTAGTCGACGGTGTCCGGGTCCTTGGCCCGCGAGGGGTAGGACTGCAGACCGCCGTAGGCGCGGAGTGTTGTCAGGTACTTCTGGTCCAGCTCGCCCAGCAGGTAGTTGATCGCGTGCAGCACCGGCGAGGCGTGGGGCTTGACCGACACGCGGTCGCCGGGCTGCAGCTGCTCGAACCACAGCGAGGTCATGATCGAGACCATCGACGCGCAGGAGGCTTGGTGGCCGCCGACCTTGAGTCCGGTCGGGTTGGGCCGAATTCGGTTGGCATGGTGGATCATCGACGTCGACAACCACAGCACCCGCTGGGCGAGCTCGTGCAGGTCGTGGTGATCACCGGTGGGCGAGCGGCGGTCGGCGGGACTGATGCTGGTCATGACAGGTGCTCCTGAATCGACGTCGAATGTGCCGGGGGCAAGAAAAAGCGGAGCGGACGAAGAGGGCCGAGTGTGGTCCTGCGGTCCGGACGGGCGTTCGGGTTTCGAATCGCCGAGGGGATGCAACTGAGCTGCGATGACGGACAGTGGACCAGCCGCATCCCGTGTTGCGCAAGTAGTGCTTCGCAGACTGTGCAGGTTGCACGGTTTCGGGCCGCTCGAGGGTACGAAACTTGGTCGTCCTGACCTCTAGGGCGTCGAGTCGGGTCGGGCCTGCGCTGCGATCACCACTGCCTCGAAAGTGTCCACCACGAGCGCGACCACTGCGTCGAGTTGCAGTTCAGGGGTGTCGAAGTACGCGTCGGCGGTCCGATCGAGAAAGCCGGTCCAGCCCGAAATGGCGGCACTCTGCAACGGAGACAAGGGTTCCGGAAGTTCCGCGAGTGATGCGACCTGCAGCGCACCCTCGGCCCGTGCTTCTCGGACGGCATGTTCGACGACGGAATCGCCCAATTCTCCCTCCCGAACCACTCGCACGTACAGGGCGCGATGCCGCTCGAGAAATTCGATGTGGCGTCGCACGAAACCCTCCATGCGTGCCCGTACGGACTCCTCGTCGGCCGCAGGCTCCTGGAAGTCCGACAATTTCGACAACACGTCGGCCAGTGCGGCCGCGACCAGGCCTTGTTTGTCGGTGAAGTAGTAGAACAACAGCCCGTGGGCCACGCCTGCTCGACGGCAGATCGCGGCGGCGCTGATGTCGGCGCCGTTGCCCTCGGCCAGAAGCTCGATCGCCGCGTCGATCAGCGCTTGTCGACGGTCCCGCCTGGGTCGGGAACGGCGGGAACGCTCGGCTCCGGGGGACGGGTTGGTCGACACCGATCCGACATTAGCTCACCGGAAGGAAACTCTCCTGACCTGCGATCAATTTCTTGACTACCAGTCAAAGTGGCCGTAGCGTAGGTCACAACAGGTGACCCGAAGAAAGGCTCGTTCGATGAGTACGACGCAGGATGCAGGGAGTCGGAAAGCGCCGAGGGTTGCGCCCGACCTCATCGCCCACTGGGTGGTCAAGTCAGCGCGCACCGAGGAGATGGTGCGGTGGTACGGAGCGGTGTTCGGCGCCGAGATCGTGTACCAGGACGAGGGAATCACGTTCCTGACCTGGGATGACGAGTCGCATCGACTGGCGATCATTGCCGTCCCGAAGCCCGTCAGGTTCCTTTTCCCGTTCGCCAAGTTCAGGCGCAAGGCGTACGGAATCGACCACATCGCATTGACGTTCATCTCGCTCGAGCGACTGCTGGAGAACTACGTGCGACTCAAGCGGCTCGGCATCGTGCCGGTGTGGTCGATCAATCACGGACCGACGATCTCGCTCTACTACGAGGATCCCGATGGGGTGCGCCTCGAATTCCAGGTCGAGAACTTCGATGCCGAGAACACCGCGGCGTTCTTCTTCACCGAGGAGTTCGCGAAGAACCCGATCGGCGTCAACATCGACCCCGATTACCTGCTCAGCCAGCTGCGCAACGGCGTGCCGCACGAGGAACTTCGCCGACGTGAGGCCGGAACTCGGCCCGGGCATCCGGTCGTCGCCAACAAGAAGACCATCACGCCGAAAACTTTGTGACCGAGCAGATTTCGATCGAAAAAGGGGGAGAAAGACTCACATGTCTGTCAACGTAGTCCGGACCATCGACGGATGGTGGCGCCTCGATGGCGACCGTGCAATCCGTATCGAGACGACGGCCGAGACCACCCGCGAACTTCTTGCCGATCGCGACGCCATCACCGGCGCGTCGGGTGCGGGGTCGAGTGTCGACGAGCTCGAGCTCGTATCTCCGGTCACCACACCGTGCCGGGTGGTGGCGCAACTGCTCAATTACCGATCCCACGCGATCGATGCCGGCTCCGATCCGAACACGTTGCAGCCGACCTTCTTTCGTAAGTCCTCGGCGTCGGTCAGTGGCCCGTTCGATCCCATCCGCCAGCCGCCCGAGGTGGCGCTGCTGGACTACGAGATCGAACTGGGAATCGTCGTCGGTGCCGAGATTCCCATCGGCACGACGGTCACCGACGAGAACCTCTCGGACTACGTGGCCGGGGTGATCGTGGCGAACGACGTGTCCGCGCGCGAGATCCAGCTGACGAAAGTCCAGGTGTACGAGAGCAAGTCGTATCCCACGTTCACCCCGTTGGGGCCTCGGCTGGTGCTGTTGGACAACGACGAGCTCCGTCGCATCCCCGAGCTGCACATGACGTTGGCTGTCAACGGTGAGACGCGCCAGGACCAGACGATCGGCAACGACCTGATCACTCCGCCGGCCGAGGCGCTCACCCGGTTGGCCCGCTTCCAGAACATGACCGCCGGCGACGTACTCCTCACCGGAACACCGATCGGCACCGCCATTTCCGCGCCGCCCAAGATCGTGCAGAAGATCGGCGAGTTGATTCCGCCGGCGCTGAAGTGGAAGTTCTTCTTCGCCCGGCAGGCGAAGAACCCCGATTACCTCTCGGTCGACGATGTGATCACCGCCGGTATCAAGACCGCCGACGGAGCCATCGATCTGGGGACGCAGGAGACGGTGGTCCGATGACCGTGCCGATCGTCGTGGTCGGGGCCGGCCCGGCTGGTTGTACCGCCGCGTTGCTGTTGGCGCGCAGAGGGATTCGTAGTGTCGTGCTCGAGCGGCGAGACGCGCCGCTGTTTCATCCCGCCGCGCACGTGATCAACGCCCGCACCCTCGAGATCTGGAACGAATACAGCCCCGAGCTGGCGCGCTCGATCGCCGCGATGTCGCCGCCGCACGAGACCGTCAACCTCATCAGCTGGTTCGGAGGCCTGTCGGACGAGGCCATCGGTTCCATCGACCTGCTCTCGGACCCCGCGCGCAAGGCGATCGTCGAGAGTCAGAGTCCCTTCCTGGTCTCGCACATCGGTCAGCATCTGTTGATGCCGGTACTGTGGGACGCGCTCGATGCCGAACCTCTGATCGAGTTTCGACGCGGATGCGCTGTCGAGTCCGTCGACACCGACGCGTCCGGTGCACGGGTGCGCGGGCGATGCGCGAACGGAGTAGCCGAGATCGAGGCCGAGTACGTGTTGGCGTGCGACGGTGCGAACAGCGCGACACGAGACGGTACCGGGGTTGGCTTGACCGGACCGGTCCTCGCGAACATGGGTAGTGCCTTCTTCACCTCGAAGACGCTCTTCCCCGATGATGCTCGGCCGCTGCTCAGTTGGATCTTCACACCGGAGCTGTGCGGTGTGATGATCGCGCACGCCGACCATCGATACATTCTGATGACGGCGTACCTGCACCCCGAACAGGAGATCGCCAAGGACAGTCGAGCCTACTGGTCACGCACGCTGCCGAAGGTGTTGGGAGACCACGAGTTCGATCTGGAGTCGACCGGGACGTGGGTGATGACCTCACAGACCGCCGACGCGTTCCGTCGTGGCCGTCTGCTTCTGCTCGGCGATGCGGCGCACCGGTTTCCGCACACCGGTGGTTTCGGGTTGAACTCGGGCGTTCAGGATGCTCACAATCTGGCCTGGAAGCTCGACGCCGTTCTGTCGGGCGACGCGTCTGCGTCCTTGTTGGACACCTACGAGACCGAGCGCCGTCCGGTGGTGGAGAAGTTCGCCGAGCAGAGTGTCGCGAACCATTTCCGGATGGACGACATCGGGAAGCGGGTGGGCATCACCAACAAGATGTTGGCGAAAGCCACTCAGGTGATGGGTCGTCCGCCGCTGAACAAGGTTCCGGGGAAGTTGATCGCGCCACTGGCTGCCGCTGCGACACGGCGGCAGATGGCGCGCGCGCAGAAAGTCGACCCCGACGCACCCGGGGCCGCCCAGCTTCGTCGCGAGATCGCCGACGCGATCCCGCTTCAGGTGGAGCACTTCGTGTCGATCGGCTTGCAGTTCGGCTACCTCTACGCCAGTCCGTTGATCGCACGGGATCCTTCGGTCAAGCCCGCCGAGGACGTGGTCGATTATCTGCCCACGACATACCCGGGGGCCAGACTCCCGCACGCGGTGGTCTCGGTAGGCGGTGCGCAGGTGCCGGTGCACGAGACGCTCGACCCGAACAAGTTGTCGCTGTTTACTTTTGCCGGCGACAGTTGGTCAGGCGTGGTGTCGGAACTGGAGAACGCCGGGCCTGGCGTCACCCTGATCTCTGCTGAAGTACCGGCAGGTGTCGATCGTGACGAGCTGATTCGCCTGTACGAGGTGGGTGAGACCGGCGCGGTGCTCGTTCGTCCCGACGGCCACACTGCCTGGCGCACAGCGGCATCGGGTGAGGACGCCACGCGCGACCTGAGCGAGTTCGTGAACCGGCAATGGGGGCGTTACTTCACGGTGTCCGCGGGCGTGTAAGCCTCCGACGACATGGCACATGGTGCCCCACCGATGGTGGGGCACCATGTGCCATGCTCGAAGAGATCAGGGCTGTTGTGTCGGAATGTCCAGGAACGCAGTCAGTTCGGCCAAGAACTCGGCCGGCTTCTCGATGTGCGGCCAATGTCCGGTGCCCTCGATGTCGACGGCGGTCGCGGCGGGAACGGCGTCGAGGAATCGTTGGACGTCGGCGGGTGGTGACAGGGGATCGCCCGGTCCGCGAATGATCCGCGTCGGGCAGGTGATGCGGTCCAGCCCGGCACTCGGGTCGGCGGATGCGGTGGACAGCAGCGCCGGGAAAGATCCCGGTGCGCCCAATGCGGACATCACCTGGTCCATGAGCTCGGGGTCGAGTCGGTCGGTCCGGTTCACGAACGGTCCGAGCGTGGCCTTGAGGAGCATGGGCGATCGTGCGGCTCTGTGCGCCAACCAGTTCGGCATGGGCAGGCTGATGGTGACCAACTCGGCCAACAGGGTTGCCACCGCGCGTGGTTGATCGCGGATGGTGCCGATCGGACGTCGTGTGAGGCGGGTGAGCGAGAGGATCGGTCCACCGGTGACGACGAGCCGCTCGACCAGCCCGGGGTGATCTGCCGCCAGTCGCGTCGCCACGATCGAACCCATGGAGTGTCCGACGAACGTCGCGTGTGTGATGCCGAGAGTCGAGCACGTCGCGGCGACGGAATCGGCGAGTGCGGCGAAGCTGCTGTGGCCCCGTGAGAATTGCGAGCCACCGAAACCGGGTAGGTCGATGCCGATGGCTCGACGCGACCGCGCAACCTCGGGCAAGATCTCGATGAACCAGCGCCAGCTGGCCGAAATGCCGTGCAGAAAGATCACCACCTCGTCTGCGGTCGGATTCAGGTCGACGAGGTGGATACGCGATCCGTCCACATCTACGTCACGAGTGTGGTTGTTCCACTGCATGTCTTGCCATCGTTGGATTTCGGAATCGGTCACTTCGCTACTTTCTCGTCGAGGGTGTCGTCGGATGCAGTGCTCGATCCAGTCGAGCCGAGCACTCGTTCGTCGTCGTGACCGGACAGGCCATTGACTGTCAGTCAGTTTTTTTGTAGCGTACTTTTTGACTTCAAGTCAATATGTGACTTGTTCTACTTCGGTTTCGAGAGAAGGGGCACGATGATTCTGGTCACCGGTGCCGGCGGCAGTGTCGGACACGCAGTACTCCGCGATCTGAACGGACGCGGAGAAAAGGTCCGAGCGTTCGTCAAGGACGAGAAGCAGGCCGAGGGTGCACGTGCCGACGGAGCGACCGATGTGGTGATCGGTGACATTCGATCGGCAGCGGATGTACTCGCAGCGACCGTCGGTGTTCGACGCCTGTTCCACGTCCATCCGACGTCGCTCGTGCACGAGGTCTCGATCGCCGAGGACATCGTCGCAGCATGTCTCGCGAACGGCGTCGAGCACATCGTGTATCACTCGGTGATTCATCCCGAGATCACCGAGATGTTCCACCATCAGGAGAAGGGCCGCGTCGAGGAGGTGTTTCGGCGTTCGGGTATCGCCTGCACAAATCTGCGGGCGTCCCACTTCATGCAGAACTACCTGGATTTCTGGGAGTTCATGCAAGGTGGAGTTCTGCCGTACCCGTCGTCGCCGAATTCGGTGATGGGCGTCGTCGATGCCGAGGACGTCAGCGAGGTCGCGGCCAACATCCTCGCCGCACCCGAGGGACACGAGAACCAGACGTACGACTTGTCGTCGGAGGAACTCGACCGACACGAGATGGCGCGGATCTGGTCCGACGTTCTCGGCCATCCCGTGTCCGCGGTGAGGCTCCCACCGGCGTCGCTGCAGAACCCGTTGCGGGGAGCCGGTGCACTGGTCACTGTCGTCGCCAAGTCGTTGTTGTCGACCAAGATCCATGCGCCGCAGCATGTGATCCGTGGACTCCAGCAGTCCTCGAACGCCCGCGGAATTCGCAACTGGTCGCAGGACTCGAGGGACTGCTACGAGCGCATGATGAACTACTACGACAAGAACGGACTGCCTGCAGGGGACATGACCGAGTTGCCGAAGCTTCTCGGACGACCTGCCACCACCTACCGTGAGTTCGCGGTCCGCGAAGCAGCACGCAGGGGCGTCCGGCCCCGCTAGAGTGCGCCCATGCACAAAGTACCTCGGGCGATTCGGGCCATGGGAATCAATGCTGTCCGTCTCTACAATCGCCTCGAAGTGTCGGTCGCACAACCGGTTCCCGACGAGCCCGTGTTGTTCGTGTGCAATCACGGGTTCGGCGGAGTGATCGATCTGAACGTGTTCGCGTTCTCGGCGGCGTACGACGATCTGAAGCTGTCCAGGGAAGTGATCGCGTTGACGCACCAGATCGCGTGGACGCTGCGTGCAGGGAAGTTGCTCGAGCCCTTCGGCGCGCGTCCGGCCGCTCGAGAGAATGCTCTCGACGCATTCGAAGAGGGGCACAATGTCCTGGTCTTTCCGGGCGGTGACCTCGATGCGCTGAAGTCGTGGCGGCACCGAAACGACATCGTCTTCGCCGGACGCAGTGGTTACGCGCGTCTCGCAATGGAAGCCGGGGTGCCGATAGTTCCGGTCGTGACCGCGGGCGCGGGTGAGTCGCTCCTCGTCCTCAGCAGTGGTCGTCGTATCGCCAAGGCGCTCCGATTGAACAAGACGGCATTTCGAGTCAAGACGCTGCCGCTGTCGGTATCCATTCCCTGGGGCGTGAATTTCGGGGTAGTCGGGTTGCTTCCGTATCTACCGTTGCCCACGAAGCTGGAGACGTCGGTGCTCGCGCCGATGCGTCCCGAACCCGACGAGACCGCAGAGGACTTCGCGCACCGAGTTCACTCGGCGATGCAAGCAGAGCTCGACGAATTGACGAAGGACCGCAAGCCGGTGATCGGCTGAGCCGTCAGCCAGGTCCTTCCCATCCGCACGCTTCACAGGAGGCATAGATGCGGCTGCTGGTCGGTCCGACGGCCGGCGAATCGATGACGTTCTCTCCCAACGTGATCTGTTCGCAGATGGGGCATACGCCTCGGTAGTCGAGGTTGAAGCTGTAGGTGAGCACTCTGACTCGATCCTGTACGTCGAATGCCGCTGCCGTGCGTGTCCCGGTCGAGCAGCAGGTGTCCTCGGCAGGAAGGTGTGCCGAGGTTCGAGTCGCCGTCAGCCTGCGCTGTGTGCATGGGCCCCGGCCATCGACTGCCGCTTGCGCGCGATCGAACGTGTCGACGTGAGCGACAGTAGACCCCGAGCCCCCAGCTCGTCGAGAGCAACGGAGTTCTGGTCGAGGATGTTCGGCGCAGCGTGGACCGCGTGGGAGGAAAGGCCGTAGGGTCGGTGTCACGCCGCTCGTTCAGCGCACACAATGGTTCAGCGAAACCGAACCGACCTGCGCATCGTAGGTCGAGAAGGTCGAGTCTCATGACCGACACACCTATTCACGACGAACTGCAGAACTTCATGAAGATGAGCACGCGCGGTAGTGATCGGAAGGTCGAACCCGTTGCCGTGTCGGTTCCCGTCGAGGCATCTGCGCACGCCCCCGCGCGACACCAGAGAGCCTGACGGCATGGCCACCGCACGAGAGAAGCAGGACGAGGCCCTTGCCGTCTATCGGCGAGCGAAAGATCGCGAGCAGGAACTCGCCGATGTGCGCGGACAGTCCGACACCGATTCTCCGTTGCTCGTCGACCTCGACGATGCCGAGATGCGCGGTGCGATCGAGGCGGACATATCGGCGCAAGAGGCCCTGAGCGTCGCGCTCAGGGCCGCGGACGACTGACTTCGGTCGGCTACGGGAGCGGCTGGGACGTGGGGTCGATCGCTGCCTGAACTCCGCCGCTGTAGGACGTCGGAAGCTCGCGGCCACACAGTTTTTCGGCCTCGTCGGCGGAGATCCCGAGCGCTCGCAGCACGCGTTGCGTCGTGTCGTCCACGGTCGCAGCTTCGTCGCGCTCGGGTTGGGCGAGCAGCAGTCGCCCCAAGGACAGTAGCGAACCGGCCACGATCGCGAGTGCGACATCTGCGTCGTCCACATCGAATCGCCCTTGGGCGGCGGCTGATTCGATATCTCGGCGTGAACGCGGTGCCAGGCCGCCGGCCGCGGCGAATGCGGCGGCCTCGGAGTTGAGCAGGACGAGACTCAGTTGCGGTTCGAGGCGGAAGAGTCGTCCGGACAGCCGGAAGGACTGGGTGAACTTCTCGACCGGGTCGTCCAATCCCACGGTGAGTGAGTCGAGGTAGTCGCCTGCGGATTCGAGGGCCGCGTCGATCGCTGCCTGCCACAGCTCTTCTTTGGTCTCGAAGTAGTTGTAGAACGATCCGTTGCTGACGTCGGCGGCCTGGGTTATCTCCAGAACGGGTGCGTTGGTGTTTCCGCTCGCCAGGAATCCTTGCGCGGCCCGAACGAGGGCGGCTCTGGTGCGAGCCTTCCGGCGCTCGACACGGTTGCCTTCGGTCACGGTGCGCTCCTGCTCTGGAATGTGGTGAGGGCAGCCTATCGCGAGAAATGTTGACGAATTCGTCAAAAATGCTTGACGCGGTGACGCGTGATGAGTGACGATATCGTCAATGTCTGGCGGATGTCGCCGGATCCGTGGCCCCATCGAGGACTTGATGACAACCGACGTGTCGATTCCCCAGTACCGCAGGAACATCTATTCCACCGACGCCATTCTCGATCCGTACCTGCACTACGCCAGGTTGAGGGAACTCGGTCCGGTGGTGTGGCTTCCGGGTCAGCAGGTGTTCGCCGTCTCGCGCTATGCCGACTGCAAGAAGGTCCTGCTCGACGACGAGACCTTCATCTCCGGGGACGGGGTAGGACTCAATCCGGTTGCCAACAGGCTCGGACGAGGCACGACGCTCAACAGCGACGGCGACGAGCACGCGACCAAGCGTGCGGTTCTCGCGCACCGTTTGACGCCGAAGGCCGTGCGAAAGATGACGGCGGCGGTGGAGGAAAAGGCGGAGGGCATCGTCGACGCCGCGTTGAGCAAACAGTTCGTCGACGGAGTCGACGATCTCGCCACCGCGTTGCCGATGTCCGTGGTGCCCGACCTCGTGGGGTGGCCCGAAGACGGACGGGAGGAGCTACTCCGCTGGGCCGGAGCAACATTCGACTCGCTCGGGCCGGTCAATCGTCACTCCGTAACGGCCGTGAAGGCCGCTACCGAGATGCTCGCGTTCTCCAAGAAGGTAGTGCGGCAGCGATCGGTGCTCACCGGGAGCATGGGCGACGACGTGCTGAAAGCCGCCGACGAGAACAGGATCGGCAAGTCCGCATGCCCGGCATTGATGATCGATTACCTCGGCCCATCGCTCGATACGACGATCGGAGCGATCTCCGGGGCACTCGATCTGTTCGCTCGACATCCCGAGCAATGGCAGGCGATACGGCAGAACCTGGACCTGATTCCCAACGCCGTCAACGAGGTCGTCCGGTACGAGTCACCCATCCGAGCATTTTCTCGACGGGCTGTGTGCGACGCCGATATCGGCGGATCGAGAATTCCGGCAGGGGCCCGTGTGCTGGTGATCTACGCGTCGGCGAACCGCGACGAGCGGGAATGGGACAACCCCGACGCGTTCGACGTCAACCGCGATGCGGCCCGCCAGCTCGGCTTCGGTTCGGGTGCGCACGGCTGCGCCGGTCAAGGATTGGCGCGTCTCGAAGCGCAGACCATGCTCCGGGTGCTGGCGCGCCGGGTCAAAAGAATCGTCCCCTCGGGAACACCGAAAAGGGCTGTCAACAACGTCATTCACCGATACGAACGCCTGCCGCTGAAACTGGTGGCTGCAGAAGGGACACCGCAATGAGAATCGACGTCGACTGGGATCGGTGCGAAGGGCATGGAATCTGTGCCGATCAAGCTCCCAAGGTCTTCAGCCTGGACGACGAGGGCGAGCTTCACTACGCCTTCGAGGGCGACGACATACCCGACGACCTTGCCGCCCCGGCACGTTCGGCGATCGGAGTGTGTCCGGTAGCGGCCCTCCGAGAGAGCAAGTGAGCACCACCGACCGTCGCATCGTCATCGTCGGAGACTCCATTGCCGGGTGCACCGCCGCCCGCGAGCTCCGCGCCCGCGGGCACCGAGGACCGATCGTCATGATCGGTGCCGACACCGACGGCTGCTACGCGAGACCACCGTTGTCGAAACATGTGCTCAAAGGTGAAGCAGCCGAAGCCGAGACGTGGGATCTCTCCGATCTCGACATCACGGCGATCGTCGATCCGGCGGTGTCGTTAGATACCGAGGCTCGGACCGTGACCACGGCCGATGGCACCGACGTGCCCTACGATGCCGTGATCGTGGCCACCGGTGCGGCCGCGCGCCGGATAGCCGCACCCGGACAGGCCGGCGAGATCGTGCTGCGGACCTTCGCCGACGCCAGCGCACTTCGGCCACGGTTGGACGAGGCGAACACCGCCGTCATCGTCGGTGCAGGTTTCCTGGGTATGGAGGTCGCGAGTGCCTGCGCTGCACGCGGGATCGACGCCACTGTCGTCGACGTCTATCGTCCGCTAGATCGTCTGCTCGGTTCCTTTCTATCCGAGGCGATTTCGTCCCGGGCGAAATCTTCATCGGTCGATTTTGTCCGGGTCGACAGCCCGGTGAGATTGATCGGCGATCCAGTGGTCGGCGTCGAGCTGGCGGACCGAACCCTGGAGGCCGACCTCGTTGTCACCTGTGCCGGAGACGTACCCGAGTCGGGGTGGTTGGCGGGAACCGGAATCGCGGACCATCGCGGGGTCGGTATCGATGACCGTTGCGCTACAGCGGTTTCCGACGTCTACGCGGCCGGTGATGTCACCTACTCACGCGCTGTGTCGGCCCGGTCGCCGTTCTGGTCGAATGCCGTCGCGCAGGGCAAAGTTGCCGCGGCCTCCGCTCTCGGCGTCGAACCGACCTGCGCACCCACCGACGACTACTTCTGGACCGAGATCCTGGGGTTGTCCATCAAAGTCGTCGGCCCCCTCCCTCTTGACGGAGAACCGACCGTTCTCGAAGGGTCCGTGGACGAGGGATCGGCTCTCCTGCGGTGGAGTCACAACGACGGCAGCACCACCATCGTCGCCTTCGGCATCAAGAAGCCCGTCGGTCTGCTCCGGCGGTTGGCTCGCGAGAACACTCTCTCCACTACCTGAGGAACGTATTCATGGCTACTGGATCCACACTTGTACGACGCCTTCCCGAGATTGTCGGGTTGGGCCGCGCCGCAATCGGCGTCGCGCACATGATCGCTCCCACGCGGGCCAACGAACTCCTGGCCGGTCCCGACGCGGCAGTGGCGACCACGCGAGCTGCCGCTCGCACCTTCGGGATTCGCGAAATCTATATCGGTGGTGGGCTGTATGCAGCCACCAGGTACGCACCGAAGTTGGTGCGTCCCTTGCTGCGCGCCGGCGTGGCCGTCGATGTCTGGGACACCGGTGCCTTCGCGCTGACCGCGTATCTGCCGCAGCGGACGCGGGTGGCAGGATGCGCCATCGCCGGTGGATTCGCCGTCGCGGGCGTCCTTGCCGAGACGCAGTTGGAACGATAGACGAGCTCGACCACTCCGTCGCATCGGGTTCGGCAACTACGGACCCACCGAACTCCGAAGGGCCTGTCGATGCCAGCCGATCGCAACCCCGACGTCCAGAAGTGCCCGGTCGCGTCCGGGACGGACCACCACCACCGTTCGTCGGATGGGCACAGGAGCCGATTCGGTCGTCAGCGAACGCCTACCGGAATCCCGGTCTATACCGAGGACTTGTACTCGGTCTCGGCGATCGAGGACCCCTATCCCCACTACCGGGCGATGCGCGAACTCGGTCCGGTGGTGTGGCTGGAGAAGCAGCGCGTGTACGCCCTGACGCGGTATGCCGAGGTCAAGCAGGTGCTCGCGGACGATGCAACATACCGCTCTTCGGGCAGCGTCGCGATGAACCCCGTCGCTCGCAGAATCGGCAACCGCAGTTTCCTGATGTCCGACGACGACGCGCACATCGCGCAGAGAAAAGTGGCTGCGCACCGTCTCACCCCGCGGGCGTTGCGTCCATTGCGCGCGGACGTGAATGCGTTGGCCGAGAGAGTTGTTCGAGATGCGGTGGCCAAGCAGTACGTCGACGGTGTCGAGGACATCGCGCTGAAGTTGCCGATGACGGTGGTGCCGGACCTGATCGGGTGGCCGCAGCGTGGCAGAAAAGATCTTGTGAAGTGGGCCGGGGCCATCTTCGACATGTTGGGGCCGCTCAACGGCGTCTCGATGAGATCGACGGCCGCCAGCCTGCGGATGCTGTATTTCGTGCACAGCCTCGCCCGTAGACGTGACGTCGTTGCGGGAAGCATTGCCGAGGAGATGATCGAGCACATCGATGCAGGTCGCCTCCGCGCGGCCGATCTGCCTGCCTTCCTGATGGACTATCTGGGGCCGTCGATCGACACCACCGCAAGCGGGATTGCCGCTGCATTGTGGCTGTTCGCCAAGCATCCGGATCAATGGGACCTGCTCCGGCAAGATCCGGATGCACTGCTGCCCAATGCGATCAACGAAGTGATCCGGATCGAGTCCCCGTTGCGGGCGTTCGCTCGGCGCGCCGAGATCGATTCGATCATCGGGGGTGTCCCGGTGCCCGCGGGTGCGCAACTACTGGTGATGTACGCATCTGCGAATCGGGACGAGCTCGCGTGGGAAGAACCCGATCGGTTCGACATCACCCGCGATGCTCTAGCGCACGTCGGCTTCGGGTACGGCGTTCACGGCTGCGCCGGGCAGGGACTGTCTCGTATGGAAACCGAAGCGGTGCTGCGTGCTCTGCTGCGACACGTCGGTCGAATCGAACAGGCGGGTACACCGGAGATCGCCGTCAACAACATCATTCATCGATTCTCGTTTCTGCCATTGCATCTCGTGCCCGACCCGAAGGGGAAGTAACCGAACCTGCACGTGTCTCGTGCTGCCGGTGCCCCCTCAGGATCAGAACACCAGCGAGCGGGCAGGCAGCCCGGCCACTCCTTCTCGGGCGAATGCTGCCCATGTCCGACGGACCCTGGTCGCCAACGCCGTCGGCGGTGTGTGGCCGGCCAACATGGGCGCGTCCGACCATGCGTCGCCGAACAGCAACGGCAATTCGATGCAGTGACATGCCCCCAACGGTGCTCCTTTCGGCGCCCAGTCGACTCGGTACGACGCGACCCGACCACCCGCGCCGTGCCACATCTTCACCATCGAATCCACGCCGAACAGCAAGTTGGTGACGAGACGCACCACCGGAGCGGTGAGCACCGAACTGACAACGCCGAACCTGTTCAGCCACAGCATGTTCGACACGATGTCTACGAAGGGCGCAGCATCGTCCCTGGTGTGACCGATCAGTAGTTCGACGCGAGTGGCAGTCCTGCGCAGGGCGGCGTCGGGGTCATCGGACAGTGGCTCGAGGTGAGCGACCGGCCCGAACGGCATTCCGCCTGCGGCACCGAACCTCCGCACAGCCTGCGTCACGGCCCGCTCTGCATCGAGCACCTCCGACGCAGGTGCGGTGGCCGGGTCCGTGGAGAACCGAGCTGCGAAAGCCTTTCGTGCGGTGTCGTACAGAGCCGAACGCCCTGATCGCAATCCGAGCGGTGCGCTCTGCACGATTGCTCTCGTGAACAACCCCGCGGCCGCGTCGCACGCCATCAGCGCGAGGATGGCATCGCCGCCCGCGGATTGACCGAACAGGGTCACAGTGGTCGGGTCACCGCCGAACCGAGCGATGTTGGTCGACACCCAGCGCAGAGCCTCGATCTGATCCTGAACGCCGATGTTGCTGTCCCCCGAGCCTTTCGGGGTCAGGTAACCGAAACCGCCGAGCCGGAAGGTGACACTGACGACCACGACACCCTCTCGGACGAGGTGGTCTGCATCGTACTTCTCGGCCTCCCCGCCGCCTGAGACGTAGCCGCCGCCGTGCAGCCACACCATGACCGGAAGTCCCTCGGCCGCAGCGGGAGCGGTCACCGACAGCACGAGACAGTCCTCGCTCTGGTCGAGCCGGTCGATCATCGGACCGGTGACATTGTCGAGCCGAGAGGGCAATTGAACGCATGCCGGACCGCGGCGGGTGGCGTCACGCGTCGTCCCCGGGGTGTCGACCGGTCGGGGATTCCGAAAGCGCGTGGCGGTGGCATAGGGGATACCCCGTGCGTGGATCAGCCCGTCGAATTCGACTGCTTCGAGATCTCCGCTGGTCGTGCCGGTGATCGTTCGCCGCGTCGCCCCGGCCGTCATCTCGTCGTTCAAGTGAAGAACCCCCCTGTATCGAACAGCGTGAGCATACCGTCCGACCGACGCGACAGACGTGGCGTCATAATCGGACCATGCGGTCCAAGCAGAAGATTCTCGATGCCACACTCGGGTTGATCGCCGAGTCCGGCTTCGAGGGCGTCACGATCGCCGCAGTGGCTCGTGCTGCTGGAGTCACCCGTCAGACGGTGTACTCGATCTTCACCACTCGCGAGGACATGATCTCCGAAGCCATGATCGGACTCGTCGTCGACGTCATGGGTGGGATACGGGAGAAGGCCGATCAGGCCGAGAGTCCGACGCAGTTCATCGTCGAGACGATCGTCGCCGCACGCCATCTCATTCGGCGGGAACCTGTTCTGAATTCGTTGCTGCGCTCGGGTAACTCGAACCCACTGTTCGACGCGGACATGATGGATCGTGCACTACCGGTGGTACGTCAATTCCTGGACGGATACGCCGACCGCAATCCAGGATTCGACTCCGCGCAGTTCGACGGTATCGACGGAGTCATCGTGCGGGTCGCGCTGTCGGTCATCCTGTTCGACGACCCTTCCATTCACGAGGACGACGGTCTGCGTCAGTACCTCGAGCGGTGGTTGATTCCCGTTCTGCCACTTGCTTAGCCCGTAAAACTTGACACCCGCGGGTGCTTCTGTCTAGTTTTGCACGGCGCGTACGTGTGGCCTCAGTCTCGGTGCGTGCGCATCCGCGACTGTGGGGGGAACGTGTCGAATCTGAACCGTCGGACATTTCTCGGTGCTGCAGCGGTTGCAGGCCTCGCCGCGGTGGCGGGTACGGGCGTTGCCGGCGCAGCCACCGGCACCAGAACTCAGGTTCCGCTCACTCGCGAGGACCATCGCGTGGTCGTGATCGGATCGGGGTTCGGCGGTGGCGTCGCAGCATTGCGCCTGGCCGAGGCAGGCATTCCCGTTCTGGTCCTTGAGCGCGGAAGGCGTTGGCCCACAGGGCCGAATGCAGACACCTTCCCCAACGCGACCGCCCCGGACAAGCGGATGCTCTGGTACGCGTCGAGCCCCAATCTGTTCGGCAGGCCCGTCCCGTTCGATCCGTATGTCGGACTGCTCGAGGCCGTCCCCGGTGACAACATGACCGCGCTGTGCGCCGCGGGTGTGGGCGGCGGATCCCTGATCTATCAGGGGATGACGCTGCAGCCGTCGCAGGCCGTGTTCGAGACGCACTTTCCGGTCGAGCTCGACTGGACGAGGTTGAACGCAGTGCACTATCCCCGCGTCGCGCGGATGTTGCAGCTCGCGCAGGCTCCCGACGAGTTGATCGACACTCCGAATTATCGCGCGGCGCGGGTGTTCGCAGACAGTGCGCGTCGGGCTGGACTGCCGGTGTCGAAGATTCCGATGCCGATCGACTGGAACTATGCCCTCGACGAGACCCGCGGGGTGATGACGCCGTCGTACACCAACGGTGCCGGTGCCTTCGGAGTGAACAACGGCGGCAAGCATTCTGTCGATGTCACCTACATCGCGGCCGCCGAGGCGACCGGCCTGGCCACCGTGGCGACGCAGCACAACGTCACGCATGTCGAGCGCGCCGCCGACGGTCGCTGGATCGTCCATGTCGACCGAATCGATTCCGATGGAACGGTGTTGGAGAACAAGATCCTCACCACCGGTGCACTGATCATGGCGGCGGGAAGCCTGAACACCACCAAGATGCTGGTTCGCGCGAGCGCCACCGGGGCCATTCCCGATCTGCCGGACGAACTCGGGCAGGGCTGGGGCACCAATGCCGATCGGATCTACGTGTGGTCCAGCATCGAGCAGCAATTCGGTGCGCCGCAGGGCGGTCCGGTGGTGTTCGGCAGCTTGAACTGGGACGACCCGCGCACTGCACACACCGTCATCCAGGCATCGATACCACCACTGTCCTTCGATGCCCGCAGCACGATGCTCGTCGGGTACGGGGTCAGCGACGGGCGCGGCCACTTCGGCTACGACTCGGCGCGAGACCAAGCTCTACTGCACTGGCCGGCCAACGGCGACTCCGTCATTCAGGACGGATCCATCGACCCGACGGTTCGTCGCATTGCCGGCACCGGCAGCATTCTCACCGACACCAATGCATTGTTCCCGTCCACCTGGCATCCGCTGGGCGGGGCCAACATGGGCCCGGTATGCGATCTCGACGGCCGCGTACACGGCCAACGCGGACTGTACGTGCTCGACGGTGCGTTGATGCCGGGCAACACCGCGGCCTGCAACCCGTCCATGACGATCGCTGCGCTCGCCGAACGAGCACTGGACAACATCGTGGCTCGCGACCTCGGCACCGTCATCTGACACCAGGAAGAAAGAGACCGATGCACCCGTATCGCACCATGATTCGTGTTCTCGTGGGCACCGCACTGCTGGCATCGTCGGTGGTCGCGGTCGGAACCTCGCCGGCACAAGCCGATCCCGTCGACGAGTTCTACGTGGCACCTGCGCAACTCGATGACATTCCGGGTTCCGTCGTTCGGACGCAACCGATGTCGTTGTTCGCTGCTCTGCCCGGGGCAGACGGCGCGTATCCGGCGCAGGCACAGCGGGTCATGTACACCTCCCGCACGCAGGACGGCGCGCCCGTCGGGGTGACGGGTACGTTCATCGACACCGATGTGCCGTGGCGGGGTGCAGGCCCGCGGCCGACGATCGTCGTGGCACCGGGCACGGTGGGGCAGGGCGACCAGTGTGCACCGTCGCGGGCCTTCCCGACCTCGATCAACGCTGTGGCGCAACCATTGTCGATCTCGTTCAACCAGGAGCTGTTGTCCTCGGCGCTGTGGGGGTCGATGGGCGCGAACGTGTTCGTCACCGACTACATCGGATTGGGAACGCCCGGTATCCACACCTACGTGAACAGGCCGGAGCAAGCGCACGCGGTTCTCGACGGTGCCCGCGCCGCGCTCGAACTCTCGGGGGATCCGGATGCGCCCATAGGCATCTGGGGTTATTCGCAGGGCGGTGGAGCTGCTGCGGCTGCCGCGGAACTCGCGTCGGAGTATGCACCGGAACTCGATCTGAAGGGAACGTGGGCAGGCGCGCCGACGGCCGACCTGCTGGATGTGTTGAAGACGGTCGACGGGACGTTAATCGGCGGTGTGATCGGGTACGCCCTCAACGGTTTCATCGAGCGGGACCCCACGTTGAAGCCGCTGGTGGACGATAGGCTCACCGATCACGGCAAGGCGGTTCTCAACGAACTCTCGACCGAATGCATCGGCGACACCATCCTCGAGCATCCCTTCTTGCGCACGGAGTCGTTGACGAAGGACGGCAAGTCGATGCTCGAGAACCTGCGCACCATTCCCCAGGCCGGTGCGATCTTCGACGAGCAACGCATCGGTCGGCGTACTCCCGATGCGCCGGTGTTGATCACCAGTGGAATCAACGACGACACAGTGCCTTACGGGCAGGCCCGGCAACTGGCGGAGGACTGGTGCGGTGGCGGTGCGTCGGTTCAGTTCCACAGCAACCCCCTGCCGCCGATTCTGCAAGGTGCGGTGTTGCCGAACCACTTCGGGCCACAGCTGATCGACGGCTACGGCGGAGAAGCTGCCCAGTTCTTGATGGACCGGTTCGCCGATCTCCCGGTGGCAGCATGCGCTTTCGACTGATCGTAGACCGCTGGCGATGGCGAGGGATGCGAGAGTTCTTTCGGCGCAACCGTCTTGTCGGTGCCCTGACAGTCGAGCAACGGGTGAACGATTATCTCGCCGTTGCCGACGCGTTCGGCCTCACCTGGCCACGAGACGAGACGCGTCTGCATGCACTCCTCCTCGGTTTCGGAGAGTCCGATCTCGCTGTGGTGAGCAGGTCGATTCGAGAGAATGCAGTGTCGATGACGCTCTGCCCGGTCATTCCGTTGCGGGCCAGTGCTACCGACTAGGGACGCCTCCCATCGGCGACGCGCGTCGCGCCGCATCCGGTCTGTCATCGACTCGGGTGGACCGACCATCGTCTTTCAGCCGATCGTTCGCGCCGTCGACGGCGCAATCGAGGGATACGAGGCTCTCTCACGCTTTCCGGACGGCGGAGGCACCACGGAGAGTTGGTTTGCCGACGCTGTGCACTGCGGACTCGGGGCAGCTCTCGACACGTCTGCTGTCATGAATGCTCTGAGGGAATCCGCTCAGCTTCCGTGCGGATCGTTCCTCGCCGTCAATCTCTGTGCCGCAACACTAGTGGCCGATTTCGCGTTGGTGGGCCACCTCGTGGAATTCGGTAAACGACGGCACCTGATCGTCGAGATCACCGAGCACGCCGCCATCGACGACGAGGTGGAGGTGCTGAGAGCGTTGGCCGAGCTCAGACGCGGCAGCGTCGACATCGCCGTCGACGATGTGGGCTCGGGCCACGCGGGACTGCGGCGCCTGGTGCTGCTCGAACCCGACGTCATCAAGCTCGACGCAACCGTTGTGCACGGCATGAGGGAGAACCGGACCAAGATGGTGGTGGCCGAACTCATCCTGGATTTTGCGCGAAAGACCGATGCGCGCTGCGTGTTCGAGGGCATCGAGACCGACGACGATCTGGAGGCAGCAACATCGATGGGGGCCGACCTGCTGCAGGGCTATCGAACCGGTCGCCCTGCAGCGGTGCATCGGTTCGCACAGAAGTGATGACCTCGTCCGCATCGGCCCACTTACGAGGCGCGGACTTCCTGGGTGACGTTGTGGCCCACTGCGTCCGTGATCTGTTGTGCGAACGGGCTCAGCTCGAACCAGGAGAAGAATGCGGATGTCAGAGGCGTCGCACCTGCGAGGTCGATCTCTCCCGACTGGCGAGCAGAGGCGAAGGTGCGGTGCCCGTACCAGATCTGGTTCCAGGTGTTGACGGTGCCGGACACCGCAACGTCGACAGGGAACCGCGGATCCTGGTAACACAGTGTGGCTTTGCCGTTGTCGACCACGATCCAGCCGTGCACCCGCTGTTCGGTGAAGGCGAAGTGCAGGGTGGTGCGACGATTGTTCGGCAACCGTGAGATGTCCAGTCCGGCCCGCATTCGCCACAGCAGTAAGTAGGGGTCTGCTTGTTCTTCGGTCGGGGCCGGGAACCGCCAGCGAGCCGTCCACGATCCCAGCGACATCAGGACGCCGAGAAGATCGGATCCGGCCGGGGTGGTGTGGTACTCGCGGTCGAGTTTGACCACGAGCTCTGCTCGCTCGAGGAAGCGGAGACGAGACGCGAGCAGAGTGCGGGAGATTCCGGGGAGGCCACGATGTATCGCGTTGAAATTGTGTGCTCCGGTGATGATTTCGCGAACGATCAGCAGGCTCCACTTGTCTCCGAGAAGGTTGACGCCCATGGAGACCGGGCAGTATTCGACGGTCATGTCTGCGACGGTATGAAGGTTCGAGGACTGGTACAACCTTTGTACTATGCGTGATTTCAATTGTTGAGTTCTATGCGTACATGGCTATTACATCGAACCCTCAGCAGTGTCTCTTCGGCCGAGCGCGGACGAACGGCTGTACGCGCACGGTGGTGCCGGCATGAGTTCTCTCCTCCTCGGCGACACCGCACCGGACTTTCGATCGAACACCCAGCACGGACCGTTCGCCTTTCATGACTGGCTCGACGGCAGCTGGGCAGTCCTGTTCTCGCATCCGAAGGACTTCACCCCGGTCTGTTCCACCGAGATCGCTCGAGCGGCTCGTCTGGCGGGTGAGTTTCGGAAGCGCCGAACGAAGATCGCCACGCTGTCGGCCGGCACTGCGGAGAGCCACCGCCAGTGGGCCGCTGAGCTGTCCGACGCGTTCGGCGTCGCGATCGACTTTCCGTTGATCGTGGACGACGATCGACTGACGATCGCTCGGCAGTACGGGATGGTTCATCCGAAGCTCAGCGACATCACCACGGTCCGTTCGGTGTTCGTCATCGATCCGAACAAGACGATCCGATTGATACTCACCTACCCGCACACGACAGGCCGGAACTTCGACGAGATTCTCCGCGTACTGGACTCGCTCCAAACGGCAGACCGGCACTCGATCGTCACTCCGGCGAATTGGTCACCGGGTGAACGAGTGCTCGTTCCGTTCGAGCTGTCCGACGACGACGCCGAACAGAAATTCGGCTCGGTCGAGAAGGTCCTTCCCTACCTTCGCACCGTAGTGCTGGAGGACTCCGCAGCACAGGCGTAGCCCATCCATACCGTTCCATACATGATCCCCCGAAAGTGAGCAGACATGACTGCAGCCACCACCACCCGACACGCCGTCTCCATCCTGCCGATCGGCGGCCCCACCGCTTTGGTCGACATCGGCGGTCTCCGCATCATCCTCGACCCCACATTCGATGCAGCCCAGGACTACACGGGTCATGACGGCACCGAGGGACTCAAAGGCGTCATTCGTACCGAGGGACCGGCGCTGCGTCGGGACGAGGTCGGGACAGTCGACGTCGCGCTGGTCTCGCACGATCATCACATCGACAATCTCGACACGTCCGGTCGCGAGTTCCTCGGCACGGTCGATCACGTCTACACCACCGATCTCGGTGCCGAACGTATCGCCAACGGTGCCGTCGGTCTCGAGGACTACAAGAGCGCCGAGATCGCACTCCCGGAGGGTGGAACGCTCACCATCACCGGCGTTCCGGCTCAACACGGTCCCGACGGGGTCTGGCAACAGATCGGCCCGGTCACCGGATTCGTTCTCAGTGGGGACGGTGTGCCCACCACGTATGTCAGCGGCGACAACTCCTCTGTCGAGGTCGTGCGTGGCATCGCAGAACGTTTCCCGGACATCGCAGTTGCAGTCCTGTTCGTCGGCGGCGCAGGCTTCGAGGAGCTCGCGGACGGCGTGTACATCACCTTGTCCAACGAACGCGCACTGCAGGCCGCCGAGATACTGGAGGGGGCGACCATCGTTCCTGTGCATGCCGATTCGTGGAAGCACTTCCGCGAGGACACCGACGATCTCCGTGCGATCTTCGAACGCGCCGGAGTCTCGGATCGACTACGCGTCATCGACCGCGGGGCACAGGTCACCGTCGCCGAGTAACAGCAGAGGCTGCGCAGTCCGAAGACGAAGGTGAGCCGGGTTGCGGGTCCTACAGATCAAAATCCGGTGCAGCTGACCGCGCTCAGCGCGGTCAGCTGCACCCGATCCTGTCCGAAATCCAGCCCCGATCGACCTAGTCGGTTGTCGTCGACATCTTCACGTGCGGGATTCCCGCTTCCAGGTAGTTCTCTCCCACTCGAACGAATCCGAAGCGCTCGTACCAGTTTTCGAGGTGTGCCTGTGCGGAGATTTCGACCACCCCGGGGTATGCAGTCAGCGCGGCCTCGACGAGTTTCCCGGCATAGCCGCGACCACGGCCCGCAGCCGCGGTCGCGACGCGGCCGATGTGGACCGTGTCGTCGACGAGGACGCGGAGGGTGGCCGACACCTCGCCGCTCTCGTCCTGGATCCAGAACAACTCCGTCGTCGGAAGTAGGTCCACGCCATCGAGTTCGGCCTCGTCGACGATCTTCTGTTCGTGTACGAAGACCGCGACCCGAAGCGCCATGATGCGGTACAGGGTGCTCGGGTCCACGCCTGCAAGCGGAGCATGGTGAAGATTCGACACGGAGGTCCATTTCGTGGAGGGGACATCGCCGAGCTCGCGTGCTCGGGGACAGGATGATCCTCGCATGTCAGAGGGTGAATGCACCGTTCTTGTCCGAGACGCGTTGTCTGTCGATCATCGGGGTGGGACCAAGAGGTGGACCCTCTCGACCAGGCTCAGCGCGAGGTCGGCATCGACGCCCTCGAATACTGCAGTGTGTATTCCCCGCATGGCACCGGTGAGCAAGCGGGCTGCAGCGAGTACATCTGTATCACTGCGGATCTGCCCTGCTTCTGAGGCGGAACGAAGCAGTTGGGCGATCGCGTCGACGAAACTGTCGTGCCAGCGTTCTGCCGAGCCCTCGGATCTCGGTACTCCGAGATTGCGGAACAGCACGTGGGTACGCGGGGTGTCGTAGATGCTCGCTGCTGCGATGTGAAGAAATGTCTGCAGTTGCTCGAGTGGGGTGTGCGGCCAGCTGGTTGCTGCCGATCTCTCGTGAATGCGGTCTATCAGCACGGTAGCTGCGTCGTCGACTGCGGCTTGGAAGAGCTCGCGCTTGGTGGGGAAGTGGTGATATGCGGTTCTCAGTGCGAGACCGCATCGGGCAGCGACGGTTTCGATCGTGATGTCTGCGTAGTCGTCGTGGCGCAGCAGCTCCTGGGTGGCCTCGACCAGCCTGGCCGGTGCGGGCCCTGGATCGTCGGTGGGCGACGACCCGGCCCAGCGATAGAGCGTCGTGGTGTGAATTCCCAGTGAGGTCGCCACGGCCGCCGGGCTCTCGGAACCGCCGAAAGCGCGGGCGACCGCTTCCTGCCGGTCGGCGAGTGTGAATCTGGAGACCCTGGCCATGTTCGTGACACTACATTCCTCGTCAGGTGCTGAGTTCGGCCCGAACCTAGTGGAGCATCCGGGCTAGGGTGGGTAGTAGAACCTGCGCGGGGACGAGACCGGCCGCTATTGCCTGAACGGTGTTCATCCGACCCGAAATCACCTGCGGGCGAGACCGTCTGGAATCGAGCGTGCGCATGGCAGTAGCGATCACTTCGGTCGGTGTCTGGTAGCTGCCGGTTGCAGCGGCGGTGTCTCCGATGACGTCGAAGAACTCGGTACGGGTGGGGCCCGGGTTGAGTGCGAATACTCTGACTCCGTGCTGGGCCGACTCGTACCACAGCGACTGACTGAAACTCAGCACGAATGCCTTGGCGGCCGCATACACCGCCAGTGACGGGACGGGTTGGAACGCAGTCGTGCTGGCGACGTTGACGATGGTGCCGCTCGAGCGGGCGATCATGTCCGGCAGAAACGCAGAGCAGATGTCCACGACAGCGCGGATGTCGACGGCGATGAGGCGCTCGAAGTCGTCGGCATCGCTGTCCACGAACGGTCCCTGTACGGCGAAACCTGCGTTGTTGACGACGAGATCGATCTGCTCGGGCACCACCTCACGGAGTCGGCGTCCGCTCGCTTCCTCGGACAGATCCCAGGCCACTGTGCGGCAATGGATTCCGTGGTTCTGTTCGAGTTCCTTCGCCAGCGTGGTCAGCCGGTCTTCTCGTCGTGCAACGAGTACCAGATCGGAGCCGCGGGCGGCGAGTGCTCGGGCGAACTCGGCACCGATTCCCGAGCTTGCGCCGGTCACCAACGAGCGGCCGGGACGGTAGTGCGAACCTCGGCGGATCATCGAGCCGACCTTCCGAGCTCAGCGGCCGAGCGCCGCGCGAACTGTTCGTACGACGTGGGAGCATGGCCGAGCAGCGTCGGGAGAACTTTCAGGTCGCCTGCCGGTAGGCCGTGGCCGTCGTAGTGGGTCATCATCGTGCGGTACGCCTCGCGTGCGTCGGCCGGCCAGTTCTTCATGTCACGAGGGTTGGACGCAGCCTTGGCACCGCGAACGAGGTGGCCGATGGAGTTCAGTTTCGTCGAGAGCAACGCATGCCCGACGACCGAGGCCAGTGCGGGCAGCACGTTCAGCGAGTTCGTCAACGACGAGGGCGGGATCCGAATGGCAGTGACGCGGTGGCCGAGCACGTCGGACCAGATTGCTGCCATCTGATGTCGGGTGAGTTCCACCGTGGACAGGTCGTAGACGCGATCGGTGTGCGGCTTGGGGTCGATCAGGATGTTCGCGGCTGCTTCGGCGACGTCGGCAACATCGACGACACCCATGACGCTGTCCGGTGAAACCGGGTACGGCATCACTCCGGCCTGCAGAAATTCCCACACCTCCAGGTAGTTCTGCATGTAGTGGGACGGCCTGAGCACCGTGGTGGGGATTCCACTGCTACGCAGGATTCCTTCGGCGATGTCCTTCTGGTGGTGGTGCGTCAGTTGATGCAGGTTCGGATGAATCACGGAATGAAAAACTATGTGCTGCAACCCATTTGCTGGTCCGATTGCGATCAGATGATCGATGATGGGCTTCTCGTCGATGATCTGCGTCGGTGCCGCGTGGTATAGGACGTCCGCCCCGGTGAGGGCGTTACGGAGCGTTTCTTCGGACCTGAGATCGCCTACGACAACTTCGACGGCTCCGTCGTGGCGGGTGGTCGCAGCTTGCGCCGCGTTCTTGACGACTGCTCGAACCGGCACGTTCTGCGTGGCGAGCTGTCGAACGAGCAAGCGGCCGACACCACCCGCGGCACTGGTCACTGTGATCATGGGGCCTCCTCGATGGTGGGCTCGGCGGACGCTGAGCGTGATTGCAAATATTGCATAGTGAATGCACATAACGCAAGGATTCATCCGACCAGAAACGAAAATCCGGTGCAGCTGACGCTCAGCGCGGTCAGCTGCACCGGATTCTGATCCGAATCCAGCTGGAATCGGCCTAGTCGATGGTGGTCGACTCCTGCGTGCGTTCGGCCGCCTTCGGTTCGATCGATCGCCGAGACCAGTAGCTGGCGAGAAGTGAACCCGAGACGTTGTGCCACACCGAGAAGATGGCGGCGGGCAGAGCTGCCGCGGGGCTGAAGTGCACCGATGCCAGTGCTGCGGCCAAGCCGGAGTTCTGCATCCCGACCTCGATGCTGATCGCGCGTCGGCTGGCGACATCGAGTCCGCACGCCTTGCCGATGCCGTATCCCACGGCGAGTCCCAGCGAATTGTGCAGCACGACGGCCAGGACGATGAGGGCTCCGATGGACAGCAATGTCGGTGCGCTGGCGGCAACCACGAACAGCACCACCGCGGTTATACCCGCCACCGAGATCAACGGCAGCGCGTCGAGCATGCGGTCGATGGCTGCGGGAAACAGCAGGCGCAGAACAACTCCCAGTACGACGGGAATCAGCACGATCTGCAGGATCGAGACGAACAGCCCGCCCGCATCGACCGGCAGGAATTCGCCGGCGAGCCACAGCACGAGCAGCGGCGTGAGAATCGGAGCGAGCAACGTGGACACCGACGTCATGGCCACCGACAACGCGGTATCACCCTTGGCGAGGTAGACCATCACGTTGGACGCAGTGCCGCCCGGAGCCGAACCGACCAGCACCATGCCTGCGGTCAGCGCAGCAGAGAGGCCGAGCACGTTGGCGATGCCCAGACCGAGCAGCGGCATCGCGACGAATTGTGCGGCCACGCCGAGCAACAGTGCCCACGGTCGTCGGGCGACCACCGCGAAGTCGGAGAGCCGCAACGTCATTCCCATGCCGAGCATGATGATCGACAACAGCCACGGAACGGCCGGAGTGCCGCCGCTGAACGTGTCGGGAGTGATCAGGGCCAGCGCGCCCGCCGCTACGACGATCAGGGCAAACCACTTGCCGGTGAACTCGCTGACGGATTTCAGCTTGGGCACGCGGAGTCTCCTGTGCGGTCGGGGCACTCCCCAGGGCGGGCGCGCAACCCACCGAGCGTAACCGCAGCCTCGACAGACAGGTCTCCACGTTGCAGGACTCTCGAATAGAACAAGACCGAGCGGCCTTGTTCTGGCAGTATCAACCTTTACGTGAACCGCTGCCGGCCACAACCGAAGGACGACGAACGCATGACGCCACCGTGAACAAGCTCTCGACGGTGGCATTGCTGATTCTGCTGGGCGCAGCCGGGACGTTCAACGGGATGTCGTTGACCTCCGACCCCAGTGGGCGGTCGTTGGGCTTGACCGTCGGAATGCTGCCTGCTTGGCACACCTGGGACTACCGCATCTCCGGGTTGTTCGTGCTGTTCTTTCTCGGAATCGGGCCGTTGATCTGCGTGGCTGCCGTGCTCGTCGACGCGTCCGAAGCTGCGGTGTACGTGGCGTTGGTGGGGCTGGTGACCGTCGGGTGGGTGGTGTGGCAGCTCGTCGTACTCGATATCTACGCTCCCCTCGCCCATATTCCCCTCACTCTGTTGGGGGTCGCGTTGATCGTCCTCGCAATCGGTCAATTCCGTGCGCGAGCCCGCGAACGCAGCCGGCAATAGAATTACAGGCCGATTGCGCCGAGTAGGTCTTCTCCCGGATCACCGACCGCAACAACGGCTGCGATCAACAGCAACGTCATCACGATGGTCATCACCGTGCCGAGCGATCCGAGGACGACGAACATTCGGCGGTGAGCACCGTCCATTGATCTGTAGCGTCGGAACGCGATCACCGTTCCGGTAGCGACTACCGCGATCACCACGGCGGTGGCGACTATCACCGCCCAGTTGTAGTGCTCGACCTGTGTCAGCAGCTCTAGCAGAGGAGGCCTGGTGTCTTCGCTCTGCACACCGTTCTCGATCAGCGACTGCGCCGCTCGCCCGTCGGCGTTGTCATCCGAGAGCATCGGAAGCAGCGCGACCACGGGTGCAACCGTGGACTGAATGTTGAGCACAGCCAGGAATACCGAAAACATCGAGAGCACAGTCGCACTGGCGGCAGCGATCGTGTATCCCACGCCGGCTGCGAGAGATCGCCGCCACAGAGTCGCCGCGAGCAGACCGAGAACGACGGTCAGCAGAACCGAGATGACGATCTTGATTGCGTGCCACTCGAACCAGTAGTTCACCATCTCCGCCAAGCCTGGAGGATAGGTGCGAACACCGCTACCCCAGTATTCGACCAAGCCGCGGCCGAGCAGCTCACTCATCACGGATTGATCCTGGAACTGGGGATAGCGTCCGCGTAGCAACGCGGCCGGGCCGAGTGCGAACGCGGCCACCAACGCTGCTCCGGCGCATGTCAACACAACGATCGTGCTGCGGCTTCGGTTGACGGACACATTCATCGGACGAATCACGGGTGAGAGTCAATCACCGGATACCCCCGAGCGCATCCATCTGCAGTACTACATCTGACCAACGAGGTACAAGCTCAGGAGTCGACGTCCGGTTGCCGGCTACGCCGGACTCTGGCAACAGTCACCCCGGCCAGGATCACCCCAGCGAGCGTGAGGAAGTCGGATTCGGTCAACCCTCTGTCGGCGTCGACCACGTACAACACTGCACCTTCGATGGGGGCGTTGAAGAACAGCCACAACACCGAGACAACGCTCAGCGATATCGCTGCGGACCACGAGGGCTTGGCCAGACACCATGCGGCTGAGGCGAACACTGCGTTCATCAGAACGAGTGAGTGGAACGGATCGGTAGTCGGCACCGGTACATCATGACCGAATGTGGACGGCCGGGTCCTGGCCTGGTCCCGTGCACGACGAGGATCATCGCGAAGCCAACCGGGGATCTCATTTGACCTGTCCCCTGGGGGCCGGGTTTACGGTACGGGGATGGAAGAGCTGCTACGAGCAGGAGAAGTCACCGCCGAGACCGGTGCCTCGTCGAAGGCGTTGCGCGGTTACGAGGCATTGGAACTCGTCGTCCCACTGCGCGCCGCCAACGGCTACCGCATGTACGACCGGCACCAGGTTCAGGTCGTCGCGCAGATCCACCGTCTCAATGCACTCGGAATTCCACTGGCAGAGATGGCGCCGTTCATCGACTGCCTCAACGCCGGAGGCCCACACGCAGACGACTGCCCCGCTTCACTCTCCGGGTATCGCCGGGCGATCGAACGCCTCGACCAGGCCATCGGTCACCTGGACCGCCAACGTGCTGCATTGGTCGCAAACCTCGCCGAGGCCAGCACGCGGATGGCCGGCGAGTGGGCTTCCGCGGACGCGGACAACCCCGATCTCGCACCGCTGCCGGCCGACCTCACCGCCCCGAGCGACGATGGAGCGACCGATCACCTGCCCGGGATGGCTATGCCCGTCACTCGGTTGCCGTCCACCGACGGCAACTTCGTCGATCTCGCCGCGATCGGTCCCGGTCGTGCCCTGGTCTACGTGTTCCCGATGACCGGCGCACCAGGACAGGACATGCCCGACGGCTGGGACGCCATCCCCGGTGCTCGCGGTTGCAGTCCGCACAACTGCGAAATGCGCGACCATTACGCAGAGCTGGTGCAGGCGGGTATCGACGCAGTCTTCGGACTGTCGAGCCAACCGGTCGAGTATCAGACGAAGTTGGCTCGAGCACTGCGACTGCCCTATCCGCTGCTCACCGACACCCAGCTGATCTTGCGCGCCGCGATCGGTCTACCGACGTTCGGCACCGAAGATCTCACGGTCTACCGCCGGCTTGCTCTCGTCATCACCGGGGGAGTCATCGAGCACGTGTTCTATCCCGTGTTCCCGCCGGACCGCCATGCCCACACAGTGCTCGAATGGCTCCGGGATCACCCTCTGCCGGTGACGTCGACTCCGCGGCGCACGCCGACCGAAGCGAGCAGTGACAAGCGGTGATCGGCGTCGTCGATGTGGCCCTGTTCGCCGCGGCGTTCGCGGCGTCTGCTGCCACTCCGGGCCCAGAGGTCGTCGCGGTCATGGCTCGATCTCTCGACGCCGGGCCTCGGGGTGTGTCCGGACTGGCCGCCGGGATCATTGTTGGAAAGTTGGCTCTCCTCGGTATGTCAATTGCAGGCCTCGCGGCCGCGACGACGGCCTACGAACCGCTGCTTCGCGTCATCACCTGGGCCGGTGCGCTCTACCTCTGCTATCTCGCTGCGAAGAAGTGGAGGACTGCCGGGGCACCGACGCACCCGGGGGCCGCCCGCCGAGCACACAGTTTCGCCCTCGGAATCGTGCTCACCATGTCCAATCCTGTCGCAATCGGCTTCTACGTCGCGCTTCTGCCCGGCGTCGTCGACCTCACGCACGTGCAACTGCAGGACTACCTGGTTCTCGGTCTCACACTCGTCGTAGTCATGGCAGTGATCATTACGCTCTATGGTGTTGCCGCTCTGCGCCTTCGGCGCTTTCTCGACCGTGGCGGTAGGCGCACAGTCGACCGCATCACCGCCACGGTGTTTCTCCTGTGCGCTGTCTTCATCGCACTTCGATAGGTGCGACGGGAATCGATCGACGAAGTATGCGGCATCAGCAACGCCGATTGTCCACTGCTCGTTTCTTCTCGGCATCTGCTCTGAGTTCGGCTCGAAATTGCTCGTAGCGTTGCCGAAGAGCGTCGCCGGGCCAGTGCGCCGGCAACACCTCCACAGGCAACAGTGGGTCGTCGACGATGTGCCGAACAATGGACGCCGAGATCTGAAAGCGTTCGGTTCTGTCGGTCGCGTCGTTCATGGAGGTGATCAGCTGCTCGGCCGTCGAGGCCCAGTCTCCGAGCTCGAATATTCCTTCGGCGAGTTGCGCTGGGTCCTCGTCGGGGATCGCGGTGAACCAGCTCAGTCGATCGATCGGCTCGGACTGGATCGCGGGGGAAAGGTTGTTCGGTCGTCCCCACACCCCTTCACGGAGCTCGCCCAATTTGGCCGCGCGCAACGTCGAACGTAACCCTGCACGGTCGGTGGAGTTTTCGGCACCGGTGGTCACCAGCGCCAGTCGCCAACTGCCGTCCCAAGCAGTCGTGGCCGGTCGTAATGCGTAGTCCTGACGGCGTTGTCGTTCGATCAGCCGGGCGGAAAGGCGGTATACGCCGCCGCTTCGGTCGAGATCTCCGGACGACGCCAGCCGCGAGAGTGCGGCGCGCGCTGTCGACGGGGCGACGCCCAAGTGCGAAGTCATCTCGATGATCAGCGCCGCAGACCCCTGCCCCGGATGGATGCCGAGCAGGACGCTCAAGATGGCAGAACGCGCCGTCAATCGACGGATCGGCTCTGCCTTGTCCTTCATCTGATGATGGTAACGAGGCAGCCCGCGTCGGCGAGCACAACGAAGCGCGCACACGGGTGAACGATGTACGTCGCCCGATGGCGATGCATGCTTATTTTCAGTGGTCAGGAAACGGTGTTGGACGCTGCGCGGAGGCGCTGCAGTTTCTCAGCGCATGGAATGCCAAGTGTAACGAGTGTGCTGTAATTGTCTCGACCTTCTCTGCCGGAACGGTCACCGGCGCGTTGTGGGTCGCAGTGGCCTCGACGGTCGTCGGGTGTTCGGAACTGGTTCTTTGCGAGGCGCGATGGAAGACGTTGATGGACTGGCGGATCGGGAAATGCCCGATCTGACCGGCCACTTGAACTCGGCGCGCGAGGCTATCGGCTCGCCGAGTCTGCGGGCGATCGCCGCAGTGACCGACTACAGCCACACCACGGTGGCCAAAGCGTTCACCGTCCAGTCGGCGGGTCTGTCGTGGGCGGTGATCGAGCAGGTCTGCGCATCGGTGAACGCCGATCGCGCTGTGGCGCAGCAACTGTGGTGCGCCGCCAATCCGGGCGCAGAGGCAGTGCTACCGGACGCGGTAGATGCCTCTGATGCTGACAGCTCCGCGCAGAGCGAGGACTGCGCAGTGTCTCGGTCCGAGCTGCCGTCGACCGTCCCCGACACGAGCGGAACTACCGGCTCGTCGATACCTCTGATACTGCGCATGAGGTTGGTGGTGTGGGCAGGTCTGCTGTTCTGCGGCGGCGTCGGTTTGGTGGTGGTGCAAGCCGTGAACGGTGACGGCGGGCGCATGTCGATGCTGACCGAACTTGTGCAACCGGTGTTCATCGCGGTCGCGGCAGCGGTGTTCGGTCGGCGCGCCCTCGACTCCACGCGCAAGGGCGACCGCCTCGATGTTGTGTTCTTTTCGTTGCTGATGGCGGGGTCGCTGGCATGGATGCTCGGCAGTGTGAGCTGGCTGGTCGAGCGGTATCCGATGCACCGTTCGATCCCGGCTGGGCCGCTGTTCGATCTGTTCTTCGTCGTGTCCTATCTGTGTGCCGGGGCGGCTCTGTGGATTCGAGCCGAGCGATACGGCCTGGCCCGATGGCGGAGACGATGGCACAACGCAGTCACCGGGGTCGTGCTGGTTGCTGCTCCCTACGCGCTGTCGATCTTGCTGTTGTCGATTCTGAATCTGCGCAGCGACGCCATGGTGTTGCTGTACGCACTTCATCCCGCGGCCGATATCGCGCTGGCGATCGCTGCGTTGTCGCCGATGATTCACGGTCACCGGATACTCGGATCGGCGGTGTTGGCGACGGCGTTCGCGGCAGCAGCACTGTCGGATATCGGCGCGCTCGTTCTGCGAGCCGACCCCGACACGACCACCGTGCCGTCCGCAGCCGCCCTCGGGTATGTCGCCTTCGCCATCATCTTGTCGGTGTACGCGGTGATTGCACGACCGTTGCCGCCCACTGTGGTCGATCGCGTTCCCGTTCGCCGGGAGTGGCTCGACCCGCGCGATACCGTCGCGGTCGTGACCGCGGTGGCGGCTGTGGTGGCTCTGGTCGCGGCTGCTCTGGTGCTGAGCAGAACCTCGGCCACCGAGATCGCAGTGGTCATGATTGCGCTCACTGCCGTCACAGCCTCGGCGATAGCGACGCTGACGGCCGTTGATTCCCATTAGAGCCAGTCACCTGCGGGTTTACGCGTGAAGCCGCCCGCTCCTATCGATTGTGATGTGCGCCACATTGGATGATCATTCCGTGTGTAAACCGGTTGGAAAGCTCTGTTCACCAGCGTAAACGGAATTTCCGTGCTTGCGTGACAGAGCCCGCCAGGGGTTCGCTCTAGTTGTTCGCCGAGATGCGAACGGGACACCCGACATGACGAGTCCTCATCACGACGGGACCGCATCTGACCATGAGTACCGCTGATTCGGCCGGTTCCCTCGGACCGAGGCAGTGCACTTCCTGAACGAAGGCCGGTTCTACGATGCCGCGACAAACCGAAGAGCAGAACGTGCTGGAGTTCGCCCGTAAGTGGGAGCCCTACGGCGGCGCGGACGCCTCCGAAATCCTGTTGTGCTTCGGGCTCGACGTCGGCAGTTTCAAGGCCCGACTGCACCACACCCTGACGCGGCAGGCAGTGCCCGACCTCGATCCCGACCTCCGCTGGCGGCTCCTGCGCTACGCAGCCACCCGATGAACACTCTGCACCGACAGTTCGCCGCCGACCGGCCTGCCCCGGGCCGCGGATCGATCGTCTGCACACGTGCAGCAGCCGGTGCGTCACAGCTGTGACCGCGGCACGCTCCGAAGCCACATCTTGCTTTACCTACAGTTTCAACCCCGTCGCCACCTGAAAGCGAGCTCTGCCATGCCGAAGACGTTCACCCGAGCAGTCGTGGTCATCGGAGCTGCGGTCGCCGCGCTCATCGCCGCCGCGGACATCGCAGACGCGGAACCGGTAGACGGCCCGCTACCTGTCCCGTTCGACCTCGATGCCGTTCCAGCAGCACTGTTTCCCACCATTGCGCCACCCGGTGCCAACAATCCACAGTGCCGACCCAGTCCTGCGCACCCCAACCCTGTGGTCCTGATCAACCCGACCGCCACCACACAAGCACTGGCCTGGCAGACCGGTGCTCCGTTCCTTGCCAACAACGGCTACTGCGTGTTCACGTTCAACTACGGAAACCCTGCCTGGGCCTCTACGTCACCGATCCAAGCAACCGACGACATCCGCAGGTCCGGACGCACCTTGGCAACGACCGTGGATCGGGTGCTCGCCGACACCGGCGCGAGCCGGGTGGACCTGGTCGGCCATTCACAAGGCGGCGGAATCCTGCCTGCCTATTACATCAACGTTCTCGACGGGGCAGGCAAGGTGGACAAGTTCGTCGGCATCTCACCGAGTAACCACGGCACCACACTAAGTGAAGTCGTATACGGGCGCAGCCTGATTCCGCCCGTCGGGCGAGCCATTTACGATACCCTCGAAGCCTTGGCACCGGCATTCACCCAGCAAGCCATCGGATCGGACGTCGTGCAGGAGACCTACGCCCACGGCGACACCCGACCCGGACCCGAATACACCACCCTCATCACGAAATACGACGAGATCGTCACCCCGTTCACCCAGCAATCCCTCGACGGACCCAACGTGAACAACATTCTCCTGCAGGACGATTGCGAAATCGATCGATCCGAACACATCTCCACGCTGTACAGCCGCCGCGTCTGGCATCACGTTCTCAACGCGCTCGACCCCCTCCACGCCACACCTGTTCCGTGCATCCCCGTCGACCCCTTCTTTCCTAACGTGAAGTAGATGTTCGTGCCTTCCTGTGTAGGAAGTGAGCCGAAAGACCCTACCCGGGTGAATCTTTCGGGTGGCGAGGCTTCAGCACCCGCTCCCGTCCTGCGCTGTGCTACCCCTGTAGAAAACCGGCGGCCGTGATCGATTCATCGGTAATGTCCGGAACAGCAAGTGCGTTATTGATGACCGGCGCGTACGTCACAGGAGACTTGTATGCCCGTCGTCCTGAGCGGCAACGCGTGCACTCCGTCGCCGTCGCGCTGGCGGGAGCTTCGGCGGCAGCCGCCGTGGTGTTCGCCGTCACGGTCGACGACATCCTGGTCATCGCTGGAACGCTGGCCTTCGTCACGCTGGCTGTTCGCACCCTCAACCGTTCTCTTCTCGAGGTCGATGCCGGTCTGTCACCGGGTTCCAGTGTGGACGACAGTGAAACGCGTACGGGGTCGGCAACTCGGGAGGCGACGAAGCGTGACGATCCATGAACCTGCGTCATCTCGTCGTGGAGTGAGTCAGGCGCGTTCGCAGCGGCAAAAGCGTTG
Organism: Rhodococcus sp. 05-340-2; assembly: GCF_002258915.1. Classification (NCBI taxonomy): domain Bacteria; kingdom Bacillati; phylum Actinomycetota; class Actinomycetes; order Mycobacteriales; family Nocardiaceae; genus Rhodococcus; species Rhodococcus sp. 05-340-2. Next base: position 274,386 of record NZ_NOYU01000039.1, read on the forward strand.
CTTCGGAAAAGGTTCGAATTCATGTGACATACGCACCGATGTTCGTTGTCGTTGTGGCTTAGCGAATCTTGGTGTGTAGTAGGTGCGATGAAGAGTCGGTGGTCGGTAGTGTCCAACCTCGGTGCCGTGCTGGTGCTCGTGGTGTCGGTGCTCGCAGGGTGCACGCACAGCGGCTCCGTTGGCGAGTCGTCGGAAACGGTCGATCGGCAGGACCCGGCAGCGGTGGTCCGAGCTTGGGTCGATGCGGTCGACGCCGGCGATTCGTCGACGGGTGAGTCCTTGGTCGCGGACGAGGGGTGGCAGGGAATGCAGGGTTGGTTCGACGCACCCCGTGCACACTTGGACAACCTCGAGATCGTCAGAGTTACCGAGGAAGACCCGACCCCGGGTACAGCCGCCGAAGGATATCGATTCGAGGCCTGGGTGTCGGTGCGCTTCGATCTCACCGGCGGCGACGGGTCCATGCACGAAGGGGCAACAACTTGGGGATACATCCTCGCACGGCAGGAGTCGTCGGATCCGTGGTCGATCGTGAGCAACGGCATGTAGCACCCCACTGCACCCCCAGTCGGGTAACGCTGTGTCCCAGGGAGGTTCATCATCCACGCGGACCGCCCCGCGCCTCGGACTCTGCTCGACGGATCTGTGCGGCAACCGAATCAATGTCGCCAATCATCGTCAACGCAGAAATGCACTCGGCGACAAGTGATTACACCCTGTTGGTGACGCCGGAGATCAGGTCGATCAGTCCATAGGGGGATTGTTCCCCCAGGCACAGGTCGAGCGTCTCATGTGCCTCGATTGCCACCGCTGCACTTCGGGTGAACATGGCCTCCTCGAAGTCGGGCAGGGCTGCGTCGAAGTTGTTGCGGTGAGCGGCGATCGCGCGACCGAGTTCGGCACCGTCGAACATTGCCAGATTCGCGCCGTCTCCGGATGGAGGCATCAGGTGCGCGGCGTCGCCCAGAAGTGTTACTCCCGGGGTGTGTTCCCAGCGGTGGTCATTGGGCAGCGTGAAGATCCTCCGGGGAACCAGCGCGGTCTCCCCGTCGGTGATCAACGCCGTCAATTCCGGTGCCCACCCATCGAACTCGGCTGCGACCGTTGCTTTGGCGGAAGCCGCATCGGTGAAGTCGATCGCGTCGATCCAATCGGCGCTGCGGTTGAGCTGAACGTACGTGTGCAGAATGCCGCCGACCTCACGGTGCACGGTGAGCCCCTTGCCCGGGCTGAGGGCGAACAGTGCACCACCACCGACTGCGCGGGCGGTGGCGGGGTGACGTGCGTCGACGTCGTGCAGGTAGGTCTCGATGAAGACGGTGCCCACGTACTCGGGCACAGCGGCGGAGAGCAGGGATCGGACTCGTGACCACGCGCCGTCTGCACCGACGAGCAGATCACTGACGGTGGTGCTTCCGTTCTCGAACTCGATTTCGTGTTGCCCGTTGCCCACTGGGCGCACGGAGGTGAGTTTGTGCCCCCACTGGACGGTGTCGGCCGGCAGTGAGTCGAGCAGAATGCGTCGCAGGTCCCCGCGCAGCACCTCCGGTCGACCTCCTGTGCCGTCATCGGGTTCGTCGAACAGGGCCTCGCCGTTCGGGTTCAGTACGCGAGTCGCTTCGCCTCCCTCGTGAATGATGGCGCGGAACTGCGCGGTGAGCCCGGCCGCGGCAAGCGCGATCTGCCCGTCGTGCTCGTGGATGTCGAGCTGCCCGCCCTGTGTGCGGGCGTCGGCCGTGGCGTCGGCCTCGTACACCGTGGCGGCGATTCCGTGAACGTGCAGTACCCGTGCCAGAACCAGGCCGCCGAGTCCTGCACCGATGATCGTGATGGATGTACTCATGGATGTCTCCGCCCGTTGTTGGAACACTGTTCCAAGCAAGAATGGAACAGTGTTCCAAGGATGTCAACTGGGGCAGAAATGGGCGTGGTGGACTTCGGCCGGTTCAGCCGCGGTCGATGCCCGCCAGGATGATGTCGAGACCGGCCTGAAACTGCTCTCGGTCGTCGTGGCCGGCGAATTGCGACGCGATCCGGGTGAGGAACGGATAGTCGCCCGTGTCCGTCACCGCGACGCGTGTGGAGTCGAGAAATGCCGAGCGGTCCGTCACCGTGGCGGCCAGTTGCATGCCGGCATCGCGCTGACTTGCAACCCCGATCGCGTGGAACAGCAGCACGGAAGCGGCGTCGAACTGCGCACTGTGCGGAACTCCGTGTGCGTCGAGTTCGGTGCCGATGCGGTCGAAGAGATGCAAAACGGCAGGCTGCCACTGAGCGGCGGAGAGTTGCGTGGCCACCCATGGTCGCGTGGTGATCAAGTCGAACACTCTCATCATCAGTCCGTGAACACCGGGTTCTGCCGCACCGTTCTCGGGCGATGAATCGAACACCGATGCCATGACGGTTTCGGCCGATGCCGCGAGCAGATCATCCCTGTTGCCGACGTGGTGATACAGCGCGCCGGGGCCTGTCGACAGACGTGCGGCAAGGGTGCGAAACGTCAAAGCGTCGGTGCCACCCTCATCGAGCGTCTCGATCGCTGCCTGCACGATGCGTTGTTTCGACAGAGCATCGGAACGTCGAGCGGATGCCGGCTTCCTGTTCGTCATGCGCAGATCCTGCCACAACTGGAACGTTGTTCCATGCCTGGATGCGATGCGATTCCAGGTGGGCCGAGTCGTGCTCGTCCCGTAGGGCAGCACACGCCAGGTCGATGGGATTCCGCGACACAGCCGCAGGGCTCATCTGATGTATGTCAGCGTGGCCATGACGTCCGCAGGGATTGTCCGGTAGTACCCGAATCCCGCTGCCCGTCGGCAGCCGTCGAGCTCGAAGGATACGAGGGAGCGGCCCGAGCCGTCCGGCCTGCGCAATTCGGTCGACGCGACGCGGGTACTGCTCTGATTGCACGCCGGCGCGAAAGGCGCGTCCACAAGGGATCGGATGACCGATGCGCTCTGCGCTCTGCTCAGCGTCGTCAGCGACCCGGCCACGGAGATGCCGGCGTCCGGTGGCGATTCGACCGTCGAAGCCGGGACCGTGCACAACTGCAGTTTGTCGACATCGTCTATCGGAGTCACCAATGATGGAGGAACCGGACCATCGGACGACTGTTCGCGTTCCACAGCGGCAGCCACGTCCTCGGGTGTCGTGTTCTCGAATCCGCCTACGTATGGACTGGATTGGCACATTGTGGTGTAGCGATCGTCGTAACCTGTCGCGTGAGACGACCGGGAGACCTCGGTGAGATCGGCGAGTGCTTCGATCGGCGTGTTCTGCAAACCACACGGGCTCGCGGGCCATGCGGGACGGAACGCCTCGCCGGAGTCGTTCACGAACCACAGACCGACTGGCGGATCCATCGCGTACATGCACGACGCCATGACGCCGTCGGGAAAACGCTCGGAATCCGCGGAGAATGCAGAGTCCACGGCATCGATGTTGCCCTCAAGTCGTACCGAATCCACTGTCATCGAACCGGATTCGTCGGTACCTCGCTCGCATCGCACAACCGCGACCGGCTGGAATGTCGCCGGCGGGTACCCCGGCTCCGGGGCATCGGATGTCAACGCTGGATCCCACGGCCCCAATCCGGTCAAAGCCGTGTAGATGTTCAGGGCCAGACAATCGGGGGATGAGACAACCTTCGCTGTCGGGGGCCGATAGGAGACGCTGCCGGTAAACGGGTTCAGATTGCTACACGCCCATGTGGTCGCGACAACGAGCCCCACCAGGAGTAGGCACGATCCGACGCGACTCATGTCGAAAGAGTAGTCGCACAGAACGCTCCACCCGAGGCCTCGGGCGTGGGGATTCCTCCACGGAGAACGCCGGAGTGGAGCAAAAACTGCCCAGCCCTACGAACCCCGAACCACGTCGTATGCCGGCTTGGCGCTGAAGTCCGAGCGCAGTAGTCCGTAGTTCTGCTCGGAGTCGCCGGGGTTGGTGCCCGAGTCACGCAAGGAGTGCACGAAGACCGGGCCGACGTAGGGCAGCGACGAAGCCTTGGCCAGGCTGGAGCCGATGATCGCGGCCTGTGCATCCTCGGTGACGGCCATGGGGCCGTTTCCGGTGGGTGCGCCGAGTTCGGTGATCCAGATCTTCTTGCCGCCGTCGCCGTTGGCTGCCATCGTGCCGTAGGCCTGATCCACCTGTGCCCATTGACCATTGGGGTCGTTCTCGACGGTGAAGGGGAAGGTGTAGGGGTGCATGGCGACTGCGTCCATGAATCCGCCCGCTCCGGCGGCGTACATCTGCTGCAGGAAGGTCACCGGCGCGACGGTCCAGGCTCCGGCGTTGATGGTGGTCGCCAGTCCGGCGCTCAGCACGGTCGCTCCGGCGTCGGCGTTGTGGATCGCGGGGTAGGCCGCGCGCAGCATGTTCGTGTACCGCACGGCGTCGACGGGCGCGAAGAAGGTGGGAATGTTGGGCTCGTTCCACACCTCGTAGTGGTCGACGCGCTCACCGAGGTGCGCCGCGGCAGCGCCGGCGAATGCACCGAAGGCATTGGGATCCAACGGAACTGCACCGGGTAGTGGTGAAGCGATGCCGCCCTGCGCCCATCCGGGCGTTCCACCCAGCACGGCCAGTACCGAGTAGCCCTGCGCCGTCGCAGCGTTGATCACGCGATCGGTGTTGCCCCAGTCGAATACGCCCGGTGCTGTCTCGATTGCTGCCCAGTTCACCACCACCCGGACCCACGATGCACCGATGTCGCGTCCGGCACCGAGTTCGTTGTTCAGCGTGGCGTCGTCGAGCGTCAGAAACGGTGCGCCACCGGTGAAGCCCAGGCCGGCAGGCGGTGCTGCATGTGCGACGGGCGTCGAGAGGCCGACGGCGATCGCGGCGGCTGCGGCAACGGTGAGCAGACGGGAGCGGAGGGTCATGGCGATCATCCTAAGGTGCTCGTCAGCGGTGCGCTGATCAGTGCTTCGACGGTGGAATGGGGTACACGGTCGTTCCAGCGGGCGGTGTTCAGCTCGTAGATCCGCTCACCTGCCTTGACGGCGGCGGTGCGGTCGAGCAGGTAGCGGCGGCATTCGGCGACGAACTGCTCTGTGTCGTCGAAGGTGGGCAACTCGAAGATGGAGTCGAGCGATCCGACGGCAGCCGAGGTCCCGACGACGGGTAGTCCCTTGCTGGCCGCGTCGAGGATCTTGACGCGCACGCCGCCGCCGGTGGCGACCGGGGCGATCAGCGCTCGGCACGTACCGAGGAATTCCTGCAGATCGTCGACGAAGCCGAGATCGCGAACTCCGGCAGGGTAGACGGGATCCTTGGCACCCGGGGCCTTCGCACCGATGATGCACAGTTCGGCACCGTCGATGCCCGCAGAGATCGCCGGCCAGTATTCGAGCGCGATCTTGAAGGCCTCCTGGTTCGGCGGCCAATCACGAGTCCCCATGAACACCAGGCGCTTCGCGGTCTCGGACAGGTCCAGTTGCGGCGCGGGTTCGAGAGTGAGGTCGATCCACCGGGCGTCGCGCACACCCTTGTTCCGGTACATCTGCGCCTCGTCGGCATCGTAGGTCCCGACGGCGTCTGCCGCACGGGCGACGCGAATCTCGTCACGCAGGATGCGAGGTGCCTCGATACGGCCGATCACGCCGCGCGTCACCTTCCACACCTGCGACTCGGTGTTGACGGTGTTGATCGCGAACGGCGACCCGAACTTCGACGAGCGGAGGAACGATTCGGCCATGTAACTGTGTTCGGCCACATACACATCCGATTCGGACGCGTCGATGGCGTCGCGGAAGGCGTCGACGTCGTAGCGTCCGTGCACCACCGAGCGCGTCGGCCGCATCGACTTCATCAGCAACCTCGCGTCGACCTTCGGCTTGGGGACGCGCACCACGTCGGGGGCCACGTCGGTCTCCTTGGACAGGCAGATCGAACGAACCTCGAATGCCTCGCGGGCGAGCTGCATCATCAAGCGAGACAGTGCGATATCGCCGCCGTGCTCGGTGACGGGGTCTTTGGACAGCAGGAAGGTCGCGCGTCTCATTGCGTCACTTCTTCTTTCACCGCATCGCGGTACAGGGCGCGCATGAACCAGACGAGCAGTACGGCGTCGGTGACCACCGAGGCCACGGCCGCGCCGACGGCACCGAAAGGGAACAGGCACAGGACGAGAACCATCTTCAGCGGTGCCAGCGTCGCTGCTGCCAGCACTCGGGTGCGGTCGCGGTGCTGCAGGTAGAGCACTGTGGTGAACACGTGGTTCATCACTCGCATCACCACGAACAACGACATCACCACCAGTGCACCCGCGATCTGCGGGGACGCCGGCGTCAGGAATAGCAGGAGACCGGCCACCAACAGCAATGAGCCGGCGGCGCAGCCGAGAACCGCGGTGTGCTTCAAGGCCGGTCCGGCGCTGACGAGTCCGTCTGCTGCGCGCAGCTTCTCGTGGAAGGTGTTGCCGAATGCCTGGCCGATGAAGGCCACCGCCCAGGCCGTCACTGCAGCGACGGAGTAGTAGCCGGCAATGGTGGAATCGGTGAGGAAGCCCAGGAGCAACACGTCGCCTTGGATGTAGACCGCGTTGGCGAGGTTCTCCGAGAACAGCATCGACATCTCGCGCCAGGATCCGGGGACGCTCGGCGCTGCACCGCGCGTCCGTACCGCGGCCATCACCGCGATGACGAAATACGGTGCGGCATAGAGCAGGCTGGCGACGGTCAGCGTGGCATCGGGAACGGCGAACAGGTACGCCGTCGCGAGCGCGATGGACGTGGCCTGGCGTGTTGTGTCCAATCGCTGGGTGAGGTCGGGGCGGCCGTCGCGCAGCGCCCTGCTCTTGTAGGCATTGAACACCAGCTCGCCGCCGCCGATCACGAGGGCGAACCAGGCGATGTAGTTGACCTGTACCAGGCACAGGCCGCCGACGATGAGAACTGCTCCGGCGAGCACGCGAGTAGTGCGCTCACCCAGAAACTCTCGTTCGCTCACGCGAATCGAGCGCACGGTGAAGGGGTGATCCAGCGGTGCTGCGATGATCGCGGCGAGGGCGAAGGCCATCGCGTACTGGCCGTAGTCGGAGATCCCCAACTTGGCGATCAGCGCGATGGTCCACAGCAGACCGATGCCGCGGCCGCCGTAGGTCCACAGAGCAGCAATTCCGGCCTTGAGCAGATTGGCGTTCATTGAGCCGCCCACACGGAGACGAAGTCCTCGACGACGAAGTCTGCGGTGTGGGAGATGCGAAGCGCCTCGACCTCGCGTCGAAGTTTGCCCAGCGCAATCGGATCGGTGATGAGGTCGGCTGTGGCGTCGGCAAGTTCGGCGACACCTCCGTCGACCACCAGGGCTCCGCTGTCGGACTCGGCGAGAGCGCCGACCTTCAGGCAGGTCACCGGAGTCTGATACGCGATTGCTCGCGTCACGACCGAGGATGCGGGGAATGCATCTCCGTACACACTCCGTTTGCCGTAGGGCAGGACCAGTGCGCGGATGGAGGCGAAGAAGGCGTCCTCGTCCGGTCCGTTCACCTCGCCGAGGATGTCCACGCCGTCGACGGGATCGAGCAGTTCCGTTCCTCGTCCGGCGATGCGGATCGCGATGTCGCGGGGGAGGCTGTCGCGGAGCTGTTGGATCTGGTCGAAACCTTTGCCGCGATAGACCAATCCGAAGAGTCCGACCGCAAGGGGTCGCTCCTCGGCTGGGGTGATGTCGGGGCGCGCGGGAACGAAGAGGGCACTGGCCTTGGCGGTGGCGTCGGGATATTCGCGCGCGAGTGAGTCGGCACCGGAGCGGGTCAGAGCGAACAGCGTTCGGCTACCGGCCACCCGGCGTTCGAGGGCCCGCCATCCCGACCGAAGCGGGTAGTGCAGGCCATGATTGAGCACTTTCTTGCCCGCGAGGAATTTGGTTCGAGCGGGCCACCAGACCAGTCCGGGCGGGTCGTGCACCGTCGCGGTCACAACCGGGTCGCCGGTGAGTCGGGCGGTTGCCCAGAACGGCATCACCGAGCCGCCACTGAGTTCGCAGTGCACGATGACACGGCCCGGGTCGGCGTCGACGAATTCCTGAATTGCTCTGCGGTGACGCAGAATATCGCGCACCGAGTGCGATCCGGGTCCCTCGTGGCGATACTCGATCACCTCGGCGAAGTGTGGCCGAACGGCGTCGGCGAAATCGTCGGCATAGTCGCCCACGCCGCCCACCCCGGATCGGGGGGCGACGTAGACGAGTCGGCAGTCACGCAGGATCATCAGTAGAACAGCGGCCGATACTTGGGGCGGTAGGCGAGCGCCTTGGGATCACGCATCGCTCGCACCTTTGCGGGCACACCGGCGACCACCTCGAGTTCGCCGACATCTGCGCGCACCATCGAGCAACCACCGACGACGGCACCGCGGCCGAGGGTCACACCGCTGAGAAGGGTGCTGCGACTGGCGATCCACACGTAATCGCCGATGACACAGGGCTCGAGAATCGGTGTGAATTCGGGGGAGTTGTGATCGTGGTATCCGCCGATGATGTGGGTGTCGCTGGCGATGACGACGTTGCTGCCGATGGTGATTCCGCCGCGGGCGTCGAGCATGCACCGGAACCCGATGGCGCAGGCGTCACCGATGGTGAGGCCCTCGGGATCGAGGATGGTGGTGCCGCGGAAGATCGAGGTGTCCTTGCCGATCGTCGCACCGAAGGCGCGCAGGAAGTTCTGCCGAATCCAGTGTGACGGAATGTAGGTCACGATCATGTTGAAGCCGAGGGTGCCGATGCGATTGCGCAGCTTCCGCTTGAACGTGATGTCCTGCATCTTGTAGTTGGACACGTCGTAGAGCTCGTTCTCGGGCTTTTCCACCGCTGTCATGCTGCAATCTCCTCCGTCATGTCGAACTCGATCATTGCGCGGACCACCTGATCGAACGTCTTCGTCGGTTCCCAGCCCAACACGTTGCGGGCCTTGGAGGCGTCGCCGACCATTCTCGCCGAATCGGTGGGTCTGAGCATCTCGGAGTCGCTGCGCACGTACTCACGCCAGTCGTCGATGCCCACTGCCTCGAAGGCGGCGGCCACGAAATCGGCGACGCTGTGGGCCTGTCCGGTGGCGACGACAAAATTGTCGCCCTTGCCGTACTCGGCCATCGCTGCCATCGCCTGCACGTAGTCCGGAGCCCAGCCCCAATCGCGCACCGCAGTGAGGTTGCCGAGTTCGAGCGTGGACTGGCGTCCACGCGAGATGGCGACCGCTGCCTTGCTGATCTTGCGAGTGACGAAGGAATCCGGTCGCCGCGGTGACTCGTGGTTGTAGAGAATGGCATTGGTTGCTTCGAGCCCTCGTGATCGATACACATCGACCATGTGGTGACTGAGCGCCTTCGATGCACCGTAGGGCGATGTGGGTGCGATTCGGGTCGTCTCGCTCTGCAGCGAGACGCCGGATCCGGCGAAGATCTCGGCACTTGATGCGTTGATCATCACGATCCGCTTTCCCGACGCCTCCTGGTGGGTGAAGCAGGCATCGAGCAACGCCGCTGCAGAGACGCCGTTGACCTTGGTGGTCAGCACCGGGTCGTTCCACGACCGCCATACCGAGGAGATTCCGGCGAGGTGGAAGACGTAGTCGGGCTCGATCTCTCGGACCAGACCCTGTACCGTGCCGGTCTCGCTCAGATCCACTTCGTGTCGTACGACGAGCGCGTCGATCGGGTCGCCATCGACGCCAGGCTTGGAGACGCCGTGCACTGCCCAGCCGCGGCCGAGTAGCAGTTCGGCGAGGTAGCTGCCGTCCTGGCCTGCCACTCCGGTGATCAAGGCGGTTGGGTGTGGCCCGGCGTTCACGCGATCTTGACTGTGTCGGGGGACTGTTCGGCGAGGTCGTTGCGCACCATCATGGCCACCAGTTCGGGGAAGGCGACCTTGGGCTTCCAGCCCAGTGCTGCTTGCGCTTTCGACGAGTCGCCGACGAGTAGGTCCACTTCGGCGGGCCGCAGGAAGCGCGGATCGATCTTGACGTAGGGCTCCCAGTCGTCGATGTCGACGGCAGCGAAGGCATGGTCGAGGAGTTCGCGAATGGAGTGGGTCTCACCGGTGGAGATGACGTAGTCGTCGGCCTCGTCCTGTTGCAGCATCAGGTACATGGCTTCGACGTAGTCGCCGGCGAAACCCCAGTCGCGCTTGGCGTCGAGATTGCCCAGCGAGATCTCGCTCTGCAGACCGAGTGCGATCCGGGCGACGGCCTGGGAGACCTTTCGGGTGACGAATTCCGGTCCACGCCGGGGTGATTCATGATTGAACAGTATCCCGGAGCTGGCGTGCATGCCGTAGGACTCGCGGTAGTTGATGGTCATGTAGTGGCCGTAGACCTTGGCGACACCGTACGGCGATCGGGGCCAGAGCAGTGTGTCCTCGCGCTGGGGTACCTGCTGCACCTTGCCGAACATCTCCGAGCTGGATGCCTGGTAGAAGCGAACCTGCTTGCCCGCCACCTGCTCGTACAGCCGCGTCGATTCAAGCATGTTCAGCACTCCGCCGCCGGTGACGTCGGTGGTGAGGCGGGCGTTCTCCCAGGAGTACGCCACGAAGGAGACGGCTCCGAGGTTGTAGACCTCGTCGGGGTCGGCCACGGCGAACGCACGCATCAGCGCGGACAGATCGAGAAGATCCCCGTGCAGAATTTCGACCTGGGGTAGTACTCGCTCCAGCATCGGAGCTTTCGGATTGTTCTGTCCGCGAAGCAGACCGAACACTTTGTACCTCTTGCTGAGCAGCAGCTCGGCGAGATAGAGGCCGTCCTGTCCGGTGATGCCGGTGATCAAAGCGCGCTTGGTCATCGCGACGCCGTCCTCTCGATTCGTTCTGCATTGATCTCGGATACTGCGGAAATGAGTTCGGCAGCGAAGCGTTCCTCGCTGAACTGCTCCACGTGTGCCTGAATCTTCAGTGGTTCCCAGGCCGTCCGTTCGAGAGCGGTGACCGCGTCACGAATCGAATCCGGTTGTGGCTGATCGAAGTACACCCCTGACACGCCTTCCTCGACTGTGTCGAGAAAACCGCCCCAGCGGAGCACGGCGCTGGGTTTGCCGTGGTAACCCGCTTCGATGGGGGTCAATCCGTAATCTTCATAGCTCGCGGCGATCAAACCGTTACACCCTCGGTAGAGCCAGGTCATCTGTCCCGACGTCAGATCGCTGAGCATGAGAACGTTGTCGGACTTCAGCTTTCGCAACCGGTCTGCCTCGGGTCCGCGGCCGACGACGATCAACTTGCGGTCGGTGCCGGCGAATGCGGCCATGACCTTGTCGACGTTCTTGTACGGCAGCAGTCTGGAGATGCAGAGGTAGTAGCCGGCGTCGTCGAGCCATGTGGCTGCCTCGGGGATCGACTCCGGCGGCGCGGCCTCGACGGTGAACGGGGCAGGCACCACCGTCGACCGGATGCCGTAGGCGTCGGTGATGCGCTGCTGTATCACGGTGGAGATGGCGAGGTACCGATCCGCCGACAGTGCCGCTCGCTGGTCCCAGCAGCGCAGCGGCCACGAGAGCGACTTGAGCGCAACACGTTTGGCCGGGCTACGACTCTCGCCCAGATACATCTGCGACTCGTACAACCAACGCGCAGGTGAATAGCAGTAGACGAGCTTGCGGCCGGAGGTGTGGAAGCCGTGGGCCCAGCCGCTGGTGCTGGTGAGCACCACATCGGCGTCGATCTCGATGGACGAGGACGCGAAGGGCAGCAGTGGAAGTGCGGCGCGGTGGTTCTTGCGCAGGAAGCCGACCCGGTTCAGTGCCGACGGGCGAACGTCGAGTTCGGAGAATTCGGGGAACGTCGTCGACGGCTCGAAGAGCGTGGTGTGGATGGGGGCGTCGGGGAAGGCGCGGGCCATGGCGAGGACGACCTTCTCGGCACCGCCTCGTTGGGTGAGGTAGTCGTGCGCAATCGCGACGCGAAGGCCGTCGGTCATATTGCCGCCCGAACTACTGTGGATGTAACCAGCTGTGACACAACACTATCCGTCTTCATGAGCTACCCATCGTGTCGGTCCGTACTCGAGTGGAGCTAGGGCATCCCGAAACGCCAGATGACGCTCCGGCGTGCGACGGTGCACGACAAGAGCGTCGAATTCAAGGCGTCCCCCGACGAGACGTGCGAACACTGGACATAATCCTGCCACGAAGAGTCATTCGTTCGCGCTATATGAATATCCGTTTGCGGAGGAAATAGATAGCGCAAAGTGAGGTGGTTCACAACGCAAAATAATTGATCGATAAAACGAAACCGCGCCTTTGCGCAGAGTTAACGTGGCCGCAATGATGGCGCCGGGAAATGGGCGCACTGAACCCAATGAAAAGGGGCGTGCGGTTTGTGAATTATCGATCAGCTGATCGATTGAATTCAGCGAGTGACGGTCGCTCCGACATACGGTGTCCAGGTGATCGCGCCGTACTGGAACGTCACCCGTACGCCGCCGCCGTACTGCGGCATCTCGTCGCTCGTTGCTGGCCCCAGGGTGGGATCCCAGGCGCTGTAGATGCCGCCACCGATGTTGTGGGTACCACCGACGGCGGTGGAGAACACACGTAGGCCGAAGGGGCTGTCGAAGTCCTGGTAGGTGCCGTTGAACGGAGTGGTCGGGAGAAATCCGGTGGCGCGTATCGATTCGGCCACGGCGCGAGGAACGGCAACGAAACCGGTGGGCATCTCGTAGAGAACCGCGTCCTGGCGGTACTGCGCCCACGTATCGCGAACGGGGAACACCGGTCCCAGTACTGCTCCTGAGTTGTTCGGAGCAGCAGCGAATCGGTTGTACTCGGCAGTGCGCGGGATGTTGTTCTGCAGCAGGCTCATCAGGCCCCACAGTGCCGGTTTGGCACCCCAGTTGCTCTCGAGCAGGCCGAACGTGTCTTCCGGATCATTGCTGCCGGTTGCCTTGTCTCGCATCGTGTAGAGGAAGATCGGCCCGGTGTACGGCAGCTCGCGCCACTTCTGGATGAAGTCGGTGATCATCACGTTCTGCTGATCTCCCGACACCGCGGAGGTGGGAACGCCGTACTCGGTGGCCCAGATCTTCTTGCTGCCGTCGCCGTTGGCGACCATGGCCGCGCGCATGTCCATGACCTGCCGGGCCGGTGAATGCTCGACGTAGGGTCCCTCGGAGAACTTCAGTGAGTATTGATACGGGTGGTAGGAGAGCGCGTCGAAACTGCCTGCAGCACCTGCCGCGTACATCTGGTTGGTGAAGTCGACGGGGTTGACGATGCCCCATCCCTGTTCGGCTGCGCCGAGGACACCGCCGACGACCGTTGCGGCCGAGTCGGCTGCCTTGATCTTGGGGTAGGCGGCTTTGAGTAGGGCGGTGTACCCGGCCGCGTCGGGTTGCGGCCCGTAGAACATCGACCCGTTGGGCTCGTTCCAGATCTCGTAGTCGGCCACCTTGCCCTTGTAGCGGGCGGCGACCTTGCCTGCGAAGTCGCCGAACGCCGCAGGTGATGCCGGGCGGGTGTTGATGGGTTGATTGACCGGGGAGGTCGCCCACGGCGGGGTGTACGCGATGATGCCCAGCATCGAGATGTTCGCTGCTCGAAGCTTGTTCACGACGCGATCGACGGCCGTCCAGTCCAGCTGATTCTGGGTGTACTCGACGGTGGACCACGGAATGGCGATGCGCATCGATGTGGTGCCCATTGCCGTCATGAATTGCACGGTGGTGTCCAACTCCGCGTCGGAGGCCCACAGCAATCCGCCGCCGTCGGAAATGCCGACGCCGGGTGGATTGGGGGCCGCGTCGGCGCGGGATGGGCCGATGAGGTGATCGGGTGAAGTGATGACGGACGTGACTCCGAACGAGAGCCCGGCAGCGACGATCAAAACGGTTGTCGCTGACATTACTGCGCGAAAGCCACCGCGAAAGTGAACCATCTTCAATTCTCTCCACCAGGGGGTCCGTACCAACATTCGACGGGCCGGTGCGGGAATCATTGCACCTCGAGCGCGCTTTTGTACAAATCACAAAAAGCGGACCGATAATTATGAAACTGCTGGTCGAGAACCTCCGGCCGAAAGCAAGCTTTTCGTTTTCGTACCCTCGTTGTTGTCGCCGTCGGGCTTGGTTTCAGACGTCTTTTCCCACGCGTAGACGACGAATGCGAGCATCACGGAAAAGGCTGTCGTGGTGGAGGGATTGCTGACGACGGGAAAGTCGAGTTGCAGCGCGACCACCGAGAAGCCGATGAAAGTGCCGCCGTAGAAGCCGAGTTCCCAGCGTCCCGATCGCAGCATCCGGTAGCCCACGACGGCACCGGCAACGAGAATTGCGATGAAGGCGAGGCCGGTGAATATGCCGCCGCGGTAGACGGTCAACAGTGGCGAGTTGGCGACGAAGTTCACCTCGAACGCGGTGGCGGGATCGACGAATTCGGGCCGGCCCCAACCGAGGCCGAACAGCCAGTGGCCTTGCATGTGGCCGGGGAATTCGGCCAGTGCATCGCCGCGTGCGCTCGAGCCTGCGTCCTCGTTGCCGAAGGACGAGAAGACGCGGCTGCGCACGCTGGGTACTGCGAGCGCTCCGATGAAGGCCACTACGAATGCGCCGACGATCGCCAGGCGTTCCCTGGTCCGCAGCTGTTGGAACGCGAACATCAGTACTACGCCGAACACCACCGAGAACAGGGCCGCTCGCGACAGCGTCAGCACGATCGACAGGAACAGCAGAGCTCCGAGAGCGGTACGCAGGTATCCCCGCAACAGCAGGATGCACAGCATCAGCGCGAGGACGAAGCCGATTCCGGCGGCGTTGGGGTCGATGTACGTCCCTGCCAGGCGAACCGAGGTGGCTCCGGTGGGGCTGTAGACGAACCGCGTGCTCTCCTCCTCGGTGCCGTATCCCAGAATCGACAGGTAGCGAATGAGTTTGCCCGCGGGATCGCCGACGAAGATCAGCAACGCGAACGCAGCGGCGGCCGACGCTGCGTAGACGTAGATCCTGCCGAACATTGCCATTTCGTCCCGCGGCATTCGCAACAGGCACACCACCATAAGAGTGGATATGAGCCATTTACCGAATTCGAAGAAATCACCGAGTCCGGTTGCCATGACGACGACCGACAGTGCAGACAGAACGATGAGCGCAATGACGGTCGTTTCGGGCCATGTGATGCGGCTCACTGCTGTGCGGTGAATCACAGTAGCGAAGATCGTTGCGACAGCGAAGGTGAAGACCAACGGCGCGGGAGTACCCGGTACGTAGCCGAACGGGAGCGCCCCCAAGCAAAAGGCAAGAGCGCGAGTCAAATACAGCGGATGACGTAGGCCGATGTACGCCCCCACGGTCAGTGCGACGAGGGCGAATGCCCCCAATTTCGCTGGAGTTCCGCCGACGATCATGGCGAATGTAACGAGAACGGGGATTGCCACGATGGCGACCCATCCGACCCGCTGCGTGATGCTCATGGGTTCTGATGTTGTCACGCTTTCACCTACTCGCAACATGTACGCCGTGCCGAATCCTTCGCTGCGCTTTATTCTTTGCCCTTGACCGTCGGTTATTCGATAGGAGCATTCGTGGAGATTCGAGAGTATTGGCGGATCCTTCGCGCGGGTTGGTGGATCGTCGCTCTCGCGACGGCCATCGGTGTCGCCGGGGGGTATGCCTACACGTTCTTCACGACGCCTCAGTACCAAGCGTGTGCTCGTTTGTTCGTCACCACCGAAGGCGGCAGTTCCGTCGGTGAGGCGTACCAGAACAATCTCTTCTCGCAGGAACGCGTGTCCTCCTACGCCGGATTGGCCACCAGCACACAGGTTGCACAGCGCGCCGTCGATCAGTTGCAGCTGCAGCAGTCTGCGGCAGAACTGCGGTCCAGGATCACTGCGACGCCGATCGAGAAGACGGTGTTGCTCGACCTGTGCGCCACCGATGCAGATCCCGCAGTCGCCCAGGCGTTGACCAACGCGGTCGCCGGGCAGCTGACGCAGGTGGTGCAGGAACTCGAAACATCCCAGCGCGGCGGCAACCCCGCGGCCGGTGCCGCCATCGTCGATCAGGGTGACGTTCCGACGGCACCGATCGGCATGGGCCTGTTCGTCGCCCTCGGTCTCGGCGGCGCGGTCGGCTTCGTGGTCGGCCTCGCCCTCGCGTTGCTCCGTGGTCTGATGGATCGCTCCATCCGCGATCGTCCACGCGCCGAGGATGTCTCGGGCCGCGTCGTACTCGGTGGTCTCCCGGTGGATTCGACGCGTCCCACCGTGCCGGTCGCGTCGATGGCGACGATGGGTGAACCACTGCGCATCCTGCGCACCAACATTCGCTTCCTCGGTGGCGGCTCGCCGCCGCGTGTCATCACCATCACCAGCGCGGCCTCGGGCGAAGGACGTACCAGTACCGCGATCGACCTCTCCGCCGTTCTCGCCGAGGCCGGGCACACGGTGCTGCTCGTCGGCGGCGACTTGCGAAGCTCCACCCTGGGCACCCGCTTGGGTATCGAGCAGAACAGCGGCTTGTCCACCGTCCTCTCCGGCGAGCACAGCGTGGACGATGCCATTCAGAACGATGTGTTCGACGGTGTGTCGGTGCTTCCTGCGGGGCCGGTGCCGCCTAACCCGAGTGAGTTGCTCGGATCGGATCGCGCTCAGGAGGTGCTGGAAGCGCTGCGCGGCCACTACCGCTACGTCATCGTCGACACCCCGCCTCTGCTCGATGTCACCGACGGAGCGATTCTCACTGCATTGTCCGACGGCACAGTGGTTCTCGCGCGCACCGGTCGCACCACGCGTGACAAGCTGCGACGTGCGATCAAGGCAATCGACGGCGTCGGCGGCACCGTGGTGGGAGTGGTGACCACCTTCGAACCCGCGGCCCGACGCCTCCTCGGTGGCAGCTCCGCGGCGGACGACTCCGGTGAAACGCCGGCTGCTGCAGAGAGTTCCACTGTCCCGTCCGCGCAAGCAGCTCCATCCGGACCCGCCCATGCCGCGGCCGTCAGGCCGAAGCCGGCGAAGAACGACTCTGCGACGTCCTCGGCGAGTAGAGGATAGCTCCTATGTCTGGTGGGTGGACGGTCCGAGTCGGCGTCCTGGTGACCGCAGCCGTGGTGTCGATCTCCTGCTCGCAGCAGGCTCCGATCGTGCTGCCGCCCGGCGCGCAGACGGCTCCCGTCACGGCCTCTCCGGCGACGTCGGAGCCGCCGCCGCCGTCCAATGTCGGTGGTACCGAGCCGGGTTCGTTGATCACGGCCGAGCCGATCGAGGACATTGCAGCAGACATCACCGAGTTGGGGGCTACCGCGATTCGTGTGGTGTACCGATCTACGTCGGGAGTCACCGGGGAGCCGACGGAGGTATCGGGCACCGTGGTGATCCCGGGTGGCACCGCGCCCGAGGGTGGCTGGCCGGTGGTGTCCTACGGCCACGGTACGACGGGTGTGCTCGAGGCGTGTGGGCCGTCGAGGTACGCCAACCTTCTCGGCAGTGCCCCCATCGTGGCGGCGCTGGTGCTCAACGGCTTCGCCGTTGCCATGACCGACTACCAGGGGCTCGGGCTCGGTGGTTCGTATCACCCGTACCTGGACTCGAAGACGTTCGGCTACAACATGATCGACGCAGTCCGTGCGGCCAGGAACTTCATGCCCACCCTCAGTTCGCGGTGGGCCGCCTACGGTGTCTCGCTCGGCGGCATGGCGGCCTGGGCGGCAAGCGACCGCAACGCCGAGTACGGCGGCGGGCTCGAGCTGGTGGGCACCGCGGCGATGGTGCCGGTCTCGGACATGTCCGGCCTGGCCGACGCCGCCGCGAATCAGACACTGACGCGGGCCCAGTACCCGCTGCTGATGTACGCGCTGCACACGTTGGCGATCAGTCATCCCGAGATGAACCTCGACGACTACCGATCCGGGTTGGCGCGGGAGCGGTGGGACGACTTCATGGAGTGTGTACCGCCGAAGTCCGACGACGTGCCGGGGCTCTTGGCGGGTCTGCAAGCAGCGGACCTGACGCCCGTCAGCGTCGAAGCGACGGATCGTCTGCGCGGCTACCTGGCGGATATGGCGCTGCCACAGCAGCGTTCGTCGACACCACTGCTTGTGATGTACGGCAGCGAGGACGATCTGATTCTCGAACCGTGGACCGAGAAGGCGTTGCAGCGCGCGTGTGATTCCGGAGACCTCGTCGAGTACGAGCTGCATCAGGGCGAGGGACACGGCAATCTGGACAGCAGTCGGTCGCTGCCGTGGGTCAAGGGCATGTTCGCCGGTCAACGACCGGTGAACACGTGCGAGCTGAATCGATGATCGCCCCCACGGGTGTGCCGACCCTCAAGGACTACGGCCGTATTCTGTTGTCCGGCTGGGCATTGATTCTCGCCGCGGCGATACTGTCGGCTGCTGCCGGGTGGTTGGCGACGCAGTTGGTCGAGCCGACGTACACCGCAGCGTCTCGGGTGTTCGTCACCGCGCCCGGTCCCACGTCGCCCAAGAATTCGCTCGACGGCAATCGCGGGTCACTGGTTCGCGTCGAGACGTATGTTCAGTTGGCCACCGGGGAGCAGGTGTTGCGACGTGTCATCGCCTCGCAGGGGTTGGCGGTCGAACCGGAGGCGCTGAAGAACGACATCACGGTGGTGCCCACTCCGGGCTCGGCCTTGATCGAGATCTCGGTGGTGAACTCCGAGGCAGACCAGGCTCGGGACATTGCCAATTCTGTTGCAGTGCAGCTCATCAAGCTCGTCGGTGAGATCGATCTGGGTGCCAATGGGGCGGTGTCGGCAGTGACACTCGTCGACGCGGCCACCACGCCAGATTCGGTGACCACACCCAAGCCGACGAGCAACATGATTCTGGGGGGAGTGATGGGCACGATCCTGAGCAGTGTGCTGGTTCTGGCATTCGGAATCGCACGCGACTCGATCGACCATCGCGATCAAGTAGAGAACATCGTGAAGCAGGCGACCGCTGCCAAGCGGACGTCTGCTGTGGAGGGGGTCCGATGACACTGTCGCGAACGAGCCGAGTAAGCCGAGCAAGCGGTGCCTGCGCACTGGCCTTGATCCTGGCGACGTCGGGGTGTTCCTCCGACGATCCGCCTGCCGACCCGTACTCGGTGTCGCAATCCGCAGCGTTCGGTGCCACGCTCGACGCCGATTACGGTGAAGCGGGCCCCGGTTCGCTCGAGAGTGCACAGCAACTGCTCACCATCGATCGCCGGGTCAGCGCGGTCTCCTCGGTCGCCGCTCGGGTGGTCTACTCGTCCACCTCGGGCGTGGACGGGTCACCGCAGCGCGTCTCGGGCACGATCTTCGCACCGGAAGGCACACCGCCCGAGGGCGGTTGGCCGATCATCGCGTACGGCCACGGCACCACCGGCGTGCTCGAGGACTGCGCACCGTCGACCGATCCCGAACTGCTCGGCAGCTCGCAGATCGTCGCAGCGCTGGTGCGATCCGGGAATGTCGTCACGGTGTCGGACTATCAAGGACTGGGGCTGGAGGGTTCCTATCATCCCTATCTCGACGCCCGTACCGTCGGCAACAACCTCATCGACTCGGTGCGGGCCGCCCGCAAGCTGATACCCGAGGCGTCCACCAAGTGGGCAGCGTTCGGCGGGTCCCAAGGCGGTCAGGCTTCCTGGGCCGCCAACGAACTCGCCGGCAGCTACGGTGAGGGCCTCGACCTGGTCGGCTCGGTGAGTTTGGTACCGGCGGCCGATATGGTCGGCCTGGCGGAGGCCGCCGCGAACGGCACGCTCACCGACGATCAGAAGCCGCTGCTGCAATGGGTTCTGGTGGGCCTGGCCCAGTCTCACCCCGAGCTGGACCTGGACGACTACCGCAGAGGCATCGTCGCCGAGAAGTGGGACGAGCTCTCGGCGTGTGGCGGCGCTCTCGCTGCCGATCGGACGTCCCTGGCGGCGCAGATCAGCGACGACGATCTGCGTCCGGCAACCCCTGACGCGACGGCGAAGCTCGCGGAGTACCTGCGGCAGATGAGCTTGCCGATGTCACCGGCCGCTGCGCCGATGCTGGTTCTCTACGGCGGCAAGGACACGTTGATCTCGCAGGCGTGGACCGAGGCCGCCATCGCGGCCGGCTGCGCAAGCGGAGACACGATTCAATCTGTGCTCCAACCGAATTCCGGTCACGCAGACATCGACGGTGCTGCTGCGTTCGGATGGCTCGAAGACCGGTTCGCCGGCACCGAGGCCATCAGCTTCTGCCCGCCTCCTGCGTTATGACCCTTCAGAAGGTACCCATGACCGCCACACCCGACAGCACTGCGACCGCCGCCACCGCGGTGGCCGATGCCGGTACCAAGCGACCTGCCCGCATCGTCGGGCTCGACGGCCCCCGCGGATTCGCCTGCCTGTGCGTGCTCGCGGTGCACGTCGGCGGACACTATTCGCCGCAGACTGTCCTGACCTACAAGCTCGGGGTGCTGGGACAGGGGTTGATCTTCTTCTTCGCGCTGTCGGGCTTCCTGATCTTCCTCCCGATGGTACGAAAACTGTTCGCCGGCAAACCGATGCCGAACAACGTCAGCTACGCGATGCATCGACTGCTGCGGGTGTTCCCGGCGTACCTGTTCATCTTCTTGTTCGCCAACTACGTGATGCGTGCGGTATTCGTGGAGAACGCCGCTGTGGCCGAACAGCATTTCACCGACAACGGTCTGGGCATCCTCACCGACCCGTTGACGCTGGTGGCCAATCTGACGCTGGTGCACACCTACATTCCGAGCATGATCCAGACCGGTATCAACCCGTCGTGGTCGCTGTCGCTGGAGTTCGCGTTCTACATCGCACTACCGCTGCTGACGAGCATCGCGTTCTTCCTGCGCAAGCGCACGTCCATCTCGGCACCGGTGCTGGCCTTGATCCCGGTGGTGCTCATGTTCGTCATCGGCATCACCGGAAAGCTGTACACCGCCTCGCGCGTGGGGCCGTCGGGCATCACCGATCCGAAACTGCTGGAATGGGGACCCAACGAGATCGCGGTGCTCAGCCGTAGCTTCTGGTCGCTGGCAGACAATTTCACGTACGGGATGCTGGCGGCAGTGGTGTTCGTCGCGATCGACAACGGAATGCTGAAGGGCGCGATCGTGACCCGGCTGCGGTGGTGGACGGGCATTGCGATGATTCCCACCGCGGTGATCTCACTGATGCTGATCGATATCAATTCGCGCTGGCAGACCTCCACCGTGTCTTTCGGATCGGCATTGCTCATTCTGTTCATCATCGTGCCGCTGGCACGCGGTGAGCGGTCGAAGTTCGCCGAACGGGCCGATTGGGCACCGCTGAGCTACGTGGGCATGATCTCGCTCAGCGTCTACCTGTGGCACTTTCCCATCCTGATCATGTTGGGGCGCTTCGGATGGATGGCAGGCGACAGCCCGTTGGGGCTGCTACGGAATTTCGTGCTGGTGAGCGCGGTGAGCATCGCATTCGGAGCGGTGACGTACCGCTTCATCGAGAAGCCGTCGTTGACGTACGCCCGCAGATTCAAGGCGAGCAAATAGGTTCATGCACATCGTCCGTAGGCTCGCCGCGCCGCTGATGCTCCTGCCTCTGCTCGCGGGATGCGCCGTTGTGGTGCCGCTGGGAAGCCAGGCGCAGGGGGCACTGGCATCGGTGGTGCGTGGGTCCGATCCGGAGCCGATGGACATTGCTGATCCCGGTACCGGAAGCGGTTCCATCGTGAGCGCCGAGACGATGCCGAATCTACCGCTGCCGGTGCGGATGTCGGGTATCGATGCGGCGAAGGTGGTGTACCGCTCGGTTCAGCCGGGTGTGGGCGAGCGCGAGGTATCGGGCACGGTGTTCACTCCGTCCGGTGATCCGCCCGAGGGTGGCTGGCCCGTCATCTCCTACGCCCACGGCACCACAGGTATCGAGGAGGCCTGCGCGCCGTCGAGGTCTGCGTCGCTGCTGGGCGCGTCGGCGCTCGTACAGGGTTACACCACAGCCGGATTCGCGGTCGCCATCACCGACTACGAGGGCCTGGGGCATCCGGGAAACCATGCGTACCTGGACAACATCACCGCCGGCTACGACGTGATCGATGCCGTACGGGCATTGCGTACGGTCTTTCCCGATGTGGGTACGCAGTGGGCTGCGTTCGGTGGTTCACAGGGCGGTGGTGCTGCCTGGGCCGCGAACGAACTGGCCGGCTCCTACGCGCCGGAGCTCGATCTGGTCGGTGCCGTGGCTCTGGCACCCACCGCGAACATGGTGGGCCTGGTGGACAAGGCGGTGGCGGGTACGTTGACGGAGGATCAGGGGCCGGTTCTGCAGTGGATACTCGAATCACTCGCTCGGCGTGACGAGAATCTGGACCTCGACGACTACCGCAGCGGCAACGCCGAGCGGGACTGGGACACGCTCACCCAGTGCACACTGGACAAGGCGGGTGCGCGCACCGATGCGGCGAAGAGGCTCGGCAGCAACGACTTTGCACCCGAAACCCCTGCGGCCGCCGCGGCGCTGCGTGACGAGCTGACGCAGATGGCCCTGCCGAAGGGGCCGGCGTCGGCACCGATGTTGGTGGCGTACGGAGATGCCGACACGTACATCGATGTGGCGTGGACCGATGCGGCGCTGCAGTCGGCATGCCGGCTGGGCGATGTCATCACCATCGACCGGCAGGCCGGTCGCGGTCACGGGGACGTGAACGGCGACAACGTCAATCAATGGATAGGGGATCGCTTCGCCGGGGCACCGGCGCAGAACGACTGCACGTGAGTAGGGGGAGGGTCATGGGGTTTCGGCAGAACGCGAAGGTACGGGCCAAGGACGTCGTCAAGAAGCGTCTCGGACGCGGCATTCCGGTGGAGGCGATCGACGAACCGTATCTGGTGGTGGCGGTGCTGGGGCAGTCCAATGCACATGGTGGAGGTCGCGGGTTGGATCGATCGGGTCTCGATGCGCCGCATCCACGGGTGCATCAGTGGGCTGCGTCGGGCCGGTCGAAGAACACCATCGTGGCGGGCAGCAATCCGCTGTTCCACGAAGTGCCCTCCAAGGCAGTCGGATTCGCACCGACGTTTGCCGCGCATCTGGCCGATGCGACGGGTAGGCCGGTATTGCTGGTTCCGTATGCACGCGGTGATTCGGGCTTCGCACGGATTCACGGTATCTCCTGGGATCCGGCGGACACCGGGGCGCGAGTCAATCTGTTCTGGGATGCATTGCAGCGCATCCGAACGGGACTGGCAACCAAGCCAGGCAACGAGCTCGCGGCGGTGCTGTGGCATCAAGGTGAGAGCGATGTGCCGCTACTGACCGGGCCGGTGTACGCGGAGAAGCTCGACAGCCTGATCGATACGCTGCGCGGCGAGTTCGGCGACGTTCCGTTCGTCATCGGTCAGATGGTGCCGGACGAGATCGAATCAGGGGATGCGAACTACGCCGTCATCGATGCGGTACATGCCGATACGCCCCGACGGAAGGCCGGAGTGGCGTACGTGTCGGGTCCGAGGGGGCTCTTCAACAGCGAGACCGAGAAGATTCACTACAACGGCGAGGGGCAACGGGAACTGGGACGCCGAATGTGGGAGGCGTTCGTCGGCATGTCCCCGAGCATCCGACGTTCGACCGACAATGCTTGACACAGGCCGTGAATGCGGCGCTAATAGGTGGTCGAGAGTGACCGGAATGGGGCTTCCGGAGAAGTCGGCAACGCAGCGGACGCGTCTGGTTAATGCAGTAGAAACATGTAACGACCTGCGGGTTCGTGTCGATCAACATACCGTTACCAAGTGACACGATAAGTACGACAAGATAATCTGCACGACGGGGTGGCACGGAGCTGTGTCGATCACGCAGGGGTTCGGCAACGCGTACGTACCGAGGGGAAATCAGTGTCAGTCAGCGATCTGGAAGCGCAGAGTTCGGTTGTCTCACGGCGTGACGCACGACGGTTGCGCAGGGTGACGTCACGTCGTGAATGGGAAACGCATTACACCGAGGGTCTCCGTGTCACCGACACGGTGGTCGTTCTCGGTGCGGTGACGGTGGCGCAGATCATTCGGTTCGGTGACATCGATTTTCGTGAACCGTGGTCCATCGTCGGCTACTTCGGGATATCGGGAGTACTGGCAATTCTGTGGCTGACCTTTCTCGCCATCTTCCGCACCCGTTCGCCGCGGGTGATCGGCAACGGCTCGGAGGAGTATCGCCGCATCGTGTCGGCCACGTTCCGGCTCTTCGGAACCATCGCGATCCTCTCGCTGCTGTTCCGTCTGGACATCGCCCGCCTGTATCTCGCGATCGCACTACCCGTCGGGCTGGTCGGGCTTCTCCTGAGTAGATGGGTATGGCGAAAAATAGTGTCGCGCAAACGTGCTCGCGGCGGATACCAAACCTCGGTGCTCATCGTGGGCAGTCGTAGTTCGGCTCTGGCCATGGCCAAGTCGTTCGAGCGTTCGCCCGAGGCCGGTTACAGCGTGGTCGGCATCTGCCTGCCCAACTACGAGCCCGGCAACGACTCGTCGTTCACCATCGACGGCGTCGAGATTCCGGTACTCGGTGATGAACACAGTGTCGTCGAGGCCATCGAGACCTCCGGTGCTGACACCGTCGCGGTGACGGCCACCGAACACATCGGCCATCACGGTCTCCGAAAGATGGTGTGGGACCTCGAGAAGAAGAAGGTCGACCTCGTCGTGTCGCCGGGAGTGGTGGATGTGGCAGGTCCGCGTCTGGTGATGCGTCCGGTGGCGAACTTCCCGCTCATCCACGTGGAGAAGCCGCAGTACAACGGCGCGAAGCGATTCAGCAAGACGGCGTTCGACTTCCTGTTCGCTGCCTCGGTGCTGCTGCTGATTTCTCCGGTTCTGATCACCCTCGCCGTGATCATCAAGCTCACCAGCAAGGGCTCGATCTTCTACAAGTCCGAGCGAATGGGCATCGACGGCAAGCCTTTCCAGATGATCAAGTTCCGCAGCATGGTCCAGGATGCCGACAAGCGAGTGCAAGAACTGGCCGCCCTCAACGAAGGGGCCGGCGGGGTGTTGTTCAAGATGCGCGAAGACCCACGGGTCACCCCGGTGGGGAAGGTGATGCGCAAGTTCAGCCTCGACGAGCTGCCGCAGTTCGTCAACGTGCTCAGGCGCGAGATGAGCGTGGTGGGTCCGCGACCGCCGCTGCGGAGCGAGGTGGAAACGTACGACGGTGAAGTGCGTCGTAGGCTGCTCGTCAAACCCGGTATCACCGGGCTGTGGCAGGTGAGTGGCCGATCGGATCTGTCGTGGGAGGAGAGCGTGCGCCTCGATCTCTCGTACGTCGAGAACTGGTCCATGACAGGGGATCTGCTGATCATCGCCAAGACTGCGGTCGCCGTCCTCAAGAGCGACGGCGCGTACTAGTAGCTCCGACGCTCATCCTGCGGTCGGTCGGTTTTGTTCGTATCATTGCGCAATGACAACTGTGTCGCAGAACGGACGTGATGTTTCCATGGGGCAGAACACGTTTCACGATTTCTTGGCAGATCGCATCGACGTGATCGCGAAGGTTCATCTGAACAGGTCCACTTCGCTGCACGCAGTCATCTCCGACAGTGTCGACGCCTACACGTCTGCGTTCGCGGAGTATCACGGCACCGAGGCACCCTTGGATCTCCTCGCTCCTGAGGTTCGCTCCGAACTGAGCGATTTCATTCACCGCTGCGCCGAGGCAGTCGAGGAGCCGGAGAACCCGCAGTTTCCCGTTCGTCGCTGAGAAACCTTCGATTTGCTGGTTGTTCAGCTCGTCTTGTGACCGCAGTCTCCTGGGTGACGGGCGCGATCGCCTGTGTTTACTATTCCCTTGTGTGTGCGTGACCTGAAGGCTTAGTCCTCCAGGAACTTACTGTGACGGGCCGTCACGGGCTCTTGTCGAGTACGCCATTGTTCAGAACGACCGACGGGGAATGGAACAAATGCGAATCACAGTGTTCGGTACCGGCTACCTCGGTGCCACTCACGCGGCATGTATGGCCGAGCTCGGCCACGAGGTTCTGGGCGTGGACGTGGACCCGGCGAAGCTCGCGAAGCTCGAAGCCGGCGAGGTCCCGTTCTGGGAGCCCGGTCTCGAAGAGGTGCTGCAGCGCAACATCGCGGCCGGACGGCTGCGCTTCACCGCGTCGTATCAGGAAGCTGCGGACTTCGCGGAGGTGCACTTCCTCGGTGTCGGTACTCCCCAGAAAAAGGGTGAGTTCGCGGCCGACATGAAGTTCGTCGACTCGGTCATCGAAACTCTCGCGCCGTTGCTCACCAAGCCGGCCGTGATCTTCGGAAAGTCGACCGTCCCCGTTGGAACGGCGGAGCGGCTCGGCAAGATCGCTCGCGAACTCGCGCCGGCCGGCGACGACGTCGAGGTGGCGTGGAACCCGGAGTTCCTGCGCGAGGGCTTCGCCGTCAAGGACACTCTGCACCCCGACCGTCTGGTGCTGGGCGTCGATCGTGCCCGCCCGGGTCGGGCCGAGGAGCTCGCCCGTGAGGTGTACGCACAGCTGCTCGAGGAGGAGATCCCGTTCTTGGTCACCGATCTGGCCACAGCCGAGCTGGTCAAGGCGTCTGCCAACGCGTTCTTGGCCACCAAGATTTCGTTCATCAATGCCATTGCAGAGGTGTGTGAAGCTGCGGGAGCCGACGTCACCGTCCTTGCCGACGCCATCGGCCACGACGAGCGCATCGGCCGCAAGTTCCTCAATGCCGGCATCGGCTTCGGCGGTGGCTGTCTGCCCAAGGACATCCGCGCCTTCATGGCGAGGGCAGGCGAACTCGGAGCTGACCAGGCTCTGACGTTCCTGCGCGAGGTCGACAACATCAACATGCGACGCCGTACTCGTATGGTCGAGTTGGCACGTGAGGCCTGCGGGTCTCTGCTCGGTGCTCGAGTTGCCGTGCTGGGCGCGGCTTTCAAGCCCGATTCGGACGACGTCCGCGATTCACCGGCCCTGAACGTTGCCGGGCAGATCCAGCTCCAGGGGGCGGCGGTCAACGTGTACGACCCCAAGGCGATGGAGAACTCCCGCGCACTGTTCCCCACCCTGACCTACAGCAGTTCCGCGCTCGAGGCCTGCGAGGGTGCTGACGTGGTGCTGGTGCTGACGGAGTGGAAGGAATTCAAAGCCCTCGCTCCGAAGGATCTGGAGGGCGCGGTGCGCAAGAAGACGCTGATCGACGGGCGCAACTGCCTGAGCCCGGAGCAGTGGCGGGCGGCGGGTTGGAACTACCGCGGGCTGGGTCGTCCTTGAACCGTGCTGTGTCGTTGTTAATCGCAGGCGTCGTTCAGTCGAATGAATTCTCGCTGATTGCGAGCTCCTTACCGGCGAGAATGGTTCTTAGTACCGGTTTCCGATTTGTAGTCGGTGCTTAGCACGATTTACGGTACTAATCACGTGCACTGGTCTGGCATGTGGATGCGTGTGTCCTGCTGCGTATAGATATTTACCGAATAACCGCTGTAGATCTTGGTAAATATCACATACCAGGCGCAATTCACTTGCTACGCAACATTTTTGAGACTCTATGGCGGCTTGTGTTCGCTGAATGGCCTCTGGTGTCGCACCGTTAGCGTCGGTGTGGTAAACACCTTGAACGCTGTTATTGATTTGTGATCTGCATCGCTCGCGTGGTGGGACCGCTATCCACGTGGGACTATTTCAATTCGATACCAGTTGAAATTCGGATTGGTCTGGATCGGATTCATGTGCTGACCGATGGTGAGCACTCGAGTGCAGAGGAGGGGAGCACGTGGCATCTGTCGGGGCTGCACAGCGCTCTCTGTGGGGATCTCCGCGTCGATCCGACGCGGTGGTGGCTCGAAGGCTCACGTCGCGGCACGTATGGGAGGACCAATACGTCCGGCGGCTTCGGGTGACCGACGTCGTTGTTGTCGCTCTGTCGGTAGGTCTGGCTCAGATCGTGCGCTTCGGCGGTGCCGAATCCACAGGCCTCCTCTCGACGGTGTCGTACACGGGCCTGTCGGTCGTCGTCGCCGGAGTCTGGATCGCTTTCCTTGCGATCTTCCGCACGCGATCACCGCGAGTCATCGGTAACGGAGCCGAGGAGTACCGACGCATCGTATCGGCCACGTTTCGCCTGTTCGGTGTCATCGCGATCGTGTCTCTTTTGTTCCGCATCGACATCGCTCGCCTGTATCTGGCTATTGCATTGCCGGTTGGGCTGCTTGCACTGCTGATGAGTCGGTGGATCTGGCGCAAGGTCGTCACTCGGCTTCGAAGCAGGGGCGAGTACAAGACGTCTGTCCTGATCGTGGGCAGCCGTTCAGCCGCGGTGTCGATGGCACAGTCCTTCGAGAAGTCCCCCTCCTCGGGTTACGCGGTGGTCGGAATCTGTATGCCCGGGTACGAGGCTCCGCGGGACGGCCTGGTTCACGTCGAGGGCACCGACATCCCGGTACTGGGCGATGAGCACGACGTGCTCGAGGCGATCGAGGAGTGCGGTGCCGATACCGTTGCTGTGACGGCCACCGAGCACCTCGGCCACAAGGGCATCCGAAATATGATCTGGGACCTCGAGAAAAAAGATGTCGACCTGGTTGTAGCGCCTGGAGTCGTCGACGTTGCCGGCCCGCGACTGGTGATGCGGCCCGTCGCAGGCTTTCCGCTGATCCACGTAGAGAAGCCGCAGTACAACGGAGCGACACGATTCAGTAAGACCGCCTTCGACCTCACGTTCGCTGCTGCGGTTCTGGTGCTGATCTCTCCGATCCTGCTGGCTGTTGCCATCGCCGTGAAGACCACAAGTCGTGGCCCAGTGTTCTACAAGTCCGAGCGGATGGGCATCGACGGCAGGCCGTTCTCGATGATCAAGTTCCGCAGCATGACCGTCGACGCGGACAAGCAGGTTGCCCACCTCCTCGATCAGAACGAGGGTGCCGGTGGGGTTCTGTTCAAGATGCGTGACGATCCGCGTGTAACTCCCGTCGGCAAGATCATGCGGCGTTTCAGCCTCGACGAGCTGCCGCAGTTCATCAATGTTCTCAAGCGTGAGATGAGCGTGGTGGGGCCGAGGCCTCCGCTGCGCCGCGAGGTCGAGACCTACAACGGTGAGGTCCGTCGGCGATTGTTGGTCAAGCCGGGAGTCACGGGTCTGTGGCAGGTCAGTGGCCGATCGGACCTGTCTTGGGAAGAGACTGTGCGACTGGATCTTTCGTACGTCGAGAACTGGTCGATGGTCGGGGACCTGCTGATCATCGCCAAGACCATGAAGGCAGTAGCTGGAAGCGACGGGGCGTACTGAGTTTGCCCAAGTCGGGTGTTCGTCGCGCTGTTCTCATGTCGGGAGGGTCAGGAATTCAATGAGCAAGTCGGTTGCAATCATCGGTACGCGGGGATACCCGAGCTACTACGGCGGATTCGAGACGCTGATAAGGCGTCTGGGGCCATACCTTGCCGAAGAAGGCTGGGACGTGACTGTTTACGGGCGTCCGGGCGCAGTCAAGACGGACGACCCCATGCTGGATTCGCGGGTGTCATCTGTGATGACGAAGGGTCTCGAAACCAAGTCTCTCAGCACACTCAGCTACGGTCTGACGTCGTCGCTCAGTGCGGCCCGTCGCAAGCCCGACGTTGCGTTGATCATGAACGTGGCCAACGGATACTGGCTCCCACTCCTCCGTTCTCGCGGCATTCCGACGGTGGTCAATGTCGACGGTATCGAGTGGGAGCGAGCGAAGTGGGGCACCAACGCTAAGCGGGTGTTCCGTGGCGGAGCTCGACTGACAGCGAAGTATGCATCGGAGCTGGTCTGCGACTCACATGAGATTCGGCGGCGATGGCAGCGCGATTTCGGTCGAGACGGAGTGTTCATTCCGTACGGCGGAGACGCTCCTGATCAACTTCCGGTCGTGGATGGCTTGAAGTCCAGGGACTACGTACTGATCGTGGCTCGGTTCGTCCCTGAAAACACTGTTCCCGAGTTCCTCGAAGCCGCTAGGCAACTGAGTAAGAAATGGAACGTGGTGATCGTCGGCTCCTCAGGCTACGGCGGGGAGCTAGACCTCGCGGCGAAGAACCTGGCTGAGGAATCGCCCAGCGTGCATTGGCTGGGTCATGTCAGCGACGACAAGAAGCTCTTCTCGCTATGGCAGCATGCGGGTGCCTACTTTCATGGTCACAGCGTTGGGGGAACGAATCCGGCGTTGGTACAAGCCATGGCATGTGGAGCCCCTGTGGTTGCTAGGGACACCGTGTACAACAGAGAGGTTTTGGGGTCTGCCGGCGTGTTTGTGGAACCAAAACCGTGCGCGATCGGAGCCGGCATCGAAAGAGTACTGACCGATGGAAAGATTCAGGAAAGCCTCAGTGCGGCCGCAGCTCGGCGCGCGTCTGAGCATTACTCTTGGGACAAAATCTGCCGAGGGTACTCAGAAACGATCTCGTCTGCCAGCAGAATAGATCAGATATCGGTTCATGCCGTCTCTGACCAAATATTAGACTCCTAAGCAAGAATCGAAGAGTCGAGTCCCCATGGCACACGAAGCTAACCAAACCAAGCTGGATGCGGAGAACTCGTCGATGGTGAAGTATCTGCTGATCATCGCTGAGACTGCCTGTGCGGTTGTGGCGGGGTGCCGGCGCTTACAGGCCCCGCTTAATGATGCCGCTTCTCCGAATAGGGTGTAAATCTTGTCCAATGAAATGAACGTTCTGTTTTGCCATCCGGGGTCGGAACTCTACGGCAGCGATCGGATGGCGATTCAGACCATCACGGCACTGGTGGAATCGGGCCATGCGGTTACGGTCGTAGTGCCGAGCGATGGTCCACTTGTTCCGATGCTGCAATCGGTAACCGGAGACGTCCTCATAAAGCGAATCGCCGTCACCCGAAAGAGCTACTTCAGCCCGACGGGGCTTGTTAAGCTCGCTCTACTCCAGTTCGCGTCGCTCATCCAGGCACTCCTGATCCTTAAGAAAACTAAAGCAGACTTAGTGTTTGTGAACACCATCATTCAACCAATCTGGCTGCCCGCCGCAAAAATAATGGGTCGACGAACGATATGCCATATCCGAGAAAGTGAAAACGGCTCGAACAAAATAATTCGCAAGGCGCTCGTCGCGCCGATGATTTTTGCAGACCAAATTGTTTGCAATAGCGAATCGACTCTAGCTTTTGTTTCAGAAAGTTTGCCCTGTTTGAGCAGAAGAACCCAAACTATCTACAACGGAAAGAACTGGGACCCTTACTACAAGTCCGATTACAAACATCCGACAGTGGGGCCGACACAAGTGGTGCTTGTCGGACGCATAAGCCCAAGAAAAGGGCAGGATATCGCGATCCGAGCCGCTGGATGGCTGGCGTCGAAAGGAATAGTAATCCAGCTTATCTTCGCCGGCGATGTTTTTGACGGATATGACTGGTTCCGACACGAGTTGGACAACTTGGCGGTCGAATCAGGATTGACGCTTAAGCCACTGTATTTGGGATTCGTTGACGACGTCGCAGACGTCTTGGATCGCAGCCATATAGCGATTGTCCCCTCTAGGCAAGAACCTTTTGGTACCGTTGCGGCAGAATCAATGGCGGCGATGCGCCCCACGATAGTTAGCGACATGGAAGGGCTAGCTGAGATAGTCGATGACGGAGTAAACGGCGCAACGTTCCCACCTGAAGATTGGCAAGCGCTCGGCATGTGCATCGAAAAGATAGCAACGAATCAGCAACATGCCGAGTATATTGCTAAAAACGGTTATGAACATGTCCGGTCAGCATTCTCTCAAGAAAATTACAATTCAAAAATCCAATCTGCAGTGTCAACCCAAAGTGCTTTGCGAACAAAGACGCAGCGAAAATGACCTATATCACTTGGACGGCACTTGGCCTGGGATATTTGCTTCTTTTGGCATCGCCAATTCTCATAACAAAGATCAATGGTTGGAGCGGGATAACACTTGCGATTTCAGTTGCGGTACTAACCATCGCAACCGGACCGGTAGTACCAACTGGAACGCGTGTGTTAGTTCTGGGGGCTGTGTGTTCCCTACTTGCCATGCGACTGATAATGCTGAAGAAGTGCGAATGGGGCGGAGCCGTTACACTTTTGACAACTGGGTTCTTTCTTCTGCTTACGATGGTCACGGTGTCGCGGGGCCTTTCAGTTACGATTCTGTTGCCGCTCGGTGTAGCTTCTGTGTTGGCGGTAGTTGTTGCGAGCAGTTTTTCTGAGAATGATCTCCGTTCTTTTCACTTTGGATTAATAGCGACTGCGATATCTCAAACCGTATTCTCTTGCGTAGAACTTTTCGTGACTCAGCAGCCACTGCTATGGGGATACGGTCTGTACGCCGACGGCAGCGAAGTCAAACTCCCGAACCCATTCCTTGGCGAAGATGTCGTGCGCACGCAGGGTACGATGGGACACCCCATATTGTTCGCCACAATAGCCGTTATCGCACTGCTCATAGTTCTTCTCGGACAAACAGTGCAGAACCTAGCTACTAGATTCGTGCTGGTGGGTGCGCTGTCGCTTGGCCTTGTATTGTCGGGTACGCGGAGCGCTTTGCTTGCAGCCTTTATCGCAGTCGTCATAGTGAAAATCGTTCGCCGAAGGTCGAACAACCGTTGGCGAAATATCCTGGCTCTTGCTGCAGCAGCGACGGCCGTATACATATTGGACTTCGGATTCCGTGAACTGACAGTAAACCTCATTAGCTCAGGTTCTTACACCAACAGGGTGCAAGCTATTAGTGCTCTGCCAGACATTATTTCGCTACCTGTGCGGTGGATTCTTTTCGGTGGGGGTTTCGGTTCTGAGATTGAGCTATATAATCAAGGCTTGTTGCAACAGAACGGGTTCCGAATTGTCGACAATCAGGTAATTACTACCCTCGTAACAAGTGGATTGGTCGGACTTGTAGTACTGGCACTGCTGCTGGTGCGCTCTGTTAAACCCGCGGACGAACTACATTTTGCGCTGGTATCCGCTTTTGTCGTCATGATGTTTTCGTTTGACTACCTCCGCTGGCCGGCAATCTGCGTCCTCTTCTTTGTATGCTGCTCGACATCGTATCGAACATCTATCAAGATGCAAGCGCAGGATAAGCAAAAATTGGATCGTTCGAACGACGGCGCAGGCGCTAACCCAATCTTAGAGGTGCGGAATGACCGCTAGACCGTATCGTTCAGTGTCAAGCAACCAAATAGCAGAAGGTTGTAACACCGTTGTATTCTTGAACGTTACCAATGAAAATTACCCTCGTAATCGAGACTTGAGGTCGCAGTTCGCGAAGCAGGGCTTCCTGGTCGTTGTTCAGAAGCGTCAGGCCCAATTGTCCTATCTGAAGCGCTGCGCCTGGATATTTCGAGACGGTCTCAAAATTACGCCTCGAAAGTCCGTCGTTATAATGTCAGAATTTGGCAACTCGTATGCTTGGGTGGCAAAGATTCTGAGTTTGGTAAAGTCGTCGGTACTTGTTGTCGACGGCTTTATCGGTATGTACGAAACGCATATTCAGGACCGTGAAACGTTCAGTCGATGGTCCGCGCAATCGGTTTTCTATCGACTGATGGATTCGGTCGCGTTGCGAAGTGCCGACCTTTATATCATTGACACAGACCTCAGGGCACAAGAAGTAATGCAGATCTCGGCACGTACCAAAGTGTTACCGGTTCCGGTCGGCGCTCCTGATTGGGCAGTACCGAGTCGTCTGCCTCCCAACTGTAAACCCTTGAAGCTTTTATACTATGGGAATTATACGAAGCTACACGCAGTCGAGTCTTTGCTCCAGTGCTTGACGGGTCTCGAAGATGACGTAACGCTTGAAATTGTTCTGATTGGCGACCTTGGATTTGCCGACACAGCGCGAAAAGTAACCAGTCGGTTTGGTCCGAATATCTCAGTTCAATACCTTGATGTAGTCGCCGAGGATCGACTCGCTAGCTTTATCGACGACTGCGATGTTGTAGTGGGTGTATTCGGTACCTCTACCAAAGCCAGATCTGTAATCGCGAACAAAGTTTGGCAGGGGCTTTGCGCGGGAAGGTATGTGCTTACTCAGCAGTCCTTGGCGCTTGAGGAAATTTCCGACATTGCCGCACCGCTCCTACGCCAAGTCGACGTCGAAGATGTTCAGTCAGTAAGGAGCGAGATCAAGACGCTGAATTCAGAAAGGATAGAATCGATCGAGATACTGAACCGCATCTCTTATGGTCTGTCCACCTACGCTGAATCAGGACGGTCAGAGATGGTCAATCAAGTACAAGATCTCCTGAGCGTTAGATCGAGTATGTGCAGTTTAGTCCGACGGACGAGGGGTCAATGATGAGAAATATGTCAGTGCCGCCGGGTGAGATCGTTACGAAGCTATTGTCACGACGCGACGCGATTGCCCGGAGTAGAGATGCGGTTTCCATTCCTGGGGCAAATATATACGGGCATCTCACCCGGAATAGCCTGTCCTTCGTCAATATGGCTGAGGTACACCGCAAGACGAGGCTGAATCTAGTCCTGCCGGAGCTCAGTGAAGGATCGTTTTTTGCTGGTATTCGAACGGCTGTAGATTTTGGAATTCTCCTCGCGAAGCAACTGGAGGTTGGGGTACAAATCGTTGTACTCCGTGACCTGCCGAGAGGCAGGCACTTGACCGACCTGCGGTCCTTGCTGCTGACTGAGTACGGCGATATTGCGAGTGACTTGAAAGTGTTGAACCCTCGTCAAATGGCACGCGAAGGCGTCGGATCGACGGACCTGTGGTTGGTGACGCATTGGACGACTGCGCATGCAGTAGATGTAGCGTGCAGACTGGGTCAGATTGACAGAAATTGCGTGACATATCTGGTTCAGGATTACGAGGCGGGCTTCTCGCCCTGGTCAACGGATTATGCCTTGGCTCGGTCGACGCTGTACGCTGGGTTTAGAATGGTCGTGAACTCGAAGCCGCTGTTCGATTATATTGCTCTCAATGACGCAGTTTCTATCAATGAACGCTACATATTTTCGCCTCGTCTCGATACCGATCGAATTCGGCGCGCAGCGGAGGCTCGGAAGTCTCATCACGGAGACGGCGAGTTGCAGATTATGTTCTATGGTAGGCCAAGCAAACCGCGTAATCTATTCGACATTGGAGTTTCTGCTCTTCATAGGGCGCATTCGCAACTTCCAAAGAAATACTCCCAGATTAATTATGTATCGGCCGGTGAACGTCACGCTGACGTCACTTCGGGAGCGTTTAATTTGCACTCTTTGGGTAAGCTGTCCTGGGACCAATACTTCGCTGTTTTATCAGAATCTGTGGTACTTCTGTCGTTGCAGCACAGTCCACATCCCTCTCATCCTCCATTGGATGCGATCTGCAGCGGTGGCATTTCGGTTACTAATGAGATGGGCGGCACAAGGCGAGAGCTGCATAGTCGGCTTATAGTAGAGCTCGCCGATCCTGACCTTTTAGCCGCCGGGCTATTGACGGCTTTGGAGACAGCTAGAGATCGCAGGCCGCTTGGGTACGATGAGGAATTTTTATCAAAGTTGGGCCGCCCCTTCGAGGCCGTCATTGTAGACGTAGCACAAGAAATTTTGGCCAACTCGACGGTTCGATGAAGCGTGTGTTCGGGAAGTTGCGGAGGATAGTCCCGTACTTCCTTATACCAATGTTGTCAGCAGTTACTCCATTGATGGTGGTACCTGTGGCATCGGCGAAATATGGGGCCGAGGGATGGACGACGATTGCGCTGGCGCAATCCGTTGGAGCTACAGCTGCGTTGTTAGCGGAGCTCGGGTGGGGTGTTTCGGGGCCTCAGCGTGTTCCATTGCTTAGTCAGGTGCATCGGAAGGAGCTGTACCGCCGCTCAGTTGGTACCAGGATCACAGCGGTCACGGCCTTAGGTTTGCCAGTTATGCTCATCGCATGGCTGTTATGTTCAGCGGACCGGGTAGGGGGATGCTTGATAGCTCTCGGGTCCCTCAGCCTCGCACTCAGTCCAGCATGGTTTTTTATCGGGGCTGGGTCGCCAGGGAAGCTGTTAATGACGGAGGGTATTCCCCGTCTCATACTTGTCGGCGCCTCGGCTGCCTTTATATTCTTAGGGTTCGGACTGGGCTGGTACGGTATCGCTTTGATGACAAGCGTTGCTTCGACTCTATTCTTTTGCGGATTTTTCGGTCGCATGGGTTTCGCAAACTGGTCTTCAAATCTGGTGCACATTAGGTCGCAATCTCAAATTGTGGTTGGCCGGCTTATCAGTGGTTCGTTTACGTCTTTCGCTCCTGCACTTTTGGGGGTGGCCGCTCCGGGGTCAGTGCCGGTGTTCTCGGCTGTAGACCGTTTGATGCGAATGTCCTTAAATATCCTGTCTGGAATTCCGAGCAGGCTTCAAAGTTGGCTAGGAGCAGCGCAAGGTGACGACTTGCGAAATCGTTCTTCTGCCTCGATCAGACTTAATGCAGCGCTAGGGTTGTTTGCAGGTTTCGGATTTGCGGTTGTGTCTCCATCTTTGGCGCAGCTTATATTTTCTGGAACCATCGTTTTCGGCTACGGTCTGTCTTGCATCTCGGGGTTTCTACTTTTTCTCATCTGCACATCCAGGGGCCTGGGACTGTCTATGGTCGCATCAGGGCGCGCAAATCACATCACGGTTTCGATCGTACTGTCGTCCGTCATTGGGGTGCCGCTGCTCGTGGTTCTGGCGATTACCTTGGGTCCAGCCGGTGCCTTGCTGGGGCAGATTGCTGCCGAACTTGTCGGCATCGGTGTCCAGGGGGTTATTCTGATGAGAAAGTGGCGAATGGATAGCTTGTGGAATCGATTTGCTATGAGTTGATAACGGATTTGTGATAGAAATTTTCCGGTTTCCATTAAGTGCTACTGTGCCTGCAGTGATCGTATAGCGGTCGGAATACAGCTACGGTTTAGCAGTGCCTGCCGGATGAACCCAACCTTGATGTGACTTCGTTTGACTTCAGCTGCTGGGGGCAGCGTCACCGCTGTAAAGTGCGACACGACCCTAGCTGCGTTGGTATTTACGGACAGGGTGGGGTTAGGTTGCGACACTTGCTCACTAGAACGACACTCCACGCGCTTGCTGGATCGTGTCCCCTGCAAGATCAATCTTTGCAGCTCAGAGCACCATTCTTCATTCTCACTACTCAACGCCTTGTTACCGGTGCGCAAGCCTGACGTTGACCTTCGTGACCCCTTCTGTGTCACCGATGTGTCCGACAGTGCCGTCGTTAGGTATTTTGTGTTAGACCTTCAATGTTTCAACCCGGGCGTAGACCGCCTCAGTGGCGTCTTTCTGCGGTCGCCACCACTGCTCGTTCTCGCGGTACCAGTCGACGGTTGCCTTCAGTCCGGCGCGGAAGTCGACATACGTTGGTGTCCAACCCAATTCGGTACGCAGTTTGGTCGAGTCGATGGCGTAGCGGAGGTCGTGGCCGGGCCGGTCGGTGACGAAA
>NZ_NOYU01000025.1:0-288932 GCF_002258915.1 Rhodococcus sp. 05-340-2
ATGGCCCGGGCCCGGGCCGGGGCCGGGGACGATGGGGGTGCCGTTGTAGGTGGGGAAGTTCGTCGGCGCGTTCGCTCCGACGTTCGGGCCACCGCCGGGTGCTTGCGCGCCCGGCAATCCGGCGGTGTTCGTCGGCGGAGCAGTCGTGGTCGTGGGCGGGGCGGTCAGGCACGGGTTGACGTACTCGGGTGGGATCGGAGAGCCCGGTGGTAGGGAGGCGATCAAGTTCAGGTAGATCTGATGATCCCGCGCCCGCACCGCCGCACAATCCTCCGCCGGTCCTGCCGAGGCGGGTCCTGCTGTGAGCACGATCGCGGCACCGATCACTGCAGCGGTCCCGGACAACAATGCCCAGGCAGCGAGGACTCCCGCCACCGACCTACGCAGCATCATTCTCGCTACTTCTTCCGGACTTCGGCGACGAGTGTGT
Organism: Rhodococcus sp. 05-340-2; assembly: GCF_002258915.1. Lineage (NCBI taxonomy): Bacteria > Bacillati > Actinomycetota > Actinomycetes > Mycobacteriales > Nocardiaceae > Rhodococcus > Rhodococcus sp. 05-340-2. The sequence continues at coordinate 431 of NZ_NOYU01000025.1, forward strand.
CTGCGCCCCACCAGAACACCCGCCCTGCGATCGACATCCACAGGAAGAACGCCAGATACACCAGGATCGTCCCGTGATCGGCAGCCCATCCGGCGAGGCGTCCGATCACCGCGAACGCCACAATCAGCAACCCGAGCCCGAACACTGTCGCGATCACCGCCGTCGAGGTTTCGTTGCCTGCTGCACCGTGGTGGCGGGTCGGTGGGGTCATCGGGTCGTGCGGTGTGGTGGTCATCGGAGTATTCCTCAATTCCTTTCCCCGCCAACCGGCATGCGGGACACGAGGTGCTTGTCTACCGGGGTGGGCGGCGGAGCAGATGGAGCTTCCGGACCGAACCCGGTGGGGTCGAACTTCTCGGTCGACGAACACGGTGGGTGTCAATCGAACGATCACTGTCCGTGGCCGGAGTCAGATAGTCGACCGGGCCGCAGGGCTGTGTCAGAGCCAGGTGGGGTCGGAGTACACGAACACACTGTTGTCCGAGGTCGCCGTCGACACCGCGAACTGCGCATAGGAGCGGACCGTGACCGGACCCATGCACGCATCGACCTTCACATGCACGTTCTCCGCCGTGATCGAGGCCTTCGACGCCTCGAGATCCTTCGTGCCCAGCGCAATCGTGGTGATCGTTCCCGGCGCGATGGTGGCCTGAATACTCGGGTTCACCGACGCGTTGACACCGAGGTTCGCCGAGGGAACCCCCGAGATGGACACACCCACCGACGGACCGAACGAGAACCCGAGCCCCACACCGAGTCCGGAGGAGACATCGATCTGACACCCGATCTGCAGACCCTGTTCGATGTACCCGGTTTTCACCGCCGTGCCACCGGCACCGGTGATGGTGCCGGTGACCTTCGCCGAGACGAACCCCTCCCGCGTGAACGCCGTCGTCGCCACGTTCGGAACCGGGTTCACCGACAAGTTGCTGGCAGTAAGATCCAACGTCCAGCCGTCATCGGTGACCGTGCTCGCGAACTTGTCGGCCAACGGCGTCGGCGTCGCCGACGCACTGCCCGCGAACGCAAGCGAACCCACCATCACTGCCGCCGACACCACCACACAACCAGCCAAAGCCCTCGATACGCCACGTCCCCGCACCGCCGAACCAGTCGTAGCGCGTGCCATCGTTTCCATGAGCGAGTCTCCGTACACGATTCGGTGATTCCATCGACCACAATGATTGCTGAAAGATAACTGAAGATCTGCCCGGGACGGTACAACACCCCACACATCCACGACAGGCCTTCGACACCCGAATCACGCCGGCGACACCCCCACCCGGACGTGACAGAAACATCTCCGGACACGCACGACCAGGCGATTTACCGCATCACAGCGAGTGACGCGCCTCATAGTCACAGAACGGTGACGACCCATAGAGAACGGAAATTTCCAGCAACCCTGGCGCAGTAGGGATTGCGAGGGCACGCTCTGCAATGTCCGAAGCCGCGCTTCCCCAGCGAGTCGGTTTCGAGCCACTCGACGGGCTTCACAGAACTGCTGTTTGCCGCGGCTCCGAGGCGGCACCCTCCACGCACCGTATGTACTATCTGTCGTACCGCGATGCCTGCGGGCATGCACTGTGCGAGTTCGAGAGGCAGCTTCAACGGTGACACGACACCTGAATTCGGCAGCGTCGACGCCGATCATTCCCACAGCAGGCGTGCTCAGTTGCTGAGAGCGGCAGGCTGCGCAGCGACCTTCCTTCTCGTTCCGGCCACGGTGACCGTTCTGGCCAGAACGGTCGTAGCTCGCGCCGGCCGCACAGAAGGCGTCCAGCACAGCACCGAAGGCTGCAGCGGGTGCGGTCTGGTCGTCTACGACGGCCGCCGAGTTGCTGCGATGATCGCGCCCGAACCTGGCTGGACCACGGGTGACGACGAGCAGTATTGCCCAGACTGCTCGGCCACCAGATTCCACACCTGGGGCTACACGTAGCAGTCGAACACGGTGCGCCGATGATCTTTCGAACTCCGGCCGACACGATCGATCACGTCGACCACCCCGGCCCGACGGCGCCGTAGTCCAGACCGGCAGCTCAGGTGATGACCGGCAGCGTGGACCATGGAAAGTTGATCCACCTGTCGGTCTCGCGCCACGAATAGTCCGGCTGCACAATAGTTCTCGGCTTGGTGTAGATGACAGCCGACCGCACGTCGGCGGTATGAGCCTTCAGTAGGTCGATGACCAGAGCCAGCGTGCGGCCGGAGTCGGCCACGTCGTCGACGACGAGCAACTTCTTGCCGACGATTGCGTCGGTGTCCAAAAGCGGTTCGAGGACAACAGGATCGGGCAGGGTCTCCTCGATGTCTGAGTAGAACTCGACATTGAGGGTGCCCGCCGCCTTGACGCCCATCGCGTAGGAGATCGCACCCGCGGGGATGAGCCCACCGCGAGCGATCGCGATGACGATGTCCGGAACGAACCCGTCGTCGACGATCTTCTTTGTCAGGTCGCGCGACGCGTCTCCGAACGTCGCCCACGTCAGCACTTCACGTTCCGGTTCGGTCATGCCGCATCACTCTACCCACAGCAATTTTGCCGATACGGCAAATAGGTTTGCGTCAACGGCCGGCAGCGGGCAGTCTCGAACCATGGCCGACCACACACATGCTCACACTCATCCCACCGACCGGACCCACGCAGAGCCGGATTTCGAGAACGGTGCCTTCGACGAAGCATTCTGGGACGACCTCTACAACCAGCGCACCACCATCTGGAGCGGAAATCCCAACGCCGTGTTGGTACAGGAGGCGTCCGCACTGACTCCGGGCCGCGCCCTGGACATCGGTTGCGGGGAAGGTGCCGACTCACTGTGGCTGGCCGGTAAAGGCTGGCATGTGACCGGCGTCGACATCTCCGACATCGCCCTCGGCCGCGCTCGCGCGGCACACCAGGCCCTCGAGCCGCAGACACTCGCGGTGGATTGGCGTCAGGAAGACGTTCTGGACTGGACTCCCCCGGCCGCAGCGTTCGATCTGGTGTCGGTGCACTTCCTCCAGGTGCCACCGGACGAACTCGAACTGACCACCCGCAGGTTCGCAGCGGCGGTCGCACCGGAGGGACGCCTGTTGATCGTCGGCCACAGCCCCAGCGACAGCCACGCCTCACAGCATCCGGCCAAGCACCGACTGTTCGCACCGGAACCGGTCGTCGCTGCGGCCGGCGATGGGTTCGAGGTGATCCACGCCGAACACCGCACCCGCATCACGCCCGACGGCGACGAGCGAATCGACACGGTCGTGGTGCTGCAGCGCCGGTAAACTCGGGCGGTGTTCTCACCGTCGACGTATCGAATTCCACTGGCCGTCACGTTCGTAGTGGCGCTGATCGTACTGTTCACCCCCGCGTCCGGGGTGCCCTCGGGATTTCAGCACAGCGACAAGATCATCCACTTCGTACTGTTCGCGGCCCTCGCGTATACGTCGCGACTGGCCGGAATCGACTGGGTCAGGACCGCGCTGTGGGTACTGGCATTCGCGGCGATCTCGGAGGTCCTGCAGGCGATCCTGCCTCTGGGACGCTCCGGATCGGTCGCCGACGCTCTGGCCGACGCACTCGGCGTCGCAGTGGGCTTGGCCGCGGCGAGCCGGGTTCTACCGCAGCGCGTCAGGAAAGCCGCGGACCTGCACTAGACTGATTCTGCACCGGGTTTCCTCGGCCAGCGAGTTCACTCCGGAAGGAACGCCATCACCTCGTCTTCTGCCCCGCACGATATCTACCTCGTTCCACCGGAGCACGAGACCAACGATGCCGTCACCAGAGAATCAGCAGCATCCGCAGCACGCCTGAGCGAACGATCCGACGTGGTCAGCCACGACGGCCGCTACGCCCTGACGATCACCTCCACCACCCCACACCAGGCGATGGTCGAGGATCTACTGTTCGTCCGCGCCGTGCTCGACTCCGCGCGAATCAAGTACCTACTCGTTCGCGGCAACGACGAACGCCCGGTCATTGCCATCGAGTTGGCTGCCCGAGACGCGCTCACCACCGCACTGGTACACGCCTGCCGCGCCGAGCCGTTCTACTCCAAGACCGTCGACGCCCGCGGGAAAGCAGTACTGGTCGCCGACGGCACACTGTCGCCGTCCGCGAACGCACGGATCGTGCGCCTGTACCGACCGCGCGTCGAGCCGTTCAGCGGCTTGTACTACGGCGCGTCGACGGCGGTGCAGATCGAGCTGTGGTCGTTCTCCCCGGCCGAGATCGTGCTGCCGATCGAGAACTCGCTGACCCGACGCAACATCCGGCCCGACGAGGCCGTCCGCGGCACGGTCGAACGCTTCGGACGAACCTGGCCGACCATCGAGAACATGTTCGCCGACCACGCGTCGGACATCAATTTCGACATCGACATCGTGTTCTCCTGGGTCGACGGCTCGTCGGCAGAGTTCCAGGCTCAGCGTGCGCGGCGGATGGCGAACTACGTCGTCGGTGAGGGCGACGATTCGGCTGCCCGATACCGGCAGATCGACGAACTGAAGTACGCGCTGCGGTCGATTCACATGTACGCACCGTGGATCAGGCGCATCTTCGTGGCCACCGACTCGGCGAGGCCGGCGTGGCTGGCCGACCATCCCAAGGTGACCTTTGTGCCGAGCGAGGCCTTCTTCGTCGACACCTCCGTTCTGCCGACCCACAATTCGCAGGCCGTCGAAAGCCAGCTGCACCACATCCCCGGATTGTCCGAGCACTTCCTGTACTCGAACGACGACATGTTCTTCGGCCGACCGGTCAGCCCGTCGATGTTCTTCTCCCCCGGCGGAATCAGTATGTTCATCGAAGCGACAACGCGAATCGGGTTGGGCTACAGCGACGCCGACCGCAGCGGCTTCGAGAACGCGGCGCGGGTGAACCGTCGGATCCTGCAGGACCGATTCGGGATGACCACAACCCGGCATCTCGAACATGCAGCAACTCCGTTGCGCCGCAGCGTGATGCAGCAGATGGAAAACGAGTTTCCGGACGAGTTCGCCTCGACTGCGGCGAGCGCATTCCGAGCGAGTACCAACATCTCGGTGACGAACTCGCTGTACCACTACTACGCGTTGATGAGCGGGCGCGCGGTGGTGCAGAAGGACGCGAAGGTTCGGTACATCGACACCACGTCCGTGGCAGGTCTCGACTTGATGGAGAAGCTGCTCCCCAAGCGATCGGTCGACTTCTTCTGCCTCAACGACGGCAGCTTCCCGGAAGTCGACCTGGATCTGCGCACCAGGACCGTGACTCAGTTCCTGGACAAGTACTTCCCCATCGTCGCGCCGTGGGAACGCGAACAGCGCTAGGCGTCGCTGAACGTCTTCCGGCGAGCACTGTCTGCGATGGTGACTCCCGCTGCACTCAGCCTGCGTGCGGTCTCCTCCGCCGAGACCGGTTCTCCCACAGTGTCGTACGACCCTGTGGGCACCACCGAATGGACTACGGTGTTTTCGTAGACGTGGACGAGATTGTATCCCTGGGCACCGTCGCGTCCGCGTAATCCGCCCGCGGGCACATTGAGATCCTGGGTGTAGCACGTGGCCGACGCCACCGAGACGGGTATACCCGCGAAGGTTGCCGTCGTCGAATAGTGCAGGTGCCCAGCAAGAATGGACCGCACATCGGTTCCGCGTAGCACGTCCGCCAGCCGCGGCTGATCGATCAGCTCCACCAGCACTGCGAGATCGAGCACCGTCGGCACCGGCGGATGATGCATCGCCAGGATCGTACCGAACTCGGCGGGCGTCGCGAGTGTGTCGGCCAGCCAGGCCAATTGCTCGTCGCCGAGCTCGCCGTGGTGCCTTCCCGGGACCGTCGTGTCGAGCGTGACGACACGGAGGCCATCGACGTCGTGCACGCGATCGATGGACTGGCCACTCGGCTCTGCGTCGAGAAGCTTCTGACGGAACGTCGCCCGGTCGTCATGATTGCCTATCGCCCAGACGATCTGTGCGCCGAGTTCCTCGGCCACCGGCTCGACCAACGCCCGCAGCTTCTCGTACGCGCCCGGCTCACCCTTGTCGGTCAGATCCCCCGTGAACACCAATGCGTCGGGCCGCACACCGGAGTTGCGTACGTCGGTCATCACCTGCTCGAGCCGCAATTGACTGTCCACGCCGCCGTACAACCGACCTCCGCCGTCGACGAGATGCGTGTCGCTCACATGCAGCAAGCAGTGATGGGGACGTGGGTACTCGGCCATCCGAGACTTCATCGAACTCTCGCTCACGATCGGACCTACCGTTTCACGTTCACCCGGCCGGGCGAACGCCACTGCTGCAAGCCAAGCATACGAGCGTTCACTGAGAAAAAGCTGGTCGGATCTACGTGGTGAACACCGCACGAACATCCGGCGTGTGACAGGTTGAGAGCATGACGAAACCGAAGCTGACCACCCTTCTCGCAACTGCCGGACTGACAGTGGGGTCGATGGTCGGTATCGGCGTCGCGCCCGCCGCCGCGCAGGAGCTGCCGACCGTGGTGCTGGTGCACGGAGCCTTCGCGGACAACACCAGCTGGGACGGCGTCGCCGAGAACCTACGCGGCCGCGGTTACCCCGTGGTGACTGCGGACAACTCACTGCGCGGACCGGCCGTCGACGCGGCCTCGGTCACCGATGTGGTCGAGAGTATCGACGGTCCGGTGATCCTGGTGGGCCACTCCTACGGCGGCACGGTGATCAGCAACGTGCACGCCGACAACGTCGAGGCATTGGTCTACGTCGCGGCCTTCATGCCGGTCGAAGGCGAACCCGTCGCCCTGGAACTCGACCCCATCCGATTCCCGGTGACCGCGCTGGTGCCGCCGGTGATCGGCCTGTCGATCGTCGACGACTCCTCCAACCTGATCGGTAAGAACGTCGACTCGTACATCACGCCCGCCTTGTTCCGGCCGTTCTTCGCCCCTGACGTCACCGAGGAGCAAGCCGCGCGGATGGCTGCGCATCAGAAGACCATCGCCGCCGGAGCACTGCTCGAGCCGAGCGGTCCGCCGTCCTGGGCACACACGCCGTCGTGGGCGTTGATCCCCCAGCAGGATCAGATCATCCCGGCATCGGCCGAGCGGTTCATGGCGCAGCGCGCCGGTGCCCAGGTGACCGAGGTTCCGGGTTCGCACGCGATCCTGGTTTCCAACCCCGCTGCCGTGGCCGACCTTGTCGCCGAGGCGGATTCGGGCAGCTGACACCTCGCACAACGACCTCGGGCCCGGCCACCTGTCGACGGTGGCCGGGCCCGAGGAGTGTTCTGACGAGCGTCAGATCCCGATGAGATCGTGATCGGCGACCTTCGACGCCAGGATGCGCAGGTGCTCGTCGGCACCGCCGAGGGTGTGCTCGATGGCCACCAGCCGACTGGTGTAGTGCCCGACCGGATATTCGGCCGTGACGCCGATTCCGCCGTGCAACTGAATCGCCTCCTGGCCGATCTTGCGACCGGACCGTGAGATCTGCAGCTTCGCGCGCGAGGCGATCGTCGGGTCGACGTTGCCGTCGGCCAACGACATCGTGGCGTACAGGCTCATGCTGCGGGCGAGTTCGAGCAGCACGTACATGTCCGCCGCGCGGAAGGTGAGCGCCTGGAACTTGGCCAGCGGAACCCCGAACTGCTTGCGCGCCTTCAGGTAGTCGGTGGTGAGCCGCAGCGCCTCCTCCATGGCACCGATCGCCTCGGCGCACAGTGCGGCCTGGGCACGCACCTCGGCACCGGTGATCGCCGCTGCGGCGTTCTCGGCGGTGCCGAGCGGTTCGGCTGCGACGTCGACGAATTCGATCTGCGCGGCGCGCTGACCGTCATGGGTGGCGTAGGACTTGCGTGTGAGACCGGTCGCGTCGGCGTCGACGACGAACAGTCCTGTTCCACCGGTGGGCAGCGCGGCACTGACCACGATCACGTCTGCACTACCGCCGTGCGGAACCGGGTTCTTGACGCCGTTGATCGACCACGATCCACCGTCCTCGGTGGCGGTGGTCGCGACCTCGATGTTGGGCCAGCGGCTGCCGGATTCGTTGTGCGCGAACGCCAACATCGACGACCCCTCGGCGACGGGCGGCAGGAGCCGCGCGCGCTGATCGGCGCTGCCGAGTTCGGAGATCAACCCTCCGGGGACGAGCACGGCGTCGAGAATCGGCTCCGGCGCGAGCCGTCGTCCGACCTCGGTCATCACTGCCATGATCTCCACGGGACCGGCGTCCATGCCGCCGTCCTCTTCGCTGAACGTCAGACCCAGCAGGCCGACCTCGGCCAACTGCTTCCAGACGTCGGTGCTCCAGCCCAGCTCGCCGGCAACGATCTTGTTGCGCTTCTCGGTGTCGTACGCCCGCGTGAGCACCTCACGAGTGGTGTCGCGCAGCAGCTTCTGCTCTTCGTTGAGTTCGAAATCCATGTCTTCAGATGCTCCCTTACAGTCCGAGAATCGCCGAGGCGATGATGGTGCGCTGAACCTCGTTCGAGCCGCCGTAGATCGACACCTTGCGGTAGTTGAGATACCCCGGTACCGAGCGCTGCGCCCAGCCTTCGCTCTCGATGTCCTCGCCCGCCTCGTAGGGCAGTGAGTCCGGCCCGGCAACGTCCATCAGCAACTCGGTCGTGGTCTGCTGCAATTCCGATCCCCGCAGCTTGAGGATCGACGACGCCGGATTCGGCTTGCCGTCGTCCGAGCTGGACACCAGGCGCAACTGAGTCAGCTCGAGGGCGAGCAGTTCGTTCTCGACCTCGGCCATCTTGGCCGCGAACAGCGGGTCCTCGAGCAGCGTGCCGCTGCCGACCTTGGTCTGCGCGGCGTGCTTCTTCGCCTGTCCCAGATGCACTTTGGTGTGTCCGGCGCGGGCGACGCCGGTGCGCTCGTTACCGAGCAGGAACTTGGCGTAGCTCCAACCCTGGTTCTCCTCGCCGACGAGGTTCTCGGCCGGAACGCGGACGTTGTCGAAGAAGACCTCGTTGACCTCGACACTGCCGTCGATCAGCTTGATGGGGCGCATCTCGATGCCGGGAGTGTTCAGATCGATGAGCAGGAACGAAATTCCGGCCTGCTTCTTCGGCGCGTCCGGGTTGGTGCGCACGAGCGCGAAGATCCAGTCGGCGTACTGGCCGAGCGTGGTCCACGTCTTCTGTCCGTTGACGATGTAGTCGTCACCGTCGCGGATGGCGGTGGTGCGCAACGACGCCAGGTCCGATCCGGCCTCGGGCTCGGAGAAGCCCTGGCACCACCAGATGTCGAGGTTCGCCGTCTTGGGCAGGAACTTCTCCTTGAGCTCCTGAGAGCCGAACGTTGCGATGACCGGGCCGACCATCGAGGCGTTGAACGCCAGCGGCTCCGGCACCGACGCCAGCTGCATTTCGTCGAGCCAGATGTGGCGCTGCACAGCGGTCCAGTCCCGGCCACCGAACTCGGCGGGCCAATGTGGGACCGCCAAGCCGTTCTCGTTGAGGATTCGCATGGTCGTAACCACCTCGTCCTTGCTCAACTCCTGACCCGTCGCGCTCTTCTCGCGAATCTCGGCGGGAACCTTCGTGGTGAAGAACGTCCGCATCTCGTCACGGAACGCGGCCTCTTCTTCTGTCAGGGCAAGATTCATCGACAATCCTCCAAGCTCGTTCACGTATCTTCGTATCGACCGTACTCCCTGGTAACTCTGGGATATTCTCCGCTCACTATGACTCTTCTGGCACTGGTTCGGCACGGTGAAACGAACTGGAATCTGCACGGGCGTCTGCAGGGCTCGTCGGACATTCCTCTCAACGACACCGGCCGTGCTCAGGCCCGCGAGGCCGGCTACGAACTCGAGTACCGCCAGTGGGACCACCTGGTCAGTTCACCGTTGATCCGAGCATCCGAGACCGCCGACATCATCGGTGCGCACCTCGGCCTGACGCGCACCGCCGAGTTCCCCGATCTGGCCGAGCGGCACTTCGGCGAGGCCGAAGGATTCACCGACTGGGATGCGTATTCGCACTGGCCGAACGGCATGTACCCCGGCTTGGAGCCCCGCTCGAATCTGATCGTCCGAGGCGTGCGCGCCGTCGACGACATCGCCGCGCGTTACCCGGACTCCGCGGTGATCGCCGTGGCGCACGGCGGCGTCATCCGGGCGATCTTCGACGCGATCCGGCGGCGGCACTCGCCGCGCATCCTCAACGCGGGCGTCTCCACCCTCGAACACGACGGTTCTCGCTGGACCGTTCGCACCATCAACGGCGTCCCGGTCTGACAGAGTTTTCCTCCATGGAGATCGAACGTCGCATCACCGAACTGGGCTTCACCTTGCCCGGTGAACCGACCGCCCCACCCGGTTTCGAGTTCTCGTTCGAATGGGTGCGCGTGCGCGGCAACCGGGTCTTCGCGTCCGGGCATTCTCCGTTGGCACCGGACGGAACTCTGGCCGGCCCGTTCGGCGCTGTGCCGTCACAGGTGAATCTCGACGCCGCAACCGACGCCGCCCGCGACACCGCACTGGCGCTCCTCGGTAGCGTCGCCCGTGCCGTCGGAGATCTCGATCGAATCAGCGCGTGGCTGACCGTCACCGGATCGGTCAACGCCGACCACGGCTTCACTCAGACCACCACGGTCGTCAACGGCTTCTCGGATCTCGTGCTCGCAATCTTCGGTCCGGAGATCGGTGCCCATGCCCGCACCGCACTCGGGGTGGCAGCCCTGCCGATGAACAACACCGTCGTGGTGTCAGCGGAACTGGAGATCGACGGGTAGGTTTTTCTCCACTCGTACATACGGCGAAAGCGGGCGCAGATGGTGCGCAGATCGATTCTTGCTCTGGTCGCGATCCTCATCGGCATCCTGGGGCTGTCCGGCTGCAGTTCGTCATCGCAGTCGCTGCTGGACCGGGTGAAGGACGAGGGCGTACTGGTCGTCGGCACCGAGGGCACCTACAGCCCGTTCAGCTATCAGGGCGGCGACGGACAACTCACCGGTTACGACATCGACGTCATCAACGCCGTCGGTGCCGAGTTGGGCGTACGCGTCGACTTCGTGCAGACCCCGTTCGATTCGATCTTCGCCGGACTGCAATCCCAACGCTTCGACCTCATCGCCAACCAGGTCTCGATCACCCCTGCGCGCCAGTCGGCCTACGACCTGTCGACGCCCTACACGGTGTCGGAAGGCCAGATCCTCACCGCCGCAGACAACTCCACCATCACCTCTCTCGCCGACCTGGCCGGCAAGACCACCGCCCAATCCTCGACGAGCAACTGGGCAGAGGTCGCGGCGGACGCGGGCGCGAACGTCGAAGCCGTCGAGGGATTCGTCCAGGCCGTCACGCTCGTCAAGGACGGCCGGGTCGACGCCACCGTCAACGACTCCCTCGCGATCGCCGAGTACCTGCAGCAGACCGGCGACACCGGAGTCAAGATCGCAAGCGAGACCGGAGACACGACCCTGCAATCCTTCGTGGCTCGCAAGGACAGTGGGCTGATGGACGAGGTCGACGCCGCCATCGACACACTCCGCGAGAACGGCACCATCGCCGAGATCTCGAACAAGTACTTCGGCAGCGACGTCGCCGCACCGACGGCCGACACCGTGGTCCCGGTGAGCGACGACGAGGGTTCGACTGCGCCCTCGAAGACACAGCTGGTTCTCGACAACCTGTGGCCGATGCTCAAAGCCACGGTGACCATGACGATTCCGCTGACCGCCATCAGCTTCGTGATCGGACTCGTGATCGCTCTCGCGGTTGCGCTCGCTCGTATTTCGTCGATCACGCCGCTCGCCGCGGTCGCCCGGTTCTACGTCTCGATCATCCGCGGTACTCCCCTGCTGCTGCAGCTGTTCATCATCTTCTACGGGCTCCCGCAATTCGGTATCGTGATCTCGCCGTTCCCGGCCGCGGTTGTCGCGTTCTCGCTGAATGTCGGTGGCTACGCGGCCGAGGTGATCCGTGCCGCGATCCTGAGCGTGCCCAAGGGCCAGTGGGAGGCCGCGCAGACCATCGGGATGGGATACCGAACGACGTTGCAGCGCATCGTGCTTCCACAGGCACTGCGCACCGCGGTACCACCGTTGTCGAACACGCTGATCTCGTTGGTCAAGGACACCTCGCTCGCGTCGACCATCCTGGTGACCGAGCTGCTGCGCGTCGCGCAACTCGCGGCGGCCCCGACATTCGACTTCTTCACCCTCTACACAGTTGCAGCGCTCTACTACTGGGTGATCTGCATCGTTCTCTCGTTCTTCCAAGGCAAACTCGAAGTCCGACTCGACAGGTACGTGGCCAAATGACAGACCTGCTGGAAGTATCCGCACTGAAGAAATCGTTCGGACCACTCGAAGTGTTGAAGAACATCTCGTTCACCGTGCCCTCCGGCACCGTCACCGTCATCATCGGACCGTCCGGATCCGGTAAGACCACGGTGCTGCGCACACTGAACGCACTCGATCAGGCCGACGCAGGCATCATCCGCATCGGGGACGTGTCGGTGGATTTCGCAGACTCCGTCAGCGCGGCGCAGCTCCGACATTTCCGCGCCCAGAGCGGCATGGTGTTCCAGAGCCACAACCTGTTTCCGCACAAGACGGTGCTGCAGAACATCATCGAGGGACCGGTGATCGTGCAGAAGCGCGCCAAGGACGACGCCATTCGGGACGCGCACGCAATCCTCGATCAGATCGGTCTCGACGCCAAGTCCGACCAGTACCCGTTCCAGCTTTCCGGCGGCCAGCAACAACGCGTCGGAATTGCGAGAGCTCTCGCACTTCGCCCCAAGTTGATGCTGTTCGACGAGCCCACCTCGGCACTCGATCCCGAGCTCGTCGGCGAAGTTCTTGCCGTCATCAAAGGCCTTGCCGCACAGGGCTGGACGATGGTGATCGTCACCCACGAAATCCGCTTCGCCCAGCAGGTCGCCGATCAGGTGCTGTTCATCGAGAACGGCGTCGTCCTGGAACGAGGCACACCGGAACAGGTGCTGGTGAACCCGACCGAGCCCCGGACCCGTCAATTCCTGCAGCGGATATTGGCGTAGAGGGGCTGCGCCCGTTCTAGAGGTGCGGTAGCACCTTGTCCAGGGTGATCGGAAGGTCACGGACTCGGACGCCGGTGGCGTTGTAGACGGCATTGCCGATGGCCGCCGAGGATCCGACTGCACCGATCTCACCGATACCCTTGCCGCCCATGGGCGCCAGTTCTGTGTCGACTTCCTCGACCCATACGGCCTCGAGATCGGTGACGTCCGCACACGCCGGGATGTGGTACTCCGCGAAATCATGATTGGCGAATCCACCGAACTCGCGATCGGTGATGCCGTTCTCCATCAGCGCCATGCCGAGTCCGAACGTCATGCCGCCGATGAGCTGAGACCTGGCCAGCCGCGGATTCATCACCGCGCCGATACCGAAGACGCCGAGCATCCTTCGTACCCGCACTTCACCGGTGTCGATGTCGACCGCCACCTCGGCGAACTGGGCACCGAAAGCCATGCGCGCCAGCTCCTTCTGACCCTCGACGTCGTCGGTGGTGTCGGCTTCGGCCGAGTTCCCCGGCTCGTACGAACCCTGAGCCTTCAGAGAGTGGCAGACCTTGGTGACGGCCCAGCCCCACGACGAGGTGCCCGAGGAGCCGCCTGCTCCAGGCGCTTTCGGCAGTGCGCTGTCGCCGAGTTCGAGTGTGACGGTGTCCGCGTCCACCCCGAGCGCATCGGCCGCGATCTGGCGCAGCACGGTGCGCGCGCCGGTTCCGATGTCCGACGCGGCGACGGAGACCGTGATCGTGCCGTCCTGCTCCACGCGCGCCGACGCGGTACTCGGTGAGATCAGCACCGGGTAGCTGGCCGTCGCGACCCCCATGCCGACCAGGGTGTTGCCTTCTCGACGCTGACCGGGCGCGGAATTGCGGCGGTCCCAGCCGAACTTCTCGGCTCCCTCGCGGAGGCATTGCACCACGCTGCGTGAGCTGAACGGGTTACCACTGGCCGGATCGACGTCCGGCTCGTTGCGAATCCGCAGATCGATCGGATCGATACCGGTGGCCACGGCCAATTCGTCGATGGCCGTCTCGACGGCGAACATGCCCGGCGCTTCGCCGGGTGCCCGCATCCACCGCGGGGTTCCGACGTCCAGCTGTGCGAGCCGGTGGGTGGTGCGACGGTTCGGAGCCGCGTAGATGTGCCGAGTCGATTCCGAAGTCTGCTCACAGAACTCGAAGATCGTGCTGGTCTGCTGGAAGGATTCGTGTGCGATCGCCTGCAGAGTTCCGGTCGAATCAGCGCCCAGACGAACGTGATTGAGCGTCGGGGTGCGATAGCCGACGACATCGAACAGGGCCTGCCTCGGCAGGACCAGCTTCACTGTCTTGCCGGTGGCCCGTGCAGCCATCGCCGCGAGGATCGCATTGGGCCGAGTACTGCCCTTGGCTCCGAATCCGCCGCCGACGTTCTCCGCGATCACGCGAACGTTCTCGGGCTCGAGGTCGAACGCCGTGGCGAGGTCGCCCTGAACACCGGACGGTGCCTGCGTCGAATCCCACAGCGTCAGAACGCCGTCGGACCACTGCGCCGTGGTGGCATGCGGCTCCATCGGACTGTTGTGCATCGGCGCGGTGGAGTACCAATTGTCGACGAGGTGCTCGGCCGATGCCAGCGCAGCGTCAGGATCGCCGACGGTCACATCGGTGGGGAACCCCGCATTGACGGACTCGGGCGCGTAGAGCGTGCTGTGCTCCGCCGTCAATGTGTTGTCGGGAGAGCGGACGTCGGCGTACCGCACCTGCACCTGGACAGCGGCGGCCCGCGCGGCTTGCAGGGTCTCGGCCACGACGACGGCAACGATCTGGCCGCGGTACGCGACGGTGTTCGACTGCAGCACATGCAATTCGGCGTCCTCGACCTCGCCGAGCTTCTCGGCGTTGCCGTGCCACAGGACGGCGTGCACCGCCGGGTCGGTAGCGAGTTCGACGTGCTCGACCGTGCCTGCAGGAACTGTCGCGGGCACGTACCAGGCATACAACTGCCCGACGGCCGGCGGCTGCTCGGCGGCGTACCGAGCCAGGCCGGTCACCTTCGCTATCGATTCGGTGCGCTGAATCGGTTGCCCGATCGATGCGGTCATGACCGATCCCCCGAATCTGTGAGTTCCACCAGGGTGCGGGCGACGAGGTTGGTCACCAGCGGAATCTTGAACGCGTTGTCGCGCAACGGCTCTGCCGCGTCGAGTTCCAATGCGATCGCCCGCCGGAACGACGCCTCGTCGGCGGCCGCGCCGAGCAGCGCGTGCTCGGCAGTGCGAGCCCGCCACGGCTTGTGCGCCACACCGCCCAGCGCGATCGACACCCCACGCACGACGCCGTCCTCGACATCGAGCACGGCGGCCACGGATGCGACCGCAAACGCGTAGGACTGCCGATCCCGCACCTTGCGGTACGTGGAGACGGTGCCGTCCGCCAATTCCGGTATCTCCACGGCCGTGACGATCTCGTCCCGCGCGACCGTGTTGTCACGTTCCGGATCGTCGCCGGGAAGTCGGTAGAAGTCGTCGATCGGCACGACACGCTCACCGTCCACTCCGCGCACGACGACACGCGCATCGAGAGCCGACAGCGCAACCGCCATGTCCGACGGATGCGTCGCCACGCACGCCTCCGAAGCCCCGAGGATCGCGAGATTCCTGTGCTCACCCGTCCGGGCCGGGCAGCCCGAACCGGGTTCGCGTTTGTTGCACGGCTTCGACGAGTCCATGAAGTAGACGCACCGGGTGCGCTGGAACAGGTTTCCGCCGGTGGTGGCCATGTTGCGTAACTGGCCCGAGGCTCCGGAGAGCACCGCCCGCGAGAGCACGGGATAACGCTGGCGCACCACCGGGTGCACCGCGAGGTCACTGTTGGTCACGCCGGAACCGACACGAAGCGAGCCGTCGTCCGACACGTCGATGTCGTGCAGCGGAAGACGCGTCACGTCGATCAGCGTCGTGGGGCCCACGACACCGAGCTTCATCAGGTCGACGAGGTTGGTTCCCCCGCCGAGCAGCATCGCGTTCTCGTTCTCGGCGAGGCGGGCCACGGCGTCGTCGACGGCGGTGGCTGCGTCGTACTCGAAGGTCTTCACGATGCGTCCCGTACGGCCGAGACGATATTGCAGTAGGCACCACAACGACAGAGGTTGCCGCTCATACGTTCTCTTACTTCGTCGGAATCGAGTTCGACATCGGCGGCCTCGATGTCCTCGGTGACCGCGCTCGGCCAACCCTGCTTGGCCTCTTCGATCACCGCCACCGCCGAACAGATCTGCCCGGATGTGCAGTACCCGCACTGGAACGCGTCACGGTCGACGAAGGCCTGCTGCACGGGATGCAGTGTGTCGCCGTCGGACAGTCCCTCGACCGTGGTGATGTCGCGATCCTGTTGCGCAACCGCGAACGTCAGGCAGCTGTTGATCCGCCGCCCCTCGACCAACACCGTGCACGCTCCGCACTGCCCGTGGTCACACCCCTTCTTGGCACCGATCAGGTCGAGGTCTTCCCGAAGGGCGTCGAGCAGGGTGGTTCGCGTGTCGCAGTCGAACTCGCGATCGGTGCCGTTGACACGGAGAGTGACGTGGGTCATGGGCGGGTGGATACCCGCGGCCTCGGCCGTCAAACGCTCGACCCCGAGGTCGTGCGCGGAGACTCGTAGTGGACTACGAATTGCCGCGCACGTGCGTCAGCGCTTTCCCTTGAACTTTCCGCCGCCGCGTGGACCGCCGCTGCGTCCGGGAGGGCCGGAATCGGGTTGCAGTTGAATCAACACGCCACTGATGCGGGTGCGGCGCAACGCCTCGACCGTCTCGTCGGCGAGGTCGGCAGGCAACTCCACCAACGAGTGATCGGGACGAATGCTGATGTGCCCGAAGTCGCTTCGACGCAGACCGCCTTCGTTGGCGATGGCACCGACGATCGCACCCGGAGCGACGTGATGCCGCTTGCCGACGCTGATGCGGTACGTCGCCATCTCCTGGCCCGTCTTGCGGTGGTGCGAACTGGCCGCGTCCTCGTCGAACGTGCGCGGTGGTCTCGGTTCGCGAGGCTCGCGCGGTGCCCGCGGCGGGGCCGGCGGCTCCGGCTTGAGCAAGAACGCTTCGCCGTCGCGGGACTGAATGGCCAGAGCGGCTGCGATGTCGACCAAGGGCACGTCGTGCTCGCGCTCGTAGTCCTCGATGAGACGACGGAACAGCGCCAGATTCTCGTTGCCCAGGCTCTCGGTGATGGAGTCCTTGAACTTCGTCACGCGCTGCGCGTTGACGTCGTCGACGCTCGGGAGCTGCATCTCGGTGATCGGCTGACGCGTCGCACGTTCGATGGCCTTGAGCAGGTGCCGCTCGCGCGGAGCGACGAACAGCAGAGCCTGACCGGCGCGACCGGCGCGACCGGTACGACCGATGCGGTGCACGTAGGACTCGGTGTCGTGCGGGATGTCGTAGTTGATGACGTGCGAGATGCGGTCGACGTCGAGACCGCGGGCCGCGACATCGGTGGCCACCAGGATGTCGATCTGGCCGTTCTTGAGCTGCCCGATGGTGCGCTCACGCTGGGCCTGCACGATGTCGCCGTTGATCGCAGCGGCCGAGAAGCCCCGTGCGCGCAGCTTTTCGGCGAGTTCCTCGGTGGCCTGCTTGGTGCGCACGAACATGATCATGGCCTCGAACTCTTCGACCTCGAAGATTCGAGTCAGTGCCTCGAGCTTGCGCTGATGGGCCACCTGGACGTACCGCTGGGTGATGTTCGGTGCCGTCGAGGTCTTGGTCTTGACGGTGATCTCCACCGGGTCGTGCAGGTACTGCTTGGAGATCTTGCGGATCGCGGCAGGCATCGTGGCCGAGAACAACGCCACCTGCTTGTACTCCGGGGTATCGGAGAGAATGCGCTCGACGTCTTCCTGGAAGCCCATCTTGAGCATCTCGTCGGCCTCGTCGAGCACGAGGTACTCGAGCCCGGACAGGTCGAGCGTGCCCTTCTCGAGATGGTCGATGACTCGACCGGGAGTGCCGACGATGATCTGCGCGCCCTTACGCAGACCCGAGAGCTGGATGCCGTACGCCTGACCGCCGTAGATCGGCAGAATATGCAGACCGGGGATGTGGGTGGCGTACTTACCGAACGCCTCGGCGACCTGCAGCGCGAGCTCGCGCGTCGGGGCCAGCACCAATGCCTGCGGCGTCCGACGCGAGACGTCGAGACGGGACAGAATCGGCACCGCGAACGCGGCGGTCTTGCCGGTACCGGTCTGCGCGAGGCCGACGACGTCGTTGCCTGCCATCAGCGGCGGGATGGTGGCCGCCTGGATGGGCGACGGGCTTTCGTAGCCGACATCGCGGAGGGCCTTCAGGACCCGCTCGTCGATTCCGAGATCGGCAAAGGTGATGTCGTCGCCGGCTGGGACGGAAGCGGACTCCGAAAGGGGCGAACTCGTCTCGTCAGACGTCACGGCGGCATCCTGATCAGTTTCTGAAGTGCTCATATGTCGCACGAGTTTAGTACCTGCTCGGCCCCCGCGAACCCTTCTACGCTGATCAGGTGACGAAAACGGCCGCGGCGGCGTGCGGTGCGAGCGGCCTCACACCGGCGACCCGACACCCGAGCGCACGCGCAGGCGGTTAAGTTGTACTCCGAGTCACACTCAACCCCCTCGGACTCGCGGCAAAGTCGACAAACCGGACACCCCGGATGGTGCGCCACGGCCCCGAATGTGATGAAATGCACAACTACCACGCTATTTTTCCGTAAGGGGTCCAGCAGTGCGCGAATATTCTGTGCCGGCGTCGTTCACCATTCCTGACGACGCATCCATGGCCGACACCGTCTACAGGTACGAGAAGGAATCGCCGAACTTCGTACCGTTCCAACGTCTGGTGAACGGCAACTGGACCGACGTCACCGCAGCTCGGTTCGCGGCCGAGGTCGCGGCAGCTGCCAAGGGACTGATCGCCTCCGGGATCGAACTCGGCGACCGCGTCGCCATCCTCAGCGCGACGCGCTACGAGTGGGTCGTCCTCGACTACGCCATCTGGTCCGCAGGCGGATGCACCGTCGCGATCTACGAGACGTCCTCCGCCGACCAGGCGCAGTGGATTCTCGAGGACTCCGCCACCAAGCTGCTCGTCGTCGAGACCGCAGCGCACGCCTCGAACCTCAAAGAGGTCACCGAAGGTGCCAAGGATCTGCGTGAGGTTCTGCAGATCGACGCCGGAGCCATCGACGAACTGACCACCCGCGGTGCCGGAGTCAGCGACGAGGATCTGCATGCGCGACGCCATCAGGTCAGCGCCGCATCGCCCGCGACCCTGATCTACACCTCGGGCACCACCGGCCGCCCCAAGGGCGTTCAGCTCACCCACGCCAACTTCTACGCCGAGGTTCAGGCCACCCAGATCGCGCTGCACGACTCGATGAAGGAGGGCAACCGCACACTGATGTTCCTCCCGATGGCGCACGTGTTCGCCCGTGCCGTGTCCTTCGGCTCCTTCGAGTCCAAGGTAACCGTCGGACACACCTCGGACGTGACGACTCTGGTGGATCAGTTCGCCGTGTTCAAGCCGGACTTCATCCTGTCGGTGCCGCGCGTGTTCGAGAAGGTCTACAACTCCGCCAAGCAGAAGGCGCACGACGGCGGCAAGGGTTCCATCTTCGACAAGGCCGCCGCGACGGCCATCGAGTGGAGCGAGGCCCAGGAGAAGGGCGGAGCCGGGCTGGTTCTGAACCTCAAGCACACAGTGTTCGACAAGCTCGTGTACTCCAAGCTGCGCGCAGCACTCGGCGGCAACTGCACCCGCGCGGTGTCCGGCGGCGGACCTCTCGGTGCCCGCCTCGGCCACTTCTTCCGCGGTGCAGGCGTCCCGGTCTACGAGGGCTACGGACTGACCGAGACCAGCGCGGCCATCACCGTCAACACCACCAAGGAACAGCGCGTCGGCACCGTCGGCAAGCCCATCGACGGCCACTCGGTCAAGGTCGCCGAGGACGGTGAACTGCTGCTCAAGGGACCGGTTGTGTTCAGCGGCTACTGGCACAACGAGAAGGCCACGGCCGAGGCGATCGTCGACGGCTGGTTCCACACCGGCGACCTCGGCGCGATCGACCAGGAAGGCTACGTCTCGATCACCGGCCGCAAGAAGGAGATCATCGTGACCGCGGGCGGCAAGAACGTCGCCCCCGCAGTGCTCGAGGACGCCCTCCGCGCGAACGCGATCATCAGCCAGTGCCTCGTCGTCGGCGACGCCAAGCCGTTCATCGGTGCGCTGATCACCCTCGACCCCGAGGCCATGCCGGGCTGGCTCCAACGGCACGATCTGTCCGCGGACATTCCGTTCTCCGAACTGTCCAAGAACGCCGACCTCGTCGCCGAGATCGACAAGGCCGTCGCCGAGGCCAACAAGAAGGTCTCCAACCCCGAGCAGATCAAGAAGTACACGATCCTCGAGAACGACTTCACCGTCGAAACCGGTGAGCTCACCCCGACGATGAAGCTCAAGCGCAACATCATTCACGCCGAGCGCGGCAGCGACATCGAAGCCATCTACACGTAGATCGACCAGACGAGAAGGGCCCGGCGCGATGTTCGCGCCGGGCCTTTCTTTTCTTCGTTGTCAGGACATGTGGTCGTCGAGGAACTCCGCCACCACCGACGTCACCTGCAGGTGGATCTTCTCGTGCAGCAGGTCGTGACCACCGTCCTCGAACTCACGCAGGGACGCGTCGGGAACACCGCCGATCCACTCGCGCACCGCATCGATCGGAGCCAGACGGTCGTCCACGCCGTGCACGGCCAGAAGCGGAATCACATTGTCTGCGAGGTCGGTGACCGAGCCGGTCACCGACTTGGGCGTTCCGCACAGCACGGCGCACCGCACTGCCTCCGGATGCGCGCCGAGGGCAGCGATGGCCGTCGCCGCACCCAACGAATGGCCCATCAGAGCGAACGACAGTTCCGGGTGCTCGGCCTCGGCCATGTCCAGCAACTGCAGCGCGTTCCGAGCGAGTGCGGGGATCTGAGCGGCATCCGTCAACTCACCCTCGGTGAGGCCGTGGCCCACGTGATCGACCGCCCACACGTCGACTCCGCGTCCGTTGAGGACCCGGGCGAAACGGTGATAGTGGCCGCTGTTCTGGCCGAGACCGTGCAGAAAAACGAGACCGAAACGAGCATCGGGAACAGTCCAGTTTCGGTAATGGACAGCACCGGTGGCTCCGTCGAAAAAAGGCATTCGATCATTTTGCCTCCTCGCGGCGGCATCCGCGCGCAACGTGACCGGTACCGCGCGTGGTGGTGACTAGGGTGGGCGCGTGTTCCTCATCGGCGATCGCGTCATCTACAGCGCCAGCGACCTCGCCTCGGCAGCGTCGTGCGAATTCGGACTGCTGCGCCGACTCGACGGCCTCACCGGTTTGATCCCGCGCGCAACCGCCGCGCCGGATCCGATGCTGGACCGCACCTCTGCACTCGGATTCGAGCACGAACGCCGACAGCTCGAGACATTCCAGCAGCGATTTCCGGGCGGTGTCCTGACGATGGACCGACCGGGACGCACCGCACAGGAATTGGCCGACGCGGCCTGGGCGACGTTCACCGCCCTCACCTCCCGGACACCCGTGGTGTATCAGGCCACCTTCTTCGACGGCCGATTTCTCGGATTCTGCGACTTTCTGGTGGCCGAGGGCGATCGGTACGCCGTGTACGACACCAAGCTGTCGCGGCACGCGAAGGTGTCGGCCCTGCTGCAGCTGGCGGCCTACGCGGACGCGCTCCGATCCGGCGGGATCGTTCCGAGCGACGAGGTACACCTGATGCTCGGCGACGGCAGCGACTCCGCGCACTCGCTCACCGAGATCCTTCCGGTCTACCGGCAGTCCCGGGAACACCTGCAACACATACTCGACGAACACCACGCCGAGGGCACCGTCGTCGACTGGTTCGATTCGCGCTACTCCGGCTGCGGGCAATGCGAGGCATGCACGGTCGAGGTGGAACAGCACCGCGACCTGGTTCTCGTCGCCGGCATGCGCGCGAGCACCAGGGACAGACTGCTCGACGCCGGCATCTCGACGGTCGACGAACTCGCTGCATCGACCGCGAACGTGGACGGCATGTCGTCTCGCACGGTCACGAATCTGCGAGCTCAGGCCGCGCTGCAGGTTCGCCAGGAACACAGCGGCGACGCCGAGTTCGAGATCTTCGACGCCGATGCACTCGGCGTGATCCCCGAGCCCGATCCGGGCGACATCTTCTTCGACTTCGAGGGCGACCCGTTGTGGGCCGAGGCCGGCAGTGCCGAATGGGGTCTCGAGTACCTGTTCGGCGTCTACACCGCCGACGGCGACTTCCTCCCGTTCTGGGCGCACGATCGCGCACAGGAACGCCGCGCCCTGATCGACTTTCTCGACTACGTCTCCGCGCGCCGTGCCGCGTACCCGAACATGCACGTCTACCACTACGCGCCGTACGAGAAGACCGCGCTACTGCGCCTCGCCGGTCGCTACGGAGTAGGTGAGGACGCGGTCGACGACCTACTGCGGGACAACGTTCTGGTTGACCTCTATCCGATCGTGCGATCTGCGGTGCGCATCGGTGCCAGGTCCTACAGCATCAAGAAGCTCGAACCCCTGTACATGCCCGCGGCCCGCGACGGAGACGTCACCGACGCGGCCGCGTCGATCGTCGAATACGCGAACTGGTGCGATCTACGAGACCAGGGGAAGGACGCCGAGGCCGCTGCTCTGCTCGCCGATATCGCCGAGTACAACCGCACCGACTGCGAATCGACGCTGCGACTGCGGGATTGGTTGCTCGCGCGCGCGGCGGATGCCGGTGTGCACCCACGGGCAACGCAGCATCTCGAGCTCGAAGACGGTGCACCCGACACCGCGAGCCCGCTCGAGCTCGAACTCGCCGACTACGCGGGTCTGCCGTGGGAGCGCACCTCGACGCAGCAGGCCGTCGCATTGTTCTCCGGTTCCATCGGGTATCACCGACGTGAACGAAAGCCGTTCTGGTGGGCTCACTTCGATCGTCTGACCCACCCGCTCGACGAGTGGGCCGACGCGGCCGACGTGCTGAAGGTCGAGCGCGCCGAGCTGGTGCACGACTGGATGAAAACTGCACCGAAGCAACGGGTCATGCGACGACAGCTCAAGCTGTTGGGACACCTGAGCAGCGGCGTCCTGTCGAGCTCGAAGGTCAAGCTGCTCTACGACGACCCGGCCCCGGAAGGACTACCGAAACAGCAGCCGACCCATCGCGCGACCACGACGGTCGAGATCGTGGAGGCGGGCTACGAGGGCACCCTCGATATGGTGGTGGTGCAGGAGAACCTACGCAAGGGAGTGGACGAGTACCCCGACTTCCCCGTCGCCACCGCACCCGAACCGCCCCCGGCGACCAAGTACCTGGAGCAGGCGATCGTTGCCGTCGCCGCCGAGGTCCACGCCGCACTGCCGGACCTTCCACGCACGGCCGTCGCCGATCTGCTGACGCTGTCGCCGCCCCGAACCCGTTCCGGCACCGGCCTTCCCGAGGTGCACGCCGGTGACTACGCGACGGCCGTCACGGCGGCGCTGCTCGATCTGGATCACTCCTACGTTGCCGTGCAGGGTCCGCCCGGGACCGGGAAGACGTACACCGCTGCACGGGTGATCGCCGAATTGGTCGATGTACATCACTGGAAGGTCGGCGTGGTGGGCCAATCGCATCACGTGGTGAACAATCTGCTCGACACCATCGTGGCCGCAGGGGTGGACCCGGCCGAGGTGGGCAAGAAGGCACCGACCGCCCACACCGTCGTCGAACCCACCGACTACGCCCGCTTCGTCACCGACGCCGAGGACGGCTGCGTCATCGGCGGTACCGCCTGGGACTTCTCCAACCCCGGCCGTATCCCGCCCGAGTCGCTCGATCTCCTGGTCATCGACGAGGCCGGGCAGTTCTCGCTGGCCAACACCATCGCCGTCTCGGTGTCCGCACGCAACCTGCTGCTGCTCGGCGACCCGGCCCAGCTGCCGCAGGTCAGCCAGGGCACCCACCCCGAACCCGTCGACGAGTCGGCGCTGGGTTGGATCACCAGCGGTCACCCGACGCTGCCCGCCGACCGCGGGTACTTCCTGGCCACGACGTGGCGGATGCATCCCGATCTGTGCGCGCCGGTCTCGGCACTGTCGTACGAGGGCAAGCTCGAGTCCAACAGTGCTGTGACACAGGCACGTTCACTGGACTCGCTCGAGCCCGGCCTGCATATCGTCTACCTCGACCACCACGGCAACTCCACAGACTCGGTGGAGGAAGCCGACGAGATCGTCACTCACGTGCAGAATCTGCTCGGCCGACCGTGGAGCGACGCGCAGTCCTTCGAGGGTGCGCGGCCCATGGACCAGGGCGACTTCCTGGTCGTTGCGGCCTACAACGCGCAGGTGGCCGTCATCGTCGAACGACTCGCGGCCGCCGGACTCGACGAGGTCTCGGTGGGCACCGTCGACAAGTTCCAAGGACGACAGGCACCGGTCGTGTTGATCTCGATGGCCGCGTCGGCGATCGAAGACGTTCCGCGAGGCATGGGCTTTCTGTTGTCCCGCAACAGACTCAACGTCGCCGTCTCGCGTGGCCAGTGGGCCGCGATACTGATCCGGTCGCGGGCACTGACCCGATACCTGCCGTCCACCCCGACCGGACTGGTCACCCTCGGCACCTTCATGAGCCTGTGCGAGAACGGAATTCAGCCGAACGCCATACCCTCACCACGATAAGTGGGGACCGCCTCGACGGACCCGTCGGCGTGCACCAGATGCAGGGTGTCGAATCGCTCGCACAGCTCGCCCGCCTTGGCGTGCCGGAACCAGACGCGATCACCGATCCGGATCTCTTCCGCTCCACTGACCGGAGTCTGCACCTCGCCCGCACCTTCGTTGCGCAGCAGCCTCAGACCGGACGTCACCACTCCCCTGGCCTTTCTCGACCAGGCGATCGGCCGCGGGGACCTCGACGTCGACGCCGGACCTGACGCGATGTAGCCACCACCGAACAGCGTGGCGATCTGCGGCGTCGGCTTGCGCACCGCGGGCAGCGCGAAGAACAGCGAGGGCTCGGCCGAGAATGCGCGATACCGATCGAAGAGCGTCGGCGCGAACAAACCCGATCCCGCGGTCACCTCGGTGACGACCGGATCGGCGGCCGAGAAGTCGATCGACCCGGTACCGCCACTGTTGACGATCTCGATCCGCCCGACGGCCGCGGTCACGGCCTCGACCACCGCCGTTCTGCGCGTGGAGATCTCACGCGACGACAGCGACTTCATCCATTCCACCGCAACATTGGAATCGGGCACACCGGCGATCTGCGCCTCGTAGAACATCAGACCGACCACCCGGAACCCACGCGCCTGCGCCACCCGCGCGAAGGCGGCGACCTGCTCGGGTTCGCGCAGCGGCGAACGTCTGACACCGATGTGCAGCGGCCCGATCCGCAGCGAGGCATCGACGTCGATACAGATACGCGGCTTGAGAAGATCACTGTCGGTCGCGTCGCGCACGATGTCCAGCTGTGCGACGTCGTCGACCATCAGCGTGATGCGCCCCGACAGAACACGATCGTTCACGACCTCGGCGAGGGCGGTGCGATCGACCGTCGGGTACCCCATGAGGATGTCCTCGACGCCGTGGCGCGCCAACCAGATCGCCTCACGCAGCGAGTACGCCATGACCCCGCTCACGCCGTCGGCCGCGAGCACCCGATCCAGTACCGCCCGGCACCGAACCGACTTGCTCGCGATCCTGATCGGCACTCCGTCCGCCCGTGCCCGCAGAGCAGCAGCATTGGCATCGAGCGCCGCGGAATCGACTGCAGCCAAAGGTGATTCGAGACCCTCGGTGGCAGCGGCGATACGGGACAGTGGTGTCGTGTCGGTGGTTGCGACACCGGCGATCGAACTCATGCGGCGTATTCCTTCGTCGTCGTTGCCAGGCCTACACAGTCAAACACTCCGCAGCCCAGAAGTCCCAGCGAGCATCTGCCACGCCGGTCCTCAGCAGTCCAAGGCCTTGCTTGCAATCAGCCCCGACAGGTCGTCGATCTGCGCCAGCACCTCGAGATCGTCGCCGTCGACCAACCACCGCAGCACCAGCCCGTCGAGGGTGGCCATCCCGAAACGCGCGATCGACGCCACCGGCTCGATCCATCGCGTCCCGGTGTGGGCGGAACACTTCTCGAAGAACAACCGGGCCTCGGAGTCCCGAATTCGGTACTGCCCACTGGCGATCTCGGCGGCCGTGGCGGACCCGAGCGCGCGATGGCGCAGCAGATAGGTCTTGATCTCGTAGGCGAGCAACTGCCGATCCGGCGACTTCTCGATCAGCAACCACACTGCGCTCAGACCGCCGTGCACCAACTCCCGCAGACCACGAACGCCTGGGAGTTCGCGCGTGCCCACGGCACTGTCCAACGCGGCGTGCAGAATCTCGGTGACATCGACGATGAGGTGCTCCCCCATCGCGATCACCAGATCCTGCTTGGTCTCGAAGTGGTACTGCACGATGCCCTTGGTGACCTCGGCTTGTTCCGAGAGAGCACGCACGGTCAGGGACTCGATCCCGACCCGCTCGGCGACGTCGATCGCAGACTGCACCAGTTGTGCGCGTCGCACATCAGCGGGCAGCCTCGATTGCATGACCCGATACTAGGGCGCTGCCGAGGTCTGTGCCTCGTATTGACCCACGGGGAGCTCGGTGTGGTTTCGGGAGTGCGATAGTGATCGGATGATCGAGCGGTCGTGGCAGAACTGGGCGGGCAATCAGCATGCGTATCCGGCGCAGCGTGCCGAGCCCGCATCGGTGGACGAACTGCGCAGCGTTCTGCAGCGTGCCGTCGACAGGTCTCGAACGGTGCGATGCGTGGGTGCCGGACACTCCTTCACCCCGATCGCGGTCACCGACGGCGTTCAGATCAGCCTGGATTCACTGCGTGGGATCGAATCGGTCGTCCGCCACGACGACGGTTCCGCCCGGGTGACGGTGCTCGCCGGCACCCGGTTGCACGAGCTGACCGCGCGGCTGTGGGACCTCGGCCTGGCCATGACGAACCTGGGCGACATCGACGAACAATCGGTTGCCGGTGCCATCTCCACGGGTACTCACGGAACCGGAGCCCGCTTCGGCGGCATCGCCACGCAGGTGTGCGCGGTGGAGCTGATGACCGCAGACGGCCGGCTCGTTCGGTGCTCTCGCGACGAGAACACGGATCTGTTCGACGCGGCACGCGTCGGGCTCGGTGCGCTCGGCGTCATCACCCGGGTCACGCTCGAATGCGTTCCGGCCTTCGCCTTACGGGCCGTCGAGGAGCCGTCGACGCTGCGAGCGACGCTCGCCGATCTCGATGCGACCGTCGCAGGCGTCGACCACTTCGAGTTCTACTGGTTTCCGCACACCGACCGGGTGCTGACCAAACACAACACCCGCCTGCCCGGCGACGCTGCGCTGCGCCCGCTGGGCAAGGTGCGTTCGTACCTCGACGACGAACTACTGTCCAACACGGTTTTCGAGGGCCTCAACCGCGTGGTGACGCGTATGCCGGCCTTGATCCCCCGCCTCAACGCGGTCTCGGCCCGGGCCCTGTCGGCCCGCGAGTACACCGACCGCTCGTACCGGGTGTTCGCGTCGTCGCGGACCGTCAAGTTCGTCGAGATGGAATATGCCGTTCCTGCAGCCGAGA
The DNA here is from genome assembly GCF_002258915.1 of Rhodococcus sp. 05-340-2. Taxonomy (NCBI): domain Bacteria; kingdom Bacillati; phylum Actinomycetota; class Actinomycetes; order Mycobacteriales; family Nocardiaceae; genus Rhodococcus; species Rhodococcus sp. 05-340-2. The sequence goes on from NZ_NOYU01000025.1 coordinate 28,081, forward strand.
TCGGCTGGGTGCTGCGCGAGGTGGATCGCTGGCTCGAGCAGTCTTCGATGTCCATCGCGTTTCCCGTCGAAGTACGATTCGCCGCAGCCGACGACATCTGGCTCTCCACGGCCTATGGGCGCCCGACGGCCTACATCGCCGTGCACCAATACCACCGACGAGATCACCGCGAATACTTCGACGCCGTCGAAACCATCTGCCGCAGCGTAGGCGGGCGTCCGCACTGGGGCAAACTGCATTCCCTCGGCGGCGATGAGCTGCGCGATACCTACGAACACTTCGACGACTTCCTGCGTGTTCGGGATTCGATGGACCCGACACGATTGTTCGGCAGCGACTACCTCGAGCGTCTGCTGTCGTGAGGGCTGACCGGTGTAGCGTTCCACGCAATTCCTGCTCCACTCCTGCGACCTTCGAGTGGGTTTCCCCAGGCCAACGCGTCGAGTGGAGTGTCCCGTGCACGCGGACGCTCCCCGCACGCTTACATTGGAACGAGTGAGCACAGGAAAACGCGCGCTGTCCGGCATCATCGCCGCCGGAGTCGTCCTCGGTGTCGGTGAATTGATCGCCGTCCCCATCGGACCCAACTCGTCACCGCTGACCGCCGTCGGGTCCTCGGCCGTCGACCACAGTCCGGCCCCGGTCCGTGAATGGGCCATCGACACGTTCGGCACCTCCGACAAGCTCGCCCTGTTCATCGGCATGGCCGTGGTGATCGGTGCCATCGCCGCAGCGGCAGGCATCGCCCGCAAACCGATCGGTGCCGTCGTCTTCGCAGTACTGGGACTAGTGGGCGCACTTGCGGCGGTGACCCGACCCGACGCGACGGCCCTCTCCGCAGTCCCGACCATCGGCGGCGTCATCGTCGGCATCGTCGTCCTGCACGCCCTGATCGGTGCCACCACCCCGGCGACCGAAGGAATGACCCGACGCAGCTTCCTCACTCTCGCCGCCGGTGCTGCGGTGCTCGGCGTCGTCGCCGGAACAGCCGGACGGATGCTGACCTCGGCCCGAGCCGTCACCGCGGATCGACTCGGCTTCATGCTGCCCACGCCGACCCCGCAACCCCCGATTCCGGAGGGGGCGGACCTGAAGATCGACGGCCTCGCGTCGTACATCACCCCGAACGACGACTTCTACCGCATCGACACCGCGTTGGTCGTGCCGCGCCTGGCGTCGGATACGTGGTCGTTGCGCATCCACGGCATGGTGGACCGCGAGATCGAGCTGACGTTCGCCGACCTCGCCGAGCGCCAGGCAGTGGAGAAGACGGTCACCCTGACCTGCGTGTCCAATATCGTCGGCGGCGATCTCGTGGGCAATGCGACGTGGATCGGCTACCCGCTGAAGGACATTCTCGAAGAAGCGGGCATCTCCCCCGACGCCGACATGGCTCTGTCGTCGAGCAGCGACGCCTTCACCGCGGGCACTCCCCTGGAGGTTCTCCTCGACGGCCGCGATGCCTTACTGGCTGTGGGAATGAACGGTGCGCCGCTGCCCGTCGAGCACGGCTACCCGGCGCGGCTCGTCGTTCCGGGCCTGTACGGGTATGTCTCGGCGACCAAGTGGGTCACCGACATCGAGATCACCCGATTCGACAAGGTGACGGCCTATTGGACCGATCGCGGCTGGGGCGCACTCGGACCGATCAAGACCGCCTCACGAATCGACACCCCGAGATCGGGCAGCTCGGTGCCGGCCGGGAAGTCGGTGATCGCGGGCGTCGCCTGGGATCAGCACACCGGCATCGAGGGCGTGGAAGTGCAAGTGGACGAGGGCAATTGGGTGCCGGCCACTCTCTCTGAGGAGTACTCCAAGGACACCTGGCGGCAATGGACGGTCGAGCTGGATCTGCCTGCCGGGCAGCATGCGATCCGTGCCCGGGCCACCAACTCCGAGGGAGAGCTGCAGACCAACAAGACCGCCGACACCGTTCCCGACGGAGCGACCGGCTACCCGAGGATCTCGGTGACGGCGAGCTGATCCAGACAGTCGCACTGATCTAGACAGTTGCGAAGCTCGCGCGAATCGAGTTCTCGGCCAACTGCTGTCGCTCGGCCGCTGTCAGACCCATGCCAGCTTCGAGGGCAGCGAAGTTGTCGTCGACGTACCCGCCGAAGTAGGCGGGATCGTCGGAATTGATCGATACCGACAGGCCGCGCTCGAGCATCTGCCGCAAGGGCAGCTGCTCGACGTCGTCGATCACCTTGAGCCGGACATTGGACAGCGGGCAGACGGTGAGCGGGATCTGTTCCTCGACAAGTCGATTCACCAGTGTCTCGTCTTCGAGGCACCGCACACCGTGATCGATGCGCTCGACCTTCAGCAGATCCAGTGCCTGCCAGATGTAGTCGGGCGGGCCTTCCTCACCGGCATGGGCGACGACATGCAAACCCTCGGCGCGGGCCTTGGCGAACACGTCGACGAACAGTGACGGAGGATAGCCCACCTCGGCGGAGTCGAGACCGAGCCCGATGATCGGGGCCTGCATCGACAACAGATCCTCCAGCAGTTGATTGGCGTGCAGCACCGGCTTGTCGCGCAGGATCGACGCGATCAACCCACTGGTGACGCCGAATTCGCGCTCGCTGGTCGCGCAGGCGTCGGCCAATCCCTCGACGACGGCCGCGAGCGGGACACCACGCTCGGTGTGCGCCTGCGGGTCGAAGAAGATCTCCGCGTGCGTCACCCCGGCCTGCGCGGTGCGGCGGAAGTACGCGCGGGCCAGGTCGGCGAAATCCTCGGCGGTCTGCAACACGGCCATGTTCGCGTAGTACAGATCGAGGAACGACTGCAGGTCGCTGAACTCGTATTTCGCCTGCAGTTCTTCGATATCGTTGTACGGCAGCGTGATTGCGTTGCGCTGGGCAAGATCGAAGATCAGCGGAGGTTCGAGCGACCCTTCGATGTGCAGGTGCAGTTCGGCCAGCTGATCATTACTCACTCATACGATTCTACTTGCCCGTGTACGTCGCCTTACCCGGGCCGACCTCGAGGAAGCTCTGCACTGCGCCGCGCAGATCCTCGGTCTCGAAGAGTGCCCCGGAGACCTCCGAGGTGATCTCGTCCGCGTGGGCCACACCACCGGAACGCCACGCTGCCACAATCTGTTTGGTTGCCGCGTGCGCGACGGTGGGGCCGTCGGCCAATCGATGCGTCAGCGCGAGCGCGGCGGCGTCGACGTCGTCGTGGATCTGATTGACCACGCCCCACTCCTTCAGCGTCTGGGCGTCGTACAGATCACCGGTCATGACGAGCTCGCGAGCCCGACCCGAACCGGCCCGCTCGGCCAGACGCTGCGGCCCACCCATCGACGGCGTCAGACCGACGACGGTCTCGACCAGACCGAACTTCGCCTTCGGTCCGGCCAGGATGATGTCGCAGGCCAACGAGATCTCGAACGCCGCGGTGAGCGTCAACCCGTGCGCGGCGTAGATCACCGGGCAGGGCAACGACTCGAGCGGATGAGCAATCTGCGCGAACAGACCACGCCACAGATCGGCGCCCTGCGCAGCGGACAGGCCCTCGAAGACATGAACGTCGACGCCTGCCGAGTTGACCTTGCCCTCGGCGCGCAGCAATACCGCACGCGGAGGTCGCGCGACGAGATCGGCGACGTTCGCGGCCACCGCGTCGAACATGGCCTGATCGAACAGATTGAGCGGGCCGTGGTCGAAGGTGAGGACGGCGACCTCCGCGCCGGCCGCGGTGGTCGATCGAACGAGCGAAGTGGGTGCGTCAGCCATGGTTCGCATAGTGCCACACCCGTCCGAGGACCTTGTTACCACCGAGTATTGTGCGCAGGAAAGTGAACGTTACCGAGAGGAACACCTAGATGAAGCGCAGTCTGTTCGAGTCCGACCACGAGGACTTCCGCGCATCGGTTCGAGAATTCGTCACCCGAACCATCACGCCGGTCGAGGAGAAGCTCGTCGAACAGCGATACATCGACCGCGAGATCTGGCTCGAAGCCGGACGCAACGGCTTCCTGGGCCTCGAGGTACCGGAGGAATACGGCGGCAGCGGAGCCGAGGACTACCGATTCAACGCCGTCCTCGCCGAGGAACTCGCCCGCTCGAGTGCCGCGGTGGCGTCGTGCTTCGGTATTCACGTCGACATCGTCGCGCCCTACCTCGTCAAGCTCACCACCGAGGAGCAGAAGAAGCGGTGGCTGCCCGGCTTCTGCAGCGGCGAGATCCTCACCGCGATCGCGATGACCGAGCCGTCCGGTGGCTCCGATCTGGCCGCGCTGAAGACCACCGCCGTCAAGGACGGCGACGACTTCATCATCAACGGCTCCAAGACCTTCATCACCAACGGCAACTCCGCCGATCTCGTCATCGTCGCCACCCGCACGACGCCGGAGAAGAAGGCCAAGGGCATCACGCTCTTCGCCGTCGAGAACGGCACCGAAGGATTCTCCCGCGGCCGCAAGCTCGACAAGGTCGGCCAGCCCGAATCCGATACGGCCGAGCTGTTCTTCGAGAACGTGCGTGTTCCGAGCTCGAACATGATCGGCGAATTCGACGGCGGCTTCATCCACATGATGCAGCTACTCCCCCAGGAACGCATCAGCTGCTCGGTGGCCAACCTCGGACACGTCCGCCCCATTCTCGAGGAGACACTGCAGTACGCCAAGGACCGCAAGGCATTCGGCCAGCAGATCGGTTCACTGCAGTGGAACAAGTTCCTGCTCGCCGAGCTCGTCACCAAACTCGATGTGGCACAGGCATACATCGACAACTGCATCGCCGCGCACGGAATCGGTGAGCTGACGGCCATCGATGCAGCCAAGGCCAAGTGGTGGAGCTCGCAGGTGCAGAACGAAATCCTCGACCACTGCGTACAGCTGCACGGCGGCTACGGATTCATGAACGAGTACCGCGCCGCTCGGGCGTGGAAAGACGCTCGCGTGACCAAGATCTGGGCCGGATCGAACGAGATCATGAAGGAACTGATCGGACGCGATCTGGGCCTGTAGTGCGCTTCGCGTAGGAGTGGAGCCTGCGGAACGACCCGATGCGCAGTGGTGCGGTCAGGTGCCTTGGAAGGCGCATGACCGCACCACTGCCGCAGGCACTTACTCGAACGCAGGCCGGGTGTAGAAGCAGACCGCGATCATGCCGACGACCAACACTGCGGCGGGCAGGATCAAAGACTGCGCCATCGCGGCGGTGAAGCCGTCCCGCAGCATCTCGGGCACTCGGCCGGCGAATTCGTTTGCCCCCGAAGCCGATCCACCGGTAGGTAGTTCGGCGGCCAAGCGCGATTGGATGAGCGCGCCGATGCCCGCACTACCGAGCACGGAGCCGATCATGCGGGTGGTGTTGTAGATACCCGAACCTGCGCCCGCCTGACTCATCGGCAGGTTACGAGTTGCGGTGGCCGCCAACGGAGACCAGATCAACGCGTTCGCCACGCCCATCGCCGCGACGGGCAGAAGCAGCTTCCAGATCGCGGTGGTGGGCGTCATCTCGTACGCGAACCACAGCAGCGAGGCGGCCAGGATGAACAATCCGGAACCAGCGATGTAGCGGGGATGCGTCTTGTCGACGAGCTTGCCGACATTGGGGGCGAGAATGCCGGTCAGCAGCGCCATCGGGACGAACAGCAGTGCCGAACGGGTAGGGGTGAGCCCGGTGACGCTCTGCGCGTAGAACATGATCGGCAGCATCATGCCGGACATCGCGAAACCCATTGCGGCGATACCGATATTGGAGAGCGAGAAATTGCGATCACGGAAGAGCGCCAACGGGACCAGCGGTTCGCTCTTGTTCACCGCCTGCCAGTAGACGAACCCGGCGAAGACGAGCAGGCCGGTGCCGATGAGGATCCAGATTCCCGTTCCCCAGTCGTACTTCTGTCCTTCCTGAATGCCGAACACGATGCAGAACAGTCCGATGGCGCTCAACGCCACGCCGAGCAGATCGAACTTGTGATCATGGGTGGGTAGCACGGGAACGAACTTCAGCGCCAACACGATTGCGAGAACACCGACCGGCAGATTGATGAAGAAGATCCACTCCCAGCCGAGGGAGTCGACCAGGACGCCGCCGAGGATCGGGCCGACGAGTGTCGCCACGCCTGCGACGGCACCCCACGCGCCCATGGCCGTTCCGCGCTTCTCGGCGGGGAACACCCGGGTGATCACGGCCATCGTCTGCGGGGTGATCATCGCAGCACCGAGACCCTGGACCGCACGCGCTGCGATGAGCATCTCGATGGACCCGGAGAGGCCGCACCAGGCCGACGCGAGTGTGAACAGAACGAGGCCGGCGATGTAGAGGTTTCTGGGACCGAACTTGTCACCGAGACGCCCGGTGACGAGCAGCGGCACCGCGTAGGCCAGCAGATACGCGCTGGTCACCCAGATGACGTTGTTGATGTCGGTGTTCAGGCCCGTGAGGATCGCCGGCTGCGCGACGGCCACGATGGTGGTGTCGACCAGAATCATGAAGAAGCCCAAGCACAGCGCCCACAGGGCGGGCCAGGGCTTGATCTCTCGTTGTGGCGGAGCGGTCTCGACGACGTTCATGTGCTCTCCTGGTTTCGATCCGTCAGGGTCGTGTGGTGTGTGGATATCTCGTGCGGCCACGCCAGCTCGCCACTGTCGACCCGAGCGATGTAACTCGTCAACCAGTTCACTTCGGCTGACAACATGTGGTACGTGTAATCGATTCCAGCCCAGTAGATTTCGGATATGTTGCGGTCGGCCGCCAACCGCTGATAGCCGGACAGTTCCTCGATCTCCACCTCGAGGTCCTCGATGCGTGCGCGGAGCAACGCGATCGCCTCGGACGCCGCCAGGTTGTGCATCTCGGACAGGCCGAGGGTGAACTGCGGATATTCACGCAACGGGGTGCGGAGAATCTCGGCGAGGCGATCGACGAGAACTCGTCGGCCTGCGGGCGTGATCTCGTACGTGGTGCGTTCGGGTCGGTTGCCGCCGCGGTCGGTGCCGACCTCGGCGACCAGCGCCTGCCCGTGGAGGCGAGCAACGGCGTGGTAGAGCGATCCGGGTCGAACCTTGACGATCCGATCCTCTTTGCGCTCCAACAGAAGTTGATACATCTCGTAGGGATGCATCGGACTCTCGGACAACAGGGCGAGAACCGAGACGCCCAGCGGGTTCACTGCCTCGCCTCGCATCGAACCTCACCTCAGATCTGAATGTCCCGACTGAATTATTCCAGTTGGAATATAGAACAATAGAACTGGGATTGACAACCCGGACAATGCTCTGACCTGGGGATTATCCGGACATAGAGACGAAAAAGGACACCGACCGCAGTCGATGTCCCGTTCGAACAGACGAAGGCCGGATACTCGGAATTTCTTCCGTGTATCCGGCCCTGTCACCGAGTTTCTGGTGGAGATTACTTCGAGAAGGTCACTCCACCAGGAGAAATCGGGTTACGAAGCTTGAATCAGATGGCGCGGACGCCGGTAGCCTGGGGGCCCTTCTGACCCTGGCCCACCTCGAACTCCACGCGCTGGCCCTCGTCGAGCGACTTGAAGCCGCTACCCTGAATCTCCGAGTAATGAACGAAAACGTCCGGTCCGCCACCATCCTGCTCGATGAAGCCGAAGCCCTTTTCGCCGTTGAACCACTTCACACTGCCCTGCGTCATTCTGTAAACCTTCTGTAAGCGAGCTAGATCTTCACGTCGAAGCTCTAATCTCAAATGCGAGTCTGCCATCTATCGGCGCTGAGCGAAACACCGGGGGCAAAAAAGTTCGAAAGATTGCTTTGGGACGGTGAAACCGAAACGTCGCCCAGGGTCTCTGTGGCTAGGGTTTCAGACGTGGATCTCCCTCTTCTCGATGCCGGCCCGTTCGATCGCCACCGACTCGACATCGTCCGGTTGGCCTGGTGTCGACGACTGCAGATGGACGATCGTGCCCTCGACACGGACGCGGACCGCGTCGAACATGTCGGTGCCACCGAAGACATCACCGTCCTGCGACTGGCCGAGACCACCCTGATCGCCGGTCCGTCCTGGGCCGTGGACGCCTCGCGGGCGATCGCCGGCCACGCCGGTATCGACCGCACCTGGATCTCGTCGCTGCTGGGCGATCGATCGGAGCGGTACGAGATCGGTACTCACACGCTCGCCTACGGGTCGGACATCGGCCACACCATCGACGTTCACGACCCGCTGATCTCCCACGACGCGGAGCACGCCCGCAACCTCGCCGCGCACTGCAGTGACGCCGACGTCGCCGAAGCATTCGGCGAACCGGTCTCGCGGAACTGGTTCACTCTGCTCGGCGATGACCGACCGGCCGACTCGGCGCACTCCCTTGCCTCGGCCGGCTACTCGGAGGAGCAGCTGATACTGGCCGACATGCGGGTCCTGACGGACCCGGACCATCGCCGGCGGGGCCACGCCCAGGTGGTCGGCAGGCTGGCAACCAACGACGCCATCGACGACGGCCTGATTCCGCAGTGGCGATCGCGACCGGAGAACGCCGTTGCTCGACGCCTCGCCGCGCGGCTGGGTTACGTCGAGATCGGCGTGTGTCACACCGCAGTGCTTCGCGCTGATCGAGGTTGAGTCGGCTCCGAACTGGGTAGCGTCGACAGAACAGTTCGATGCGAGGAGTGAACAGCATGGCCGACGATGCCGCCTACGTGAAGCCGGGTAAAGAATTCACGCGCGACACCAATTACATTCCGACTCGAATCACCGCGGACGGCCGGGACGGCTACCCGGTCGAGCCCGGTCGATATCGACTGATCGCCGCACGCGCCTGCCCGTGGGCGCATCGGTCCATCATCGTTCGTCGACTGCTCGGGCTCGAAGATGTGCTATCCCTCGGCATTCCGGGACCCACGCACGACCCGCGCAGCTGGAACTTCCAGGAGGAGCCGGGCGGCGTCGACTCCGTTCTGCAGATCCAGAGGTTGCAGGACGCGTACTTCGCCCGCTTCCCGGACTACGAGCGCGGCATCACCGTCCCTGCCATCGTCGACGTCCCCACCGGTGAGGTCGTCACCAACGACTACCCACAGATCACCCTCGACCTGTCGACCGAGTGGACGCAGTACCACCGCGACGGAGCCCCGGATCTGTACCCCGAGGCGCTGCGCGGCGAGATCGACGAGGTTGCCGATCTCGTGTTCCGAGACGTCAACAACGGCGTCTATCGCTGCGGATTCGCCGGCTCCCAGGAGGCGTACGACAAGGCCTACGACCGACTGTTCGCCCGCCTCGACTGGCTAGTCGAACGCTTGTCGACACAGCGCTACCTGGTCGGTGACCACATCACGGAGGCCGACGTACGACTGTTCACCACGCTCGTGCGGTTCGATCCCGTCTATCACGGCCACTTCAAATGCAACCGGAGCAAGCTCAGCGAGATGCCGGTGCTGTGGAACTACGCACGCGACCTGTTCCAGACCCCCGGATTCGGCGACACCGTCGACTTCGACCACATCAAGCGGCACTACTACGAGGTGCACACCGACATCAATCCGTCGGGCATCGTGCCCAAGGGCCCGGACCTGACCGGTTGGCTCGAACCCCACGGTCGCGAATCCCTGGGAGGATCACCCTTCGGCGACGGCACCGCTCCCCCGCCGCCGAAGCCCGACGAGCTCGTTCCGCCCGATCACTGGGTGCGCTGACCCTCCGGATCGACCGGCCACCACACTCGCAACCGAAAGAGAGATCGATGGCAGGCAAGAAGGACGACGCACAGGTGGAGGTCGGGGGCGGAGGCAAGCTCGAACGCGCGCTGGTCAACATTCTCGACAACGCCAGCCGCCTGCAGGGACCCGCCGTCGACAAGTACGTCGCGCACGTGCGTCGAGCACACCCGTACGACACCCCGGCACAGATCATCGAACGCCTCGAGAAGCGGTTCCTGCTCGCGGTCACCGGCAGCGGCTCGGCAGTGGGCGGTGCCGCGGCGATCCCCGGCGTCGGGACCGCCGCCTCGCTCGCCGCGGTGGGTGCCGAAACCGCGTTCTTCATCGAGTCCTCGGCGCTGCTGACACTCTCGGTCGCGTCCGTGCACGGCATTCCCGTCGAGAACCACCAGCAACGGCGCGCTCTGGTGCTGTCGGTCGCGCTGGGCGAATCGGGCATGCAGATCGTGCAACGAACAGTCGGCAAGACGGCCAAGAACTGGGGCCCGCTGATCACCTCCCGTATCCCGGGCGGCTCGATGGCGACGATGAACAAGTCGCTGGTGAAGAAGTTCATCACCAAGTACCTCGCCAAACGCAGCGCGCTGTTGGTCGGCAAGATGCTGCCCGCCGGAATCGGGGCGGCGATCGGTGGCGCAGGCAACCGCGCGGTCGGCAAGGGTGTCATCAAGAACGCCCGCGACGCGTTCGGTCCGCCACCGGCCCGGTTCCCGGAGAATCGCATCATCGAGCCGGACGAATGAGCGCTCACGGAATCTTCACGAGTCGGACGCGTTGACACGAGCATGACTTCCACACCTGAACTCGGCACGTACGGCGTCTGGCGACTGCACTCGGCGTTCACTCCCGAACTGTCCCGGGCAATCGAGTCCTTCGGCTACGGAACGATCTGGCTCGGCGGCTCGCCGCCTGCGGATCTGACCACCACCGAGGAGATCCTCGACGCCACCGAGACCGTTGTCGTCGCCACCGGCATCGTCAACATCTGGTCGGACGCAGCGGCCGACGTCGCGGCGTCGTATCACCGGTTGGAGAGCAAGCACCCGGGCCGTTTCGTCCTCGGCATCGGCGCAGGCCACCCGGAGGCGACGCAGGAATACACCAAGCCGTACGACGCGCTGGTGGCGTACCTCGACGCTCTCGACGAGGCCGGGGTCCCGGTGGAACGACGCGTCCTGGCGGCTCTCGGCCCGAAGGTGCTCGCGCTGGCGGCCGACCGCACTGCAGGTGCGCATCCTTACCTGACCACCCCCGAGCACACCCGCGAAGCGCGAGAAGCACTGGGACCGAACAAGATTCTGGCCCCCGAGCACAAGGTGGTCCTCGAGTCGGATCCGGAGAAGGCGCGCTCGATCGGCCGGCCACCGGTCAACAACCCGTACCTGCATCTGCGCAACTACACCAACAATCTGAACCGACTCGGCTACTCCGACGAGGAGATCGGCGACGGCGGCAGCGACCGACTGATCGACGCGTTGGTTGCGCACGGCACGGCCGACGCGATCGCAGCACGATTGAACGAGCACCTCGACGCTGGTGCATCGCACGTGACACTGCACTCTCTACCCGACATGGCCGATCCGCTCGAGACCTACCGAGAGATCGCCGCCGCGCTGCATCGCTGACGCGGAGGGCTCGTGTGCGAGTGGTCGGCCCGGATGTCGGTCACACCCCGTAGCCTCGTGTACCGGTTGCCGCGCGCAGCCGGTACACGAGGTGTTTCACGGTGAGGGGGAGTGCGCACGGATGACCAGCTACTCGGGAGCAGCGCTCGAAGCGCACGCACTGACCAAGCAGTTCGGTACTGTTCGCGCGGTCTCGGACCTGAGCTTCGCGGTTCCACGCGGAACCGTCACCGGATTCCTCGGCCCCAACGGATCGGGTAAATCGACGACACTGCGCATGCTCCTCGGGCTCGTTGCACCCACCTCCGGCGTCGGCCTCGTCAACGGCGTTCCGTTCCGCACGGCAACCCACCCGGCTCGCACGGTGGGAGCCGTCCTCGACTCGCTGAGCCTGCACCCCAAGCGCAGCGCTGCACATCACCTGAAGATCTACACCGCCGCGATCGGCGTACCCGACAGTCGCGCACACGACGTGCTGCACCTGGTGGGCCTCGGCGACGCCGCCGACCGCGCCGCGGGCGGATACTCCCTCGGCATGCGTCAACGCCTCACGTTGGCAACCGCGCTGCTGGGGGATCCGGAAATCCTCGTGCTCGACGAACCCGCGAACGGTCTCGACCCCGAGGGCATCGCCTGGCTGCGCGACTTCCTGAAGGCATTCGCCGCGTCGGGACGCACCGTGCTGGTGTCGAGTCACATCCTGCGCGAGATCGAGCAGACCGTCGACAATCTGGTGATCGTCAGCGCCGGTGCACTCGTCTACCAGGGATCCATCGCGCAACTGCGATCGACGCGTCCGAGCCGCGTACTCGTGGCCGCATCGGACCCCGCGGCATTGGCATTGGCGTTGGCATCGAATGGATTCAACGACAGTCAACTGCTGCCCGACGGACGCATCGGCGTCGCCGGTACCGACGCGGCCACGATCGCTCGCATCGCTGCCGACGCCCAGGTGACGATCTTCGGGACCACCGGAGAACACGTCGACCTCGAGCAGGTGTTCCTGTCGATGACCGCAGGTCAGTACAACGCTGCACCCGTTCAGCAGAATCCGTACGGCGGGCCGCCGCAGGGTTACGGCCCGCCGCCGGGTCACCACCAGGGCTACGGCCCGCCGCCCGGTTACGGTGCGCCGCAGAACTGGAACGGGGGTCCGCGATGAACGCGTTGCTGACGTCGGAGATCCGCAAGGTCACGACACTGAAATTCTGGTGGGCGCTGGCGATCACGCCGCTCGTCGTCGGAATCTTCGCTTCCGTCATCACGTCGGTGATCGCGAACCAGTTGGGCGAGTTCGAGGAAGACCTGGATATCTCGGGCGGGGTCGCCTCGATCGGCCTGTACGTCGCCGCCGGTGCCGCAATTCTGTTCGCAGGCATCTTCGGTGCCGTCAACACCGGAACCGAATTCCGCCACCAGACCATCACCACCAGCTTCCTCACCGCTCGCGGCCGAGACGGAGTGATCGCCGCCAAACTCATCGTCACTGCGCTGTTCGGCCTCGGATACGGGCTGGTGGTGCTGCTGGCCAGCCTGATCTGCCTGCTGATCTTCAACGAGCGGACCGTGCTGCTCGACGGTGCGTTCATCGGCGTGGTGGCGTCGTGCCTCCTCGGCGTCGTGCTGTGGTCGCTGATCGGCGCCGGCCTCGGTCTGCTGCTCAAATCCCCGACGTGGGCTGCGGTCGTGCTCGTTGCCTGGCTGCCGTTCGGCGAGGGTCTGCTCTCGCTGATCCTGTTCGGAGTCGGGCTCGGATCGGTCGCCGTGGCGCTTCCGTCGAACCTGACTCTGCCGACGATGGCAGCGACTCAACTCGACGGCGCAGGCGACCTGGCGTCGTGGCCGTGGGCACCGCTCGGACTCGCGCTGTGGGCGGCGATCCTCGTCGGCGTCGGCTGGTTCCTGGCTCGAACCCGCGACATCGGCTGAGGTCTGCGGCGGGAGTGGAGCCTGCGGAACGACCCATACGAGCGGGAGTGGAGCCTGCGGAACGACCCATACGAGCGGGAGTGGAGCCTGCGGAACGACCCATACGAGCGGGAGTGGAGCCTGCGGAACGACCCATACGGGCGGGAGTGGAGCCTGCGGAACGACCCGGGTATCCGGTCCCTGCGGTCGTAGGCGGACCGTGTCGGTACTCGGGTCTACCGTGGTGAATCGATGGCACACAGTAATGCGGTGAAAGACCGTGCAGCGGCACCCCGACGCAACTCGTCGACACTCGGTAGCGAAGAACCCGCGTCGGGTACCCGGCGTGGATGGATCAGACGTCTGATCGCGCAGTGCATGCTGCATCGCCGCACCGCACTGGGAGCCCTGGGCGTGACGATGATCGCGGCCGTCATCGACATTTCGTTCCCGCTGCTGACCCGAGTGGCGATCGACGACGCGACCGCAGGCAACGGCGAGAAGATCGCCACCGTTGCAGCCGCCATCGCTCTGTTGGGTCTGGTGCGGTTCGCGTGCCAATTCGGCCGACGCATGCTCGCCGGCCGGCTCTCGATCGACGTCCAGCACGATCTACGCCTCGACCTGCTCGCGTCACTGCAGCGGCTCGACGGGCGCAAGCAGGACGAAATCCGTACCGGTCAGGTCGTCTCGAGATCCATCACCGACCTTCAACTGGTGCAGGGGCTGCTGGCCATGGTGCCGTTGTCGGCGGGTGCCGTCCTGCAGTTCGTGCTGGCGCTGGTGGTCATGGCGTATCTGTCGCCGCTGCTCACGGTCGTCGCGGTCCTCATCGTTCCTGCGGTCGGCATCGTGGTCTACCGAATGCGGCCCACTCTCTTCGCGGCGACCTGGTCGGCTCAACAACGCGCTGCCGATCTGGCTCAGCACGTCGAGGAAACAGTCACCGGCGTCCGAGTGGTGAAGGGCTTCGGACAGGAAGCACGCGCGGTGGATCGCATCGAGACACTGGGGCGCACGCTGTTCGCCGAGCGGATGCGATCGGCCAGGATCAACTCGCGGTTCGCACCGTCGATGGCCACCATTCCTCAACTCGGGCTCGTCGGAGTCATCGCCCTCGGCGGCTATCTCGCCCTGCAGGGCCACATCACGATCGGCACGTTCCTGGCCTTCGCCACCTACGTCGCGACCCTGTCGGCCGTGACCCGCACCGTCTCGTCGGTGGTGATCATGGCTCAGCTCTCCCGTGCGGCCGTCGAGCGCGTCTACGAGGTGGTCGACACCGAGCCGTCCGACCCGGAACCGGCCGAACCCGTCGCGTTGCCCGACGGCCCGCTCGGGGTCCGTATCTCCGAGGTGACCTTCGGATTCGAGCCCGAACGCGACGTGCTCACCGGCCTGGACCTGACCATCTCGCCCGGCGAGACGGTGGCCGTCGTCGGCAACGCGGGCTCGGGAAAGACCGCACTCGCGCTGCTGCTCCCCCGCTTCTACCGCCCCTCTCGGGGACAGATTGCGCTGACGTCCGACGGAACGTCGATCGATATCGACGACCTCGACTCGACGTCACTACGCGAGGCGATCTCCCTGGTGTTCGACGAGCCGTTCCTCTTCTCCGACACCATCGCCGCCAACATCGCGCTCGGCAGGCCCGACGCGACGGCGGAGGACATCGAGCGTGCGGCACGGCTGGCGCAGGCATCCAACTTCATCGACGCGCTGCCCGAGGGATACGACAGCCTCGTCGGTGAACGCGGACTCACCCTGTCCGGAGGTCAGCGCCAACGCATCGCACTGGCCCGCGCTCTTCTCGTCGAGCCGCGAATTCTGATCCTGGACGACGCCACCTCCGCCGTGGACGCCGAGACCGAGGCCGCCATCTTCGACGCGTTGCGCGGCGTCCGCACGCGCGCGACTCTCGTTCTCGCTCATCGCCGCTCGACCCTCACCCTGGCCGACCGCGTCGCCGTGCTCGACAACGGCCGCATCATCGACACCGGAACGGTCGACGAACTGGATCAGCGTTGTCCGTTGTTCCGGGCGCTCCTGGCCGGCGGCGATGGCGAACTCGACGACGCCCCCGGTGCGGAGCCGATCGTGGACCCGTCCGCCGACACCCTCTGGCCCGATTCGCCGCCGGAGGCAACGGTCGCACCCGGCGCAACCGCGACACCCGCGCCCGGAGGTGGAGGTGGTCACGGAACTGCGATGGCCGGGGCATTCGGCTCACTCGCACCCACACCGGCCATCTCCCGGGTAGTCGCGGCCCTGCCTCCCGCTACCGAGGACCCGGGCACATCGGGATCCGACCTGCGTCGACCCGACCCTGAATTTCGACTGTCCAGACTGCTGAGCCCGGTGCGCTCGTTGCTCGCAGCGGTTGTGGTGCTCCTCGCGCTGGACTCACTGGCCTCGATCGCCTTCCCTTCGCTCGTTCGCTATGCGGTGGACAGCGGAGTGGCGAGCGGAGACTCGAACACGCTGTGGATCGCCACGTCGATCGGCGTCGTGTTGGCAGCGGCGAGTTGGTTCGTCGTCTGTTGGACGACGGTCATCACTGCGCGGGCAGGCGAGCGAGTCCTCTTCGGTCTCCGTGTGCGTAGCTACGCGCACATTCAGCGACTCGGCCTCGACTACTACGAGCGTGAGCTCTCGGGTCGGATCATGACCCGAATGACCACCGACGTCGATGCACTGTCGTCGTTCATTCAGACCGGGGCGTCGACCGCTGTGGTGAGCGTGTTGACCGTCGTCGGTATAGCGGCCGCCCTGCTCGTCACGGACCCCACTCTCGGCCTGGTGGCGTTGGCGGTCGTACCGCCCCTCGCCGTGGCCACCGTAATATTTCGGCGCATCTCCTCGGCGGCGTACTCGACGTCCCGTGAGCGCATCTCGATCGTCAACGCCGACTTCCAGGAGAACGTCACGGGACTGCGCGCCGCACAGGCGTATCGGCGCGAGGAGTACGCCGCAACCCGGTTCGCCGAACGCTCCGACCGCTACCGGGCGAGCCGAATGCGATCGCAGACCGCGATCTCGGTGTTCTTCCCCCTCATCACGTTGCTCTCCGACGTCGCCCTCGCCGTCGTCGTGTTCGTCGGCGCACATCAGATCGCCACCGGCACCACCACCGCGGGCACCCTCGTCGCGTTCGTGCTCTATCTCGGGCTGCTCTTCGGACCGATCCAGCAGCTCTCGCAGGTGTTCGACGGTTACCAGCAGGCACGTGTCGGTGTCGGCCGGATCGGGGATCTGCTGCGCACCACCAGCTCCATCGAAACTGCCACCGCCGCGCACGCCACCGCCCTCCCCGGCGGACGTCTGCGCGCCGACATCGATCTCGTCGACGTCGGTTTCCGCTACGCCGGAGCCCAGAGCGACGCGCTGAGTGAGGTAAATCTCACGATTCCCGCCGGCACCACCGTTGCGCTGGTCGGACGCACCGGCGCGGGCAAATCCACCGTGGTGAAACTGCTGGCCCGCTTCTACGATCCGACCTCCGGATCGGTGCGCGTCGGCGGCCACGATCTACGTGACTATCGCCTCTCGGACTACCGGCACCGACTCGGCGTCGTACCGCAGGAAGCGCACCTCTTCACCGGAACCGTCGCGTCGAACATCGCCTACGGCAGGCCCGACGCCACCCGCGCCGACATCGAGGACGCTGCCCGCTCGGTGGGTGCTCTGAGCACCATCGCTGCACTTCGCGGCGGTATGCACCAACCCGTCGGCGAGCGCGGGCAAGGGCTGTCCGCGGGTCAGCGGCAGCTGATCGCACTGGCCAGGGCCGAGTTGGTCGACCCCGACCTTCTGCTGCTAGACGAGGCCACCGCCACGCTCGATCCCGCGACCGAACGCACCGTGCTGGCAGCCAGCAGTGCCGTCGCCCGGACCCGAACCGCAGTGGTCGTCGCACACCGCTTGGCGACCGCCGCACGAGCAGACCTGATCGTGGTGGTCGACGGCGGCCGTATCGTGGAAGTAGGTCGACATTCGGAGCTCCGCACGCGGGGCGGCTTCTACGCGCAACTGTGGACTGCAGCCGAAACGAACCGAGGGAATAATTCGATAGTCCAAGGAGTCATCGACAACGAGGCCGATGGTTACCGGTGAGTACATATCACAGCTACGTCCCGGACGCACGTGAGCTGGACCAACGGTCTAGCCTGGACACGTACGCGCGCTGAACGGGAACGAAGACAGAAACGAGGCGAACTACTGCCGTGAGCAGCAGCTCTACTACCCAATTCGGACAAAATCAATGGCTGGTCGACGAGATGTACCAGCGATTCAAGCAGGACCCTTCATCCGTCGACGCGAGCTGGCACGAGTTTCTGACCGGTTACGACCCCGATGCCGTGACCGACGAGACCGCCGGATCCAACGGTGCGGCCGGCAACGGCGCAGCCTCGAACGGTAGCTCCACCAAGTCCGCGCCTCCCGCAGCTCCCGCGCCACCAGCCAAGCCGGCCGCCTCTGCTCCCGACAAGACCGACGCGCCGAAGGCCGCAGCACCCAAGGCCGCCGCTCCCAAGGCCGAGGCCTCGAAGCCCGCCGCTGCCGCCAAGCCTGCCGAGAAGAAGGCAGCGCCTGCGAAGTCCGCTCCCGCAAAGCCCGCCGCAGCCGAGTTCGGTGAAGAGTCGAGCAAGATTCTGCGCGGCGCTGCCGCAGCGGTGGCGAAGAACATGTCCGCCTCGTTGCAGATTCCGACCGCGACCAGCGTGCGTGCAATCCCGGCCAAGCTCATGGTCGACAACCGCCTCGTGATCAACAACCATCTCGCTCGCACCCGTGGCGGCAAGATCTCGTTCACGCACCTGCTCGGCTACGCCATCGTGCAGGCCGTCAAGGCGTTCCCGAACATGAACCGCCACTTCGCCGAGGTCGACGGCAAGCCGAACGCCGTCACTCCGGCAGCGATCAACCTCGGTCTCGCGATCGACCTGCCCGGCAAGGACGGCAACCGTTCCCTCGTCGTCGCGGCCATCAAGAACACGCAGGACTTCACGTTCACGCAGTTCTACAACGCGTACGAGGACATCGTCCGTCGTGCTCGCGACGGCAAGCTCACCGGTGAGGACTTCCAGGGCGTCACCATCTCGCTGACCAACCCCGGTGGAATCGGAACCGTGCACTCGGTGCCGCGTCTGATGAACGGCCAGGGAGCCATCATCGGTGCAGGTGCCATGGAGTACCCGGCAGAGTTCCAGGGAGCCAGTGACGAGCGTCTCGCCGAGTTCGGCGTCGGCAAGCTCATGACGCTGACCTCGACGTACGACCACCGCATCATTCAGGGTGCAGAGTCGGGCGACTTCCTCAAGACGATCCACAACCTGCTGATCAGCGACGAGTTCTACGACGAGCTGTTCCACTCGCTCAAGATCCCCTACGAGCCGATTCGCTGGCGCAAGGATCTGCCCGAGGGCACGGTCGACAAGAACACTCGCGTGCTCGAACTCATCGCGGCGTACCGCAACCGCGGTCACCTGATGGCCGACACCGATCCGTTGCAGTTCACCAAGGACAAGTTCCGGATGCACCCGGACCTCGACGTGATCAGCCACGACCTCACGCTGTGGGATCTCGACCGCGAATTCAAGGTCGGCGGATTCCACGGCAAGGACAAGATGAAGCTGCGGGACGTGCTCAGCGTTCTGCGCGACTCGTACTGCCGCCACGTGGGCGTCGAGTACACCCACATCCTCGAGACCGAGCAGGTCACCTGGTTGCAGGAGCGCGTCGAGGCCAAGCACGTCAAACCGACTGTGGCGCAACAGAAGTACATCCTGAGCAAGCTCAACGCAGCCGAGGCGTTCGAGACGTTCCTGCAGACCAAGTACGTCGGGCAGAAGCGCTTCTCGCTCGAAGGTGCCGAGTCGGTCATCCCGATGATGGACTCCGTCATCGACCAGAGCGCCGAGTACGCCCTCGACGAGGTCGTCATCGGTATGCCGCACCGCGGCCGACTGAACGTGCTCGCCAACATCGTCGGCAAGCCCTACTCGAAGATCTTCACCGAGTTCGAGGGCAACATGAACCCGGCCGCCGCACACGGCTCCGGCGACGTGAAGTACCACCTCGGTGCCGAGGGCACGTACATCCAGATGTTCGGTGACAACGACATCAAGGTCTCGCTCACCGCGAACCCGTCGCACCTCGAAGCCGTCGACCCGGTTCTCGAAGGCCTCGTCCGCGCCAAGCAGGACCTGCTGGACAAGGGCACCGGCCAGGGCGGCTACTCCGTCCTGCCGCTGATGCTGCACGGAGACGCTGCATTCGCAGGCCAGGGCGTCGTCGCCGAGACGCTGAACCTGTCCGACCTGCGGGGCTACCG
The DNA here is from genome assembly GCF_002258915.1 of Rhodococcus sp. 05-340-2. NCBI lineage: Bacteria > Bacillati > Actinomycetota > Actinomycetes > Mycobacteriales > Nocardiaceae > Rhodococcus > Rhodococcus sp. 05-340-2. Next base: position 47,603 of record NZ_NOYU01000025.1, read on the forward strand.
CACCGGCGGCACCGTGCACATCGTCGTCAACAACCAGGTCGGCTTCACCACGTCACCGGAGTTCTCGCGTTCGTCCGAGTACTGCACCGATGTGGCGAAGATGATCGCCGCGCCGATCTTCCACGTCAACGGCGACGACCCCGAGGCCTGCGCCTGGGTGGCTCAGCTGGCGGTGGACTTCCGTCAGAAGTTCCACAAGGACGTCGTCATCGACATGATCTGCTACCGCCGTCGCGGCCACAACGAGGGCGACGACCCCTCGATGACGCAGCCGGCGATGTACGACGTCATCGACACCAAGCGCAGCGTCCGCAAGAGCTACACCGAATCGCTCATCGGCCGTGGAGACATCTCGCTCAAGGAAGCCGAGGACGCACTCCGCGACTACCAGGGCCAGCTCGAACGCGTCTTCAACGAGGTACGCGAACTCGAGAAGTACACCCCGGAGCCCAGCGAATCGGTCGAACTCGACCAGCAGTTGCCTGCCAAGCTCACCACGGCCGTCGACAAGGCCGTGCTGCACCGCATCGGCGATGCGCACCTCGACGTTCCCGACGGATTCAACGTGCACCCGCGCGTCAAGCCGGTGCTCGAGAAGCGTCGCGAGATGGCGCACGAGGGCAAGGTCGACTGGGCCTTCGGCGAACTGTTGGCGCTCGGATCGTTGGTCGACGAGGGACGCAACATCCGTTTCTCCGGCCAGGACACCCGCCGCGGCACGTTCACCCAGCGTCACTCGGTGATCATCGACCGCAAGACCGGTGCCGAGTACACGCCGCTGCAGAACATCGGCAGCGACAACCCCGGCAAGTTCATGGTCTACGACTCCGCGCTCAGCGAGTTCGCAGCCGTCGGCTTCGAGTACGGCTACTCGGTGGGCAACCCGGACGCACTGGTGATGTGGGAAGCGCAGTTCGGCGACTTCGTCAACGGCGCGCAGTCCATCATCGACGAGTTCATCTCGTCCGGTGAAGCCAAGTGGGGCCAGCTCTCCGACGTCGTGCTGCTCCTGCCGCACGGCCATGAAGGCCAGGGTCCCGACCACACGTCCGGACGCATCGAACGCTTCCTGACACTGTGCGCCGAGGGCTCGATGACCGTCGCACTCCCCTCGACCCCCGCGAACTACTTCCACCTGCTGCGCAGGCACGCGCGTGACGGCATCCGTCGCCCGCTGATCGTCTTCACCCCGAAGTCGATGCTGCGCAACAAGGCAGCAGTGAGCAACATCGAGGACTTCACGGACGGCAAGTTCCACTCGGTGTTCGACGAGCCCACCTACGACACCGGCACCGGTGACCGCAGCACGGTCAAGCGAGTACTGATGGTCAGCGGCAAGCTCTACTACGAACTGCTCGCTCGCAAGCAGAAGGACAACCGCGACGACGTCGCGATCGTTCGCGTCGAGCAGCTCTACCCCGTGCCGGTCCGCCGCATCAGGGAAGCACTCGAAAGCTACCCGAATGCAACGGAATTCCGTTGGGTTCAGGAAGAGCCTGCGAACCAGGGTGCCTGGCCGTTCTTCGGTCTCGCACTGCCCGAGCTCATGCCCGAGAAGCTGGTCGGCATCAAGCGCATCTCGCGTCGCGCAATGTCCGCCCCGTCGTCGGGCTCGAGCAAGGTACACGCAGTCGAGCAACTCGAAATCATCGACGAGGCCTTCAACGCAGTCGGCGAAGGCTAGAAACACTCGATAACAACAGCGGCCCACTTCTTCGGAAGTGGGCCGCTGTTGTCGTTGCTGGACTCCCCGTTCCGCGTCAATGGACCATTGCATACGTCTGAGCAGTGCAACGGTCCATTCACGCAGAGTCAGCGGCTGCGTGAATGGACCCCTGCATACGTCTGAGGAGTGCAAGGGTCCATTGACGCGTGCGGGGGGGGGGGGGGGGCGGGCGCGATCAGGTCTCAGGCGTCGGCGTCGCGTCGGCTCCCAGGAGTGCGGAGATCATTCCCGGTGCCAGTGCGACGGCGGGCAGGGCGTTGACGTTGAGGTCGATCAGTTCGTCGCGACTCAGCTCGGGAGCGGTGAGCCAGTTGATGGTCGTTTCCTCGACGAATGCGATCCAGCCGCGGACGGCCAACACGATGGTGGGGGTGACTTCGATGTCGAGTCCCCCGAGTTGCGCGACGGTTCGCTCGGCCATGGCGGAGCGGGTGTCCTCGAACACCGCGCGCATCTGTGGGTCGCCACTGGGGGTGCCGCGCAGGAGCGAGACGTACATCTGCCGCTTGTCGGTGACGTAATCGACGTAGTTCGCGATGGAATCGCGCAGAATCTCGTACGGTGGCAGCGACGGATCGGGTGCGGTGCGCTCGAGCATGACGCGCGAGGATTCACGCACGATCTCGAGGTGGAATTCCTGCTTGGAGGCGAAGTAGTGGAACAGAAGCCCTCGGGAGACGCCTGCTTGGTCTGCGATGTCCTCGACGGAGATCTGTTCGAGGGGGCGGTCGGCGAGCATCTCGGTGCCGAGGTCGATCAGTTGCGCTCGTCGTTGCTGCGGACTGAGTCTGGTCCTCTTCGTTGTCGATGTGCCGGGGCTGTTCACGAACGCCATGCAACCACCCTACTGAATGTTAGTCAATAACTATTGACTCACACTCAATAAGCTTCTACGCTCCCCTACATGAGTCTTCCCGTAACAGATACTTCGGACCGTGCAACGACGCCGCGTCACGTCGATACGCTGATCATCGGCAGCGGATTCGCCGGCCTCGGTGCCGCGATCAAGCTGACGAAGGCAGGCAAGAAGGACTTCGTCGTCATCGAACGCGGCCACGACGTCGGCGGCACCTGGCGCGACAACACCTACCCCGGTGCCGCCTGCGACGTGCCGTCACACCTGTACTCCTACTCGTTCGCGCTGAACCCGGACTGGACGCGCTCGTTCTCGACGCAGCCCGAGATCCAGAAGTACATCGCCGGGGTGGCGCGCAAGTACGGCGTCATGGACAAGCACGTGTTCGGTACGGATGTGACCTCGGCACGCTGGAACGCCGAGACGAGCCGCTGGGATGTCGAGACCACCACCGGCAACTACACCGCCAAGATCGTCGTCTCGGCCGTCGGCGCGCTGTGTGAGCCGAACCTGCCCGACATCAAGGGAATTCACGACTTCAAGGGCGACGTCTTCCATTCGGCTCAGTGGAATCACGACGTCTCGCTCGCAGGCAAGCGCGTCGCCGTCATCGGGACCGGCGCGTCGGCGATCCAGATCGTGCCCGCCATCGCAGGCCAGGTGGAGCACCTGGACGTGTACCAGCGCACCGCGCCGTGGATCCTGCCCCGCGCGGACCGCCCGTACACCAAGCTCGAGCGCTTCGCCTTCAAGCACGTTCCCGGTTTCCAGCGCCTCTCCCGCACCGGCATCTACGCGATGCGCGAGACCCAGGTCGTCGGGCTGGCCAAGGCCCCGGCCTTCATGAAGCCGCTGCAGTGGGCGTCGGAGAATCACCTGCGCACCCAGATCAAGGACAAGGCGCTGCGCGCCAAGGTCACCCCGAACTTCCGCATCGGCTGCAAGCGCATGTTGATCTCGAACGCGTACTACCCGGCACTCGCTCAGAGCAACGTCGACCTCGTCACCGACGGCATCGCCGAGGTGCGCGAAGGATCGATCGTCACCAAGGACGGCACCGAGCGCCCGATCGATGCGCTCGTCGTCGCGACCGGGTTCCACGTCACCGACTCCCCCGCGTACCACGGCATCACCGGCAAGGACGGCCGCACACTGGCCCAAACCTTCGAGGACGGTGGACAGCAGGGTTACAAGGGCGCGGCCGTCGCGAACTTCCCCAACATGTTCTTCCTGGTGGGCCCCAACACCGGTCTGGGCCACACGTCGATGGTGTTCATGATCGAGTCGCAGATCAACTACCTGGTCGACGCATTGAACACGATCGACAAGCACGACATCGGCACCATCGAGGTGCGCAAGGACGTGCAGGACGAATACAACGTGACGCTGCAGGATCAGCTCGCCAAGAGCGTCTGGATGAACGGCGGGTGCGCCAGCTGGTACCTCGACAAGCACGGCAACAACACGACGCTGTGGCCGGGCTTCACCTTCGAGTTCCGCCGAATCACCAGGAACTTCGATCTCGATGCGTACCGTAGCGTCGCTACCGCAGACCTGCCCTCCGGATCGTCGGCGAACAACTCCGCCGGCAACAACACAGACAAGGTGTCCGCACGATGAGCACATTCACAGGCAAGGTGGCCGTCGTCACCGGCGCGGGCTCGGGAATCGGCCGCGCGCTGGCCCTCGAACTGGCCGGACGCGGAGCGAAGTTGGCTCTGTCCGACGTCGACACCGCCGGACTCGACGAGACCGTTCGACGGGTCGAGGCGTTGGGTGCCGAGGTCAAATCGGATTTCTTGGACGTTTCCCAGCGCGAGACCGTGCTGGATTACGCCGAGGCCGTCGTCGCGCATTTCGGCAAGGTCAACCAGATCTACAACAACGCCGGTATCGCGTACCACGGTGACGTCGAAAAATCCTCGTTCAAGGACATCGAGCGCATCGTCGACGTCGACTTCTGGGGAGTCGTCAACGGCACCAAGGCATTTCTGCCGCACATCCAGGCCTCCGGCGACGGACACATCATCAACATCTCCAGCCTCTTCGGCCTGTTGGCAATGCCGTCGCAGTCCGCGTACAACGCGGCGAAGTTCGCCGTCCGCGGGTTCAGCGAATCGTTGCGGATGGAGATGCTGATCGCCAAGGCTCCGGTGAAGGTGACCGTGGTGCACCCCGGTGGCATCAAGACCGCCATCGCCCGCAACGCCACCGTCGCGGAGAACTTCGATCAGGCCGACGTGGCCAAGTTCTTCGACAGCAAGCTCGCCAAGACCACCCCGATCGACGCGGCGAAGACCATCCTCAAGGGCGTCGAGAAGGGCAAGGGGCGGGTGCTCATCGGGTCCGACGCCATTGCGCTCGATCTGCTGCAGCGCATCACCGGTTCGCGATACCAAGGCCTGATCGCCGCAGTGTCCAAGCGTGCCATGCCACGCTCCAAGAAGTAGGCGGGTCGCATCGTGAAGTCCTTCTACGTTCCCCTGCCGATCGTCGCGGCCGCTCTGAAGCCGTTCTATCGCGTCGCGCTGAATTCGCGCTTCTCGTTCCGCACGCAGCGGCTGATCCTCGAAGCCGGGGCTCCGCTGCAGACGCTCCCGCACGGAACCGTCGCGCAGAAGTTGACGCTCGCCGGGCGTCGGGCAGAGCGCATCACCGTCGGGGCGACCGAACGCGACACCGCGATTCTGTACCTGCACGGCGGCGCGTACACGATCGGTTCGATCAACACGCATCGGTCACTGGCCGCACATCTGGCCCGGGAATCGGCCAGCGCGGTCTACGTGCTCGACTACCGGTTGGCCCCGGAGAATCCGTACCCGGCAGGTCTGGACGATGCCGTGGCGGCGTTCCGCGAGCTGGTCCGAGTGCACGGATTCACTGCGGACCGTATCGCCATCGCAGGCGATTCGGCGGGTGGAGGTCTGACGGTGGCCACCGCCCGACGTCTGGTGGACGACGGCACCAGCCCGGCGGCCCTCGGCCTGATCTCGCCGTGGGTCGATCCCGGTGCGCGCGACGCAGCCAAGGACCGCGATCTCGTGGTCAACACCGGGTGGTCGTACAGCTCGGCCGACGCCTATCTGGGCGCGGGCGACCCACTGGACCAGGGTTTCGCCCCACTGTTGGGAAATCTGGACGGGTTGCCCCCGATCGTCATGCACGTCGGTACCGACGAGGTGCTGTACGCGCAGATCACCGCGTTCGCGGACAAGCTGCGACTGTCGGGTGTCGAGCTCGAACACGTGGAATACAAGAAGCTCTGGCACGTGGCCCATCTACAGGCATCGATCCTGCGGGAGGCGGCCCAGGCCGTCCATCACATGGGCTCGTACCTGGGCCGCAAAGTCAGGGCAACGCAGACGAGCACAGTGTCACAGGTTGCGCTCACCGAGCCAGCGGCCGGCGACCTCGCCTGACGGAACACCACTGCGGACCTCGCCGATCATGTCGGCGAGGTCCGCAGTCGTCAGCTCCCCCGCCACCACCGAGAACGACCTCAGAGCGCTCTCGCTGAGCACTCCGTCGACGTAGAGCGGAACCACGTTCTGCGCCGGGTACACATGATCGTCGTCGGGCAGCGTGGTCAGATCCTTCGCCGACGGGCCGAACGACGCGGTGCGAATCGCGAGTACGTCGACCTCTCCGGCGTTCAATGCGTCGACGGCGGACTGCGCATCGGCATACGGAGTGATATCGGTGACCGACGCCCCCGTGAACGTGGGACTCCTCGAGCCTTGTGCAAGGACGTCCATGGGGTCGACCTGACCGTCCACGATTCCCACGGTCCTTTCCTCACGCCCCAGGAACTCGGTCACCGTCTCGTCGCCCGATTCACTGCCCGACGCCACCGCGATGGCAAGTCGGTCCTCGGCGGTGGCGTAGTCCCCCACCGACAACCCGGCCGGCAGCGAGCGATTCAGTTCGGTGTACACGTCCTCGGCCTCGGTTGCCGCCGACAGAGTGTCGAACGTGCGCAACAGCTCTCCGGTCAGGTCGGGAACCATCGTCACCTCACCGCGGTCCAGCGCCGCGAGGTAGTCGGCCCGATCTCCCAGGTCTTCCTTCACCTGGACGTCCGCTCCCGTCGACCGCAGTCCCCCGGCGTAGATCTGCGCGAGCAGCCGCGAAAGATCCGAGCTGCCCGATCCGACGACGACGGGCACGGCAGCAGGGTCGGTCGACGCGCCGGCACTGCAACCACCGACCAGTCCAGCGATCGACATCACCACGGCCGCTGCCAGAACCGACGATCGCACTGTCATTTTCTCCTGTTCACTGCCCGGGTGGTTTACCGATCTCGGCCGCGGGGCACTAGTGCGAACGAGACGGTAGTCGAACCAACCTTATGGGCACGCTGGTTTCGACTACCATCCCGAGCAGCCCGAGTCCTGGTTCCTTCGATGCCCCCGCAGCGCGGGTGGCCGTCGACAGGAGATGGGTAGGACTGTGCCCGAACCGATGGAAGGACACCATGACCACCTCCCGAATCACGCGCGCGTTCTCCGCTCCGAGGGCAGTGGCCGCCGTGGCCGCACTCGCGCTCTCGGTCACCGCTCTGACCGCCTGCGGCGGAAATTCGGATCCACTGTCCAGCGGGGGCGGCGAGAGCAACAGCGACACCAACTCGATCATCATCGGTTCGGCCAACTTCCCCGAGTCCGAGACCGTGGCGAACATCTACGCCGAGGCCCTGCGCGCCAACGGTTTCGAGGTGAGCACCAAGCTCAACATCGGCAGCCGTGAGGCCTACATTCCCGCTGTGCGAGACGGGTCGATCGACCTGATCCCCGATTACACCGGCAACCTGCTGCAGTACTTGGACGAATCCGCGACCGCCACGTCCTCCGAGGACGTCCTGGCCGCATTGCCTGCTGCACTGGGCGACGACCTCACCGTGACGGCGCAGGCACCGGGCGAGGACAAGGACGCCGTCGTCGTCACTCGCCAGACCGCCACCGAGCGCAACCTCACCACCATCGGCGACCTCGCCCCGTTCTCGTCCGAGGTGACCTTCGCCGGTACCCCGGAATTCCAGGAACGCGTCGGCGGCCTGCCCGGTCTGCGAGACAAGTACGGCCTGGACATCTCGCCCGGCAACTACATTCCGATCTCCGACGGCGGCGGCCCGGCCACGGTCGAGGCACTCGTCTCCGGACAGGTCGTCGCGGCGGACATCTTCACCACCGCGCCCTCGATCGCACAGAACGATCTTGTCGTCCTCGAGGACCCGGAGAACAATTTCGCTGCCCAGAACATCATTCCGGTGCTGCGTACGGCCAAGCAGTCCGACAAGCTCACTCAGGTTCTCGACGCGGTATCGGCACAGATCACCACCGAGGAGCTGATCGCGCTGAACACGCGAGTGTCCGGTGACGAGAAGGTCGAACCCGCGGCAGCAGCGGCGGATTGGGTCAAGGACAAGGGTCTGGACCAGCCGGTCAGCTGATGATCACTTTCGAGCAGGTCAACAAGACGTATCCGGACGGCACCACGGCCGTCGACTCGCTGGACCTGGTGATCGAGCCACACTCGTTCACCGTGTTCGTGGGGCCGTCGGGCTGCGGCAAGACGACATCGATGCGGATGATCAACCGCATGATCACGCCCACCTCGGGCGTGATCACGGTCGACGGTCGCAACATCGCGGACATCGACGCGGTGAAGTTGCGCCGCGGCATCGGGTACGTCATTCAGAGTGCCGGGTTGTTGCCGCACCGCACCGTCGTCGACAACGTCGCCACGGTGCCGGTACTCAACGGCGAATCACGTCGCGCTGCGCGCAAGGCTGCACTCGACGTCCTCGAGCGCGTCGGCCTCGACCCGGCATTCGCCTCGCGCTACCCGGCGCAACTGTCCGGCGGGCAGCAACAGCGGGTGGGCGTGGCCCGGGCGCTGGCCGCCGACCCGCCGATCCTGCTGATGGACGAGCCCTTCAGCGCGGTGGACCCGGTGGTTCGTGAAGAACTTCAGATCGAGATGCTGCGACTGCAGGCCGATCTGAAGAAGACGATCGTGTTCGTCACCCACGACATCGACGAAGCCGTCCGGCTCGGTGATCGCATCGCGGTCTTCGGGCCCCAGGGCCGATTGCAGCAGTACGACAAGCCGGAGACCGTACTCGCCGCCCCGGCAACGTCTTTCGTGGCGTCGTTCGTCGGCCGCGATCGTGGCTACCGTGGCCTGTCGTTTCGGTCGGCACAGGCGGTGACCATGCACCCGATCCACACCGCGACGCAGGACGAGATCCACGGCCTCCGACTGGACCAGGGGCAGTGGGTCCTCATCGTCGACGAGCAGCGCCGTCCAATCGGGTGGATCGACGCGACCGGAGTCGAGAAGGTGCGCGACGGCCGGAGCATCGACGACAGCACGGCAGCGGGCGGCTCGCTGTTCCTCGAGGGTGGCGATCTGCGTCAGGCACTCGACGCGGCGATCTCCTCGCCCTCGGGAATCGGTGTCGCGGTCGATTCGGCCGGAGCGGCCGTGGGTAGCGTCGACGGCGCGGAGATCCTCGAACACCTTGCTGCACAACGTAAGTCGGAGGACTCCGAGCGCAACCGGCACCACTTCCTCGCCAGCGGGGACACCGAACAGTGACCTGGCTGCTGGACAACTTCGATGTGGTTCTCGGCTACACGAAAACGCACCTGTATCTCTCGCTCGTCCCGCTGCTGGTCGGGTTGCTCATTGCCATCCCGCTGGGCACCGTCATTCGAAACACTCGCTGGGTTCGTCGAATCACGTTGACGGTGGCCAGCATTGCGTTCACCCTTCCCTCGCTCGCGCTGTTCGTCACCATCCCCGCGGTGGTCGGGCTACCGGTGCTCGATCCGTTGAACGTCGTGATCGCCCTTGCGGTGTACTCGACCGCGCTACTGGTGCGCGCGGTGCCCGAGGCACTCGATTCGGTACCGTTCGCCGTGGTCGATTCCGCCGAGGCGATGGGCTATTCGTCGCTGCGGCGAGCAGTGACCGTCGAACTGCCACTGGCGCTTCCGGTGCTGATCGCCAACATCAGAGTCGTGGCGGTCACGAACATCTCGCTGGTCTCGGTCGGCTCGGTCATCGGTATCGGCGGTCTCGGCCAGCTGTTCACCCAAGGCTACCAGCGCGACTATCCCGACCAGATCTTCGCAGGCATCATCTCGATCGTGTTCCTGGCGTTGATCTTCGACGCGGCCCTGTACCTGCTGGGCCGTCGACTCACTCCGTGGACGCGGCTGAGCACGGGCTCGTCGAAGAAGAAGGCACGCGCATGAATCTCTTCTCCGAGGCGTTCTCGTACATTCTCGACGGCGGAAACTGGGCCGGTCCCACAGGAATCGGCACTCGACTGACCGAACACATGTGGTACAGCCTGTTGGCGGTGTTGCTCTCGGCTGCCGTCGCGGTTCCGGTCGGTCTGCTCATCGGTCACCTGCGCCGCGGTGAGGCCGTCATCGTCGGGCTCGTCAACGCGCTGCGGTCGCTGCCGACCCTCGGCATTCTCGTGTTTCTGGTTCTGGTGATCGGATTGGGTCTGGTCCCGCCGATCATCGCGTTGGTGCTGCTCGGCATTCCTCCGCTGTTGGCAGGCACGTACTCCGGTATCGCCAACGTCGACGCCAACGTCGTCGACGCCGCCCGGGCGATGGGGATGACCGAAACCCAAGTGCTGTTTCGGGTCGAGATTCCCAACGCGCTGCCACTGATCCTCGGCGGGTTGCGTAACACCACACTGCAGATCATCGCCACTGCGACCATTGCGGCCTACGTCAACCTCGGTGGGCTCGGCCGCTACATCTTCGACGGACTCGCGCTCTACGACTACGGCCGCGTGCTGGTCGGCGCGATCCTGGTGGCGCTGCTGACCCTGATCGTCGACGGCCTTCTCGCCCTCGCGGTGTGGACGTCCGTTCCGGGAACCGGTCGCCTGCGGCGGATGCCGACCGGACTCGCGAAGGTCTGACTCGTCCCACGACGAAAGACACCGGCGAACCACAGGCCCGGGTGGGGGCCGGGTTCGCCGGTGTTTTCTTTCCGTTTTCCTACGCGACGCCCTCGGCTCGCGCTGCTGCCGCAACTGCGTCCGCAACGGCCGGGGCGACACGAGGATCGAGTGGGCTGGGCACGATTTTGTCCGCAGCCAACTCGTCGCCGAGAACCGAGAGGATTGCCTCGGCAGCGGCGAGCTTCATGCCTTCGGTGATGCGACGGGCACCCGCGTCGAGCGCGCCCTTGAACACACCGGGGAAGGCGAGAACATTGTTGATCTGGTTCGGGAAGTCACTGCGTCCGGTCGCGACGATGGCGGCGTACTTCCTCGCCACCTCCGGATGGATCTCCGGATCCGGGTTGGACAACGCGAACACGATGGAGTCCGCGGCCATCGAAGCGATGTAGCTCTCGTCGATCCTGCCCGCGGACAGACCGAGGAACACGTCGGCTCCGGCCAGGGCGTCGGCGGCTCCGCCTGCCAGCGCACGGGGGTTGGTACGCGCAGCGAGATCGGTCTTGACGCCGGTGAGATCCAGGCGATCGGAGGAGACGATCCCCTTCGAGTCCAGCACCACCACGTCCCGGATGCCGGCCAGAAGGAGCATGTTGGCGCACGCCACACCTGCTGCCCCGGCTCCGGAGATGACGACCTTCAGTTCGGAAGTGTTGCGGCCCTGCAGCTTCGCGGCCCCGTTGAGCGCGGCGAGGACGACAATGGCGGTGCCGTGTTGGTCGTCGTGCATGACCGGGCACTCGAGCGCCTCGACGACGCGGCGTTCGATCTCGAAGCAGCGCGGCGCCGAGATGTCCTCGAGGTTGACGGCACCGAAGCTGTGGCGCAACCGCACGATGGTGTCGACGATCTCGTCGACGTCGTTGGTGTCGAGCACGATCGGGATGGAGTCGAGGCCCGCGAACTTCTTGAACAGTGCGGCCTTGCCTTCCATCACCGGCAACGATGCGCGAGGACCGATGTCGCCCAGGCCGAGCACTGCGGAGCCGTCGGAGATGACGGCGACGAGGCGATCGGTCCAGGTGTATCGCTTGGCCAGCGCGGGATCGGCGGCGATGGCGCGGCTGACCTGGGCCACTCCTGGGGTGTAGGCGATCGAGAGATCGCGCTGCGTGTCGAGCGGCGCTGCCAACTCGACCGACAGCTTGCCGCCGAGGTGCCCGGCGAAGATCTCCTCGTCGGTGATCGCTGCCGGCCCTGCCGGTGCGGTGTGTGTTGCTGCGGTGTCTTCGACTGCCGTCACGGTGAAAGCTCCTCGCACTGTCGACCTCGACCAGCAAGGCGACGAAATGTCAACGAAGTGAGTGGTGGAAATGAGGGCCGTCGGAGTGCGCCAGTGCTGGCTGCAAACTGCCGAGAGCGTGTCTCGCATGTGAGGCGGGTGTGCCTGCACGATCAGCGATGGGCTGTAGCCCTGTCGGTGCCCCAGTGTGCCACATCGCCACCCCACCTGACCACAGAGTCGAGAGCGGGCAGATTTATGCCACCACGGCTTCTACTGCCACCATTGTGTCCACAGGACGAGGCCGGTGACGACGAACACCACGATCGCCCCGAGAACAGCCGAGAAACCGCGACGGTGATCGGCGATGCGCTGCGCGAACACGGCCACGACCGCGGCGACGATGTGCGCGGCGACCGAGACACCGCCCGGACCGGGGAAGCCGCGGGAGTGGCCCAGGTACTGCGTGACGGCGACGCCGATGGCGAGTACCACCAGTCCCGCGGTGACGATGCCGCTGAGCCCGCGCAGGAATCGGAGCCCGTACGACGCCCCGGTCATCCGCCGGCCACGAATCCGCGAACCGAATCCGCGATCAACTGCACCGCGATGGCGGCGAGCAACAGACCTGCGATGCGCGCCAACAGCGAGATCCCGCCCTCCCCGAGGAGCCGGATCAGCGCCGTCGAGAATCGCAGCACCAGGAAGAACAGAACGTGAATGGTGATGATGCCCAACGCAATTGCAAGGAACGAACCGACGTCACCGTCGGCCTGACTGACGTAGACGATCACCGCGGCAATGGCACCGGGGCCGGCCATCAGCGGAGTCCCCAGCGGCACGAGTGCCACGTTCACGTCCTCCGCGGCGGTGTCGCCGCCAGCACCCTTTCCGGTGAGCAGCGACAACGCGATGAGCAGCAGCAGCAACCCGCCTGCGCCCTGCAGTGCCGGGATGCCGATGTGCAAGTAGCTCAGGATCGCCTGACCGCCGATCGCGAACACCGAGATGACGGTCAGCGAGACCGCGGGTGCCTGCCACGCGGCCTTGTTGCGTGCTTCTTTGCTCTTGCGGCCCACCAGTGACAGGAACACCGGGATCGCGCCCGGTGGGTCCATGATGACGAACAGGGTGATCAACACCGTCAGGTAGAGCGTCACGTCGAATGTCATGGGCGTGCCGCCGCAATAAGACGGTCGTATTGTTCTGGGGCCGTGGTGTATTCGCCCAGCTTCACCGTCTTGTTGGTGCCGTGGTAGTCCGAGGATCCGGTGACGATCAGGTCCAGTTCGGCGGCGAGATCGGCCATCACCGCGGTGTCCTGCGGCGAGTGGTCCATGTGGTGCACTTCCACTCCCCCGAGACCGCGCGCTGCGAGTTCGCGAATGTGATCGAGGTCGAGGATGCGACCGCGGGCACGAGCTCTGGCGTGCGCGAGCACACTGACACCGCCTGCCGCGGCGATCATGTCCACCGCGACCTCGAGGGGGGTGTCGACCTTCTCGACGTAGTACTTGCCGCTCGTCGCCAACGGGCCGGCGAACGCGGCATCCATGTTCGGAACGTAGCCGGCGTCGATCAGCGCGCGGCCCAGGTGCGGTCGTCCGGCAGCGTCTCCGGCCGAGGCCAGCACCGCGTCGGGGTCGATGGGCAGACCGTCCGCCGCCATCTTCTCGGCAATGGCACGCAATCGAGTGACCCGCTCGCCGCGCAACCGAGCGCGCTCGCCCGCGAACGCCTCATTCGCGGGATCGAACAGATACGCGAGCAGGTGCACCGGAACCGGCTCGCCGTCCTCGCCTCGCCCGGTGCAGGAAAGTTCCATGCCGCGCACGAGCGTGAGACCGGACGGCAGTGCCGAGGCCGCTTCGTCCCACCCCGAGGTGGTGTCGTGGTCGGTCAGAGCCACCACCGACAGTCCTGCCTCGGCTGCGGCGTGGACCAGCTCGGTCGGGCTGTCGGTGCCGTCGGACGCCGTCGAGTGGGTGTGGAGATCGATGAGCACCTGCACAGTGTTCCAGGCCCACTCTCTCGTCGTTTTGCTGGCGTACGATTGCCCGCCATGCCGTCCCTTCCACCACGCCCGTCGCTGCCGTCACTGCATCGACGATCGGCCAAGGCCGGTCCCGAGCCGACACCGCGGATTCCGGTGCCCACGGCCCGCGCGATCGTCGACTGCGCGGTCTACGTCGACGGTGCTCGACTTCCCGGCAGATTCACTCACACGTCGGCCATCGCAGAGGTGCGTGCCCGCGGCGAGGGATTCGTGTGGGTCGGTCTGCACGCACCCGACGAGCACCAGATGAGCGCGATCGCCCAGTGCTACGGCCTGCACGAGCTGATGGTCGAGGACACCGTCCACGCCCATCAGCGGCCCAAGCTCGAGCGCTACGACGACGTCGCGTTCCTGGTGCTGCGCACGGTGAAGTACGTCGAGCACGAGTCGGTGACGACCGCCAACGAGATCGTCGAGAGCGGCGAGATCATGGTGATGGTCGGCCGTGACTTCGTCATCACCGTCCGGCACGGAGAGCATTCGGGGTTGGCCGGCGTGCGTCAGCGCCTCGAAGCGAACCCCGAACAACTCGCCCTCGGTCCGTCGGCGGTCCTGCACGCGGTGGCCGACCACGTCGTCGACGAGTACCTCGCGGTGACCGACTCGATCGAGCGAGACGTCGACGGCATGGAGGAGGAAGTGTTCTCGCCGCACCACCACGTGCCCATCGAGAACATCTACCTCCTCAAGAGGGAGGTCGTCGAGCTTCGCCGATCGGTGACACCTCTGTCGACGCCGCTGGCGCGTCTGGTGCAGGAGCCGAGCGTCCCGAAGGCCGTGCGACGGTATCTGCGCGACGTGCAGGACCATCACACGACGGTCGCCGAACGCATCTCCGAGTACGACGAGGTGCTCAGCTCACTGGTCGACGCGGCGCTGGCGCGAGTGACGATGCAGCAGAACCTGGACATGCGCAAGATCTCGTCGTGGGTGGCGATCGCCGCTGTGCCGACGATGGTCGCGGGCATCTACGGGATGAACTTCGACAACATGCCCGAGCTGCACTGGACGTACGGCTACCACTTGATGGTCGCGGTCGTGTTGTGTGTCTGTATCGGACTGTGGCGGACGTTCCACAAGAACAACTGGCTCTAGGAGGTGGGCCCGGTTGGACGATGTCCAACCGAATCGAGCGGTCGTTGGTGATTGTCCCGACTGCTTCCACGTGACGAACCCACCGGTTCGTCCCGGATGAGACTGCAGAAGTCCTGCAGTGTCATCCGGAAGGGATCGATGAGAATCCGCTCGCTGGTACTGGCTTCGGCCGTGGCCATCATCTTTTCGTACGCCCCAGGGGCCGCGTCGGCTCAGCCGGTTCTCGCAGATCCAGCCGGCCCGCCGCTGACCGTCGCGAAGGCCGATCTCGACGAGGCCCTCACCTGCACCACCGATCTGCACGACGCCACCCGCGATCCGGTCCTGCTCACACCGGCCTTCGCCACCGATCAGCAGTCCTTCGGCTGGAATTACCTGCAGTCACTGCCGGCCGAAGGGATACCGGTGTGCAGCCTCTCCCTTCCCGACGAGGGGTACGGCGACCTGCAGATCGCCGCCCAGTACGTGGTGCACGCAGTCCGCACCATGGCCGCCGACAGCGGTCGCCAGGTCGTCATGATGGGTCACCAACACGGTCCACTGGACGAGCTCTGGGCGTTGACGTTCTGGCCGGACCTGCCCGCGCTGGTGTCGGATTTCGTCTCGCTTGCCACCCCGTACAACGGCACCGACTCGGCGCGCTCGGGATGCGACGAGTCGCAGGAGTGCCCGCCTGCGAATTGGCAGATCGCCACCGGATCGAAATTCCTCACCGCGCTGGCGGCGCGTCCGTTGCCCGCGGGACCCAGTTACACCTCGATCTTCACGACATTCGACCAATTGATCTACCCGCAACCGCACGCGAGCACTCTGGCCGGAGCCGCGAACATCGCCGTCCAGGACATCTGTCCGCTGCGGCCCGTCGAACACTTCGACATCATCGGCGACGACGTCGCCTTTCATCTCGTCCTCGACGCGCTCGACCACGACGGACCTGCTGTGCGCGAGCGCATCTCGGACAACCTGTGTTTCAGCACCGCGATGCCGAACCTGCGCTACGACGCGCGTGCGGCGATCACCGGACTGAAGTATCTGGCCCAGGTACCTCGGCATCTGATCGACGATTCCGTCAGTGCCGAACCGGATTTGGCAACCTACGCGCGGTGAGTGGGCGTCAAAGACTGGCCGCGGACCGATTCGGATCGCGCACGTCGATCCCTGCCTCGGTCCAGGCCTCCCGCAGGGCTGCGGCACCGCGTAACCGCACCCACGCCGCCTCGGTACCGGTCAACGGCACTGCGGCGAGGAAACAAACCGGATCGTAGGGCTCGGGCAGCGTCAGATCGGCGATATCACTGACTCCGAGCAGCACCGCGGTGAACGGCGCGTTGGTCCACAGCGGCTCGCCCAGGTCCAGCAGCGCATCCTCGACGAGAACGACGCCCTCCACCGCGGGAGAGGCAGCGAGCACGGCCAGGGACTTGTGCACGCCCGACGCCACGCCTGCCCCACCGCGAAGGGTGAGCACCAGTTCGGCGCGGGGTCCGCGCGAGGGATCTGCGACGAGTTCGTTGGGATCGGCCATGGGGTGCCGAGAGCAGCCGAGACTGACGTACCGGACCACGTCGGAGTCCGCGCCGAATCTCAGCACGTCCAGCGACTCGAGGCCGAGGAAGGTCACCGACGCCGACGACGGATTCTCGTCGCCGATCTCGGTCACCAGATGTGCGCGTACCGCTGCAATGACACTGTCGCTCACCTGACCCATCCAACACCACCGATGCCCGAGAAGTCCGTTCGGAGGTACCACCGCACCGGAGGTGGGTACCGTCGTACCCGTGGTCTCCGTTCTCGCAGTCGCCGACGAAACGATCGAATCCCTGTGGAGTCCGCAGGTGAAGTCGCTCGGAGTCGACCTGATTCTCGGCGCGGGCGACCTGCCGTTCGATTACCTCGAGTACCTCACCGACGCGTTGAACGCACCGTGCGTGTTCGTGCCGGGCAATCACGACGCGGACCTCACCGGCTACTCGGCCGGACGTGCAGGCTGGATGCGCGCCGGGCTGCCCGCCACCTGGCCCGGACCGGTCGGTGCCGTCAACGTCGACCGTCGCATCGTGTCCGCGGCAGGCGTGCGGATCGCCGGTCTCGGCGGGTCCATCCGCTACAACGGTGGGCCCAATCAGTGGACCCAACGGCAGCAGCGACGGCGATCACGCACCCTGACCCGGACGTTCGCATGGCATCGCAACGTGCGCAAGGATCTTCGGCCCGTCGACATCCTGCTCACCCACAGTCCACCTCTGGGCGTCGGCGACGACACCGACCCCGCGCACATCGGCTTCGACTGCCTGGACGAGGTGACGCGCCGACTGTCCCCACAGTTGTTGTTGCACGGCCACGTTCATCCGCACGGTCACACCCCGGACGATCTGACCCTGCACGGCGCGACGGTGATCAACACCGTCGGATACACCCTTCTCGAGATCGAACCGGGCGGCGAGAGAACGGATTTCGAGACACCGAAGATCGTGAGGCGCAGACATGGCACGTGACACCGGATTCCCGGCCGCCGATGCGGAGAACGACTTCACCCGCCAGCGCCGACGCGCCGACGTCGCACGTCTGGTCGGGTGGCTGCGTCGTCAACCCGACGACGTCAACACCATCCTGCCGTTCGACGAGGTCGTCGCGGCCCTCGGCAAGGTGGGTGAGCGTCACCTCGGACTGCAGGTCATTCGCGTCGACACCATCGTCGGCAGCGTCGATCGCACACGCGACTTCGATCGCTTCTTCCGCCCGACATCGGCGCGCATCCGCGAACGTTGGCAGCGACTCGCGGCTGCTCAACGTCGCGGCGAAGCGATGCCGCCGATTCAGGTCTATCGCATCGGCGGAATGCACTTCGTCGTCGACGGCCATCACCGAGTCTCCATCGCGTTCGCCATGCACCGAACGTCGATCGACGCCGTCGTCACCGAGATCATCACCCGCATCTCCCCCGAAGGAATCACCCGACGTGGCGATCTGCTGATCAAGGATCACCGGCGCATCTTCCTCAGCCGAGTGCCGTTGGTGGGCAAGGCACGCGAGGCCGTTCAGGTGACCGATCCGTTCGATTACGCCCAGCTGAGCGAATCGGTGGAGGCATGGGGCTTCCGGTTGATGCAGGAGGTCGGTGAATTCGTCGACCGCGGTACCGTCGCGCGACGTTGGTTCGGTGAGGAGTACCTACCGGTGGTGCGCATGGTGCGCGCGGCGGAGATCCTCGAGGACCGCACCGACGCCGAGGCGTACCTCTGGATGAGCCGGGAGCGTTACCGCCTGGTGCGCGAACACGTCTGGAACGACGAGATCGTCAGCGAACTGCGGCAGAAGGCGCTGGGTAAGCCCACCCGTCCGCAGTGACCCCGTTCTCGTTTCCGTAGTCGACCGATGTCTGGTAACTACTTAGATGCGTTCAACATTTTTGTTCTCACGCGATTGTGCACTTCCATCACGTAACGAGGTAGTTCGTTCATGTCCACCCGCCGCATTCTGCTGCCCGGACTCTGTTTCGTCGTCATGACCCTCGCCGTCCTGCAGACGATGGTCGTACCCATCGTGGGAACCATCGGCACCCAGCTCGGGGTCAGCACCACCGCAGCCGGCTGGGTACTGACGGCAAACCTCCTCGCCGCGGTGATCGCCACTCCCGTGATCGGACGGCTCGCCGACCTGCACGGCAAGCGTCCCGTCCTGGTCGGTGTCCTGACCGTGGTGCTCGCCGGATCGATGCTGGCCGCCCTGACGGATTCACTGCTGTGGCTGCTCGTCGGTCGGGTGTTGCAAGGCGTCTCGTACGCCCTGTTCCCCATCGCACTGGCCGTACTGCGCGACGAGATGCCGCCCGCGAAACTGGTCGGGTCGATGGCAATCCTGTCCGGCACACTCGGTGTCGGCGGCGGGTTCGGACTGGTGTTGACCGGACTGCTGACCGCCAACGGTGCCGACTACCACCGCGTGTTCTGGCTCACTGTTGCGTTCGTCGTGGTCGCGCTCGCGATCGCCTGGTTCGGCGTTCCCTCGCGGCCGAGAACCAGCGGCGGCTCCGTCGACTGGTGGGGCGCTGCACTGCTCGCGGTGACTCTGCTTCTGCTGTTCCTCGCCCTGACCCAGGGTCGCACGTGGGGGTGGGGTTCGGTTGCCACCATCGGCTGCGCGGTCGTCGGTGTGCTGGTGGGAACCATCTGGTGGGTCTTCGAGAACCGCACCGACGAACCCCTCGTCGCACCCCGCATGCTCACCCACGGGCCGTTGCTCGCCACCAACGTCGCCACGCTCTTCGTCGGCGTCGGGATGTTCGTCAATTTTCTCGCGTGCTCGTTCTTCGTGCAGACCCCACGCGCCGTGGCAGGTTATGGCTTCACCGCCAACGTGCTCGAAGCGAGCGTCGTGTACCTCCTGCCCGGCGCGGCGGTGGGCGTGGTCGCGGCTGTCGTCAGTGGCCGTCTCATCCGGTCGTACGGACCTCGCCGGGTCCTGGTGGCGGGAGCTCTGATCGGTCTGATCGGGTTCGTGTTCGTCGCGCTCGCCCATGATCGGACCTGGCAACTGATCACCGCCGGTATCGTCATCAACCTGTTCGTCAGCCTCGCGTTCGCGGCCCTACCCAACCTGCTCATGGCCGAGGTCAGCGCAGCGGACACCGGAGTGGCGAACAGCGTCAACTCGATCGTGCGCACCGTCGGCACCTCGATCGCAAGTGCCACGCTGTCCACCGTGCTCGCCATGTTCACGATCGACGGAACGACCGTCGCCCGCGAAATCGTCTACACCGCGGCCTTCCTCACCGGTGCTGCAGCATGCGCCGTCGTCGCCCTTGCGGCCCTCGCCATCAAGAGCACCCCGCCGGATCGGGAGTCGACCGTCGTTGCCGATTCCGAATCGACCGATGAGTCGGGGCCGAAGCTGGGAGCACTGCCAGGCGTCTGACGACAACCGACGACGACCGCACCGGTCCGACCAGGCCGGGAACAACGAAAACACCGGTCGTCGCCCTTGGGAGAACGCTCGTAATCTCCTGGGAGTCAGCCGTTTTCCCTGTCGCGGGCCCACCGTGTCGACCTAACGTCGGAGAAGTACGAACACCGACGAAAGGGAACACATGAACACCCGAAAGATTCTCACCCGCGCAGCAGTGACCGGGGCTCTGGTGGCCATTCCTCTGGTGGCGATGGCGGGCACCGCGTCGGCCGATCCGCTGTGGACCGATCGGGGCGACAACCACACCCGATACGACGACAACCGAAACGACCAACCGAACCAATTCGAGCTCCCCGAGCTGTTCCCCCAGGCACCGGCACCGCAGCTGCAGAACCCGGCACCGAACGTGGTGCCGTTCGACTTCTTCCAGGGCTACCAGCTGCCGAGCACCGGCTCTGCGTTCTGAGTGCTGCGCAGTGGTGTGGTCGAGTGCCCTCCAAGGCACTCGACCACACCACTGCCGTAGGCACTACAGCGTCAGGTTCGCACCCGAGGCCTGGTCGAACACCGAGATCTTCGCCGGGTCGAACCACAGTTCCACCTGACCACCCTCGGCGGCCTTGGATTCGGCGGCCAGACGTGCAACCACCTGTGCGCCACCGAGATCGGCGATACCCGCGTCCGCTGCGAGCTCCTGCAGCTCGCTGGATTCGACCCGCGCGCCCTTGAGCGTGAAGTAGACGTACTTGTCGCTACCCATCGACTCGAGTACGTCGACGGTGGCGGTGAAGGTGGCACCGCTCATCTTCTGGTAACCGTCGATCAGAGCCGCGTCCTCGAAGTGCTCGGGGCGGATGCCGACGACCACCTCGCGGCCCGGGTTCTTGGCCTTGATCGCATCCATCCGCTCGAGCGGGATGTCGATATCGCCCAACGCGGTCGAGACACCGTTCGAGGTGAGCTGTCCGGGAACGAAGTTCATCGAGGGCGATCCGATGAAGCCGCCCACGAACAGGTTTCGCGGCTTGTCGTAGAGCTCTTGCGGAGAACCGATCTGCTGCACAAGCCCGCCGCGCAGCACCACGACGCGATCGCCGAGGGTCATGGCCTCGGTCTGGTCGTGCGTGACGTACACGGTGGTGGTGCCGAGCCGCTTCTGCAGGCGCGAGATCTCGGCGCGGGTCTGCACGCGCAGCTTCGCGTCGAGGTTGGACAGCGGCTCGTCCATCAGGAACGCCTTGGGTGTACGAACGATGGCGCGGCCCATGGCAACTCGCTGACGCTGACCACCGGAGAGATTCGCCGGCTTGCGGTCGAGATGCTGGCTGAGGTCGAGGATCTTGGCTGCCTCCTCGACCTTGCTGTTGATCTCCGACTTCGAGAGCTTGGCGAGCGTCAGTGGGAAGGCGATGTTCTGCCGCACCGTCATGTGCGGGTACAGCGCGTACGACTGAAAGACCATCGCGATGTCGCGATCCTTCGGTGCCTTCTCGTTGACGCGCTCCCCCGCGATGCGCAGCTCGCCGGACGAGATGTCCTCGAGACCGGCGATCATGTTGAGGGTGGTCGACTTTCCGCAACCGGACGGCCCGACGAGGATGATGAATTCGCCGTCGGCGATGGTGATGTCGACGTCGCTGACCGCGGCGGCGCCGTCGGGGTAGAGCTTGGTGACTTTGTCGAGAACGATTTCGGCCATGACGGTTATCCCTTCACTGCGCCGGACGTCAAGCCCGCCACGATACGTCGTTGGAAGAAGAGCACAAAAATGATGATCGGGATCGTGATGACGACTGCTGCCGCCGCGATCGACCCCGTGGGCTCCTCGAACTGAGAGCTACCGGTGAACTGCGAGATGGCCGCCGGGACGGTGACCGAACGTTCTGTTGCCGTCAACGAGATGGCGAGCAGCAGGTCGTTCCAGGCGAAGATGAACACCAGAATGGCGGCGGTGACGATGCCGGGGGCGGCCAGCGGGGCGATGACCTTGCGGAACGCCTGTGCGGGCGTCGCGCCGTCCATCTTCGCTGCCTTTTCGAGCTCCCACGGGATCTCGCGGAAGAACGCCGACAGGGTGTATATCGCCAACGGCAACGCGAAGGTGATGTACGGAATGATCAGTCCCGGCCAGGTGTCGAACAGTCCCAGCGAGCGGGAGATGTCGAACAGCGGTGTCACCAGCGAGATCTGGGGGAACATCGCGATGAGAAGTGCTGCACCGACCAGTGCCTTCTTTCCCGGAAAGTCCAGGCGAGCAACGGCATACGCGGCCATCGTGCCGATCACCACGGCGATCACGGTGGTGATCAGTCCGATACCGATCGAGTTCACCAATGCCGAGGTGAACTGATTGGTCGAGAAGATGCCCTTGTAGTTGTCGAAGGTGATCGAACGCGGAATGAAGTTGCCGTCGGCGATGGTGGCCGTCGACTTGAACGAGAGGCTGATGATCCACAGCAGTGGAACCAGTGCGTAGAGCAGGACGAGGACGTTGACGACCGTCCAACCGACCTTCTTGCGAGGCGTAACAGTGGTCATTACTTGCGGCCTCCGTCGTCGGATCCCGGTGCCGATGCACCGAACAACTTGATGAACACGAACGCGATGATCGCGACGCAGAAGAAGATCAGAATGCTGATCGCCGACCCGAGTCCGAGGTTGAACGCACCGAACAGGTTGTTGTAACCGAGAATCGAGACCGATCCGGTTTCGTTGCTGCCTCGGGTGAGCACGTAGATGTTGTCGAAGATGCGGAACGCGTCGAGGGTGCGGAAGAGCACCGCGACGAGAATCGCCGGCTTCATCAACGGAATCGTGATGCGCATCAGCCTGGTCCACGCACCCGCTCCGTCGACCTCGGCCGCCTTGAGCAGATCGTCGGGCACCAGAGCCAGGCCCGCCAGCAACAGCAGCGCCATGAACGGCGTCGTCTTCCAGACCTCGGCCAACACCACGATCGCCAGGGACGGGAACTGCTCGGTGAGCGGAGCACTACCGTCGGGCAGCAGATTGGCGAGATAGCCCGTGCCGGGAGTCCACGCGTAGTACCAGCTGTACGCGGCGGCGACGGTCACGATGCCGTACGGGATCAGCACCACGGTGCGCACGAGTCCGCGACCGAAGATGGTGCGATGCATCACCAGTGCCACCGCCAGGCCGAGGATGAACTCGATGATCACCGAGATGATCGTGATGCCCGCGGTGACGCCGAACGCCGTCCACCAGTAGCCGTCGGACAGCACGGTCACGTAGTTGGAGATACCGACGAATTCACGATCCTCGGGGAATGCGAGGTTGTACTTCTGCAGGCTGAGCCAGAACGCGTAGATGATCGGATATCCGGTGACCGCGATCATCAGCAGCGCGGCGGGTGCGATGAGCATCAGCCCCAGTCGACGTTCGGCCTTCTTGCCGTCGGAGACGTTCTTCAGCGCCGCTTGCTTGTCGACGGGCTGCGATGCGGGCTGTGACTCGGTGGTGGTGCTCATGGAATCAACCCTTCGGAATTGACGGCCTTGGAGACCAGATCTGCGAGCTTGTCCACGTCGGCCACCGGATCGATGCTCTGCGGCGGGTTGAGCGCATCGGTCAGCAGAATCGAAATGCTCTGGTAGGCAGGCGAAACGGGCCTCACAGCCGCCGATTCGATGGAACCGAGCACGCCTTCCCATGCGGGGTAGGAGGCCTGGAACTCCGGATCGGAGTACAGCGACTTCAGCACCGGCGGCACGCCACCGTTGATGGCGTTGTTGCGCTGGTTCTCCTCGTTGGTGAGGCACTCGACGGCCTCCCAGGCGAGGTCCTCGTGCTGAGTGGTCTTCGCGACGCCGATGTTGAATCCACCGATGGTGACCTTCGCGGGCTCGCCCGCATTCACCTCCGGATACGGAGCACTGCGGAAGACCTCGGCGATCCGCGCATCCTGCTGATCGGCTGGCACGTTCGCGAGGTCGAGGAACGAGACGGCACCGGCGATGGCGTTCTCCTTCAGCCCGGGCAGCACGAACGGGTAGTTGACCTGGAAGGCCATCCGTCCCGATTCCATGCCGAGGCGCGCAGTTGCCTCGTCGCTCTGCGAGACCGACGGATCGCGGCCGTCGGCCGTGGCCACTCGCTTGATGATCTCGAGGGCCTTCTCGGTGGCCGCGCGATGCTCGGGAGTGTCGTTCAGCGTCACCGTCGTTCCGTCCTCGGCGACGACCGAACCACCCGCGCTCTCGAGCAGCGAGTTGAACCACACCATGAAGCCCTCGTACTGCTTGGCCTGAACGCCGATCTGGCCCGGCTTACCCTCGGCCGCATTGGCCTCGGCCACGTCGATCAGCTGATCCCACGTCTGCGGCGGTACTCCGTCCGGCACCTCGTCGGGTCGGTACCAGAGCAACTGGGTGTTGGAGTTGAGCGGAACCGCGTACAGCTGGTCCTGCCATTCCGCCGTCGCGAGCGGGCCTTCGAGGGTGGAGCCGTCGCGAAGCTTCGCGGACAGGTCGTCGGGTACCGGCAATGCCCATCCGGCCTCGGCGAATTCGGCCGTCCACACCACGTCGAGTGTCATCAGATCCAGCGTCCTGTCGTTGCCGGCGAGACGCCGCGCGAGCTGGAGACGCTGATCGTTCGCGCTCTTGGGCAGAGTTCGCTGCTCCACGCGGTAGCGGCCGTTCGAGGCGTCCGAACACACCTGTGCCGCAGCGGCGTACTGCTCTGCGCCGTCTGCGGCAGTGTAGAAACTCAGAACCGGAACCGAACTGTCGGACGAACCACACGCTGCGAGCAACGGACTCGTCACCAGAGCCGCTGCCGCCAACACCCCTATTCTCGTCGCTCTTCCACGCCTACGACCACGATGTCTCGGCACTTTCCGCCTCCGTACGTTCAATTACTCGCGCAGCACACTGTGTGGGACTGCCGTGCACGAAAGAAACGTAACCGAACTCACTGGCATAGAGGGCGATTTGGGGCTATTCCGTTACCTGTCGGTTGCCTGGTCGTCCACCAGGTGTGATCAGATCGACAGTTTGGCGAGCAGGTCGCGTGCTTTCTCTGCCGTTCGAGGCTCGCAGAGGACGTCGTAGCGACCCGCCACCAACTGCATGCTCGACGCGAAATCGCGCTGTCCCTTGGTGGCCGCATACGGAATGGAGGCCGAGATCAGGCCGAAGATGATGCCACCGCCGACGCCGATGAGCAGCGCTCCGAAGATGTTCTCACTGAAGATTCCGAGGACCAGACCGAGGAACACACCCAGCCATGCACCCGAAACGATGCCTCCACCAATCACTTTGGGCCACGTGAGGCGGCCGAGGACGCGCTCGACCTGCATCAGATCGACGCCGACGATCGTGACGTCCTGTACCGAGAACTCCTCGTCGGACAGGTAGTCGACGGCGCGCTGTGCCTCGGCATAGGTGGGGTAGGAACCGATCGGCCAACCGGAAGGCGGCGTCGGCAGTCCCTGCCCTGGGCGGCCCGACTGCGAGAGGGGATTAGTCATGACTCCATTGTGCCCCGAAACGGACAACCGGCACACCCGTTGTAGCGGTTCACAGCAGGTTGACGGTCGGTCAGGACGTGGGCGGCACGAAGGCGGTCGTACGCGTCATTCCTGCCGCCCGGCCCTTCGCCGAGACGACGAGCGCCATCTTGCGGCTCGCCTCGTCGATCATCTCGTCGCCCAACATCACTGCGCCGCGGCCGCCGCCCGCCGCGGACGTGTGGAACTCGTACGCGTCGAGGATCATCTCGGCCTTGTCGTAGTCGGCCTGGCGCGGCGCGAAGATTTCGTTGGCCGCCTCGATCTGCGTCGGATGCAGCACCCACTTGCCGTCGAAACCGAGACCTGCCGTGCGGCCGGCCGCCCGGCGGAAAGCGTCGAGATCGCGAATCTGCAGATAGGGACCGTCGATCGCCTGCAGACCGTGCGTCCTGGCGGCGAGAAGAATGGTCATCAGAATGTGGTGATAGGCGTCGCCCGTGTCGTATCCGACCGGCTGCTCGCCGACGACCAGAGTGCGCATGTTGACGCTGGCCATCAGATCAGCGGGACCGAACACCAGGGTTTGCACCCGCGGGCTCGCAGTCGCGATCTCGTCGATGTTGCGCAGACTGCGGGCGCTCTCGATCTGCGGTTCGATCCCGATCGCACCGACGTCGAGTCCGTGCTCTTTCTCGACCTGGGTGAGCAGCAGATCCAGTGCCTGCACGTGCGCGGCGCACTCCACCTTCGGCAGCAGGATGGCGTCGAGAGTGCGGCCGGCACCCGACACGACGTCGATGACGTCGCCGTACGTCCACTGCGTCGTCCAGTCGTTGACGCGAACGACCTTGATCTGGTCGCCCCAGCCATCGGAATTGAGTGCGTCGACGATGCGCGCGCGGGCCTCGACCTTCGCGATGGGCGCAACGGCATCTTCGAGATCGAGAAAGATCGCGTCCGCCGGTAGACCCTTGGCCTTGGCGATCATCTTGTCCGAACTGCCCGGAACGGCCAACACCGATCGCCGCGGGCCCGAAGTATTCACGACGAGCACAACCCCTGTCTGATTCACCCTCTGTATTGCGAAGCCTCTAACCTTGCCATCATGGCAGCACTGAGCAAGGTATTCGCGGCCAGGCTCGCCGGCCTGGGTGTCCTGGGCCCCGACGGCGAATCGATCGGACGGGTCCGTGACGTGGTGATCTCGATGCGCGTCGGTAGAGCGCAACCGAGAGTGCTCGGCCTCGTGGTCGAATTGGCAACTCGGCGAAGAATTTTCGTGCCGATGCTCAGAGTCACCAGCATCGAACCGAACTCGGTCCAGCTCACGACCGGGAACGTCAGTCTGCGGCGATTCACTCAGCGCGCGAACGAGATTCTCGTGTTCGCGCAGATTCTCGACTCCAAGGTGCGCGTCGACGACCCCGAGCTCGACGAGCTGCACGACGTCGATTCCATCGTCGTCGACCTCGGCATCGAACTCACCCGAACTCGCGACTGGGTGGTCGCACGGGTTGCGGTACGCAAGCAACGGCAACGGCTCGCGCGCCGTGGTGCGATCCACGTCGTGGACTGGCAGCACGTGCAGGGGCTCACTCAGAACGAATTGTCGATGCCCGATCAAGGTGTCGCACAGCTTCTCATGCAGTTCGAGGATCTACGCGCGGCCGACGTCGCCAACGCGATGCGTGAGCTCCCCGTCAAACGTCGTATGGAGGTGGCGCGGGCGTTGGACGACGAACGTCTCGCCGACGTCGTCCAGGAACTGCCCGACGACGACCAGGTGGAAATGATGCACTACCTCGGCGTCGATCGCGGTGCCGATCTGCTCGAGGCCATGGACCCCGACGATGCCGCCGACCTCCTCGGCGAGCTGCCCGAGACCGAAGCGGAATCGCTTCTGCGACTGATGGATCCGGAGGACTCGGCACCGGTCCGCCGTCTGCTCGAGCACTCCCCCGACACCGCAGGCGGTCTGATGACCCCCGAACCCGTCGTACTCACCGCATCGACGACGGTGGCCGAGGCGCTCGCCCGGGTGCGCAACCCCGACCTGACGCCCGCGCTGGCCTCGCTCGTGTTCGTGGTGCGGCCACCGACGGCCACCCCCACCGGCCCGTATCTCGGCTGCGTACATCTGCAGCAATTGCTTCGAGAACCGCCGGCGAGTCTGGTCGGCGGCGTGGTGGACAGCGCGCTGCCGCGGTTGTCCCCCGAGGACAGCCTCACCGCCGTGACGCGGTACTTCGCGACGTACAACCTCGTCTGCGGCCCGGTGGTCGACGACGAGGACCACCTGGTCGGGGCCGTGACCGTGG
This sequence comes from Rhodococcus sp. 05-340-2, assembly GCF_002258915.1. Classification (NCBI taxonomy): domain Bacteria; kingdom Bacillati; phylum Actinomycetota; class Actinomycetes; order Mycobacteriales; family Nocardiaceae; genus Rhodococcus; species Rhodococcus sp. 05-340-2. The sequence continues at coordinate 75,247 of NZ_NOYU01000025.1, forward strand.
ACGACGTCCTCGATCACCTGCTGCCCGAGGACTGGCGAGATCAGGAAGTGGCCGGACAGTGAAAGAAACAGCACGCCAGAGAATGGACACTCCGCGCGGATCGCGGATGTTCAACGTCAATCTCGACTTCGATCTCGGCAAGTCGGGCGAGAAGGCTGCCAGATTCCTCGGTACCGGCCGCTACCTGGCAATCCAGACGGGCATCGTGATCGTCTGGATCTTCCTCAACGTCGTGGCCGTCAACCTCCGGTGGGACCCCTATCCCTTCATCCTGCTCAACCTCGCGTTCTCGACCCAGGCCGCGTACGCGGCTCCGCTGATTCTGCTGGCCCAGAATCGGCAGGACGACCGAGACCGAGTCTCGCTCGAAGAGGACCGTTCTCGCGCACAACAGACGAAGGCCGACACCGAGTTCCTCGCTCGCGAACTCGCAGCGCTGCGCATCGCCGTCGGAGAAGTCGCCACCCGCGACTATCTGCGCCGCGAACTGGACGAGGTGAAGGCACTGCTCGAACAGGCGACGGGACAGCCGGTCGCAACGCCGAAGAAGTCACGCAAGAAGGCAGCCGGCCGGGTGCCGGAGGACGCATCGGGCCCGGATACGGCGACATTCGACCCCGAAGCGCACTAGACCCCTCCTCCGCTGATAACAGCCCGGTAACGGAACAGTCTCGAATCAGGTACCCTCGACCCCGGTCATCAGGTCGGGCCCCGGTTGTCATCCGGGGAAATCAGGAGGTACAGCACGCGTGGGTCGTCACAGAAAAGCATCGACTTCCAAGGTCCGACGGAATTCGGTGATTGCTCTGGCAGGTCTCGTCCCCGCAGGACTCGTCACCGCCGCCACCAGCGCCGGAGCCACGGAATACATTCCTTTCGTCAGTGCGAAAACCTCGCCTGCAGCGCAGGAATCCAACTCGGTGGTCGAAACCCCGCAGCCGATCGCCCAGGAGCAGCAGGCGCAACCGGTGGCCCAGGCCGAGCTTCCGATACCCGCTGCGGTCCCGGCACCCGCCCCGGTCCCCGAGATTCCGCCCACACCCGAACTGCCCACCAACCTCGCGGTCAGCCCCATCGCGATTCCGGTCGTCAACGTCTCGGCCTACAAGAACGCCGAGCGGATCCTGGCCCAGCAGCAGCCCGGCTGCGGCATCAGCTGGACCGTCATCGCCGGCATCGGCCGCGTCGAATCCACCCACGCCAACAACGGCAAGGTCGACGACTCGGGCGAGCTGCACGAGCCCATCCTCGGTCCACGCCTGAACGGCACCCTCGCGGGCAACCAGGTGATTCGCGACACCGACGGTGGAGCTCTCGACGGCGACACCGAATACGACCGCGCAGTCGGACCGATGCAGTTCCTGCCCTCGACGTGGAACCTCTACCACGCGGACGGCAACGGAGACGGCGTCTCCGACCCGCAGAACCTCTACGACGCGGCCCTGGCCACCGGCATGTACCTGTGCGACGACGGCACGGACATGCGCGACCTCGGATCGACCACCAAGGCGATCCTGCGCTACAACAACTCGATGGCCTACGTGGCGAACGTGCTCGCATGGTCGGCCGGATACGCCACCGGCATCGTGCCGTCCTCGGACCAACTGCCCCGCATTCACTGATCGGGTGCACCGCTGTTCATCGGGACACGGCCCACCGCCTAGCATGAAGCAATGGCTGTACTGACCGAATCCGACGTTCGGACCGCGCTCTCGAAGGTGATCGACCCGGAGATCCGCAAACCCATCACCGATCTGGGGATGGTCAAGAGCATCGACATCGCCGACGACGGCGCAGTGGGTGTCGGCATCTACCTCACCACCTCCGGTTGTCCGATGAAGACCGAGATCAGCGACCGCGTCAAGAACGCCGTCGCCGACGTCGCAGGCGTCGGCACCGTATCGGTCGAACTCGACGTGATGAACGACGAGCAGCGCACCGAACTCCGCAAGTCACTGCGCGGCGATTCCGCAGAGCCGATCATTCCCTTCGCGCAACCCGGATCCCTGACCCGCGTGTACGCGGTGGCGTCGGGCAAGGGCGGCGTCGGCAAGTCCAGTGTGACGGTCAATCTCGCCGCATCGCTGACCGCTCGCGGTTTGTCGGTCGGCGTGCTCGACGCCGACATCTACGGTCACTCAGTACCTCGCATGCTCGGCAACGACGCACGACCGACCCAGGTCGAGAAGATGATCATGCCGCCGCAGGCACACGGCGTGAAGTTCATCTCGATCGCGCAGTTCACGCAGGGCAACACCCCGGTCGTGTGGCGTGGACCGATGCTGCACCGCGCGCTGCAGCAATTCCTGGCCGACGTCTTCTGGGGCGATCTGGACGTACTGCTGCTCGACCTTCCGCCCGGCACCGGAGACGTGGCGATCTCTGTCGCTCAGCTCATCCCGAGCGCGGAAATCCTCGTGGTCACCACCCCGCAGCAGGCCGCGGCCGAGGTCGCCGAGCGCGCCGGTGCAATCGCACTACAGACTCGGCAGCGCGTGGCAGGCGTCGTGGAGAACATGTCGTGGCTCGAACTGCCCGACGGCACCCGCATGGACATCTTCGGATCCGGTGGCGGACAGGACGTATCGGACAGACTCACCAAGGCAGTGGGTGCCAGCGTTCCCCTTCTCGGCCAGATTCCGCTCGACACCGCCGTCCGAGAGGGCGGCGACGCCGGGACGCCTATCGTGCTGAGCAACCCGGAATCGCCTGCGGCACAAGCCTTGGAGGCGGTAGCTGCGAAGTTGGCAGTCCGCGAACGTGGGCTGGTCGGAATGTCACTCGGCATCGATTCGGCGCGCAAACTGTAAGTCGCGCTTATACCCGACAAACGACGCGGGAAACAGGGTTGGGGCCTTAGGATTTGCCTTCAATCCTACTGTCGATAGAGAGTGGCCTTCATGAAGAAGCCGCATCGGGTCAGGCCGGTCGTCGTTCCGGTTCTGATCGCACTGCTGATCACCCTGTTGGGATCGCTGCTCGGTCCCGCCATGGCATCCGCACAACCCGCCCCGCCTGCACAGAACTATTCGATCGCGACCGACACCACGTTCGCACCCTTCGAATTCCAGGACGAGAGCGGCAAACTCGTCGGAATCGACATGGACCTACTCGCCGCGATCTCGGTGGATCAAGGCTTCGACTACACCGTCGAGCAGGTCGGTTTCGATACCGCACTCCAGGGCGTCACCAGCGGCCAGTTCAACGGAATGATCGCCGGCATGTCGATCACCGACGAACGCAAGGCCACCTTCGACTTCTCCGAGCCGTACTTCGATTCCGGTGTCCAGATGGCGATTCTGGATTCCAACGACGAAATCACGGGCTACGAGGATCTGCGCGGTAAGTCCGTCGCGGTCAAGAACGGCACCGAGGGCGCGACCTTCGCCGCGTCGATCGCAGACCAGTACGGCTTCACCATTCGCAGCTTCGACGACTCCGCCACGATGTTCGAGGAAGTGCGTACCGGCAACTCGGCGGCCGCCTTCGAGGACTACCCCGTGCTCGCCTACGGCATCACCCAGGGCAACGGATTCAAGACCGTCACCGAGAAGGAAGCCGGTGCCAGTTACGGATTCGCGGTCGCCAAGGGCACCAACGCCCAGTTGCTCGAACAGTTCAACACCGGACTCGAGAACCTGCGCGCCAACGGCCAGTACGACCAGATTCTCGACACCTACCTCAACGCCGATGCCTCCACCGCCGACACGTCCATCCCCGGTCTGATCGCCAGCAGCTGGCAGTTGCTGCTCAAGGGCCTGTGGCTGACCATCGTGTTGACCGTCATTTCCATCGCCATCGCGTTGGTGCTCGGCGGGATCTTCGGTCTGTTCCGCGTCTCCACCAACATCGTGCTCCGCGGCATCGGCACCACCTACGTCGACATCTTCCGTGGCACACCGCTTCTGGTGCAGGCATTCTTCATCTACTTCGGTGTGCCCGCGGCGCTGAACTTCCAGATGTCGGCGTTCACCGCAGGCATCATCACGCTCTCGCTCAACGCCGGTGCCTACATGGCCGAGATCGTCCGCGGCGGCATCCTCGCCGTCGACAAGGGACAGATGGAGGCCTCCCGCAGCCTCGGCATCAGTTACCTCAAGTCGATGCGAAAAGTGGTGATGCCACAGGCAATTCGCACGATGATCCCGTCGTACATCAATCAGTTCGTCATCACGCTCAAGGACACGTCACTGCTCTCGGTCATCGGCCTCGCCGAACTGACCCAGACGGGTCGTCTGATCATCGCTCGCAACTTCGAGTCGTTCAACATGTGGCTCATCGTCGGCGTCCTGTACTTCATCATCATCATGGCTCTCACCAAGCTGTCGAACCGGCTCGAGAAGAGGATCAACAAATGAGCACCGAACTGACCAAGGACCTGCCGGTCGACAACGGTCCGGGAACGAAGATCTCGATCAAGGGCCTGCAGAAGGCGTTCGGCGACAACACGGTTCTCAAGGGCATCGACGCCGAGATCGCCAACGGTGAAGTGGTGTGTGTGATCGGCCCCTCGGGCTCGGGCAAGAGCACGTTTCTGCGCTGCCTCAACAAGCTCGAAGACATCACCGCCGGATCGGTTGTCGTCGACGGCACCGACCTCACGGCCAAGAACGTCGATCTGGACAAGGTGCGCCAGAACATCGGCATGGTGTTCCAGCACTTCAATCTCTTCCCACACATGACCGCCCTCGAGAACGTCATGCTCGCGCCAGTCGAGACCAAGAAGATGTCGAAGTCGCAGGCCAAGGATTCGGCCGTGAAATTGCTCGAACAAGTGGGCTTGTCCGAGCGTGCGGACTACAAGCCGGCCAACCTCTCCGGCGGGCAGAAGCAGCGCGTCGCCATCGCCCGGGCACTGGCCATGAGCCCGTCGATCATGCTGTTCGACGAAGCCACCAGCGCACTCGACCCAGAAATGGTGGGCGAAGTTCTGCAGGTATTGCGCGACCTCGCCAAGGGCGGCATGACCATGGTCGTCGTGACCCACGAGATGGGCTTCGCACGCGAGGTCGCCGATCGAGTGATCTTCATGGCCGAGGGCGTCATCGTCGAAGAGGGCACCCCCGACGAGTTGTTCGGAAACCCACAGAACCCACGTACTCAGGACTTCCTGAACAAGGTGCTCTAGCCCGCCCGCCCCCGCCCCCGTTTGCGTCAATGGACCACTGCAGCGCTCAGACGTATGCAATGGTCCATTGACGCAGCAGCGGGGTCGGCGTGAATGGACCATTGCCGCGCTCAGACGTATTCAAGGGTCCATTGACGCGGACGGGTGAGACCGAACGAAGAACGTTTCGGGCTTATGTGGCGTCGGCGTCGATCGGCGGGGTGTCGCCGGCCGACAGTTTCGGCTCGTTCTTGCTCATCGACACCGTGCCGCCGGACGCATTGCCCGAGGACACGCCGTTCCGAGGCGTCGGGCCGCCCGGACTCTTCGGCTTGGCGTCGAAGGGCTTGCCCTTGAAGGTGTCCTCGAGTGGGTTCTTGAAGACCGAGTCGTCGCCGTCGAGCAGGTGCTTGGTGATCACTGCCCGGGGGGTCATGCCCCGGAGTTGATTGAGATCCGCGAGCGGTTTGCGGAGGTCCTCGAAGTCGGTACCGAGTTCGTCCTTGAGCTGTTGGCTCGCGCCGTTGGCATAATCCTTGACCTGGCGGATCGACTTGGACACCCAGCTGATGGCGCCGGGGAGGCGATCGGGGCCGAGGATGACGAGAGCTGCTACGAGGAGAATGACGAGCTCTCCCCAACCGATGTTGCCGAACACGCCTGCCAGCCTACGTCGTCAGTCCGAAACCGGCGTGACGGAGAGGTCCACCAGCCGCCCCGACCGGACGAGTTGCACCGGAACGGGCTCCCCGATGGTCGTGGCCTGCACGGCGACGACCAGTTCGTCGGCGTCGCCCACGGCTCGGTCGCCGACCTTGGTGATGACATCGCCTTCGACGATTCCGGCCTGCTGGGCAGGACCGTCGGCGCGGACGTTCGCCACTTCCGCGCCTGCCGAGGTGTCGTTGATGACCGAGCGGGCATTGATTCCGATGTCGGGGTGCCGCATGACACCGTCCCGGATCAGTGACTGCGTCACCTCGAAGACCTCGTCGACCGGAATGGCGAAGCCGAGGCCGACCGATCCGCCGCTCTCGCTGCGGATGGCCGAGTTGATGCCGATCACGCGGCCCTCGAAGTCGATGAGTGGACCGCCGGAGTTGCCGGGGTTGATGGCGGCGTCGGTCTGCACGGCATCGATGACGGCGTTGGTGTCGGTGCCCTCACCCGACAGGGCGACGGGCCGATCGAGCGCGCTGACGATGCCCGAGGTGACGGTCTTGTTCAAGCCCAGCGGTGAGCCGACGGCGATCACGTCCTGCCCGACGCGAACGTCGGCGGAACGACCGAGTTCGGCGACGGTGAGGTTGCCGACATCGGTCTTGAGGACGGCAAGGTCGGTCTTGGTGTCGCGTCCGACGATGTCGGCCGGCACCTTGGTGCCGTCGGAGAACGTCACTTCCAGGGTCGAGTTCTCCGGGTCGGATGCGGCCAGTGAGATCACGTGGTTGTTCGTGACGATGTAGCCGGCACCGTCGATGACGACGCCCGAGCCGGTGCCGCCGGTCTCGCCGAGCGTCACCTGGATCGAGACGACGGACGGCAGGACGGCGTCGGCGACCTTGCTGATCTGCCCGCGCGGGATGTCGTCGCCGCTGGACTGGGTCAGGGTCACTTTTTGACTGGTCAACGCCCCGGTGACCTCGGCGGTGAGGCGACCGAACAGCCCGCCGACCAATCCGATGACGAGGGCGAGAACGCCGAGTACGACGAGAGCTCGGACGGACACCGACCGACCGAACAGCACGTCGCGCACACCGAGCTTGGTGCCCGGTGGAAGAACGGGAGGAGGTGGGGAATCGAGCGCCGCGCTGCCGAGTGACACCCGAGCGGTTGGATCGCGCCACGGATCGGCCGGAGCCGACGGGGCCGTGTCGCTGTCGTCCTCGGCGTTCGGGTCGCGCTGCAGCGAGTCCTGGGCATCGTCCGGACGTCCGAACGCCTCGGCGAGGATGGGATCGGGTGGACGAACCGATACGCGCGAGGGAAGTTCCTCGCCGGGCCTACGCGGGGAGAACGAACCGTCCACATCGTCGGGACGTCCGAACACCGAGGCCGACACCGGATCGACGGACGGCCGATAGACCGGCCGCGGTGGCAACCGAGGACCTTCGGGACCGGTCCCTGCGCCCTCGAAATCTGCCGGGTCGGTGCCTGCGGTCTCGGTGCTGGTCGAATTCGATGTCACGCGTCCGGTTACCCCTCGCATACGTCGGTGTGAGAGTTCAGTATCACTCGAGCGGTCGGCGCGGCTCGATGCAGGTGAGAAGTCGTCGCGCAGATCTCGGTGCGATCAGCGTCGGCGTCGGCGGACGTCGGCGACGGCGGACATGAAGGTTCGCTTGGTGTGGGACGGCCGATCCTCGCCCGCGCAGGACGGTATCTGACTGAGCAGTCCGAGCAGAGAATGCGGCATCGACATCTCCCCTGCTCCGCGCAATGCCTTCCGTGCCTGCTGCTGGGCCTCGACCTCGGCAGCACATTCGGGGCATTCGGACAGGTGGTCGGCTGCACGGAGGTAGGCAGGCATTCGCAATTCGCCATCGACGTACGCCGCGACGGCCTCACTGGCCAGATGTTCGGTGGAGCTGAATCGCCTCGGCTTGCGCGCCTGCGTCATCCAACCCTCCTCGTAGCTAGTGGACACTTGCGTGACCCGAGTCGACCTTCCCGTGCACTCGAAGGTACTCGCGTAGCGCCTGGCGTCCACGGTGAATGCGACTGCGAACCGTTCCGAGCTTGACGCCCAGTGTCGCACCGATCTCTTCGTACGACAGTCCTTCGATGTCGCACAGCACGATTGCGGCGCGGAACTCCGGTGCCAGCGAGTCGAGCGCGGACTGCAGATCGGGGTCGAGGCGCGCATCGTGGTAGATCTGCTCGGGGTTGGGCCGGTCGGAGGGGACGCGGTCGTAGTCCTCGGGGAGCGCTTCCATGCGGATGCGGCTGCGCCGACGAACCATGTCGAGGAACAGGTTGGTGGTGATGCGGTGCAGCCAGCCCTCGAAGGTGCCCGGCTGGTAGTTGGACAGGGAGCGGAACACGCGAATGAAGGTGTCCTGTGTCAGATCCTCGGCGTCCTGGGCGTTGCCGGACAGGCGGTAGGCCAGGCGGTAGACGCGGTCGCCGTGTTCGCGGACCAGTTCGTCCCAGGACGGCATGGTGGAGTCCTCGCCGGTCGCATCGAACACTGCGGTGCCGCTGAGATCGTCGGGCGCGGGTACGGACTCGGGTAGACGCGCGGTGTCGCGATCGCCGTTGATCTTGTAAATAGTTGGATCCTCCTGCTCAGGACTGCGTACGTCCTTCTGATTCAACCGACGACTACCCTCGGATGTTCCAGCTCACACTTCGCAATCGAGATGGACCTTCGATTCCTCCACAGCCTGACGGACCCGCGTGTGGGTCCGGTATGAAACAGCTGAGGCGCACCTGAGAATGTGCGCGTGAGAATGTGCCCTGGGCACGATAGCCTCGGGACGTGCCGACCAACGCCGAGAAGATGCTCGCCTACGCCGAAGACTCCGCTCAGGAGGACGAGGTTCTGATCGCAGCCAGAGAGCGAGCCGTCGACCTGGGTGCCGCCCCGGTACCGCCGTCTGTCGGAGCGATTCTGTCGATCTTCACCCAGATGCTCGGCGCGAAGACGGTCGTCGAAATCGGAACCGGCGCAGGGATCAGCGGTTTGTGGCTGCTCGACGGGATGCGCGCAGACGGCGTCCTCACCACCATCGACACCGAACCGGAGCACCAGCGTGCGGCCCGAGAAGCGTTCCGCGCGGGGGGAATTGCGCCCTCGCGTACCCGGTTGATCAACGGCTGGGCGCTCGACGTGCTCCCCAGGTTGGCCGACGACACCTACGACTTGGTGTTCATCGACGCCAGCCCGGCCGACCACCCGCACTTCGTCGCCGAGAGTGTTCGACTCCTGCGCCCAGGCGGAGTTCTGGTGCTGCACAACGCATTACTGGGTGGGCGCGTGGCCGACCCGACTCAGCGCGACGCGACCGCGGTGGCCGTCCGCTCCGCTGCCCGGGCCATCGCCGAGGACGAGCGTCTGACGACGGTGCTGCTGCCTCTGGGTGACGGGCTGATCTGCGCGTCGAGAGCGTGAGCGGCTGCGCCGCATGTGAGTGGTAACTCGTAGCCTGCTACGAGGCAGGAGTGGAGCCCGCGAAACGACCCGAGGGCTCCACCACTCACATGCCGCAGGCTCTAGATCCAGACGCCCTTGCCGACCGAGACCACTCCCCCGGCGCTGACGTTGAAGCGCTCGCGATCACGTTCGTGGTCGACGCCGATGATCTCGCCGTCGCCCACGACGACGTTCTTGTCCAGGATCGCGTGCCGCACCACGGCACCCTTACCGATCTTGACGCCGGGCATCAACACGCTGCCCTCGACCGTCGCGCCACTGTCGATCATGACGTTGGAGCTGAGCACCGAGTTGCGGACCGTGGCGGCGGACAGGATGCAGCCGGCACCGACGACCGACTCCTGCGCCAAGCCGCCCTGGACGAACTTGGCGGGCGGCAGGTTCTCGGCCGATCCGCGGATGGGCCAGCGGCGGTTGTAGAGGTTGAAGATGGGGTGCACCGACACGAGGTCCATGTGGGCGTCGTAGAAGGCGTCGATGGTGCCCACGTCTCTCCAGTAGCCGCGATCGCGTTCGGTGGCACCGGGAACGACGTTGTCGTTGAAGTCGTACACCGAGGCGACGCCCGCTTCGACGAGTGCCGGAATGATGTCGCCGCCCATGTCGTGGTCGGAGTCGACGTTCTCGGAGTCGGCCTTGATGGCGTCCACGAGCACCTTGGTGGTGAAGACGTAGTTGCCCATCGAGGCGTAAGTGACGTCGGGGTCGTCGGGGGTGCCGGGCGGTTGAGCCGGCTTCTCCAGGAACTGGGTGATCTTGCCGTTCTCGTCCGAGTCGATGCACCCGAAGGCGAATGCCTCGCTGCGCGGAACCCGGATACCGGCAACGGTGACGCCTGCACCGGAGTCGATGTGCTGCTGCACCATCTGCTCCGGGTCCATCCGATATATGTGGTCGGCACCGAACACCATGATGTATTCGGGGTCCTCGTCGTAGACCAGATTCAGTGACTGGAAGATGGCGTCGGCGCTGCCGGTGTACCACCGGGGCCCGAGACGCTGCTGAGCCGGAACCGGGGTGATGTACTCCCCGGCGAACCCGGACAGTCGCCACGTCTGCGAGATGTGGCGGTCCAGTGAATGGGACTTGTACTGGGTGAGCACGCAGAGCCGGAGGTAACCGGCATTGACGAGATTGCTCAGTACGAAGTCGATGAGTCGGTAGGCGCCCCCGAAGGGAACGGCTGGCTTGGCTCGGTCCGCGGTCATCGGGTAAAGGCGCTTACCCTCTCCGCCGGCAAGCACAATCCCTAGTACGTGCGGTTGTGTCCTCACCCACTCAACCTATCCGCACCGAGAGAACCTTGCTAGCAGTACACGCACAACTGCTGGGGAATGTAGGTTCGTTCACGTGCGCGTAGCAATGATGACCAAGGAATATCCCCCGGAGATCTACGGTGGCGCAGGAGTTCATGTCACGGAGTTGACCGCGCAGCTGAAATCGCTGTGCGACGTGGACATCCACTGTATGGGCGCGCCGCGCGACACAGCGCAGGTGCACGACCCCGATCCGGCGCTCGCCGGAGCGAACGCTGCGCTGACGACGCTGTCGGCAGAGCTGCGGATGGCGAACGCCGCAGCCGACGCGGACGTGGTGCATTCACACACCTGGTACACCGGCCTCGCCGGTCACCTCGCGGCCGAGTTGTACGACGTCCCCCACATCCTCACCGCACACTCCCTCGAGCCGCGACGGCCGTGGAAGGCCGAGCAACTCGGCGGCGGCTACCGCATCTCGTCGTGGTCGGAGCGCAACGCGGTGGAATACGCCGACGCCGTCATCGCCGTCAGCGAGGGCATGGCCAAAGACGTGCTCGACGCCTATCCGCGACTCGATCCGAGTCGGGTTCATGTGGTGCGCAACGGAATCGACACGCAGCGGTGGTTCGCCGACCACGGCACCTCGACCCTGGACGAGATCGGCGTGGATCGAAGCAAGCCGATCGTCGCGTTCGTCGGGCGCATCACCCGACAGAAGGGCGTCGGACACCTGATCGCGGCGGCCCACCACTTCGACCCGTCGATCCAGCTCGTTCTGTGTGCAGGCGCCCCCGACACTCCGGAGATCGCCGCGGAAACCGAGCGGGCCGTGGCGCTGCTCGCCGAGCAGCGCAGCGGCGTGTTCTGGGTCAAGGACATGCTGCCCACCGACAAGATTCGCGAGATACTCACCGCAGCAGCCGTGTTCGTCTGCCCCTCGGTGTACGAGCCACTCGGCATCGTCAACCTCGAGGCGATGGCCTGCGAAACTGCCGTCGTGGCATCGGATGTCGGAGGCATCCCCGAGGTCGTCGACGACGGCCGCACCGGACGCCTGGTGCACTACAACTCCTACGAACCCGACGCCTTCGAGCGGAACCTGGCGGACACGGTCAACCAAGTAGCCCTCGACCCCGCACTCGCGGAAGCGATGGGCAAGGCCGGCCGCGAGCGAGCCGTCGCCGAGTTCTCCTGGGCGTCGATCGCGAAGCAGACTCTCGCCGTCTACAACGACGCTCTGGCGCGGCGGCGATAGGTCGATACCGTCACCGATGCGGTGACCTCGGTGGTCTCCGGTAGCTGTGTCAGCGCCGCAGATCGCGCCTCGGGGTCACCGTGTCGCGCCGACGGTCCCATGCCGATCAAGGCCTCGATATCGTTGTGCGAGAGCATCATCGAGTATTCCAGCGGGGATTCGTCCACCGGCTCGAACAGACCGGACAACGACTCGCTCAGGCGGCGAGTCTTGTCCTCCTCGACGCCGATCAGACCCAGCGGCCCCCGCAGCTCACGCTGATGCCGGGACGTCGGCGTGACGACCACCAGAACGCCGTCGTCGACGAGAACCCGATGCAATTCACCGGCGTTGCGCGGAGCGAACACGCACGTCACCGCGGACAGAGCACCCGATCGCACCGGCAGTCCGCTCCAGATGTCCGCGACCACGGACCCCAGCCTGGGATGGGACCGCGCGGCGCGCCTGGCCGCGAACTTCGACACGTCGACGCCTATGCCCCTGGCGTCGGCATGGGCGTCGAGAACAGCCGCGAGGTAGTGACCGGTTCCGACCCCGACGTCGAGCACCACCTCACTGTCCGCCGGGACACCCGCCGAGACCGCTGCGGCGATCGGGTCGAAGTGCCCCTCCCCCAGGAACACGTCGCGCGCCGCGATCATCTCGGCCGAGTCGCCGGTGAACTTGCCGCCGTCACCGGTCAGCAGACTGACGTAGCCCTGCCGAGCGACGTCGAACGAGTGCCCTCGATCGCACCACAGCGTCCGATCGGTGTCGCCTGCGCCGAGCCCGGAGTCGACCTCACGCACTCGGCACTGCGGACACAGCAGCACGTCCACGATGTCGGTCAGCATCCGACTCCTCCTTCATCCCGACTCTGCCGGACGCCACAGTCGTGAACACAACACAAAGCCCCGCTTGCCGGTACGGCGAGCGGGGCTGAGCGATGATCGATCGACAGGGCGATCAGCCGGTGACACCCTTCAGTTCGTCACCGAGTGCTGCGGCCTCGTCGGGGGTCAATTCGACGACCAAGCGGCCGCCCCCCTCGAGCGGGACACGCATGACGATTCCTCGTCCCTCTTTGGTTGCTTCGAGGGGACCGTCCCCGGTCCGGGGCTTCATCGCCGCCATCCTCTGCTCCCTCCAGATCTGCGCCCACCAGCTCGGCGCCTAGGCCAAAAAGATAAATTCGTCGCGGGGCGACGGGTGTTGTCACCTATTCTTCCCTATCCCCGTCGATACCGGGAACCGGAGTCGGTATTGACGACCTGCACCCAGCACCCCGACAGGTGATCGTCGACCATTCCGGTGGCCTGCATCAAGGCGTACGCGGTTGTCGGACCGACGAAGCGCAGGCCCCGCCGCTTGAGCTCCTTGGCCAGAGCCGTGGACTCCGGAGTCGAGGCGGGTACATCGGAGAGCTCGGTCAGGCGCGCCGGCCTGGGTTCGGGAGCGAAGGACCAGAGCAGGGTGTCGAGGTCGGTGTCGTCGAGATCGACGATGGCGCGCGCGTTGCTCACCGCTGCGTCGATCTTGAGCCGATTGCGCACGATGGACGCGTCGTTCATCAGCCGTTCCACATCGGCCTCGCCGAACCGGGCCACCAGCTCCGGATCGAAACCGGCGAATGCGGTGCGGAAACTGTCACGCTTGCGCAGGATCGTGATCCACGCCAGACCCGATTGGAACGCTTCGAGACACAGACGCTCGTACAGCTCGTTGCGGCCGTGGAGCGGCTGTCCCCACTCGATGTCGTGATAGTCCCGGTACAGGTCGTCGTCGGTGGCACCCCAGGGGCAGCGCAACCGGCCGTCCGGTCCGGCGACCGCGCTCATCGCTCGTCCGGTTCGGCCTCGACCGGGGACGGGGACCGGGCAACCGTGTCCTGCAGCTGCTGCGCTGCCGACAGCCGCGAACGGAGCATGTCGATCTCGCCGCCGAGTCGCTGCAGCGCCCAGTCGACCTCGCTCGGCTTGTAGCCCCGCAGGGTCTGCTGAAACTTCAGCGCGTGCACGTCGGCACCGGTGACGCCCTCCGCGGGCAGAACGGTCGCGGTGGTTCCCTCGGGCAGCGGGCCCAGTTCCTCACCGCGACCGAACACCGCTGACGCCACGAAGAACAATGCAGCGGCGACGACGGCAATGACGACGACGTAGATCAGCAGCGTCAACATGCCACGATCTTGTCACGTCCCTCGGACACGCTATTTCAGCGAGTTCATCGCCGGTCGGTCCAGCAACGACACCTCGGTCGAGAACGGCTCGAACGAGTCACCGTCGACCCGGAACTGCATCAGACCGGCACCGGAATCGACCATCCCGCACCGATTGAGCATCGTCCCGACGATCTGCCTGCTCATCGCCCCGAGTTCGACCAGCGGGCGGTTGCGGTGCTTGCGCACACCCAGATTCACCTGGCCGATCGCCCGTAGCCCGAGCCTGTCGTACGTGTCGAGCAACAGCCCGATCTCCACGCCGTAGCCGGGTGCGAACGGCACCGCGGACAGCAGCTCACGCGTACCGGCGTACTCGCCGCCGAGGGGCTGAATGACCCCGGTCAGCTCGGGCCGCAGAGCAGCGAGCAGCGGCCTTGCCACGAGTTCGGTGACGCGTCCACCGCCGTTGGCGTCCTCGGTTCCACTGGTGCGCAACGGACGGCGGTAGTAGCCCTTGACGAGGTGGATGCCGTCGCCCATCAGCAGGGGGCCGAGCAACTTGGGCACGAACGCCGGATCGGGGTTGATCAGGTCCGAGTCGACGAACGCGATGAGGTCACCGGTCGACGCGGCGACCGATCGCCACAGCACCTCGCCCTTGCCAGGTACCGGGTCCACGCCCGGTACCGCCTCTTCTCGGCTGATGACACGTGCACCGGCCGCGGTCGCGCGAACGGCCGTTTCGTCGGTGGACCCGGAGTCCAACACGATCAGCTCGTCGACGAGGCCACCGAGCAACGGGTGGATCGTGTCGATGACGGCGGCTACCGTCTGTTCCTCGTTGAGTGCCGGGAGTACCACCGACACCGTTCGGCCCGCTTTGGCGGCCTCGAGTTCGGCAATGGTCCATTCGGGGGTGTCCCAGCTGTTGGTCTCGGACCACGCTCTGGTCACGTCCGTTCGATCTGCGAGCGTCATGCCAGACCCCTGACCGTCCGCGCCGGGGTTCTCAGACCCTGGATCGCTGCCACCATGTCCACGACTCTTCTGGTCGACGCAACTTCGTGCACCCGGAACATTCGGGCTCCGCCTGCTGCGGCCAATGCTGTCGCTGCCAATGTTCCCTCCAACCGGTCGGCGAGCTCTACACCTAGAGTCTCGCCTACGAAGTCCTTGTTGCTCAGCGCCATGAGCACAGGCCACCCGGTGTTTACAAGATCGTCCACGCGACGCAACAACTCGAGCCCGTGATAGGTGTTTTTCCCGAAATCGTGCGTCGGATCGATAAGAATCGAGTCTTTTTTCACCCCCTCCGCGACGGCGTTCTCGGCGGCGGCGGTGACTTCGGCGATCACGTCGGCCACCACATCGGCGTACCGAACCCGATGCGGGCGAGTACGGGGCACCGCACCGCCGGTGTGCGAGCAGACGATGCCGACCCCTTCGGCGGCAGCGACGCGCACCAGCTCCGGGTCGGCCCCGGCCCACGTGTCGTTGATCAGATCCGCTCCGACGCCACAGGCCAGTCGAGCGACCTCGCTGCGCCAGGTGTCCACACTGATCAGCAGCTCCGGATACGCGTCCCGGATGGCCTCGACGAACGGAACGACGCGGCGGATCTCCTCCTCGGCATCGACGATGTCGCCGGGGCCGGCCTTCACACCACCGATGTCGATCATGTCGGCACCCTCTGCGACAGCCCGGTGCACCGACGCCATCGCAGCATCGTCGCTGAAATTCGCACCCCCGTCGTAGAACGAATCGGGGGTGCGATTGACGATGGCCATGACCAATGCGCGATCGTCGGCGACCGGTTTGCCGCAGAGGGTGCTCATGAAATCAATAGTGGCACGCGCGCATCTTTCGAGTGCTCAGCCCTTGGGTGCCTTACCTGCGGCGACCTCGGCGACGTACCCGTCGTACGCCTTCTCGTAGCCACCGGACTTGCCGCGCAGCACGTACAGGTCGCTGTCGCTGTCCTCCTCGTAGCCGAGCTTGCGCAGGGCCACCTTCTGGCTCTTGAACGTCGACGTCTGCTCGAGACTGTCGACGACCCTGACGAAGAGCGGCACCGCGTACGTCGGGAGTTTGTCGTAGAGGTGCTCGGCCATCGTCTTGCCGTCGAAGGTCTCGCCCTCGCGCAGCGTCACCGCAGCCATGCCGGCTTTGCCGTCGGTTCCCTCGATGTCGACGCCGTACACGACGGCCCCGTCGATCGACGAGTGCCCACCGAGGGCTCCCTCGACCTGGGTGGTCGCGACGTTCTCGCCCTTCCAGCGGAAGGTGTCACCGAGTCGATCGACGAACGCGACGTGCATGAAGCCTTGCTTGCGGACCAGGTCGCCGGTATCGAACCAGGCGTCGCCGTCCTTGAATCCGTCGCGCACCATCTTCTTCTCGGTGGCCTTGTCGTCGGAGTAGCCGTCGAACGGCGCCCGGTCGGTGATCTTGGACAGCAGCAGTCCGACCTCGCCGTTGCCGACCTTGCGGAGCTTGCCGTCCTGGCCGCGCTTGGCCTTGCCGGATTCCTCGTCGTACTGGACGACGGCGTACGGCAGCGGGCAGATGCCTGCGGTCTTCTTCATGTTCAGGGCGTTGATGAACGCGATGTTGCATTCGCTGGCGCCGTAGAACTCGGCGACGCGGGAGATGCCGAATCGCTGAGTGAACTCTTCCCAGATCTCCGGGCGCAGTCCGTTGCCGACGATCAGCTTGACCGAGTTGTCTCGGTCGGAGGGCTTCTCCGGCTGAGTCAGCAGGTAGCGGCACAGCTCACCGATGTAGGTGAACGCGGTGGCCTTGTTGACGCGGACGTCGTCCCAGAAATTGCTCACCGAGAACTGCTTGCCGATGGCCATGGTCGCGCCACCGGCGAGCACCGAGGACAGCGTCACCGTCAGGGCGTTGTTGTGGTAGAGCGGAAGGCAGCAGTAGATGACGTCGTTGCTGCGCAGCCGCACACCCATGTTGCCGAGACCGGACATCGACTTGAGCCAGCGGAAGTGGCTCATCAGGCTGGCCTTCGGCATGCCGGTGGTACCCGAGGTGAAGATGTAGAACGCCTTCTCCTTGGCCTGGATCTCCGCGGTGACCTTCGGGTTGGCCGTCGACGCCGTAGCCGCGAGCTCGGCCAACTTCTTCAGCGGCAGAACTGCTCCGACCTTCGGCTGCCCGTCGAGCGAATCGAGAGCTTCCTGTGCGTTCTCGTCCAGTACGAGGACGGTCGCGTCGAGAATGCCGAGGCTGTGCTCGAGCACGTCACCGCGCTGGTTGTAGTTCAGCATTCCCGCGGTGGCACCGAGCTTGACGGCAGCGAGTGCGGAGAAGAGCGCCTCCGGGCGGTTCTTGCTGAGGATGCCGACGACGTCGCCGCGCTTGACTCCGTGGTCTGCGAACACCGCGGCGTACTGGTTGACGAGCTCGTTCGCCTCCCGGTAGGCGATCGACTCACCCTCGAACCGCACGAACGGACGGTCGCTGTTCTTCGCGGCGGCGTCCTGGAAGATCTGACCGATCGACGCTTTGTGGTCGGGCTTGCGAGTGAATCCCGCCAGGCCCTTGAGCAGGCTGGGCACCTCCGTCACCATTTTCGGCAACGCGACCGCGAGGTCGGTCACTCCAATTTTCTGACGGGCATCGACAGCCATGAACTCCCCTTTGAAGACGATGTGAGATTTCTTACCCTACTTGAGGGTAACAACTTTGAGCATCTCTCTTCACGGCCGCGCTTTATGACCTGTCACAACGTTGCGCATGCATTCAGAGCTGCATCGACGGTCGTCGTTCTGACCAGGGCGTCCAGAGCGCGCTGTTGCACGAATCCGGTCTCTCGCAGGCCTTCTATCCACTGCATCATGCCGTCGAAATGTCCGAATGGGTCGAGCATCACCATCGGCTTGCTGTGCATGCCCAGGTAGCCCGCAGTCCATGTCTCGAACAGCTCCTCCAACGTCCCGATCCCACCCGGCAAGGTGATGAACGCGTCGGCGCGGTCCTCCATGATCTTCTTCCGCTCACGCATGGTGTCGGTGACGATCAGCTCGTCGGCGTCGACATCGGCGACCTCGCGGTGCACGAGCGCTTTCGGAATCACGCCGACCGTGTTGCCGCCCGCTGCTCGCGTCGCCGCCGCGACCGCGCCCATCATCGAGACGTTGCCGCCACCCGAGACGAGCTGCCAGCCTCGTCGACCGATCTCGGTGCCGACCTCGCCGGCCAGGTCGATGAACGACGCGTCGACGGGGCCCGACGCGCAGTAGACGCAGACACTGAGCAAGCGTTCGGTCGATGTACGATCGCTCACTGCTGGGCCTCGCGGACGATCCGGACGGCCTCGTCGACGCTGTCGGTGCAGTGGATCAGTTCGAGGTCCTTCTCGGACACCTTGCCTTCTTTCACGAGAGTCGTCTTGATCCAGTCGAGCAGTCCCGACCAGAAGTCCTTGCCCAGCAACACGATCGGGAACCTGGTGACCTTGGCCGTCTGCACCAAGGTCAGCGCCTCGAAGAGTTCGTCGAGAGTACCGAAGCCGCCGGGTAGACACACGAACGCCTGGGAGTACTTCACGAACATGGTCTTGCGCACGAAGAAGTAGCGAAAGTTGACGCCCAGATCGACCCATTCGTTCAGGCCCTGCTCGAACGGCAACTCGATCCCGAGTCCGATCGAGTACCCGTCGGCCTCGCTCGCACCTCGGTTGGCCCCTTCCATCGCCCCTGGACCACCACCGGTGATCACGGCGAAGCCCTCCTTCGCGAGAGCGGCTCCGAGTTGCCGGGCTCGGGCGTACTCGGGATGGTCTGCGGGGGTGCGCGCCGAACCGAACACGGTGACGGCCTTCGGGACCTCGGCGAGGGCACCGAATCCCTCGACGAATTCGCTCTGGATACGCAGCACTCGCCAGGTGTCGGAGTGAATCCAGTTCCCTGATCCTCGCTCGTCGAGCAGGCGCTGATCCGAGGTGGACGTCTCGGTGTTCCGGCCACGCCTGAGCACGACGGATCCTTTGTGCTTGGCCGGCTTCTCGGTGCCGGGTTCCTCGAAACCGCCTGGGTCCTGGTCGCTGTTCATGGCGTTCAGGCTATCCGGCAGAGAGGTAGCTCCGGAGAACCTGTGTGACGTGGGTGATCTGCTCGACGGGTACGCGCTCGTCGCGCTTGTGAGCGAGATTGGGGTCGCCGGGTCCGTAGTTGACCGCCGGGATACCGAGCGCCGAGAACCGGGAGACGTCCGTCCAGCCGTACTTGGCTCGGAACTGTCCGCCCGCGGCTTCGATGAGTGCCGCCGCTGCGGGTCGGTTCAGACCGGGAAGCGCCCCGGGCGACGAGTCGGTGACCTCGAAGCCGAGATCCAGTCCCTCGACCACCTCACGAACGTGTTCGACGGCGTCGTCGACGCCGCGATCCGGCGCGAAGCGAAAGTTGACGTCCAGTTCGGCCGCGTCGGGAACGACGTTGCCCGCGACCCCACCGGAGATCCGGACTGCTTGCAGCCCTTCGCGATACACACAACCGTCGATGTCGACGGTGCGTGCGCGATACGCGGCGAGTCGGTTCAGCACCGCACCGAATTTGTGAATTGCATTGTCACCCAACCAGGATCGGGCACTGTGGGCCCGCGTTCCCGACGCCGTCAGCCGAACCCGCAGCGTCCCTTGGCAACCGGCCTCGATGAATCCGCCGGACGGTTCGCCGAGGATCGCGACGTCCGCAGCAAGCCATTCGGGAAGTTCGCGCTCGATGCGACCCAGTCCGTTGCGGGCGGCCGCGATCTCCTCGCAGTCGTAGAACACCAGAGTCAGATCGTGAGCAGGGTTGTCGATCGTGGCCGCGAGGTGCAGGAACACTGCGTCACCCGACTTCATGTCGACAGTTCCGCACCCGTGCAGAATGTCGCCCTCGGCGCTGTCGTGCTCGCGCCTGGACGGCACGTTGTCTGCGATGGGAACCGTGTCGAGATGCCCGGCGAGCATCACCCTCGACCCGAGTCCGCGGTTGGTTCGGGCCAGAACGGCGTTGCCGCTGCGGATGATCTCGAAGCCCGTGGTCTGCTCGCGGAGCGCCTTCTCCACCTCGTCTGCAATGCGCGATTCGTCCTCGCTGACACTGGGGATGTCCACCAGTGCCGCGGTGAGGTCTATCGGGTCGGCATTCAGTTCGAGCGTCACGGGAGAAAACTCTAGGCCGTGGATCCCGGAATCTCGCGGACCACGCCGTCGAAGCCCGCACCGAACAATCGTCCGCTCGAGAATCCCTGGTCGGAGCGGCCGTAGGTGACGACGCTGGTCAGCCGAGTTCCGGTGCCGATGACACACGTCGCCCCCGGTGCATCGATGCGGACGACGGAGCCGCCTGCGTTGAGCGGCACCACCGGGCGTCCGGCATCGTCGAGGGTGAGCCCGTCCGGAGCTGCGAAGCTGTCCAGTCCCGACAGGTCGAGCACGCTTTCCGGTGCCGAGGGGTTGGCGATCGGGATCCGGCTGACGCCTGGGTTCACGAACGTGCGCGATACGTAGAGGTACCGGTCTGCGGCGTCGAGCACTGCACCGTTGGCACTGGGGAAGCTCGCCCACGCCGGGTCGACCGAACCGTCGGGACCGATCCGGCCGATGAGCGAGCCGAAGTCGTTGGTGGCGTACACCGTTCCGTCGGCGGCGACTGCGAGTCCGTTGGCTGCGCTCAGACCGGTCGCGAACGGGGTGACGGTGAGAGTGTTCACGTCGAGCCGAACGATGCCCGCGGCCTTGACGATGTCTCCGACGAAGACGCGGGGGTCGGCTCCGTAGCCGACCAGCAGGGTGCCGTCGGGCATCCATGCCAGCGCGCCACCGCCGCCGCTGGGGACCGTCGCGATGGGGTACGCGGCCTGTCCGGGCGCGTCGATGCGGTACACCCGGCCCGAGACGATGTCGGTGACGTAGGCGCGGCCCGACGCGTCGACGGCCAGGCCTTCGAGAGCTGCCCCGGGGATTCGCGCGACCACGGCCGAAGAACCGCCGGCTCCGGCGCAGTTGGGATCGGCGGCAGCGGTGCCCGAACCGACAACGGCACTGCTCACGGCGATCAGCGCCGCAGCGATCACCGTCACTGCCGAACGCGTACGTGTGGACTTGCTCGAACTCATGACGTCCCCCAGACTCGGCGACCCCCTGTCAGCCGATGGGCATGTCTACCACGCGCCTGTGACAACCAAACCCAGGGCGATTCCGAGGACGATCGTCGTGGCCAAGGTCGTCACCAATCCGGTGAAGGAGACGCCGCCGGCCATCACCGAGGTCACTCCGCGACTGCGGGAGGCGGTACGGGTGGTCACCGGAGAAACTCTGTCAGCTTCCCCACCGCCGACGCGTCCGCCGGCGTCCCGATGCGATCACGCTCGGTAGTCGAACCGATAACGAACCGACGCTTCGCCCGAATCGCGGTGCTCCCACAATCCGCGCGCCCGACACGGCGGGCAGAACAGTCCCCGACCGGAGCCGTTGCCGAGCCCCCACCGCATTCGGCCCACCGCGTATTCTTCGTCCCGTGAGCGCACATGGAGCATCAGCAGTAGGTATCGCCAACATCACGACGTCGGGCGTTGTTCTCGACACCTGGTTTCCGAGCCCGGAGCTCGGGACCGGCTTCGAGACCGGCACCACCCGGCTCGAGGGTTCGGACGTCCCCGAGGAGCTGGCCGCTCTCGTCGGATCCGACGAGGCGCGCGGCGTCGAGGTGGTCGCAGTGCGCACCAGCATCGCCTCCCTCGACGACGCCCCGATCGACGCCCACGACGCGTATCTGCGACTGCATCTGCTCTCGCACCGGTTGATTCAGCCGCACGGGCAGAATCTCGACGGAGTGTTCGGCCTGCTGGCCAATGTGGTGTGGACCAACTTCGGTCCCGCAGCGGTGGACGGTTTCGAGACGGTGCGCGCGAAGCTGCGCGCCCGCGGTCCGGTGACCGTGTACGGAGTCGACAAGTTCCCACGCCTGGTCGATTACGTCGTTCCCACTGGAGTTCGTATCGCCGACGCCGACCGCGTTCGCCTCGGCGCGCACTTGGCCAGCGGCACGACGGTCATGCACGAGGGCTTCGTCAACTTCAATGCCGGCACGCTCGGCAACTCGATGGTCGAGGGTCGCATCTCCGCGGGTGTCGTGGTGGGCGACGGTTCCGACGTGGGCGGCGGTGCGTCGATCATGGGCACGCTCTCCGGTGGCGGCAAGAACGTCATTTCCGTCGGGAAGAGCTGCCTGCTGGGTGCGAACTCCGGTCTCGGCATTTCGCTCGGTGACGACTGCGTCGTCGAGGCGGGGCTGTACATCACGGCAGGCACGAAGGTGAGTGGTCCGGATGGGACAGTGGTGAAGGCGGCAACATTGTCCGGCAAGTCCAACCTGCTGTTCCGTCGCAACTCGCTCTCGGGTGCGGTCGAGGTGGTGCCATGGAAGGGCACCGGCGTCGAACTGAACGCAGCATTGCACGCCAACGACTGAGAGTCCACTTCACCCGAATCAGGCTGTCGAACAACCTCTTCCAGCCCCGCACCGTGTTCTCGCTGCGGGGCTGGAGTCGTTGTGTGGACGGTGCGCTCGGTTCAGGCGATGTGGGGGCCTGCTCGGGCGTGGGATGGTCTCGGTTGTCGGTAGGGATCCACGGTTGCGGGTGGTACGAACCAGGGGTGGTTGTCGGTGCCGATGAACACTTCCCAGTCACTGTGGTGGATCAGGCGGTGGTGGAATCCGCAGAGCAGAACCAGGTTGTTCATGTCGGTGGGGCCGCCGTCGCCCCAGTGCCAGATGTGGTGTCCTTCGGTCCAGGCGGCGGGTTTTCCGCAGCCGGGGAACGCGCACCCGTGATCGCGGGCGGTGAGAGCTTTACGTTGTTTGGCGGTGACGGTGCGGGCGGTGCGGGCGAGATTCAACGGGTTGCCGTTCTCGTCCATCACGATGGCAGTGAGGACACAATCACACGCCAACTGACGGGAAGTATTGCGGGACAGCGGTCCCATCCACGGCAGCCACCCGACCGAAGTGCCGTCGCCGAACAAGTCGCGATACGCGCCACGATCGGTGGTCGGCCCGCTTCCATCGCAGTTGCTGCTGGGTTCGGTTGCTGCCCGGGTGTTCTCGTCGTCGGTGATGTCGTGAACCCCACCCTGAAGATCGGCGAGGTCCTGCAACCGGATGTGCAGGTTCACGTGCGGGCGTTCACCGCCTTCGATGGGGCGATCACTCGAGGCGAGGTATTGGTCGAGGATGTGTCCGAAGGCGTCGGCTCTGCGCCGGGCAGGGCTGCGATCGTCTTGGGTGCCGTCGGCTGCGGGGTGGGGTTCGGTCAACGGCGAGAGCGCGATGAGCAGCTTCTCTCCGGTGATCGCATCGAAGTCACCTTTCAACACCAGCCGCCCGTTCAGGGTTGTGGAGGCGAAGAGTTCGTTGCGGTCGGTGTTCTCGGCGGGTGGTTTCTTGGTGCCGAAGCTGTCTTCGAGTCTGGTGATCGCTGCACGAATCCGGCCGGTACGAGCGTCGGGTCCTGTCGCAGCCTTGATCAGAGCTCTACGTGCGGCATCGCGACCCTCTTCCGGCAGGTTCTCCGGGGGTGTTTCGGCGAAGGTGAGGATCAGAGCGGCGTGATCGACGGACATGACGCCGGTGTTCACGGCGTCGGCGATGTCGGGAAACGCAGCCATACCGCGGGCGAGCGCAACGATCTTGGTGGCCTTGGACGGTGAGAGAAGGGTGGTGGAGGCCAGCCATCCGGCAGGTCCGGGAAAACCGAGCTTCTCCCGGCTCACGCGGGTGTCGATCTCGGCGACGAGAGCAATCCGCCGAGCCTCCAACAACTGGATCTGGTGGGAGACCGCAGCGGCGTCGGCGAGGAGTTCACTCTCGCTCAGTTGCCAAATCTCCGCGGTCATGGGAGCAAGCGTATCGAACGCGCGTTCGATTGGCAACCATCGTTGAACCGAAAACTATTGCCCTGCAGAACTATTGGGAACTCAAAGTCTGTCGGTAGCCCATGATAGAGGTCGACTCATCCCCCACACATCACGATTTGTGGGCTGCGATCACGGCTCCTCGATGTTGGAGAATTGTCCAGTTACCGTCCCGTCGCTGCCACAACGTCCCTCTACGGGTATGCACGCAGTCGAGCAGCAGTGTGTACGTCAGCAGGTAGGTGGCTGGGGCAGTTCCCGTGGCTGAAACTCCCCGATCATCACCGCCGCGCCGACCGCCCGGGTCTTACACGTACCGGTCTTCGAGGACCGATCAGACGTGCTCGCGACTGCAGAGCCGACCCGGAGCGTCGATATCCCAAAAACTTCGATCGGCGAGGCACTAGGCGTCGTTGCGCGTGGTGCCGTACTCGCAAAGATAGAAGATCCGTTCGCGCGGTTCGAGTTCCGCGAGTACTTCATGCAACTCAGGCGCAGGGAGGCATTCGGCCCCGGCCCAAAATCGGCCCCAGCGTCAGCCGATGGTTCCCAGCGACGCCAGGGTTTTGACAACGGCCCGCGCCGCTTCGGCACCCTTGGTTTCGAGGTGGGCGGTGAAGAACGCTGCGTGGTCGGCGTGCTCGTGGAAGTGATGGGGAGTGAGCACCACCGAGAACACCGGCACATCGGTGTTCAGTTGCACCCGCATGAGGCCGTCGATGACCGCCGTTTCTACGAAGTCGTGTCGATAGATTCCTCCGTCGACGACCAGCGCGGCGGCAACGATCGCCGAGTACTTCCCGGTCTTGGCCAACCGCTGGGCGTGCAGCGGGATCTCGAATGCCCCCGGCACCTCGAAGACGTCGACACGAGTATCGCCCTGGCCCAGCCGCTCGAGTTCGGCCGCGAATCCCACTCGCGCTCGGTCGACGATGTCCAGGTGCCAGCTGGCGTGGACGAAGGCAATGGATCCGGCGAGTGGAGTCGTCATGGGTGCGATGCTAGCGGTACCGCTCGTCGAGCAAGTCGAGTGTCGCGCCATCGAATTCGCCGCCGAAATACTTCTGCAACACTTCACCGAAAACGGACTGGCCCTTGGTAGCTTCGGCGAAAAGCGTCATGGACGAATGCAGTTTCAGATTGTCGGGGTAACCGAAGATCTCGTCCACCGTTCGACCCTCGATTCCGACGGTCAGCCGGGCCGCCTTCTTCAGACGCGGACCCAGCACCTCGTGGGACAGATACAGTTCCGCCTCCGTCAGGTCGGCGATACCGAAGTGCTGAGCAGTCGCACTCCGTCCCAACCCCGCCAACTGCGGGAACACGAACCACATCCAGTGGGTGTGCTTCCTCCCTGCCTTCAACTCCTTCGTCACTGCACTCCACACGGGATCCTGGGCGTCGACGAAGCGTTGCAGGTCGTATTCGGTCATGCCACTCAACCTAGGGCACCGATTCGGTTCGCCTCGACAGCAATCTTTCAGCTAATATCTAGACCTGGACGGTGTCGAATTCGCAGACGATGCCGGCTGCCGGATGCGAGGCCACCCCCCGCAAAGCACGACAGGCCTCGCATCCGGATTCGACCGCATCACGTCGCCTCTGCGATCCAGACTCGTCCAGCTCATGAGACAGAGGGGTAGTCGAGATGTATTCGGTGTTGATATTCGCGATCGTGGCTGCGCTTGCATTGATGGCGCTGTCGCTGGTCACGTTGATCGTCGGCGAATCGATCCGAATGATTCGGCACATCGCTCAGGGCCGGCCCAGCGCCACCCAACGCGGATTTCGACCGTGAACAGCAGAGCGGGTTTATCGAAGCCGCCGGACGGTTACCATTTGGTTACTGAAATGTCGGCTACCGCCGCGGGACAAGTTGGGTTCACATGATCAGAGGGAAGACAAAGGTGCCGGTCGAAGACGGATCGTTCGCGGCCAGGTTGAACAAGCTGTTCGACACGGTCCATCCACCGGGACGTCGGCCTCATACCAATGCCGAGGTCGCACAGGGGCTGGCCGACGCGGGCCATCGCATCTCCAAACCGTATATTTCGCAGCTTCGATCCGGACACAGGACCAACCCGTCGGAGGAGACCGTGACAGCGTTGGCGCGGTTCTTCAAGGTACGGGCGGATTATTTCTACGACCCGGTCTATCAGGATGCGGTCGATCGCGATCTCGAAATGCTCGCGCAATTGCGGAATCAAGGCCTGCGGCGACTGTCGGCACGCGCATTCGACCTGTCCGACGAATCGCAGAGCCTGCTGACCTCGATGGCCGAAAAGCTACGCGCAAGCGAAGGATTGCCCGCGGTGCCACCGGACAGCACCCCGTAGCGCTCGCTGCCCGGCCGGCCCCGTCCGCTACCGAGCAGTCGTGTCGGTAGCGGAGTCCGGTGATGTCGCGTCGTCGAGCGCGGCGGTGGACGTCGATCGATGCGCCCGGGCGATCAAGGCAACCCACTGCGGAGGGGACCAGTCGGGTGGGGGCACGATCCAGTGGGCACCGAGGATGGGGTGGGCGAGAGGGTCGTGGACCGTCCGAGCTATCCGTGCTGCGCGATCCACCGGATCGTTCGGCGCGGCGACTCCGTCGTCGAACTGTCCGGCACCCACCTGCAAGTACAGCCCGTCCATGACGTCCGACACGTGATCGGACGCTTGCAGCACAGTGGGTGCCCGCGATCGGTCGGAGTCGCGAAGTTCGGGGAATCGGCGGAGCAGGGCGTGGTGTAGATCTTTGATGCGGTAGAGCAGGATCCGGGCGCGTATCCATGTCTCGATCAACACCGACACTGCACCGATCGACATGATCGACGCACCCACTGTGAGCACCCCGCGGTTCGGTTCCGCACCGAGAATCACTGCGATGGCGATCGACAGCGGCGCCACAGCACCGAGACAATAAAGGGCAACCGCACGCCCGATCGGCGTGCGGGCGATCACCCGAACCCCGGCCGCGATCACGGCGGCGAACGCCGGCAGAACCGCGCACCAGCCGGCCACCGGGTTCAAGAGCGAGCCCGCCATCGCACCGGCTGTGGACACCGCGATGACGACGGCACACGATCGGTACCACCGCCGCAGAAGTGTCGGCCATGCTCTGATGGCGATCACCATCGACGCTCCGGCCCCGCCGGCCCAGCACATCGCCAACGCTGCGGCCGCATTGTCGCGGCCGAGCGTGGCGGCGACGTCGTCGATGGCCACCGTCTGGGCCGCCGCTGTGCACACCATGGCCAGGACCATGCAGATCCGAACCGTGGTGGCAGGTCGCACGACCATTCGGCCCACTCGTGCACCGGCCGCAAGCCAGACCACCAGTGCTGCAATCCACGCCATGTCAGCCCAACGCCTGGTCGAAAGAGACGATCGATCGAGCTGCGCCTCGGGTGTTCGCACGACGCAATCGCTGCAGCAGCTGCCCGGCGAAGGCCTCCGCTTCCCATTCGTCGTCGTTGTCGGCACCGTCCACCACGGCCGATTGCAACGTGCGTTCGCTCAGCAAGTACGCCAGCAGCTCATCGCTGACGGCGCGCAGGGAACTCTCGATGGGTATGCCGTCGTGTCGAAAGACGATGTGGCCCAGTTCGTGGGCGAGCGTGCGATCGTAATTCGGAAGGTCCGTACCGATCACGATCACGTCGCGATCGGGGTAGGCGCGGCGCTGCCCACACACCCCTGGCGGCAGGACTGCACCCTCGATGACGATCGGCCGCCTGCGTTCGCGGGCGATCGCCTCGATCACGCCGTCGAGCGTGGACCGATCGGCATCCGCCGCAATTTCGCAGACCACGTCCACGGCCGCCGAGATCCGACGATGTGAGCGCGTCACGAGAAAATCTCCCCGCGAGCTCGATCGAGACGCACCTGCTGCGCGCGGGCTCCCCTGGCGCTGATGACACCCGCTCCGGCTCCGGCGAGCATCAGACCCACGACTCCACCTGCCACCGCGCGTGCGTCCAACAGACCGGACGACGCGGTGAGTTCGGTATCCGGATCAGGACCGTTCGCGCCGGGACCCGATGCGCCGGGACCGGAAGCGGACGACGACGGCGAGGCCGCACTGGTCGACGCCGGGCCGGCCGGTTCTGTCGACGGTGCGGTCGAGGAAGATGCCGCCGCCGTCTCCTCGTCCTCGACATCGGGTAAATCGAGGCCGGCTCCTGGCGGGACACCGCCTGCACCGCCGACAGGCGGAACGGCTGCAGGCGGCCCGGCTGCAGGAGGAACGGCTGCAGGAGGCCCGTCGACCACCCCGGACGTCGGCGTGCGCGACGGCTGCGAGCGAGTCGACGACTGTTCCGACTCCGTGGTGGGTTCGTGGGTGGGTCGTGGGCGTCTCGACGACGAGGTGCTCGACGCTGCTGTTGTGGTCGAGGTCGCCGACGTGGTGGTGGACGACGTGGTGGATTCGGTGGTCGTCGAATCATCCACCGTGGTGGTGACATCGATGCTGGTGGGGGCGGGGTGATGGCACGCGTGCAGATTTCCGATACAGATCGGATACGCCGACGAGACGCCGGCCCCGGTGCCGATCATGACGCCACCGACCGTCGCGGCTCCCGCCGCCACTGTCAGCGCCGCGACACGCCACCTGGCCCCAATGCTCATTCGCTGTCCCCGATTGTCGTTCGTTTCGAGCCGGCAGCCAGGATCGGCACGCCACTGCATCGAGTATCGGCCTCGCCGGGCAGAAGTCGAATACTCACGACGTGCTGTAGCGCAGCAACCGCGTCCGCACCCGGGCGTCGACGTCCACTGCACCGTGCCCGGAACGCGTCAAGGCCTGGTACAAACGCGCCCGGTACTGACTTTCGCTCAAACCGAAGCAGACGAAGATCTCCGAAGCATCCGCACCGCCGTACGGCTCCCAGCGAGCCGCGAACGTGATCAAGGCTTCGTCGCGGTTGTCAGCCATCGAAGCGACCCGCATGCGTCTCCAACAGATCAGCGGGCGACGTACCGAAACGACTACCACCGAGCAGCGCGTGAGCTGTCCCGATCGTGCCGATTGCGGTCACTCCCGCCACGATCCCCAGCATCGGCTGGGCGAACATCCAACCCAACGCCGTGAATCCTGCGAGCAACGCTGCCGCCACACCGAAGACGTACACCGCCCGGAAGCTCGCGCTGTCGATAACAGCAAGATTTTCGGCTCTGCTCCATGCACTCGTCACCATGCCCCCGTCCTTCACATTCGACTAGCGAGCAGCGTACCCAAACTGCCCGAAGTCAGCAATTTTCTAGTTATCCATCCGAGGACAGCGGCACCGCAGCAGCGGTCTGCCGACTGGACGGGCAGCACACGGAAACGCCCGCTTTTCATACGCGAGCCGACGTCACGTTGCCTCACTCGACTCGCCCGCGGCCGTTCACCGAGACAATCGGTATCAACGCAGTTCAGATCGCACTTTTCGAAGCGGAGGCATACCTCCGCAGCGGACCACCCGCGACGCCGGCCGTGCTCACCGGACTCCCGCGCCATCGGATCCGTCACGGCCGCCGACACCGACCGAGTGGAGTTGCGAGAATCACAATTGGTAACGGGAAAATAGCTGCGGCGATGGAGCAGACGTGAATGCCGTATCGACACCCCACGCCTCGGTGCCCGTCGTCGCTCAGCGAAGAGAGGCCCGAAAAGTGCTGGCGGCAGTCTTGCTACTGCTGATCGTATCGGCTCTCACCGGAATAGGAACGACGCTCGACTCGTTCTCGGTACCCGACGTCGAGCAGTCGTGGACGACGGTGAGCGGACTGGTCGCGTCCATCGTCTTCTCGATCGTGGGTACGGTCGCGAACAGACCTGTGCACATCGGACGCGTGCAGCTCGACTCGACCGTCGTGTGGGCTGCGTTTGCAGGCCTGTTCGGTATCGCCTTCCAGGTGCACACGGCTCTCCGCATGAGCGCAGTTGCCTCGATACTCGTTCTCGTCGTATACATCCGAACCATGCACCGAGCCTCGATCGCACGGGTTCAGTGTTCGGTACTGGCACTGGCCGTGGCCGGTTCGCTCGCCCTCGGTGAAGCCGCGAGTTCGCCGAGCGAGGTCATCGTCGCCCTCTTCTGTGTGGTCGCGTTCACCGAAGTACTGGGGTCGGCCGGAGCAAGTCTTCGCTCGGCAGCGTTGCGCGACCCACTGACGGGGGTGTTCAACCGCACGGGTGCCGAGCACGGGTTCGCCCGTCTCACAGCGCAACTGCGCCGAAGGACCGACCGCGTCGCGATCATTGCTTTCGACATCGACAACTTCAAGGATCTCAACGACAACTACGGGCATGCAGCCGGTGACCGGGCCCTTGCAGAGCTCGCTCTCTCGTGGTCCTCACGCGCGCCGTCGCGGTCGATCCTCGGACGTGTGGGCGGCGACGAGTTCGTCCTCATCACCCCGGTCTCGAACCACGCCGAGGCGAGGCAGTTGGCCGAAACCATGGTTGCCAGCCAATCGGTCTCTGCCTCTTACGGTTTGGCCGTGTCGACGCCCAAAGACAAACCGTTCGAGACTTTACTGGCCGACGCCGATGCCGATCTGTATCGGTACAAGCGCCGACCGAACGGAGAGGTCGGGTCGCCGCGGAACTCGGCCGGACCCCACCGCCTCCCGTGCAGCGGGCCCAGTGTTCACTTCGGCCCGCAGTTGTGAATGCCCAGTGGCAGCGTGCGCTCGGCGCACACCGGGGAACACACGAGATCTCGGACGTCACCGCCCGCTTACGCGCACACGGCGTGACCGCGGATACCGTCCTTGCCGTGCTGTCCGACCCGAACCGTTTCCTGAACGCATTCGAGCACGATGGACCCGGGTGGACGCACCGGTACGGCGGGCCCGTCGGTGCCGCACTCATCGCGTCGGAACTGGCTCACTACCTCAGGAGCAGGCAGCGCGCAGCAGAGCGCCTCCGGCTCGACCTCATTGCCGAGATGGCTTCCAGCGTCGCTCAGCGCCCCGACCGCCGAAGGGCACGGCCGGGACTTCACCTCGTCGATCCGGGGACGGACCCCGACGAAATACCCCTATCGGGGTCCACCTAGGGGGCTGCTCCTCGAACCGCTGCTCGGGGCCACCGGTCAGGTGAACCCGCGCAGCAGAGTGTCCACGGTCGCGTCGAGCAGATCCTCGGTCGGCACGCCGTCGAGCAGGTCGCCGGTGGCCAGCATCGCGAGTCCGTGCACGCTCGCGAAGGCGACGCGCGCGAGGATCTCGGGTGGAGCCTCGGTGATCACACCGGCCGCCATCGCCTCCTTCAGCAAATCCTCGGTGGCGGTCATACTCTCGTGCGCAACGCTTTTCAGATTCTCACTGGCGTCGGGATGATGCTTGGTGCTGTACATGACATCGAGCAACTCCGGGTGTTCGACGGCGAATCCGAGGTAGGCGCGGGCGACTCCACGGAACCGAGCCAGCAGCTCACCGGGTCCCGTTGCCGCTGCGACCATTCGGCGATTCAATTCCTCGAAACCGTGCAGCGCCAGCGCATCCAGTAGCGCCTGCTTGTCGCGGAAATGGCGCGCCGGGGCACCGTGACTGACGCCGACATCTCTGGCCAGCTGCCGAAGCGACAACGCGTCGACCCCGCCGTGCGCGATGCTCCGTTCGGCCTCGTCGAGCAAGACCGCGCGCAGGTCACCGTGGTGGTAGCGCTGCGTTGCCATGACCTCACCCTAGGCGATGTTGGCGTTGACAACAATGCTGACACTGCCTACATTTGCTGGCATGACTTCCACAGCGCTCATCACCGGAGCAAGTTCGGGCCTCGGCGAGGAATTCGCCACCCGCTTCGCCGCACGCGGCGAGAACGTCGTCCTCGTAGCTCGACGCGCCGATCGGTTGAACACCCTGGCGCGGCGCATCGAATCCGAGCACGGCGTGACGGCCACCGTCGTAGCGATGGACCTGGGTGTCCCCGGCGTGGGCGACACCCTACGAACCACATTGGCGGACAAAGGAATCACCCCCACCACCCTCGTCAACAATGCAGGTTTCGGAACGCATGGAAGGTTCGCCGACGAGGATCCCGCGCGCGTCGCTGCCGAGATCGCACTGAACGTGAGCGCCCTGGTCGACCTGACGCACGCATTTCTGCCGAACCTCACCGGCGCACTGATCAACATCGCGAGTACCGCCGCGTACCAACCCACCCCCAACATGGCCGTCTACGGTGCGACGAAGGCCTTCGTCCTCAACTTCACCGAAGCGCTGGCCTACGAGCACCGCACCTCGTCGCTGAAGATTCTCGCGCTCTCCCCCGGCCCCACGCGCACCGAGTTCTTCGATGTCGTGGGATCGGAAGATGCCGCGGTGGGTAACTACCAGACCTCCGAGCAGGTGGTCTCGACGGCTATGCGCGCGTTGGATTCTCGCCGAACCCCCGCCAGTGTCGTGTCCGGTCTGTCCAACAAGATCAGCGCCGGCAGTGTCCGTTTGGCCCCACGCGCACTGGCCACGGTGATCAGTGGCCGTCTGCTGAAGGCGTGAACCGCTAACCGCGGGTACGACGCGAATCGATCACTCCCGTGTCGAATCCGGCCAGATGCAGTCCTCCGTGGAATCGGGCGTGTTCGATCTTCAGGCACCGATCCATGACGACGTTCAACCCCGCGGCCTCCCCGTCGCGTGCCACCTGCTCGTGCCACAGTCCGAGCTGTAGCCAGATCGTCTTCGCCTGCGCTGCAATCGCTTCGGAGAGAACGTCGGGCAAGTCGTCGTACTTGCGGAACACGTCGACCAGATCCGGCGATTCAGGCAGATCCGCGAGGGTCGGATAGACCGTGGTCCCTTCTATGTCGGTGACCGTCGGATTGACGAGAAAGATCTCGTAGTTGCTCGTCGAGGACAGATACCGATTGACGAAGTAGCTTGCCCGCGAGGGGTTCTTGGACGCACCGACGATCGCGACGGTCTTCGTCTCACGCAGGATGCGTTGCCGCTGCGGCGCGGACGGGCCCTGCCAGGTGCGCTCGCTCATGACCGCGCCTTTCCTGTTGCCAGTGTCAGGGCCTGATCCAGGTCCCACAGAATGTCCTCGGCATCTTCGAGTCCGACGCTGATGCGAATCAACTCGGGACCGACACCTGCTCCGCGGAGTTGCTCATCGGTCAGTTGTCGGTGTGTGGTGCTGCCCGGGTGAATCACCAGCGTGCGCACGTCACCGATATTGGCGACGTGGCTGGCGATCTGCACGCTCTCGACGAACGTCTGCCCGGCCTCGCGGCCACCGTCGATTCCGAAAGCGAACACCGCACCAGGACCGGCAGGGAGATACTTCGCTGCTCGGTCGTGCTGCGGATGACTTTGCAGGCCTGCCCATCTCACGTAGTCGATACGTGGATCGGTTTCGAGCCACTTTGCAACGACTCGGGCATTGGCGACATGTGCGTCCATACGCTGCGGCAGCGTCTCCACACCCTGGATCAGCGTGAATGCCGATTGCGGTGCCAGTGCGCCCCCGATGTCGCGCAACTGTTCGCTGCGCAGCTTCGTCAGAAAGCCGTACTCGCCGAAGTTTCCCCACCACGACAGCCCGCCGTAGGAGGCCACGGGTGCCGTCATCTGCGGGAATTTGCCCGAGCCCCAATCGAACCGCCCGGATTCCACCACCACTCCCCCGAGCGTCGATCCGTGACCACCGAGGAACTTGGTGGCCGAGTGGATCACGATGTCGGCGCCGAACTCGATGGGCCGGCTCAGCCACGGCGTCGCCATCGTCGCGTCGATCACCAGCGGGATTCCGTGATCGTGGGCCACGGCGGCCAGACCCTCGAGGTCGGCGATCTCGCCCGACGGATTGCCGATGACCTCGGCGTAGATCAGCTTGGTCGAATCCGTCACCGCTGCTGCGTAATCGGAGGGATCGGTGCCAGGGACGAACGTGGTCTCGACGCCGAAGCGGCGCAGCGTCACGTCGAGCTGGGTCACCGTGCCGCCGTAGAGCCCGGCCGCGGCAACGATGTGGTCTCCGGTGCCCGCGAGCGCAGCGAACACTGCGAACTCGGCCGCCAACCCACTGCCGAACGCAACCGCCCCGATGCCGCCTTCGAGGCTCGCGATGCGCTCCTCGAAGGCGGCGACGGTGGGGTTGCCGATGCGGCTGTAGACGTTGCCGTACTTCTGCAGAGCGAACAGATCGCCTGCGTCCGCGGAATTCTCGAACACGTAGCTCGCCGTCTGATAGATAGGCACCGCACGCGAACCGGTGGCAGGATCGGGTCTCGCTCCGGCGTGAATTGCTCTGGTACGCAGGCCGAATGTCCGTTCGCTCATGACGTCAGGCCGTCTCGAGAACGGTGTGGATCGGGGTGGGATTGCGCGTCAGATCCAGCACGGGGCAGTGATCGTCGACGGCCTTCTGCAGCTCCTCGTACCGCTCCCGTGACTCGGGACCGGTGACGGTCACGACGACGCGCACCTCACCGAACCCGGGACGAACGTTGTCGTCGAAACCGAAGAATCCGCGAACGTCGAGGTCACCCTCGGCCGTGGCCTTGATGTCGTCGACGACGATGCCGAGCTTCTCGGCCCAGACGCGGTAGGTGACCACCTGGCAGGACAGCAGCGACGCCAGGTAGTACTCGACCGGGTTGGCGGCCTTGTTCTCACCGCCGAGGGCAGGCGGCTCGTCGACCTCGACGCTGAACTTGCCCAGGGTGACGGTGGTGGCGACGGCATCGTGCGCGGTGGCGGAGGCACGGAAGACCGCCTGGGCGTTCTTCGCGTCGGCCTGCACGGCATCGTCGGTGGCAGCGATGACGCCGCCGATGTGGGACACAGATGTGGTCATGGAGGATCCTGTTCGATTCGAGGGTTGCCGGAACTACCCGAGGAGCGCGAAATGCCCGTCGGGGATGGGTTCGATCGACAGTTACGAACAGGAAGACGTGCAGACGAGACCGAAGTCGATGGTGCGACGACGTACGAGCCTTCTGGCTGCGTCGATCACGTGTGTCTCGGTCACGACGCCGACAATAGCTTACGAGAACTGATCCGCGCCGACATCGGTCTCGTCGTCGACGATCGCCGCGACGATACGCGCTGCCACCGCCTCCGGCGTCAGACCTTGCGGTAGTTTCGGTGCCTGCCCGGCGATCGGCCGCGTCGCAAGACCCGTCTCGGTGTGCGGCGGACGCACGTCCACGATCCTGATCTTGGACTTACGTGCCTCCGTGCGCACGCTTTTCAGCAGAGCGGTCACCGCAGCCTTGCTCGCCGAATAGGCACCCATGTTCGGCATCGGCTTGTCCGCCACGACGGCACTGATGTTGAGCACGAACCCGCCCTGGCCCAGGGTGGTCAGCGCTTCTCGAAGCACCCGCAGCGGCGCGAGATAGTTGAGCAGCAACAGTTCGTCGACGGTGTCGTCGTCCACTTCGGTCACCGGCCCGAACGCCACGACACCCGCGGCGATGACGATCCCGTCCAGTCCGCCGTGGTGTTCGACGGCCTCCGCAATCACCGATCGAGCCGAATCCGGCAGCGTCAGATCGGCATTCACCGAGTGATGCTCCGACTCGATGCTCCGGCCGCTCACGGTCAACCGTGCACCGGCTTTCGCGAGCTGCTCGACGACCGGACCGCCGAGACCGCCACTGGCACCGAATACGAGAATGCGTGCACCGTCGAGTGTGGTCATTCCTCGACGTTAACCGCCGCCTCGCGCCCTCGCTGACGACTATGACAACAGCTTCTTCTGGACCTTCCCCATCGCGTTGCGCGGAAGGGAGTCGACGACGCGAATCTCGCGGGGCCGCTTGTGAATCGACAGCTCGGTGGCCACCAGATCGATCAGCACTCGATCTTCCACATCGGTGCCGACGACGAACGCCACGATGCGCTGGCCCAGATCGTCGTCGGGCACACCGACCACGGCCACCTCGTCGACGCTCGGGTGCCCCAGCAACACCGTCTCGATCTCCCCTGCGCCGACGCGATACCCGCCGGACTTGATCAGATCGGTCGAGGCGCGCCCGACGATGCGGTGGAACCCGTCGGGCTCGATGAGAGCGACGTCTCCGGTGTCGAACCACCCGTCCTCGGTGAACGTCGCGGCCGTCGCCTCGGGGTTGTTCAGGTAGCCGTCGAACAGCATGGGGCACCGGATCTGCAGTGCACCGATGGATTCGCCGTCGTGGGGCAGGATTTCGCCCTTTTCACCACGCAACCGTGTCTCGACGCCCGCGACCGGCAGTCCCACCGAGCCTGCTCGACGCTCCCCGTCGGCGCGGGTGCTGATGGTGATGAGGGTTTCGCTCATGCCGTATCGCTCGATGGGAGCCTGGCCGGTGAGTTCACGCAGCTTCTCGAACACCGGGACCGGGAGCGGCGCACTGCCGGACACCAGCAGTCGGGCACCGGACAGGGCGCGGGCCGACGCCTCGTCCGCGGCAACGCGCGACCACACCGTCGGCACCCCGAAGTACAGGGATCCGCGCGCGGCTGCGTAGAGCTCGGGCGTCGGCTTGCCGGTGTGGATCAGCGGGCTGCCCACTCGCAGTGGGCCGAGGACGCCGAGGATGAGACCGTGCACATGGAACAACGGAAGCCCGTGCACCACAGTGTCTTTCCCAGTCCACGCCCAGGCCTGCGCCAACGCGTCCAGGCCGGCGGCGATGGCACTACGCGAGATCAGGACGCCTTTCGGCGGGCCGGTGGTACCGGAGGTGTAGAGCACGAACGCGACCGAGGACGGCTGCGGTTCGGGGTAGCTGTGCCACGACCGTGCATGTTGACGCACCGGCAGGACCTCGAGCCCGGAGGTATCCGGAGGCGCTTCGCCGAGCCACGCCTGCGCGCCCGAGTCGCGGAGGATGTGCTCACGTTCGGCCACCCCGGCATCGGGCGGAACCGGCACCACGGTGACACCGGCGATCAGCGCGCCCACGACGGCGAGCACGGTCTTGACGGACGGTGTCGCGTAGATCGCGAGGCGGTCGGCTCGCGAGATGCGCTCGGCCACGGACGTCGCGGCGCCCAGGATATCGGCACGGGAGAGCGAGACCCCATCGATCGTGATGGCGTCGGGAATATCGTCTCCTCGCGCAACGGCGAGTGGGTTCAGTGAACGAAGCAGCACATGGCTACCGTACATACATGGACGTGGACGGAATCGACACCGGCGACTACGCCGAGTACATGACGGTCGCCGCCGGTGACCTGCAGGCGGGTGTCTATCTGATCGGAACCGACGCAGAGCAGGACACGGATTCCGAGGACGACCTCGACCTGGACCTGGACGACTCCGATTCGGACGATGACGACATCGATATCGCGCACGTCACCGACGGCGCACCACGGCTGGTCTACTCGGTGCAGTCCGACGACTTCTGGACCCGAGTGGAATTGGCCGATCTTCGAGCCACTCAGCTCTACGAGGAAGCTCACGCCCGCAATCCCGAGGTCAACACCGAGCCCAAACGCTTCACCACCGTCGAGGCGTTCGGCAGCAACGAGCTGGTCTACATCCTGCGTATCCGACGCGGCGGCTGGGATGTGGGCGAGCCGGACCTCGAGCCCTGATTTACGCGGCACCTCTGGTCCTCGCAAACGCGCGCGCGTTTGCTGAACGCGAGCGGTTTCGCGTCACGATTCTGCGCGCGTATGGCAAGTGCGCGCGCGTTTGCGAGATCTAGGCCGAGGATGCGACGGTTCCGATACCGAGTGCGACCAGGATTCCGGCGCTGATGCGGTCCAGCCAGTCGGTCACCGCGGGCTTGCGCAACAGCGCGACCGCGCGGGAGGCGACGACCGAGAACACACCCATCACCAGCGCGGCGACAACCACCTCGACCAGACCGAGCGTCATGGCACCGGTGAACGTGACCACGGTGAGGAACTGCGGCACCACCGCGAGGTAGAACAGCCCCACCTTGGGGTTGAGCGCGCACGAGAGAACTCCGGCACCGAACGCCGACCACGCGGACGCAGCGACCGGCACGAGCGGCTCGCCGGCCACCTTGTTCTTCCGTCGAGCGCGGAAAGCCTTGACGCCCAGATACAGCAGGTACAGGCCGCCGAGGACCTTGACCACTCGATATGCCGTCGCAGACTGCTCGACGATCGCCGCCAGCCCGACGGCCACCAGCGCGGCCCAGAACAGTCCGCCGATCGCGACGCCCATCGCTGCGGCGATGCCGGGCTTGAGGCCGCCGATGCTGTAGCGCAGCACCAGGAACGAATCGGGCCCGGGCAGAATCGCCAGCAGGAAGCACACACCGGCGAAGCTGAGCAGCAGGCTGAGGGTCACGGCTATATGAGAACACCCCGGCGGAGCCGGAGCCAACCGACGTGAGTGTCCATAATTCGAGTCGAGAAACGGGATCGCTCGACGGGCCGAATAGTGGACGCTCAGCGCACCAGAGAAACCCGACTACCCGTGCAGGCGACCGGCCGCAGCCTCGATGCGCTCGTCCGTGGCCGTCAGTGCGATGCGCACGTGGTGGGCACCGTCGGGACCGTAGAACTCCCCGGGTGCGGCGAGGATTCCGCGTTCGGCGAGCCAGTCGACGGTGTCGCGGCACGGTTCGCCCCGCGTTGCCCAGAGGTAGAGCCCGGCCTCGGAGTGATCGACGGTGAATCCCGCTGCCTCGACGGCCGCCTTCAGAGTCGTTCGGCGGGCGCGGTATCGCTCGCGCTGGATGTTCTCGTGCTCGTCGTCGGCCAGTGCAGCGGTCATGGCGGCCTGGATCGGCAACGGCACCATCATGCCTGCGTGCTTGCGCACCTCGAGCAGCTCGGCGACGAGGGAGGCATCTCCGGTGACGAAGCCGGCGCGGTAGCTGGCCAGGTTCGAGGTCTTCGAAAGCGAATGCACGGCAAGAAGATTGGTGTGATCACCGTCGCACACGCGGGGATCGAGGACGGATACGGCGTCGGCATCCCACGTCAGACCGAGGTAGCACTCGTCCGATACGACGATCGCGTCACGTTCACGGGCCCAATCGACGACCTTGCGCAGATGATCGACTCCGAGCACCTTGCCGGTCGGGTTGGACGGTGAGTTGACGAAGATCAGCGACGCCCGCTCGGGCCCCAGTCGATTGAGGCCGTCGGCCCGGATCGTTCGCGACCCTGCAAGCAGCGCCCCCACTTCGTATGTGGGATATGCCAATTCGGGGATGACGACCAGGTCGTCGGGCCCCAGGCCGAGAAGAGTCGGCAGCCAGGCGATCATTTCCTT
Organism: Rhodococcus sp. 05-340-2; assembly: GCF_002258915.1. NCBI lineage: Bacteria > Bacillati > Actinomycetota > Actinomycetes > Mycobacteriales > Nocardiaceae > Rhodococcus > Rhodococcus sp. 05-340-2. Next base: position 114,251 of record NZ_NOYU01000025.1, read on the forward strand.
GGTGCCGATGGCGGGCAACACTGCGTCGGTCGAAATGCCGGTGATGGAGTAGCGGCGCTCGAGCGCCGCCACCGCGGCCTCCCGCAGCGCCACGGTGCCGACGGTCGTCGGGTAACCGGGTTCATCCGCAACAGAATTCAGCGCTGCACGGATCACCTCTGCGACCGGATCCACCGGTGTACCGACCGACAGATTGACGATGCCGTCCGGATGAGCCGAGGCCTTCTCCTTGGCGGCGGTCAGCGAGTCCCATGGAAAATCGGGCAGCCCCGCTGCCACCGCTGTGCGCACCAAGATCGTCAGTTCTCGCCCATGGGAGGCAGAGCCTTGATGAAGGGAGGGTCGTAGTCGGTCTTGCCGAGCTTCGCCGCTCCGCCGGGAGATCCCAGGTCGTCGAAGAAGTCGACATTGGCACCGACGTACGCGCTCCACTGCTCGGGAACGTCGTCCTCGTAGAAAATGGCCTCGACGGGGCACACCGGCTCGCAGGCTCCGCAGTCGACGCATTCGTCGGGGTGGATGTACAGCATTCGGTTACCCTCGTAGATGCAATCCACCGGGCACTCTTCGATGCACGCTTTGTCCAGTACATCTACGCACGGTTCTGCAATCGAGTAAGTCACTGCTGCTCTCCCCTCCTGTATCGATCGTGGGCGCTCGCGCGCCCTGAGCATCCTAGTATCGCCGTCCGAACCTGAAGCAAACCGAGCAGGGTGACCTCACCTGGCTCGGGCGGCTATCCCCGCAGTCGCTTCGCCGGTGAGCTTTCGCCGATGGCAGCGGCCTTACGGTGGGCGGCGAGCCACTTACGTCCCTGTTTCGCAGCACGCGAGAGAGCGCCGCGCTCGCCGAGATATCCGGCGACACCTCCGACGAGCGGGATGGCACCGAGGACGCGGTAGACCCCACGCGGATGCGGACGCTTCTCCAACTCACCGGCGACGTCGCGCAGCACGTTCGCGATCTGCCACATGCCGCGCAGCAACGCGAACGGACCCGACTTGGGGGACTCTTCCTTCTTCGCCGGAACACTGTCGGCCAGGGACGTCAGATCACGCTTGCACAGCACCGATCCGAGCAGCTCCACGTGCGTCTCGCGGTCGGTCACACCCGATTCGCGCGCCACGGCCACGAGCACCATCGCCTGGTTGGCGAACCCGAGCAGATCCTGGATCGGCAGCCGGTTGACCAGGATGCCGAACACACCGGGAAATGCGACGGCAACGGTGTTGAGGGCACCGATGCGATTGACCCACCACTGCGAGCGAGCGTCACTGTCGAGCTTCTCCCAGCCTGCGGTGCCGGGGAAGTCGGTGGTGTCGAAGGCTTTCGCGAGGAAATCGATGACGTTGTCGAGGGTCGAATCGTCCGCAGAGGACTCGCGGAACGTCCGCCCCTTGAGTCCGATCGGGTCCCGTGTGGCCAGGATGTCCAGCACGGGATGAATGATGGCGACGGCGCTGCTCAGCACCGCGGCGACGCGACGGTCGTCCATGTCAGACAAGCTCCATTTCGAGAAGAGGGACCCGAGGGTCAGATCAGGCCGGCAACCGACACGGCCGGGGCCGGGTCGTATGTGGTGGTGCGCTGACGAACCGGTCGTCCGATGCCGTCGGCGATCTCGTGCAGCTCCGCGACGGTCTTCTCCGAACCGTTCTGCGAACCCGCCATCCGTGAGATCGTCTCCTCCATCAGGGTCCCGCCCAGATCGTTCGCGCCTCCGTTCAGCATCGCCTGTGTACCCGTGATTCCCAATTTCACCCACGATGTCTGGATGTTGTCGATTCGGCCGTGCAGCATGATCCTGGCCAGGGCGTGCACCGCGCGGTTGTCCCGGTTGGTCGGGCCGGGTCGCGAGGCCCCGGCCAGATACAACGGCGAGGACTGGTGCACGAACGGTAGCGGCACGAACTCGGTGAACCCACCGGTCTTGTCCTGGATCTTCTTGAGCACGTTGAGGTGACCGACCCAGTGCGACGGATTGTCGACGTGGCCGTACATCATCGTCGAGCTCGACCGCAGGCCCACCTCGTGCGCGGTGGTGATCACTTCGATCCACTCGGCAGCAGGCAGCTTGCCCTTGGTGAGCACCCAGCGGACCTCGTCGTCGAGGATCTCCGCGGCCGTACCCGGGATCGAGTCCAGCCCGGCTGCCCGGAGTTCGGTGAGCCACTCGCGGATCGACTGACCGCCGCGGGATGCGCCGTTGACGATCTCCATCGGCGAGAACGCGTGCACGTGCATCGACGGCACCTTGGCCTTGACCGCACGCACCAGATCGGCGTACCCGGTCACCGGTAGTTCGGGGTCGATGCCGCCCTGCATGCAGACCTCGGTCGCACCGACGACGTGCGCTTCCCACGCTCGATCGGCGACCTCGGCGGTGGACAGAGTGAAGGCATCGGCGTCGCCCTTGCGCTGGGCGAACGCGCAGAAGCGGCACCCGGTGTAGCAGATGTTGGTGAAGTTGATGTTCCGGTTCACCACGTAGGTGACGGTGTCTCCGTTGACCTGCTTGCGCAGATCGTCGGCGAGCGCGGCGACGGCATCCATTCCCGGGCCCTCGGCCGTCGCCAACGCGAGGTACTGCTCGTCGGACAACCCGGCCGGGTCCTTCTCCGCTGCCGTCAACGCGGAGACGAGATCGCGATCCACCCGCTCGAGCCCGGCGAGATCGCGCACCTGCTCACGAATGGACTCCCAATCGCCGAACGCGTTCGCCAGATCCGAGCGGGTCTCGGTGTTGCGGCCCTGGGTGTCGATCTCGGTGTTCAGATCCACCCGACCCGAGGACTCCCACTCCTCGTCCGGCTCCTGCCATGGCAGACCCGTCGGGTTGACGTTCTCCCGCGCCATGCCGGTCTCGGGGTCGGCGAGGGCCCGCACGTGCGCGGAGATCCGCGGGTCGATCCACGGAGCACCGGCCAGCACGTACTGCGGCTGCGCGGCAGTACGTTCCACGAGCGTGTAACCGGCCGACGCCGACAATTCGGCCAGGGTGTCGAGGTTCGGCCACGGCCGCTCGGGATTGACGTGATCGGGGGTCAGCGGCGAGACGCCACCCCAATCGTCGACGCCTGCGCCCAGCAACGCTGCGGTCTCCTCCGCTGCGACGAGGTTCGGCGGGGCCTGAATCCGCATCGACGGGCCGACCACCATGCGGGTCACCGCGATCGTCGCCAGGAATTCTTCGAGACCTGCATCGGGCACCGACCGCATCGCGGTATCGGACTTGGCCAGGAAGTTCTGCACGATGATTTCTTGCACGTGCCCGAATGACTTGTGCACCTTACGAATTGCCATGATCGACTCGGCGCGGTCGCGCAGCGTCTCGCCGATTCCCACCAGAATCCCGGTGGTGAACGGGATGTTCAGACGACCCGCGTCGGTCAAGGTCCGCAGGCGAACCTCGGGATCCTTGTCGGGGCTGCCGTAGTGCGCCTGCCCCTTTTCCTCGAACAACCGACGCGAGGTGGTCTCGAGCATCATGCCCATCGACGGGGCGACGGGCTTGAGTCGCGAAAGTTCCTGCCAAGACATCACTCCGGGGTTGAGATGCGGCAGCAGACCGGTCTCCTCGAGCACTCTGATCGACATGGCGCGCACGTAGTCGAGGGTCGAGTCGTAGCCGCGGGAGTCGAGCCACGCCTTGGCCTCCGGCCACCGCTCCTCCGGTCGGTCACCGAGGGTGAACAGCGCTTCCTTGCACCCGAGTGCGGCACCCTTGCGAGCGACGTCGATGATCTCGTCGGGATCCATGAACATCCCGTGGCCTGCGGCGTTCAACTTGCCCGGCACGGTCACGAATGTGCAGTAGTGGCACTTGTCGCGGCACAACCGCGTGATGGGTACGAACACCTTTCGCGAGTACGACACCGTCTTCGGCCGGCCTGCGGATTCGAGTCCCGCATCACGCACCCGGGACGCCGACGCCATCAGATCGGTCAGATCCTCACCACGGGCGTGCAGCAACACCGTGGCCTCGTCGACGTTGAGAGACACTCCGTCGCGGGCGCGGCGCAACACTCGTCGCATCGCGGAGGGAGCTGGTACGGAGTCCGGTAGAGAAGTCACCCAACGATCATGCGCCTTCCTGGTACGCACGTGCCACCGCAGGGGTCGGTAGTCCGTCGCCGATCCGAACGTCGCCATTCGGTAACGACTCAGGTTGCCCTCGTTCGTACGGGCGGGAAAGCGCACGCCATCGTGGGAAGCTCCTGTTCATGCGCGCTTTCGCCTGCCCGGCCTGCGGCCGACTCGCCCCCTTCGAGTCGCAGAGCTGCCCATCGTGCTCGACGCTCCTCGGCCTTCATCTCCCGTCCAGAACCCTGGTCGCGATCCCGGACGACGAGGTCGTCGTCGACGGGGTGCGCTGGCACCGTTGCGTCAACTGGTCGTGGCAGTGCAACTGGCTGGTTGCCGAGGACTCCGGCAGTGGGCAGTGTGCGGCGGGCCGTCTCATACGCCGCAGGCCCGAGAGCGACGACACGATCGCACTCGAAAAGCTGGCCGACGCATCCGCTTCCCTACGTCAGCTTCTCTTCCAGCTGCTGGATCTGGGCCTACCCGTCGATTCGTACCGACAGCGTGACGGCGGCCTCGCATTCGACCTGTTGTCTTCCCGCACATCCGGTCAGCAGGTCACCATCGGCCATGCCAACGGTGTCATCACCATCGACCTGGCGGAGTCCCTCGACGCACACCGCGAGGCCTTGAGGGTGCGGCTTCGCGAACCGTATCGGACCATGCTCGGCCATCTGCGGCACGAGGTCGGCCACTACTACGAGAACATCCTCGTCGAGAACGGTCCACTCATCGACGACTGTCGAGTGCTGTTCGGCGACGAGCGCGCAAGTTACTCGGACGCGATCGCACGTCACTACAAGTTCGGTGCACCCGAGGACTGGCAGCAGAGTTTCATCTCGGAGTACGCCACGATGCACCCGTGGGAGGACTTCGCGGAGTGCTTCGCCCACTACCTGCACATCACCGACACACTGGCCACTGCGGCCGAGTCCGGAGTGATGGTGCGCGCCGACCTGGCAGCCTGGGCAATGCGAGACGATGTCGCTCCTCGAACGAGCTATCACGACGCAGATCTCGACGACATCCTCGAGGACTGGCAGATCCTCTCGGGAGTGTTCAACAGGGTCAACAGGTCGATGGGCAAGGGCGACCTCTATCCCTTCACCATTCCGCAACCGGTGCACGAGAAGTTGCGGTTCGTGCACCGCGTCGTCACGACGGCGGCACGAACGGACGGCTAGGTTTGCACCCGTGACAACGATGACCGATCCACAGTGGCAACCGTCTCCGCGTGCACGCCTGCTCTGGGCTCTGAGTGCCGGTCTGCTGTGGCTACCGATCTTCGTCGCCCAGATCGTCTGGGCCGTCGTCGACTCGAATGCGACGACGTGGCCCCACGTTGCCGTTCTCGCGGCGACGGTGGTGCTTGCGGCCCTGCACATCGCGGTCGTGCCGCAGTGGCGGTACCGCGTGCATCGCTGGGAGATCAGCGACACCGCGGTCTACACCCGCACCGGCTGGCTGAGCCAGGAGCGACGCATCGCGCCGATCTCGCGGGTGCAGACCGTCGACACCGAACGCGGACCGCTCGACCGGCTGTTGGGGTTGGCCACCGTCACCGTCACGACGGCATCGTCCGCGGGCGCCGTGAAGATCACGGCACTCGATCAGGATGTCGCGGACAAGACGGTCGCGCGACTGACCGACATCGCCGGCCGTACCGTCGGGGACGCAACGTGACCGCCGGTGACCCGCAGTACCAGGCAGAACTGCTCGCCGTCGAGGAGGAGCAGCCGTGGCTGCGCCTGGACAAGCGAATGTTGTTGGTACATCCGGTGAACGAGGGCATCAAGATTCTGCCGGTGCTGTTGATCTCGTTCTTCGTCGGTAGCCAGAGCGGCAACCACTTCTGGAGTGTCGGCCTGCTCGCGGTCGTCGTGGTGTTCGCGATTCTGCGGTGGTTCACCACCAGCTACCGGATCGGCCCGGTGCACGTACAACTGCGCACCGGGGTGTTGCAGAAGAAGGTGCTCTCGATTCCTCGCAACAGAATTCGATCGGTCGACGTGGAAGCGAACGTCCTGCATCGCGTACTCGGCCTGTCCATCCTGCGCATCGGCACCGGCCAACAGGCAGGCAGGGGTGAGGCATTCGAGCTCAACGCCCTCGACACCTCACTGGTGCCTGCACTGCGCGAAGATCTGCTGCAGCGAGTCTCGGGACAGATTCCGACGACCGACGGAACATCCAGCGCACCAGCGGATTCCGGCGTGGAGATTGCGCACTGGCAGTTCTCGTGGGTGCGGTTCGCGCCGTTCTCCATCACCGGCATCGTCACCATCGCTGCGGCCGTCGGCGTGCTGTTCCAGTACGGACTCGGGCAGACACTGGCGAAATCGTCGGTGGTCTCCAACAGCATCGACTCAGCGGAGCGATTCGGAATCGCGATGTTCGTCGTCGTGGCGCTGATGGCACTGCTCGTCGTGTCGAGCATCTTCGCGTGCGTCCGCTACTTGCTGACCTACGCCAATCTGACGGTGACGGACCAGGGACGCACCATGCATGTCAGCCACGGACTGCTGCGCACTCGCCAGTCGACACTCGATCGCAAGCGGCTACGCGGCACCTCTCTGTCCGAACCGCTGCTGCTGCGTGCGGCCGGTGGTGCCAGGCTGGACGCCATCATGACCGGCGTCAGCGCCGAGAAGAAAGAATCGTCGCTGCTGCTCCCCCAGGCCCCACGCGCCGAGGCGCTACGCATGATGACCACCGTGCTCGGCGAGGCCGGTCTGCACGGTAGTGCCGATCGTCCTCTGCTGCAGCACGGACCCGCAGCGCGTCGACGCCGCTACACCCGGGCAGTGCTTCCCCTGCTGGTCATCGCCGCCGGCCTGGGAGTTGCACAGTACGTCGGTGCACCGATCCCGGTCCTGGCGTGGATCGCACTCGGGGTGTTGTTCGTTGCCGCATTCGGGCTCGCTCACGATCGCTTCCGCGGCCTCGGCCATGCGGTGCTGCCCGGTTGGCTCATCACCCGACACGGTTCGCTCGACAGGACTCGCCACAGCCTCGAAGCCGCGGGCATCATCGGTTGGACCGTGCGGCAGACGTTCTTTCAGCGTCGGGCCGGGGTGGCGACCATCGTCGCTGCGACTCCCGCAGGCGTCGGACATTACGAGGTGATCGACATCCCCATCGAGATCGCGTGGGCGATGATCGACGCCGTCACCCCAGGAGCCGGGGACGTCTGGCTGCAACGAACCTGAGATGACGCGGCCGCAGAGCATCGAGGAACTCGACCTCGCCGTGTCCGGGTGCCGCGCCTGCCCTCGCCTGGTGCGGTGGCGCGAGCAGGTCGCCGCCGAGAAGCGCGCCGCCTTCGCCGACGAAACATATTGGGGCAAGGCAGTTCCGGGCTTCGGTCCGGCCGATGCATCGATGGCGATCGTCGGACTCGCCCCGGCAGCGCACGGCGCCAACCGCACCGGTCGGATGTTCACCGGGGACAGGAGCGGCGACGTTCTCTATCGCGCGATGCACGCGGTCGGCCTGGCCAGCCAACCCACCGCCACGCACATCGGAGACGGGTTGACACTGAACGGAGTTCGCATCACGGCACCGGTGCACTGCGCACCGCCGCAGAACAAGCCGACTCCTGCCGAGCGCGACAGATGCAAGCCCTGGCTGGACGACGAATTACGGTTGCTGCGTCCGACGCTGCGGTCGGTGCTGGTCCTCGGAGCCTTCGGCTGGCAGTCCCTGCTGCCGATACTCGCCGCCAACGGATGGGAGATACCCAGGCCTGCACCGAAATTCGGGCACGGAGTCGAGCTCGACCTGGGGTCGATCACCGTGTTCGCCAGCTATCACGTGAGCCAGCGAAACACCTTCACCGGACTGTTGACTCCGACGATGATCGAGGATGTGCTGCGGGATGCGGGTCGGCATGCAGGCCTGCTGTGATCGCCTTCATGCGGAACATGAACAGCAACACTCCCGCCGGGCCTGCACCGGCGACGATGAGGAGCATCGTGCGCCAATCGGCGAGGAGAAGAACGTCGTTGCCCGGACCACCGAGCATGCAGAGCACGATTGCGAACAGCCATCCGAAGAGCGGTGACGCCACCCAGATCGGCCGTTCCGCGACTTTGCGTGCGGCCAGGACCAAGGCGACGTTCGCGATTCCGCCCAGCACTGCGCTGATGGGGAATTGCACCGACCCGAGATAGGTCGGAAGGAAGAAGACCGACAGAATCCCGGACAGGAAGCCGTCGAACACCAGTACAGCGACGGTCGCCCAGGACACCAGGGCGACAGTATTGGATGCGGCCTTCGAGATCATGCGCCCAATACTGCCTTGGCCCGGGTTGTTTCAGTGCATCGCATCCAAGAAACCGGGCATCGGCCCTCAGGAAACCGGCGGGTATCCCAGCGAGGTGAGCAAGTTGCTCGCACCCATGGCGATCTGGCCCAGAACGTACTGGTACAGATCTGCCTGTGCGCCGAACTGCGGCTTGAGAGAATCGACGAACGCCACGATTGCGTCCTGCACTACGTAGTTGTACATGTGTGTTCCGCCCCTGCTGTGATGAGATTCATGCTGTGGTTCGTTCAGTGATGCGAAGCACAGCCTAGTACGCCGGCAAACAGGTCGTTCTCTCTGCCCGTCTCATCGGGGCAGAGTTCGCCGCGAACGAGCACGTACTGCTCGTCCAGCAGTATCGGTTGGGCGATGTCGTTGGACAGTGCGTACTCACTACCCGACGGCGCAACGGTGACCTGAGTGGCGTGCGCGCGCAGTGCGTCGCGCTTGGCGTCGAGCACACCGCGGATGTCGATGCCGGTGGTGATCGTGTTCTCGGGAACGCTGGGTAGCTCGCCGGCCTCGGGCATTCTCCAGTGCGCGGGAATCTCCTCGATGGCTGCGAGTCCCGCCTGCAACTGATCGTGGCCGGTGACGGTCCAGTAGAACTTCGACACCTCCCAGGGCGACCCGGCCCCGGGGTGGGAATCCGTCCCGCAGACCTCGACGGCCTCGGTCACCAACGAGTGCACCTGCTGATGATCGGGATGGCCGTAGCCGCCCTCGGGGTCGTATCCGACGACCACCTGCGGTCGGAGCTCACGTATCACCGCCACGAGCGCTCCGAGAGCCTCGTCCCGATCGGCGTTGACGAACGCACGCGGCTTCCGGGCAGCAGACGTACCGGCCATTCCCGAATCTCGCCAACGACCGGCTCCACCGAGGAACCGAGGCGGGTTGCACCCCAGCGCCGCGAGAGCGCGATGCAATTCCAGAATTCGATAGCCGCCGAGCTGATCGGCACGGTCGACGACCAGATCGGCCCACGTCTCGCCGATCACTTCCCCTTCCTCACCGAGTGAGCAGGTGAGGACCGTGACGTCCGCCCCGGCTCGAACGTAGTGAGCAATGGTGCCGCCGGTGGTGATGGTCTCGTCGTCCGGATGCGCATGCACCAGGAGCAACCGCTGCGGCTCCGTCATGGAAGGCTCCGTGGTGGAAGGCTCGCTCGTCGACTTGTTCGTCATGGCTCCGCTGCTCGCTGTGTTGTTGTCGTTCGTGTCGACGGGCTCGGTCATCGGGGTGTCCGCATCCACTGCGTTGCGTCGGAGAAGATCCCGACCTCCACCGGGCCGGTCAGCGAGACGCCGGTGATGCCGGGAACGGCAGCCACCACGGACGAGTCCTGCATGATCGGCAACGTCGACGCCAGCGACCACAGCTTGGGCTCGACGTCGTCGATGGCCACGGACGGCTCGAGTCCGCTCACCAGTGCCCTGTCGATCGTCGGTTGCAGTTCCGGAACGCACAGTCCGGACAGGTTGCGCGGCACCTCGACGCCGTTGCCACTGCCGTCGGCCGGTTCGTCGACGCAGCCGAACCGTGAGGCGAGGGCCGTCGCAGGGTCGACTCCGGCGCTGGTCCATCCGACCACCGCGTCGACCGTTCCGTCGGTCAACGCCGTCGAGTACAGCTCGTCGGCGGGCAGTGGCGTGACGGTGGCGTCGATGCCCGCGCCGATGAGTTCGTCGGCGGCGGTCCCGGCGACCGCGAGCGCGATGTCGTCGTTCTCGACGGCACCGATCACGAACCGCAACGCGGTACCGGTCGCGTCCGCGAGGCGGGTGACACTCGGAGCCGGAGCGCCCGTGCTCGTCGGGTCGGGGCTCGTCGTCGGAGCGGCGGTGGTCGTTGCGCTCGGGTTCGGCGTGGATGTCACCACTGCGTCGGGTGTCGGCACGAACCCGGCCCGGTCGAGCAGATCGAGGGCGGCCGTTCTGCCGATGGGGGCAGGAGCGGTGGCGGAATAGCCGGGATCCGACGGCGAGGACAGCTGCGCCGCCGCCCGAAGATCCGTCGCGCCGCCGCCTGCTCCGACCGTGGCCAGCAGATTCGGGTCGAGAAGACCGAATATCCCTTGCCGCACAGCAGAATCGGACATGTTGGGAGCCCGACCGTTGACCGTCATCGACAGCACGCGTGACTGCCTGATGGTGTCGGTTCGCACTCCGGGAATTGCGGAGAGCTGAGCTCGCAGAGCCGAGCCCCCGCGAACCTGGGCGATCTGCGCGTCACTGGACCGCAGTGAGTCGGCCAGCTGAGCGGAGGTTCCCCCGCGGCGGATGAGGATCTGGTCGGGTGATGCGGGTCGGTCCCAGAATCGGTCGTTGCGTTCGAGCAGAATCTCGTCCCGCCCCCGGTCGACGGTCTTGATGTTGAACCGGGAACCGGAGACCGGCACGTTGTCCGTCAGGCCCCCTTGGAAACCGCCGGGTGAGTCCTTGAGCAGGTGCGAGGGCACCAGATCGGCGAACAGTCGCTGCCAGGCCGGATACTGCGCCGAGAGCGTCACGTCGACAGTCTTGCCACCGCCCGAGGACGCGACGTCGCTGATCAGGGCGTACCCCGCCGGATCGACGACACCGGGCTGCGTGATCATCTGCTGCCACAGGTAGCGGAAGTCCTCGGCGGCGATCGGTGCGCTGTCGGACCACTGGGCCTCGTTGCGCAGCTGATAGCGGATGGTGAACGGCGACTGCGACGTCACCTCGGCCGAGATCAGCAAGGACAGGTCCGGCTCCCAGGTGGTCACCCCGGTATCGGGGTTCCTGACCGGGCGAAACGGGCTGGGTAGCACCAGCGAACTCACCGCTGCGGTGGCGGGCGACTGATCTGCCTGAAGATGTGGGTTGAACCCGATACCGACGTCGTCGATGGCCACGACGACCGGATCACCGGTCTCGGCCGGAACCATCGTCGTGCTGACCGGAGTCTCGACACTCTCGATCGGGGGCGGCGGATCCGCAGTGCACGCGGTGAGTACCAGAGCGATGGCAGAAACCAGAACCGTCGGCATCAGCACCTTGCGCAACGAGGATCTCCTTCGTAGTCGGCTACCTTCTGCGACAGAAGCGACGCGCACCGCGAGGGTGGCACGTCGCTTCTGCCGCACGAAGTGAGTCTTACAGAGCAGCCTTGTCGCGAGTCTTGCTACGCGAACGCTCACGGGCGCGCTCGTTGGAGTCGAGGTGCACCTTGCGGACGCGGACGACCTCGGGGGTCACCTCGACGCACTCGTCGCCTGCACAGAACTCCATGGCCATTTCCAGATCCAGCTTCTTGGGCTTGGCCAGGGTCTCCATGACGTCTGCGGAGGACTGACGCATGTTGGTCAGCTTCTTCTCGCGGGTGACGTTGATGTCGAGGTCTTCCTGACGCGGGTTGATGCCCACGACCATGCCCTCGTAGGTGTCCGCGCCCGGCTCGACGAAGAACGTGCCGCGATCGGCCAGCTGGATCATCGCGAACGGGGTCACGGTGCCGTGGCGGTCCGAGACGAGCGAACCGGTGTGGCGCGCACGGATCTCACCGGCCCACGGTGCGTAACCGTGGAAGACGGCGTTGGCGATACCGGTGCCGCGCGTGTCCGTGAGGAACTCGGTGCGGAAACCGATCAGGCCACGCGAGGGAACGATGAATTCCATGCGAACCCAGCCTGCGCCGTGGTTCGTCATCTGCACCATCTTGCCCTTGCGAGCGGCGAGCAACTGAGTGACCGCGCCGAGGTACTCCTCCGGTGTGTCGACCATGAGCTCTTCGAAGGGCTCGTGCAGCTTGCCGTCGACCTGCTGGGTGACCACCTGAGGCTTGCCGACGGTGAGCTCGAAGCCTTCGCGACGCATCTGCTCGACGAGGATGGCCAGCGCCAGCTCGCCACGACCCTGGACCTCCCAGGCATCGGGGCGACCGATGTCGAGGACCTTGAGCGAGACGTTACCGATGAGCTCCTGGTCCAGACGGCTCTTGACCATGCGCGAGGTGAGCTTGTGGCCGCTGACGCGTCCGACGAGCGGGCTCGTGTTGGTGCCGATGGTGACCGAGATGGCCGGCTGGTCGACGGTGATGCGAGGCAGCGCGACCGGGTCCTCCAGATCGGCGAGGGTGTCGCCGATCATGATGTCGGGGAAGCCCGCGACGGCGACGATGTCGCCTGCGACGCCGCGCTCACCGGGGACGCGCTCGACGCCGATGGTGTTGAGCAGCTCGGTGATCTTGGCCTTCTGGACGACGGGCTCGCCGTCGACCTCGCGCATCCAGCTCACGGTCTGGCCCTTGGAGAGCTGGCCGTTGTGAATACGCACCAGGGCGAGGCGGCCGAGGAAGGCCGACGCGTCGAGGTTGGTGACGTGTGCCTGCAGCGGTGCGTCGACGTTGCCCTTGGGAGCGGGGACGTAGTTGAGCAGCACCTCGAACAGCTCGTCGAGGTTCTCGGCGTCGGGCGCGTTGCCGTTCTCGGGCTGAACACGCGACGCCTTGCCCTCACGGCCGGAGGCGTAGAGAACAGGAAGGTCGAGGGCGAGCTCGGCTGCCTCGGACGCTTCGTCGTCGAGGTCGGACGCGAGGTCGAGGAGCAGATCGTGGCTCTCCGAGACGACTTCTTCGATACGCGCGTCGGGACGGTCGGTCTTGTTCACGACCAGGATCACCGGGAGCGAGGCGGCGAGCGCCTTGCGCAGGACGAAGCGGGTCTGCGGAAGCGGGCCCTCGGATGCGTCGACGAGAAGGACGACGCCGTCGACCATGGACAGGCCGCGCTCGACCTCTCCGCCGAAGTCGGCGTGGCCGGGGGTGTCGATCACGTTGATGACGGTGATGGTGCCGTCGGCATTGCGCTTGTGAACGGCCGTGTTCTTGGCCAGGATCGTGATGCCTTTTTCTTTTTCGAGGTCACCCGAGTCCATGACGCGGTCGATCGCTTCGGCACGTTCCTCGAACGCGCCTGACTGCCGGAGCATGGCGTCGACCAGGGTGGTCTTGCCATGGTCGACGTGTGCAACGATGGCTACGTTGCGAAAAGTGGTGGTGCTGTCGATGTTGTCTGCACTGCTTGGGGCGCTCACGCGAAAAATTCTCCTGGAGTCGAATGCGGGCTCTTGTTCGCTAGCGGGCTTATGTCGCTAGAGAAGCGCGCTGCACCGCGAGGTTCTCGCGACTGATCGAGTTTACCCGTAGTCCGACGGTACCCCGCGCCACCCTCAGGTCTGTGACCTGCGCCACCCATTAGTCTTGGTGCTCATGGGCAAGATAAAGGCAGTAGATGTCTCGGGGATGAAGCCCAAGAAAAAATGCTGTCGCAAGAAGGTTCGGTGCATCACATGCCCCGTGGTCATCATGCGAATGAAGAAGCTCGAATCGGCAGGCGCAACCAAGAAGGACCTGAAGAAGGGCCTCAAGACCGCCCGGGCGAAGTGAGCAGAATCTGCTGAAGTTCGGGTAGCCAGAGCCGATCCGCGTCGACCAGATCCATCGTCGGCAGCGTCGCCGCATCCACCCACCGCAGGGCCGAATGTTCCAGCGCTGCAGGCATTCCCGAGATGAGTGAAGCGCGGTAGGCGCGCAGCACCAGCCCGCCGGGCAGGTCGACGTCGCCGGTGAGCGCCGCTCCGATCGAGCACTCGACTCCCAGTTCCTCACGCAGCTCGCGCACCAGAGCCGCGTCCTCCGACTCCCCCGGCTCGACCTTGCCGCCGGGCAGTTCCCAGAGGCCCGCCAACTCGGGCGGACGGGTTCGTTGCGCGAGCAGCAGGCTGCCGTCGTGCGTCAACGCGGCTGCGACAACCACAGCGGTGGGTGTACCGGACATGCCACCATCTTTCTATGACCGAACTGCTGACCGACCGTGACATCGAGGACGCCCGGCTCGCCGAATGGACCGTGTTCGGAAAATCGCTGACTCGCACCGTTGAGCTGGCATCGTTTCCGGCCGCGATCGAGGCGGTGAACCGCGTGGCCGACGCCGCGGAGGAAGCGGATCATCACCCCGACATCGACATCAGGTGGCGGACGCTGACGTTCACGCTGTCCACGCACTCTGCCGGCGGACTCACGCAGAAGGATGTGGATCTGGCGCGTCGGATCGACTCACTGGTCGAGCCTTCGTGACGCGTCCGGCGTAGACGACCCAGCCCAGGAACAGAGCCGCTCCCACGACGTCGACAGCCCCGGCCCACGCCTCGAGTGCGGGCCGGGGGATGGTCCAGATCGACTCCTGGAAGAAGCTGAGCAGCCACGGCACCCCCACGGTCACCGTCACCAACCAGTAACCCGCGACGATCTTCGCCCCGGCGACATCGCGCAGCGGCCCGTGCACGAGCCAGATCACCATCGGAATCACCCAGATCCAGTGATGCGACCAGGAGATCGGCGAGATCAGCAGGCCGAAGAGTTGCACGATCACCAGCGTGCCCAGGTGGTCTTCGCGTCCGATCGCACGCCATGCCGCGATCGTGAGTCCGGTCGCGACGACGGCGGCGGCGATCCACAGCGGGCCCTGCCCGACGTCCTCCCCCGCGATTCGGCTGAGCGCTCCGCGCAGGGACTGATTCCAGACCGAGCCGACGGGGCCGATACGGTCGGCATCGCCGAGCAGCGTGGTGAAGTAGGTGGCCGCCTGGTGTCCGAGCGCCGCGTAGCTGACCGCAACGGTGAGCGCGAAGGCCACTGCCGAGAACGCCGCGGCCTTCCATCTGCGCGTGGCCAGGAAGTACAGACCGGTGATGGCCGGGGTCAGCTTGATTCCCGCAGCGAAGCCGACCAGCCCGCCTGCCACCCACCACCTGCTGCTGTGTACCGCGAGAATCGCCAGCAGCACCAGGAACACGTTGACCTGGCCGTAGTCCAGCGTCGTGCGCACGGGTTCGGACCACAACCCCAGCGCGGTCCACAACAGTGCGATGCGCACCCAGCGCGGTTCGGCGGCGCGCTCGCCGCCGAGAACCATCGACAGCGTCAGCCTCACCACGGCGAACAGCGCGATCATGGTCGCGGCCTGCCACAGGACGCCGACGAGGGTGAACGGCAGGTAGTGCAGCGGGAAGAACACGAGCGCGGCGAACGGCGGGTACGTGAACGGGAGCGGGAAGTCCGGGGTCTGTACCGAATACGTGTAGTCGTACAGATTGCCGCCGAGCAGTGCCGCGGAGCCGTCGACGTAGACGTGGAGGTCCACGAGGTTCATTCCGTTGGGCGTCGCGAAGGCCCAGACGAATCGGCTGATCACCGAGACCGCGAGCAGAACGGGGGCCAGCCGAACAAGTCGGTTCACTGTGCGTGCGGTTCCGTTCGGTATCGATGCCGTGTATCGATCGTCGAGCTTATAGGGCTCCGCTCACGCGCCCCAACCGCGGATGCAGCCGAGTAACATTTGCATCACCTTTCACACTGATAACTTCAGTAACAGGTTATCGTGTGCGTCTGCGGAGAATTCGCAGCGTGTGACCAATAGACTGCCCTGGCATAGATGCGACGGGGGAGGGCTCGATCGACAACAGCTGTACATCGGGGATTGCGCTACATAGAGTGACCCCTCGAGCACCGGCTGTCGCCGTGGGCCCGCGTCATGATCAGAATGGGGAATATCACCGTGCTTCGTACCCGCGGAACGCGTCGCGTAGTTACAGCCTTGGCCGTAGCCGCAGCCGCCGCACTAGTCGTGCCGACCAGCGCATCCGCACAGCCATTGGTGCCGATGGCACCGGCAGATCTGCCCGCAGCACCGGCCGATCCCGCTGCTCTGATCGCTCAGTTCCTTCCCGCTCCCGGTGAGCCCATGCCCAACCTGGCCGAGGTGGAAGCACTCGCCTCGTTCGCACCGGCCATTCTCGGTGCCGCAGCCGGACCCGCCGATGTGGGAGCCGCTCCGGCCGCCGACCTGCTGGGTCAGGCCCGCGCGCTGCTCGAGACGGCGCAGCTGCCGGACCAGGTCAAGGCCCTGCTCGAGCGCGTCATCACGTTCCTGGACGGCTCCGGCGGCGGCGGACCGGACCTGCCGGCCGACGGACCCGTCATCGCCCAGTTCCTGTACCCGACGCTCGGCATGGGGTGCATCTCCGACACCGCAGATTCCGTCGGAACCGCTCTGGCCGTACCCGGCCCCGCCACTCTGCCGCCTCCCGGACCGGGTGCAGGCCAGGCCGGCTTCGTCTTCACCGCCCTCGGCACCGCACCGATCGCCGCAGAGCAGGCAGCCCCTCTGACGGTGACCTGGCTCAACATCGACAACCGTCGCTCGGGTACCCAGGATCTGACCGGCGCGGCCATGATCAACGCCGACGGTCCGGCGACGCTGTCCGCGATCGCCGACACCGGCCCCGGACGCGTCCTGTCGGTCGTCTCCGGTTCGATCACCACGCAGTCGAAGGAAGACCCGGCGGCAGCGCCGCGCAGCTGCACCTTCCTGCCCACCATCGGTACGGTCTACGTTCCGTAGCTCGTAGCTGCACCACCGACGCAGTTCGCCCCCGGCTTCCATGAGAAGCCGGGGGCGAAATGTTGGTACAGGGCAATTCGGAAAGAATGTGCGAGCGGCAGACACCGAATGTCGCACTGCATTCAGAGATTGTCCGAATGAATTACATCGATGGTATTTCAGAGAATGTTGGTGGCAGATTTCGACCACTGCCCGTAATCGGCTTTGAGAATGTTGTTGATGTCGACTTTGACTCCGCCCACGAAATCCTTGTCGATTCGGATCTGATGAATGTGCGCGTCGGGATGAACGAAACCCTTGGGTGTTCCCCAATTGTGCTGCCAATACCACTGGCCGAGTCCGGCGACCGAGGCCAATTCGATGGTCGGTGAATTGGCGTAGATCCCCGTGTTCTCGGCTCCGATCACCGACTGCCAGCCCAGGATGTACGGCGCGATCAAGGTTGCGAACTCCACTGCGGTGGGGTTGTCGTCGATGGACGCGTAGATCGGACGGTCAGCCGGACCGCCTGCAGCCGTGTGGAGTTCGAGGCCACGCGTGGCATGCTTCACGCCCGCTGCGTACCCACCACGCCAATCCGACGTCGCGCCCTTGCCGAACTGGTAGTTCGAGACCACCTCCAGCCCGGCGGAGGTCAGCGACTCCGCCTCGGACTTACGCATCGGCTTGCCGATCATCCAGTTCGCGTCCGGCCGCCGATCGGAGACGTATCGGACAGCCCCGAGGTGACCGGCCTGTTTGATCGCCGAGGCAGACGGCACTCCACCCGAATAGTCGACGAGTGTGCCGAGTCCGGCGTCGGCGTGCGCGGTCGCTGTGCCCAGCGCAACCAATCCGACGGCAGCCGCGGACCCCGCGGCGGCGTACTTGAACAGTTCACGTCGCGAAACCTGCACAAAAATCTCCATTGTCGTTCGATCGCCGCGGCGCGCCTACCCGAGAAATCGCACAACCACTGCTAGCTTCCATCGTTTGTCGTATCCCACCACAATCCCATCGGTACCGCCAGCCACACTGCTCACACGCATCACGTTTTCCTCCGGCTTCACACGAGCACCTCGAGCATCGACATCACGAACATGAATATGGTGGAGAGGACGATGCACGGACGAACGCGCTGAGGAGTGGATGGACATGGGCGTAACGCTTGCCAAGGGTGGAAATGTCTCGCTGACCAAAGAAGCACCGAATCTGACCGCCGTCAGCGTGGGACTGGGCTGGGATGTCCGCGCTACCACCGGCGGCGACTTCGATCTCGACGCCAGCGCCATCGGACTTCGCACCACGAAGAAGGCACTGAGCGACAGCTACTTCGTCTTCTACAACAACCTGCGCTCCCCCGACGGTGCCATCGAGCACACCGGCGACAACCGGACCGGCGAGGGCGAGGGCGACGACGAGAGCATCGATGTCGACCTGGTGGCCCTGACCCCGGACGTCGACTCCATCGTCTTCCCGGTGTCCATTCACAACGCCGACGCCCTGGGCCAGAACTTCGGTCAGGTCGTCAACGCCTTCATCCGCGTGGTGGACAAGTCCGACGGGCGCGAACTCGCCCGCTTCGACCTCAGTGAAGACGCCTCCACCGAAACGGCCATGGTGTTCGGCGAGCTGTACCGGCGCGGGGCCGAATGGAAGTTCCGCGCCATCGGCCAGGGCTATGCATCGGGCCTGGAGGGAATCGTGCGCGACTTCGGCATCGACGTGGGCTGAGTTCTCCGCGAACTGTCTCGAATGCACCGTCTCGATTGGACAACGGATTCCGGCTGAGCTTGTGACGCCAAGATGATGTGTGGTGATATCAGCGCAACCGCAACATAAGCCACATCAGTCACAGGAGTCACACATGTCTCGTCGCCTCGGCCGCTTGGCGGGCGCGCTCGCGCTCTCCTGCGCGGCATTGCTCGCTGTTCCCGCCACCGCGGCAGCGGATCCGGCACCGGCCGATCCGCTGGCGCAGGCGATCGCCGCACTGCAGGGACAGGGCGGTGCCTCGCTCGACGCCGCGACCGCGATCGCCGACTCACGCACCCCGGTCGCCGAGGATGCGAACGTCGATCCGTTCGCCGCACTGAACGCAGCCAACAAAGCCCTCACAGACTTCGGCATCACGCCGTTCTTCTACCCCACCGCAGCGATCAACTGCTCTGCAACGGCGAGCTCGCCCCTCGGCATCGTTCCCGGTGTCGCGGGCGGAGCGGCAGGGCCCTGGCCGCAGCTGACCGCGCCGGCCATCCCCACGTTGCCGTTCCTGCCGTCCATCGAGATTCCCGAGCTCAATGCAGTCGACAAGGGCGAAACGATGTTCGCATTCGTCCCGGCCGGAATCGTGAACGATTCCGAGAACAAGACCGGGATGCAGGTCGCCTGGTTCAACGTCAACACCCTGCAGGGCGGATTCGCCGACTTCGGCGGCTTGGCAACCACTCTCGCCGATTCGATCCTCACCAATTCCGGCGTGCCCGACGCGGCGAAGGACATCGTTCGGCCGTTCGTCATCGGCGCGATCGACTCGCTGCCTGCCGCCGGTGCCCGCGCCGTACCCGTCGAAACCGGATCGGGAACCGTTCTCGCCGCGGTGTTCGGCACCGTGAACCACAAGGCCCTCGACGGTTCGGACAAGAGCTGCTTCTTCTTCCCCACCGTCGGTATGATCAACGTCGCCTAGGGGTTACGCAAGACCACGAAAGGCCCTGCAGCGCACTGCTGCAGGGCCTTTCGGCCTTTACGCTCTGACGACTCGGCCCAGCCGTCCCAGGACCGCCTGCATCTCGGTGTGTTCCGATCGCGCCGCCCAGGGGCGTTGCCTGTTTCTTCCCCGCATCTGCATCGCGGCGCCGGTCACGAGGTCACCGTTGGGGGCGAAATGCACGCGAACGATCTCGTTGAGCGAGCGCCCCAACCCGAAACCCGGTACGACACTGCAGAACCCGTACGGAAACAACGGTGCATCGGGTTCGTTGTACTTTCCACCGACGAACACCGGGCCTCCGGTACGGAAGTCGCGGCACTGCGCGATGAAGCCGTGGAACGCACGACCCTTCTCACGTCCGTAGTACGCGATACCCACCCGCCCGGACCCGGTGGCGGTGATCGCACCGAAGCGAGCGTCGCGCACTCCTGGTGCCGATACCACCACCGGCCTCGACCAGCTGACCGCACCGTCCGAGGACCAGGCGGCATGCAGCAATCCGTCGCGGTCCGGCCACACCGCGTACACGTTTCCGTCGTCGTCGACGGCCATCGACTCCGGCAGCAGGTAACGCGAACCGAGCAACAGAAAATGCACAGCGTTGTGGTACTTCGCCAACGCCGACCCCGGAACCATCCGAACGTCCCACGTCAGGCCCTCGTCGCGACTGACCGCCACCGCGAACCGTCGACCGTAGCGGCCACCGATGTAGACCGTGCCGTCCGGACCGACGACGCCCTTACCGAAGGCAACGTACTCCCGGCTCGGTAACCCGGGGATGTTCTTCGAGTCGATGTCGAAACCACCGGCCACCTCCCACTTCACACCGCCGTCGAAGGACCGCCAGATGACCTGACGGGTGACGTTGATCAGTGGCCGCACCCGCACTGCGAACGGCGTCGGCGCAGAGAGGTACGTAACCCTTCCCTCCCGTGAAATACTCGGTCCGGCAAATACTTTGGCGTCCGCCCTGGCTTTCGATGCCACTTTTCGCGTGCGCCAGGTTTCGCCCCGATCGTCACTGACTCCGAGGGTGAAGCCCGTTCTCAGCGGATGGGGCGGCACCGCGTCGAATCGGCCGGCGTGCAGGAACAGTCGCTCGTCGACGTCGTCGAAGTACAGATACGGACGATTGCGACTCTGTTGCACACCCTCGGGAACCGATGCACGCCATGACTTTCCGAAGTCCGAGGAGCGCAGTACACCGACACCGTCGACGGTGTACGCGGGCGCGACGAAGACGGTGTTGTCCGCGGCGACCCCGAGGGTGCAGGCCGCGGAGCCGTACTCGGTGTAGGAGATGTCGGTGACGAAATCGGCCGATGCAGCGGCGTTGGTCGAGGAACGCAGTCCTGCCCGATAGCCCGACGCAACTCTGGGCGTCACGACACCCGCCATGAGGTGCCGCAGCGTTGCGGCGACAGTGCTGGTCGATGCATTGGATCAGGCTAGCGCCGATGCCGCCGGTAGACCTCCAGGCAATCGAAGAAGTCCTCGGCCCGTCCTGGTGATACTTCACAGAACAGAACCGGTCAGTATGGAAAATCTCGATTCGTAGTGGGCCGCATAGGCTCGACGCGTGCCCCGCGCTCGAGCCGACCACCGACGCCCCGGATCGACGCGCCTGCATCCGGCCGATGCTCGCGCGTACTGGATGGCGTCGAAGATTCCGAGCGACCAGTTTCTGCTGTACTGCTTCGACAGCGGGTCCGCGGACGTCGACGCCGAGGTGGCACGACTGTACGAGCGCAGCAGCCGCATGGAGGTCCTGAGTCGACGCATCACCGACGTGGCATGCGGTCTCGACTACCCGCGCTGGACCGAGGCGGGTCCGCGGTCCGACACGATCTCCGTCCACCGGACGACGAACACCTGGTCGGAGTGCCTCGATGCGATCGCAGCCTCGTTCGAGCGTCAGGTCGACCCCCGAGTTTCGGTGTGGCACCTACACCTGTATCCGAACATCGCCGACGCTCCCGGCGGCACGGCCCTCGTTGCCGTGCTACAACTTTCGCACGCAGCGGCCGATGGCACATTGGCCGCTCGCACTGCCCGTGACCTGTTCGGCACGCATCCACTCACACCTGCTTCGGCCCCGGAAGAACTCCCTCCGGTATCAGAGCTGGCATCTTCGATGGTTGCCGCTGCGGCTCTTCCGCTGCGACTGGCACAGATGGTTCGCGGCGGCGTCCGTGCCCGACGCGACGCGCTGAGCCTCGAACGATGCACCGACTCGGGTGAGATTCCCCCGCCCACACATTCGCGCCCTCTGACCGCGCTCGACGTCGCCCCCACCGGACGGACGTCCGTGCGGACCATCGTGCTCCGCAAGACCGACCTGCAGTCCGGCGGTACCACCGTCACCACGTTCGTGCTGACCGCACTGTCTGTTGCGCTCCAACGCCTTCTCGAAGATCCGGCGGATCTGGCCGCCGAGGTCACCGTCGCCAGGGATGCACGAGCCGACGCGCGAAACAATTTCGGAAACGTCGGCGTCGGACTGTTTCCCGCCGAACCGGACATCCGTACTCGCAGCCGACTCGTCGCCGCCGATCTGGCCGCGCGCCGAGCTCGCGCGGATCATCCGCTGTCGCAGGCAGCCCGCGCATCACAGGACGACGTCGAAGCCCACGTGCCGGCTTTTCTCGCCGAATGGGGCGTCGCGCAGTTCGATCCGACCGCTTCCCCTCCGGCGGTCACCGGGAACACCGTCGTGTCCAGCGTCTCGCGCGGTGCCGCAGACCTCACGTTCGGCGGCGGCTCCGTCCGATTCACCGCAGGTTTCCCGGCTTTGTCCCCTGCCATGAGCCTGACCCACGGAGTTCACGGCATCGGCGATACCGTCACCGTCGGCATCACGTCCAACAGCGCGGCCGTACCCGACCCGGATCTGTACGAGGCACTCCTCCGCGACGCCCTCGACGACGTACGCACTGCTCTGGCCTGACCCGGACCGAACTGCCAGACAGTTCTCAGTATTTGTCGGGCGTCCGGCTCAGGTTCGCCCACCAGACTGACAGCCATGAGCCAGGAGAAGGTCACCGTACTCGCCGTCGGAGGTACCGGAGAATCACATCCGTCCGACCACCGGACGCGGGTGACCGGCCTGCTGGCCTGCGTCGTGGGCGAGCTCGACGACCGCTTCGTCGGCCGGTGGGTCGGCTATCCGGCGTCGTACGGTCCGGTCGCATTCGGCGGGCTGTGCTTTCGACACAGCGCAGACATCGGCGTCAGACGCCTGCGCCGCGCCGTCGAGGGCACCAGCGGACCGATCGCTCTGATCGGGTACTCCCAGGGAGCGACCGTCGTCCGCGAGGTGCTCGGTCTGGTGCACGACGGAACGATCGACGGCAGCCGCATCGTTGCCGCTGGTCTGATATCGGATCCTCAGCAGCCGGTCGGTGCCGTCGACGGATGCACCGGACGTGGCGTCGCCGGTACAGGTCCGGCTCTGCCCGAGTCGATTCCGGTCGAGTGGATCGGTCTGAGGTCCGACATGATCTGCAACGCCAGCGACGACAGCCTGATCCGTGACATTGCGGACCTCACCCGATGGATGTCTTTTCGGACCCCGAAGATCTGGCTGCGTGAACTGTGGAACCTACTGCGCAGCAACAGCTTTCAGAACGCGACCCGAACCCGCCTTCGGCCCTCGCAGTGGGCGAAGGATGTTCGACGCCTCCGCACCGCGGCCGTCGAAGTGGCCGGGTATCTACCGCAGTCGTTGCGCTGGCACCGATTCGAATGGGCCAATCCCGGCGGCGGCAGGCACATCGCATACGCGCGCGAACCGTACGAGGACGACTCGACCGGATGTCAGGTTCTCGCCCGGTGGTTGGGCGAGCAAGCGGATCGACGCGAGGAGATGCTCAGGCCTTCTCGGCCACAGCCGCGAGCTGCCTGAGCCCCTTCTCGAAATCCGGCCCGACGAGCTTGTCCATAGAGAACACTTTTCCGATCAGTGCGAACAGCTTGTTCTGCTTTCCCGACATGCGCCAGGTCACCCGGGTTCCGTCGGCGACGGGCTCGAGCAGGAACGCCGTGACGTTCCGGTTCTTCAGCGGCTTGGTGAACGCGAGGTCGAGCACGATTCGTTCGGGAATCGATTCGGTGATGGTCATCGTCCCCGCGCCGGCCTTGCGGTTACCCGACCACGTGTACGACGCACCCACTCCGGCGTCGGGGCCGGTGTAGGTGCGCTGCAAACCAGGGTCGAGTCCCTCGTAGGGCGACCACTGCTGCCAATGGTGAAAGTTGTCGATCAGCGCGTGCACGGTGGCGGCGTCCGCCCGGACGAGGGCCGATCGCTCGACGAGTACCGGGTGGGTTTCGCTGACCATGACGGTTCCTTCATTCTCTTTTGCACAGGCAGAAGATGTGCCCCGCGGGATCGCGATACACCCAGAACGAGGGCTGCGCGTGGTCGATGAGTTCGGCCCCGGCGTCGACGACGAAGTCCCTGGCCTGTTCCATGTCGTCGACCACCAGGTCGAGGTGGATCTTGATGCCCTCGCTCGGCCAGTCGATGGGGGTGAAGTCCGGCGCCTTCTGAAAGGCGAGCCGCAGTTCGCCCGGGCCGTGCACCACCACCCAGTCCCCGTCGTCGCGGACGGGCTCCCATCCGAGGATGGTGCTGTAGAACCGGCCGAGTGCAGCGGGATCCGGGCAGTCGAGCACCGTGTAGTCGACGGTGATCCGCGGTGGCGTCATGCCGGACAGAGTAGCTGTCAGCCGCCGACAGCAGGAGCGATTGTCTCGAACCATGCCTCGTGCAGGTGCTGCTCCCAGTGGTTCCACCAGTGCACACCGGTGCCGGTGATCTTGACGTTGGGACGCCCGCCCACTGCCTGGAGGAGGGGGACGAATGCCCGACTGCTCATTCCCGCTGCAGTCTCGAGCGGCACCATCTGTGCGAACTTGACGGGGTCGAAGCTGCTGCTGGCCGGATTGAACACAGGGTCCGTGGCCGGTGAGCCGCTCCCCGAGGAGACGAAGACTGCCGTGTTGCGCAACGCACCGACGTTGAGGGACGGATCGTTGCGGATCCAGTCCGCGGACGGCCAGGTACCCCACATGTTCCGAGCGTTGCCGCCCATCTCGCCGACGGCGACCGCGATGCCCTGCGCGAACCCGGGGCTACTGGCGGTCGGGTAACCGCTGAACGATGCGACGGCCTTGTAGAAGTCGGGGTGGTGGGCGGCCAGGTTCAGAGCCGAGGTTCCGCTCATCGACAGTCCGGCCACCGCGTTGTTGACGTTGTCGCTGCCGAACCGATCGGCCATGAACGGAGGCAGCTCCTGGGTGAGGAACGTTTCCCACTTCACCCGTCCGAGCTTGGGGTCGTCGCGCTGCCAGTCGGAGTAGAACGTGCCGCCGCCGCCGAACGGGATGGCCACGTTGACGTGCTTGTCGGCGAAGAAGCTCTCGACGTCGGTCTCGATGAGCCAGCCGTTGTCGTTCTCGGGCGCACGCAGGCCGTCGAGCAGGTACAGAGTGGGTGCGGGGCCGCCGCCTGCAGCTTTGAGCACCTTGACCGGGATGTTCTTGTCCATCGACGGCGAGTAGACGTAGACGAGCTCGGAGTCGGCCTTCGCCACACCGGTCCCCATCAGCACCGTTGCCATCGTGGCGACCAATACCGCCACCACAGCGAGCACCAGACTTCGTATCCGAGCATGCAGCATCGAGATTGTCCCCTTGTTCGTATCCGGCCGACCGTCTCGGGGAGGGTAACAGCCCGGTCACGGCATCGCCTCTTCTAGCGCAGCGGGTTGTCGACGATCCACCACGCCGCGTACGGCGGCAACCACACCGAGCCGGTGCCGTCGACCTGCAGATCGTGCTGCGAGAGAACCTCGACCGGGGCCGGAATTCCGAGTTCGATCAGCTGCGCGTGCGGGAACGACCGGTGTTCGGCCGTGACGTTGTAGAGCGCGACGAGAGTGCCGCTGGGATGCCGCCTGCGCACCACCAGCAGACCGTCGTCCGACTCGCTCTGCACGTCCACCGGCGCCTCGGCGTGCAACATCGGCAGTCCGGCGCGTACCTTCGCAATCCGCGCGATGCCGTCGAACACTCGTTGCGCGTCGCTCCCCTGCTGGAATCGGCCGGCGCGATCGGCGTCGGTCACCCGCGGCCGGTGCACCCACCGGTTGTCCTCGGCATGAGCTGGTTCCTGGGCCCAGTTCGGATCTCCCGGGGAGCCGAGCTCGTCGCCGCTCCACACCACCGGAATTCCGCCCCATCCGGCAATGATGGCGTGCGCCAGGAAGATTCGCCCGAATCCGCCGTCGGGATCCAAGCGGGACGGGCCGAGACCGGTCAGTGCTGCCGCGGTTCCGCTGATCCGGCGGTCGCCGGTGTCCGGGTTGTACTGGAACACCAGGCCTTCGGCCCACGAGCCGTCGAATTCCCCGGAATACCAGTCGGCCAAGAAGTGGCGATGCCCTGCGCCCGAGAGTCCGAGAGACGCCGCGTCGCCGTCGTCGATGGCCCAGCCGATGTCGTCGTGACAGCGAACGTATGTCACCCAGGTGCCGCTCGGCGGTGTCGGGGGCAAAGATGCCAACGCGTGACGCGCCAAAGCTGTACTGCCCGTTGCCAACATCGACCACACCTGCACCATCAGCGAGTTGTGGTACGCGATGTCCGAGACCCGTCCGGTATGCCGCCCCTGACCCAGGTACGGCAGCAGATCGCGGGGTCCGACGATCGCCTCGGCCTTGAACAACGTGGCCGGAGCAGCGAGTCGAGCGGTGGCGCGCAGGGCCTGGGTGACCGCATGCACCTCGGGTTGGTTCTGGCAGTTGGTACCGAGCCGTTTCCACAGAAATGCGATCGCATCGAGGCGAAGCACTTCGACCCCGAGATTGGCCAGGTGCAGCACGATGCTCGCGAACTCCTGCAGCACAGCGGGATTGGCCCAGTTCAGATCCCACTGCCATTCGTTGAACGTCGTCCACACCCACTCGCCGAGTGTGTCGTCGAACGTGAAGCTGCCGGGCGCGAAGTCGGGAAACACCTCGGGGAGAGTGCGCTCGTACGAGTCCGGGGTGGTGCGATCGGGATAGATCAGGAAGTAGTCTCGGTACTTCGGATCACCCGAGCGCGCCTTCTCGGCCCATTCGTGTTCGCGAGCAACGTGATTGAGTACCAGGTCGACCACAAGACTGATGCCGCGTCCACGTAGTGTCTCCGCGAGCGCCCGCAGGTCCTCGTTGGTACCGAGATCCTCGCGCACCGCTCGGTAGTCCATCACCGCGTATCCGCCGTCGTTGTCGCCGGGCCGCGGTTGCAGCAGCGGCATCAGGTGCAGGTAGGTGACACCCAGACCGGTCAGATGGTCGAGCCGTTCGCCCACCCCGCGCAGCGTCTGTCCGTACCGGTCGACGTAACAGGCGTAGCCGAACATGTCCGGCTGCTGAAACCAGTCCGGTTCGAGCAAACGGCGCTGATCGAGCCGGTGCAGATCCTCCGGGCGGGCGGCGTAGGCGCGCGCAGCGATCTCCACCAGGGTCGCCGCCACGGCGTCGGGATCGGGGTAGACGGCCGTGACCGCGTCGTGCAGATCGGGAAACCACTGCTCGAGACGCAACTCGAACGTCTCGCGTCGGTGTGCGGGAAGTTCGGCGAGGATCTCGCGGGTGACGTCGGAGACGGCGGGGTGAACCATGCACTCATTCTGGCATCGACCCCGGCGTGCGGACGCGCATACATCCGGTTACCGCGGGGTATCAGAGCGGCATGTCATTGCTGACCCGCACGCTGGACACGATCCTCGACCGAGCAGTCGTTCCCGGATACTCCCGCATCGGCGCCACGGTGCGGCGACGATTCTGGGCCGCGGATCCGACGCCGTTCCCCTCCCCCATCGACATGGTGGTGACCGGTGCGTCGTCCGGTCTGGGAGCTGCCACTGCGAAGGAACTTGCGCGGCTCGGGGCACGGGTGCATCTGGTCGGCAGGTCTGCCGATCGGCTGGAGTCCGCGGCCGCCGCCATCCGAGCCGAGGTTCCCGACGCCTCCCTGGTGGCGCGTGAGTGCGATATCAGCAACCTCGACTCGGTGGCCGCCTTGGCCGCGGCGCTGGCGTCCGAACTCACGTCGGTGCACGCGCTCGTGCATTGCGCCGGGGTGATGCCGGACGAGCGGCAGCTGTCCGCGCAGGGGCACGAATCCGCTTTCGCCACCCATGTTCTCGGACCGGTCGCGCTGACGGTGGGACTGCGCGAGCTGTTCGACGCCGGATCGCGGGTCGTGTTCGTCTCGAGCGGCGGCATGTACCCGGTGCCGTTGCAGTCGGCCGACTTCGAGTTCGAGAACGGCAGATACTCCGGTATGACGGCATACGCCAGGACCAAACGTATGCAGGTGGTCGTGACAGAGCAACTGGCCGAACGCTTTTCGCTCGAAGACGATCCGGTGGTGCACAGCATGCACCCTGGCTGGGCGGCCACTCCCGGGGTCACCGGGTCGATGCCACTGTTCGGTTCGGTGATGAAGCCGATTCTTCGCAGCGCGCACGACGGGGCCGACACCATCGTCTGGCTCGTCGCATCCGACCAGGCATTGACCAGTACCGGTACGTTCTGGCACGACCGGGCCCCGCGTCCGACGCACTACCCGTCGTGGCGTGGAGATTCACCTCGCGTGCGAGATGCACTGTGGGCGAGCGTGGTCGAAGCAACGGGCGTCGAACTCTGACTCGATTCACCGCTCGGCTGTCGGCCCCTTCAGCCCACCGAACGCGTTCCGAACGAGCACCAGCAGGGTCAAGCTGGTTCCCCAGCCGATCATGCACAGAATGACACCCACACCCGACTGCCCGGTGGCATCGGTGCTCGCTTCGATGCAGAACGCCGTCGAGAACCCCGCCGTCGTGCCCAACGCAGCGACGTGCCCGCCCGTCTTCGGCCAACGTGACAGATGCGCGGCCAGCAGGAACAACAACACCACCGTCGCACCGCACGCGGCCACCTGCCATGACGGGAACGCGTTCGGGGCAGGGAGCCCAGGCCCACGGAACTCGCCCCGTTGATCGGCAGACCAGCTCAACCAGCCTGCACACGCGGCGAAACCCGATGCGACAGCTATCGATCCGGTGGCCCACAAGCCCAGCGGGCCGGTCCCCGCTCTCTCCCTGCGCTTCCTGAACCGGGCCCACAGCAAGAGAGCCCAGAGTGTCGACGGCACACCGACGAAAACGAAGACTATCCACAGAAATCGAGACCACGAGAAGTCGACTGCCATCCCCCGACGCTATCCGACGAGCACGGATTCGCTCGGATCACAGACCCAGCAGGTCGGCCGATCGTCGCAGGCGCATGAGCACCTGGAGATCGAGAGCATCGTCCGGGTCACGCCACTGCGTACCGATCAACCGGTCGATGGCTTCGAGCCGTTGGTAGAGCGTGTTGACGTGCACCCCCAAGCTCGACGCGGTAGCCGAATGATGGCGGCCGTGAGCCAGATACGTCGACAACGTCTCCATCAGCGGAACCCCGCGCTTGTTCTGCTCGGCGAGCAGCGGCCCGAGCTTGTCCTCGGTGAGTTCGTCCAAGTGCTCACGGGCCATGTGGCTCAGCAGGATTCGATAGATCCCCAGGCCGCGCGCCGAGGACACGTCGCCATCCCTGCCGAGAGTCGTCAGCACGTCCACTGTCTGTTGCGCTTCTCGGAACGCCGTCGCCAGAGCGTCGGCACCTCGTGCGGGCTCGGAAATTCCCACGGTCGCACGGGTGACGAGCATACGGCGTACAGCAGCCGACTCTCGAGCAGGAACCACCAGCAGAACCCTCGATCCCTGCTCTGCCACAACAGAACCCGGCGGCAGTGCGATGGACTCCAACTCAGGTCTCGACGCGTCTCCCT
Source organism: Rhodococcus sp. 05-340-2 (assembly GCF_002258915.1). Classification (NCBI taxonomy): domain Bacteria; kingdom Bacillati; phylum Actinomycetota; class Actinomycetes; order Mycobacteriales; family Nocardiaceae; genus Rhodococcus; species Rhodococcus sp. 05-340-2. Next base: position 143,630 of record NZ_NOYU01000025.1, read on the forward strand.
GCGCAACCGCGACGCAGTACGTCACGTCCGGTGCCAGTCCGGCACGGTGGAACTGCCTGCGTTCGTCATCGTGTGACGAGGTCGGATGGAGGAGTAGGTCGAGCAAGAATGCGTCCTGTGCCCGGCGTGCGGATTCCGCTGCCGCACGCTCCCCTGCGAGCGACAGTGCGATGGCCGGCACAGCTCGATCGAGAAGTAGGTGAGTCTGATTGTCGTCGCGTCCGACGGAGATCAACACCCCCAGAAAGTTGCCGGCTGCCACCACCCGACGAGCTGTCATGTCGCCGTCGACGGCAGTGTCCGCGCCTGCTCTGCACCGTTCGACCATGGCTTCGACCTGGGCGGACCGGCCTTCCAACGCAGCCGGTACGGACGCGCCGTCGGCCAGGAAGTGCGCGGGGCGTCCGGTGGCCGTCGCCACCTCCCGAACCAGACTCCGCACGCCGCCTCCGCGGAGGACGACCTGAGTCAACGTGCGGTCCCACTGCAGGGTCTGCTCCAATTCAGCGGTGCGAAGAGATAATTCGGCGTTGAGTTTTTCGAGCTTGTCGATCGCCCGCACGTTCTCGATGGCGATGGCCGCGTGTGCGGCCAGTGCCGACAGCAGAGCGATCTCACTGTCTGCGAAGTCACGCTCCTGCCGCTTGCACGCGAACAATGCGCCGATCACCCGGTCGCCCACCCGCAGCGGTACGCCCAGCAAGCCGCGCATGTTCTCCGACCGCGCCGCGCTGTCTGCCCCGGTGATATGCCGAAACGCCGGTTCGCTCTGGTAGTCGGGGGTCCACGACGGCGAGGCTCCGCGCACGATGAGGCCGACGAGACCCTCGTCCTGCGCGAGCCTGATACCCACGAGCTTCGGTGTCAGTGCACCACTGGTCACCTCGATGACGAACTCGTCCCCATAGACCGAACCCATGTAGGCCAGATCCACGCCGAGCAGTCTGCGCGCCTGGTCCACCACTTCCTGCAACAGAATCCGGTTGTCTCGCACCGTCGTCAGACGCACCGCGATGTCGTTGAGCGCCGACAGCTCGGTGCTGCGCTGTTTGCGTTGATCGAGCAGGGTGCGCAGCCGTAGTGCCGCATGCGCCTCGGCACCGGGAAGGTCCCGGCGATGGGCTTCCAACTCGTCGACGGATGCGTCGTCGAGCAGCAGTTCCATCCATGACTTCGCAGGCGACATAGAGAAAACCTACATTGGCCGAGATGCAGGTCACAGCTAGAGTCGAGTCATGTCGCTCGTCGAACAGTTGTCGGACTCTCTCCCCGCGGACCGCGTCGTTGCCGATCCCGACGTCATCACGTCGTACCAGCACGACGAGGCGGAATGGGCCCCGTCTGCGATGCCTGTTGCCGTCGTGCGCCCCCGCACCGCCGAGGAAGTTCAGAGTGTCGTCCGTGCATGCCTCGCTCACGGCGCACCCGTCGTCACTCGCGGGGCGGGCACCGGACTGTCCGGCGGCGCGAACGCCACCGAGGGATGCGTCGTCCTCGCTCTCGACGGCATGGACGCGATCAAGGAGATCGACCCGCTCGAGCGCTACGCCGTCGTAGAACCAGGGGTGGTCAACGACCACTTGCGGGCAGCGGTCGCCGAACAGGGTCTCTGGTACCCACCGGATCCGGCCAGCGCACCGTGGTCGACCATCGGTGGCAACGTCGCCACCAACGCCGGTGGACTGTGCTGCGTGAAGTACGGCGTCACCCGCGATTACGTCATGGGCATGCAGGTGGTCACCGGAACCGGAGAGCTGGTGAGGCTCGGACGTAAGACCGCCAAAGGCGTTGCCGGATACGATCTTGCAGGTCTGATGGTCGGATCGGAGGGCACTCTCGGCATCATCACCGAGGTGACACTCAAGCTGCGCCCGCTCCAGGATCCGCAGCGGACCGTTGCCGGCTACTTCGATTCGATCGTCGACGCCGGACGTGCCGTCGCCGCGGTGGCCGCCGCCGGATTGACTCCCTCCGCGTTGGAGCTGATCGACAAGCAGTGCCTCATCGCCGTCGATGCCTGGAAGAACATGGGACTGTCGGTGGAGGCGAATGTGGTGCTGCTCGGGCGGATCGACGATCCAGGACTCATCGGAGACCAGGAAGCCGAGAAGATGCTCTCGTGCTTCGACGAGGCCGGGGCCACGTGGTCTGCGGTCTCGACCGATCAGGAGGAGGCCGACGCGCTGTTCGCGGCCCGGCGGTTGGCGTATCCGGCGATGGAGCGCCTGGGGCCGGTATTGACCGAGGACGTCTGCGTGCCGAAGAAGCACGTGCCCGAGATGCTCTCACGCATCGAGCAGATCGGCCTGCGCTACGAGACGACGATCGCCAACATCGCCCACGCAGGCGACGGAAACCTGCACCCGTTGCTCATCACTCCACACGACGACCTTCCGGCTCGCGAGCGGGCCCAGGCTGCCTTTGCCGAGATCATCGACGCTGCATTGGAACTCGGTGGCACCGTCACCGGCGAGCACGGAGTCGGGCTGCTCAAGATGGACGGCCTAGAGCAAGAACTCGATCCGGTGGTGTTGGACATGCACCGCGCGGTGAAAAAGGCGCTCGACCCGCACGGAATCCTCAACCCGGGCAAGGTATTCACAGCCTGACAGCGCTGAGATCCTATGTTCGAGTGCGCAGATTGCCGTTGTGCAGCACGGTCACCAGCAGACTCGGTAAGCCGTTGACCAGCACAAGACCCGCAACCACGACGCTTATGGCCAGCCACGGCTCGGTCAGCCAAAAATGATTGCCGAGCTGTAGCGCACCGAAAAGGCTCAGTATCCATCCCGCAGTCTGGGCACGTCGAGCGCGTTGGGCAGGTCTGATCGGATACGAGCCGTTGACTGCTGGCAACCTAGCGCCGTAGTTCTCACGAGCGGCGATTCGAGCCGCCACGACATGAAGCAACACAGCGAACGTGATGGCACACACCGCAAGCGACATGTCTCTGTCTCCCTTTCCCACTCCTGCCAACGCGCAGCCTCCCCGGCCTGAGACGATGGACCGATGACGACCAAGCTGACCTTGAACTTCGGATCTACGCTACCCATCCGGTGAACAGAACTCGACCGTACGGCGGAAACGGAGCACTGGTCGGTGTTCGAAAGTAGATTCAGGTTTCGACCCGAACCGCTACCCAGGCTCTCGAGACCCGCCCGAAACATTCTGCACCGAAGTATTACTGGATCACACTGGCCGGCCTAGCCGCAGTCAATGTCGATCACGTCGTAGTCACCAGCGATGTAGATACATTCCGTGCAATTGAAGACAGTGACCTGGTGTTACCGCCCCGTCGACAACGAAGATTCGGACGACATGTCGTCACCGTGTTTCTCGAGCGCAACCACAGCAGCCGCCATGATCAGCGCGGCACTGGCGATACCCGGCAGCCATGCCGGATCCGGCGCGTACAAGAAGAACAGCGCATATCGCAGCTGAAAGATCGCCGCTGGCAACAAGATAAGTGCCCTCGTTCGACGCATCCGGCCGTAAGAGAAAAGGAACTCACTGATCGAACCAACAAGGATCAGCGCAACCAACGGTGGCCCTCCATGCCATTGCAGAAGCACTTCCCAATGGCTGTGGTCATCAAAGTTGTATCGCGCGAAGACGGCGGACGCAGCCGACACGAGTGCACAGAGAATCCAGCTGATCGGATGACGAAAAAGCTGGCGGACTCTACTCACTAGCGCCTCCTTACGACATGAACAGCGACGAGCTCTGAACTTTCGGAATCTACCGTCACACCGATGCAAACCCAGCCGGGACTGTCACGATGGCGGCGACGCTTGGCTCACCAGCGATTCGTACAACCGTCCTATTGCCTTCAGGACCTCTGCCGGCTCGATCCACTGGTTCTTCTCCCGCATCGCGTTGTCCAACGCACGACCATCGCGGATGTTCTCAGGCACTAGCACATGCCATTTGTATCCCCGTGGCTGCAGGCGAACACCGGCGTCTGCGAGGTAAGAGTTGACGTCGTCGTTCACCATCCGAAGGTCCGCCTCGGTGAAGGGCTCGAACCAGACTTCCTCGGGTTCTTTGCTCGGGTCACCGCGAGTGACCCTCACCGGCGGATGCGCGGATGCTGGATAGGGTGTGCGGTAGCACCGGCCCGGTCCAGCAACCCACGCGGTCAACGCTCCGTGACCGTTCGAGATGACGCTGACGTAGCGCCCCGCGGGTAGCTCGTCAGGCACCCGGTCGTCTACTTCGGACAACGGATATTCGCTCCAGTACTGCGCCATACGCTCCATCCTGGTCGATCCACCAACGTTGGCCACTGAACCGGGTCTCAGACGTGCACGGAGTCCGCGAATCCGACTGAAAATCGTCGAAATCCGATCCCAACACAGCGGCTATCACGCGAGTAGTTTGCGCTGTATAGGCACGGATCAGGTTCAACCACAACCGTTCTCAACCAATCTTTTCCCATATCAGCCGGTCCCCCTCGACGTACGGCTGGAACTGGCTCCACAGCGAGATCCGCATCGCGATCGGCGTGTTGCGCTCCAGCGAAAAGGTCAAGTCTTCGAGCATCGCGCTTACCGACCGCCAAATCGGCGGCCGCCAAGCGACGTCTGCATCCGGCCACACATTGACGCAACCATGAAGCGGACCCGAGCGAGTGTCGACGAACAGTGTGGCGGCGTCATCGTTGGCGAACGGAACGAACCCCGGCAGCATCGCGCGGGCGGCGGACCCGGCAGGTTTGTTCATCTCGGCATCGAGGTCGACCGATGCTCCGTATTCGGGTTTCTGTTGAACTGATCCCAGAACGCGTGTTGCTTCTTGACCTGGGACACGGGCAATAGCTCGAAGTTCGGAGGCAAGAGCAGCATGCCCCGGCGGTCATCAGCTCGTTCGACACATCGGTAGAGTTCACGTACTTCTTCGGGCCACGGGCACGTCGCCGCCTCGGCATCGGCGATCGCTTCGTCGGAGGCACCGAAATACTCGACCCCCAGATTCGCCGTCAGAAGCCGTGACAGCCGCGCCCATTGGCGAGTCACCGAACTTGGACGGGTCGCCCCCAGGAGCCGCTTCACCTCGGCGGCGCTGAAGTCGGGCAAGAGACTTTTCATTTCCGTTGGGTCGAGGTCCGCATCGTTCACGAGAACAGTGTCCCAAATTGAGGACCGACAACAGCCGTAGTGCCGATTCGCATCGCGCAAGCAACATGCCGTCAGGGCCTCCCGCCGCCAAAGCTCGCATCCTGTGCTGTGATCGATTGCGGAATCAGCCGCACCTGGTCGGTACCGTCCAGGTTCATCGTTGCAAGTTCGGACCGCTCGTAATTGACAATGTCGGTGACCAATTCGCCGGTCCGCGTCGTCGCCCTGTTGTAAATAATTCGGGAACCGCCCGCATTGACCTGAGGGTGCACCGCATATGTGTCGGTCAGAGCCGTGATCGGTCCCCCGGTCGCAGACATGGAATAGAGCTCCGATCCGTTGTTCCCTCCCCGATTGCTGGAGAAGACCACAGTTGAGCCGTCCGGGGTGAACACCGGGTCGGCGTTCCAGAAATGATCCCGCAGAACGACCCTCGACTCACCGCCCGCGGCAGGCACGGCGACAATGTATCCACCGATATTGAAGACAACTTGGGTCCCATCGGGTGTGAAGGTTGCGCCGAACGCACTCTCCTCGCGAGCCAACAACCGGACTTCGCTACCGTCCACTTTCATCGCGCTGATCCCGTAAGGGCTCGTGAATGCGATGGTCGATCCGTCCGGTGAGAAGGTCGGCTGATATCCCCCCTCGTACAGAGTCCGCGAATCTCCGGACTCCAGATCCACAGATTCGATGAACCGACCATTGCGGGTATAGGCGATCGACGATCCATCGGGCGAAATCGACGCATAGTTCGCATACCGCGTATCAGACATTTCGCCGGTCACAGTTGGGGTGACCTGGCGTAAGCCGGTGCCGTCTTCGTTCATCACGAAAATTTGGCCATAGCCATCGTCGAATGACACTCGCGCCTGGGGACGCTCGGCCTCGAGAGGGGGTGCGCTCGTGCACCCGGTCACCGACACGACTGCAGCTATGAACAGGTAGACCAGCCGAGTACGTCGCATGCGTCATCATGCTAGGTGAGCGTGACCGTCGGGCGGCCGTGTTGCAGTCGACTGTCCACGCTGCGATTCTGTGGTCGTGCGAGTAGCTCTCATAGCCGACATTCACGGCAACATCGCGGCGCTCGACGCCGTGCTCGAAGACATCGAACGCCATGGCGTCGACTCGGTGATCAATCTCGGCGATCTGCTCTCCGGCGGCCTGCATCCGCGTCGAACTGCGGATCGACTCATGGCTTTGGACATGCCAACGATCGCAGGCAATCACGACCGCTATCTACTCGAGCAGGCTCCCGATTCCATGGGCAGTTGGGATCGGCACGCCCATGATCGACTCGACGACGGGCATCGACAGTGGCTGGCCTCGCTGCCGTTCTCATTGGAGCTGGATCGCGGAATCCTCGCAGTGCACGGAACGCCCACCGATGATCAGCAGTACTTTCTGCACTCGGTGGACCCCGACGGCTCTCGCGAGGCAACCGAAGCCGAAATTCTCGACAGAGCAGCAGGTTTCACCGACAGAGCTATCATAGCCTGCGGCCATACCCACCTGCAGCGACAATGGACTCTCCCCAGCGGCACACTCGTGGTCAATCCGGGGAGCGTCGGCGTGCCCGCGTACGACGACGATCAGCCCCACCCGCACGTCATGGAATCCGGCTCTCCGCATGCGCGCTACGCGGTACTCGACGACCACGACCGTGGCAGCTGGACAGCCTCGTTCGAACTGGTCGAGTACGACCACGTCGGTGCAGCCGCCGATGCCCGCGCGCACGGGATGAGCGACATCGCCGACGCTCTTCTCACCGGATTTGTCGGCCCTGCGCCACAAATGCCGTCACACTGATCGCGTGAAGATCACCGACGCTCAGCGCCGACACCGGCTCGTCGCGCAGCACTTCGCCCGTGCATCGACCACCGAAGCGGTGGTGTCGTCACTCCTCGCGTTGCATGCCACCGATCCGGCGACGGTGTATCTGTCGGTGCTCGCCCGCGCGCGAACACTGGGACTCTCGGATGTTCGTGATGCGATGTACGAGCGCAGGAGCCTGGTGCGGTTGATGGCGATGCGGCGCACGATGTTCGTCGTCGCTCACGACGACGTTCCGATGATTCACGCTGCGGCGAGCCTCGGGGTTGCGCGCACCATGCGGGCGCGCCTGATCAAACAGGTCTCCACTTTGCCCACCGAGCCGGTGATCGACGACGTCGAATCTTGGCTCTCCGCAACCGAAGCCGAGACCGACTCGGCGTTGCGATCGATGGGAACTGCCACCGGTGCAGAACTGTCCTCTGCAGTTGCAGGCCTCAAGACAGCGCTGCTACCGACCACCGACAAGGTGTACGACGTCAAGCGGTACGTCACCTCCGAGGTGCTGGTGATGATGGCCGCCGAGGGAAAATTGGTGCGCGTGGAACCGCGGGGCGCGTGGACATCCCGACGGCACGCGTGGGCACCGATCGATCACTGGTGGCCGGACGGGATTCCCGAACTCGACGAGACCGAGGCCAGAACGGACCTTGCTCGACGGTGGCTCGAGGTATTCGGACCTGCGACCCTCGACGATCTGCAGTGGTGGACGGGCTGGAACAAGACGCAGACTCGTGGGGCGGTCTCGGGCCTGGACACCGTGGCCATCGAACTGACCGAAGGCGATGGACTCATGTTGTCCAGCACTGTTTTCGAGAAGCCTTCCGGTACGAGCGTCATGCTGCTACCTGCGCTCGATCCCACGCCGATGGGATGGAAGCACCGCGCCTGGTATCTAGGCGAACACAAGGCACCACTGTTCGATACCTTCGGCAACATCGGCCCGACCATCTGGTCCGGGGGTCGCATCGTCGGCGGTTGGGCGGTGACCGGTTCCGGAGAGGTGGTGACCGAGTTCCTGGAGGGCGTCGGATCGACGGTGTCGAAAGCGGTTGCAGCCGAGGCAGAACGACTCACTGTTCTGCTCGACGGCACCCCGGTGGTCCCATCCTTCCCGACACCGCTCGAGAAAGAACTGCGTGGGAAGACGTAGCCGATATCTGCCTGGGCAGCGGGGCACGCGACCGAACGGCGCCCGAATTCGCGGTAGGGTCAGACCGTGCCGATCAGTCTGGTTTCCATCGTCCTCCCCGTGTACAACGGTTTGCCCGATCTGGATGAGCAGCTCGAAGCCATCGCCGGACAGGACTACACAGGCGATGTCGAGCTCATTGTCAGCGACAACGGCTCGACCGACGGCTTGCGCGCACACCTCGAAGAACTCTCTCTGCCTCTGTCGATTCGTAGGGTCGACGCCTCCGCCAAGCGAGGAGTCTCGTACGCCAGAAACGTCGGAGTGAAAGCCGCACGCGGTGACATCGTTGCCGTCGTCGACCACGACGACGTCGCTCATCCGACCTGGCTGACTGCAATGGTGCGCGCACTCGACAGTGTCGACGCGGTGGGCGGCGCACTCGAGATCGAATCCCTCAATTCGGGGGACGTGGCGGCATGGCGAAATGTCCCGCCGCCCGGCGCTCTGTTCCCCACTGCCTACCTGCCGTACGCACCGGGCAGCAACTTCGCGATGTGGCGGGAGGTTTTCGAGAAGGTCGGAGACTTCGACGAAGACCTCATCGGCGGTGCCGAGGACGTCGACTATTCGTGGAGGATTCAGCAAGCGGGATTGACGCTCGGACATGCCGCCGATGCGTTGGTCGCTTACCGCATCAGAACGACTGTCCGCCGATCGTTCGTGCAAGGCCGCGCCTACGGACACACGTCGTATCTACTGTCGACGAAGCACCGTGCATCGGGCTGCCCGCACCCGTCGTCGTTCGTCCGCATCCCCGTACATGCGGTGTCGATCCTCTATCTTGCGACAGTTCGTAATCCGTGGTTGCCGAAGATACTGAGACCGATGCCCGTCGGTTTGTGGGCTCACTACATCGGGATCCACTACGGCGCACTGCGGATTCGAGTGACGACGCTCGGACGACGACAGCGCCCGAGCCTCCGATGACACGCGAGACCATCGATGCGATCCGCGAGGAGACTCTCGCCGTCCTGAGGCCTCACGCGTCACCGGGAGATCGTGTGGCTCACTTGGACTTTCCGAATCATTACAATGCCGGTGACTCCCTCATCTACGCCGGTGAAGTCGAGTACTTGAAGCGGTTGAACGTACACGTCGACTACGTGTCGGATCCATTCACCCACAACGATGCTCTTCTCGAAGAACGAATCGGTGACGGGACCCTGTTTCTGCAAGGCGGGGGGAATTTCGGTGACCGCTGGCCGATCGACCAGAAATTTCGTGAGTCGATCGTTGCGCGGTTTCCTCGGAACAAGATCGTCTGCCTTCCCCAGAGCATCGACTTTGCCGACACCGACGCCCTTACGAGGACCGCGGCGCTGTACGCGGAGCACCCGGATCTGACCCTCATGCTGCGTGAAAGGCGTTCGTACGAACTGGCACTCGCACATTTCCCGAGCAACCGCGTCGAGTACTGCCCGGACATGGCTTTCGGTGCCGACGTCGCTCGAAGCGCCGAAGGCTTGGCAGTGGACGTCGTGAAGCTCCTGCGCGCCGATTCGGAAAGCCTCGGCCACGAATCGGTGAAGATCGACGCGTCGTCCGTGCAATACGATTGGGGCCTGCGCGGAACGGATCTGGCGATCTCGACGGCGGTGATGCTGCCGACTCTGATCGCGCAACATTTCCCCAGGGCGAATCGGCTGCTCTACCCCGCTCTTCTACGCTCGTACGAGCAGACAGCGAAGCTCAACCTTCGTGTGGCCCAACGTATTCTGAACCTTGCGCCCGTCGTCCTCACCGATCGACTGCACGCTGCCGTGCTGGCCGCAATGATGGGCAAGCGGGTCGTGGCGATGGACAACGCGAACAAGAAGGTATCCGGCATCTACGACGCCTACCTGCACCGCTTCGACAACGTCCGCTTCGCATCGACCACCGACGAGGCCGCCGAGTTGGTTCGGCAGGCCGTGGCCGACAGTCGTAGATGAACGCTGGTTGACACGACGCGGCGCTTCAGAAGGGGTAGCGGCCCTCGGCCCAGGCGCGAGCGGCCGGGGGTGTCACCGCGTCGACAGGTTCTCCGTCGCGGAAGTACTGCGTGTGCAGAATCCGACCCGTGTCGATCGCTTCCTGCCACGCCTGAGTGGGGCCTTCGCCGAACCAGAGCCACGGGGTGATGTCGTCCATGATCACGACCGATTCTGCGGTAGCGAGCGCACGTAGATCGTCGAGGTCTGCGCGAGCACCCTCCACCGAGTGGTCTCCGTCGATGAAGATGACGTCGAACCGCATGTCCGGGTGTTCCTGCGCATAGGCCGCGATGGTGGCGTGCGAGTCACCCTGAATCAGGGTGTGTCGGCCCGGAAAGTGTTCGTCGATATGGGCTTTCGCGGCGTCACTGTAGGCATAGGCGGCCAGGTCGAAGGACACGACGGTCGTATCAGGCGATGCGTCGAGGAACGCCCAACTCGAGAAGCCGGCATTGAACCCGACCTCACAGATCAGCTTGGTACTCGGCCGGGCCGCAAGCGAAGACAAGTATGCCTGCTCCGCCTCATCGGCTCCACGCTCGAAAGGTTCCCCAGCAGTGGCTGTTCGGTGCACCAATGCTTCGAGTTCCTGCAGACCCATCTACGTTCTCCTATCCTCTGATTCGGAGCGTAGTCAACATCGTTGGGCGGCGCAGACGACGACGCCCACTCGCAGAACATGCCGCGATGATCACCGACAGACGTCCCGCCGATGAGCAATTGCGATCACTCGCACCACAACTCGGGCGTCGTAGATGTGGTGGACGACACCCGATTTGCGTTGTGCGTGACAGCCAGAACGGCTGTTCGAGCTACACGTTGAAGCGGAACTCCACCACATCGCCGTCGGACATGACGTAGTCCTTGCCCTCGATGCGCACCTTGCCCGCGGCCTTGGCCGAGGCCATGGAACCTGCGGCAACCAGGTCGTCGAAGGACACGATTTCGGCCTTGATGAAGCCGCGCTCGAAGTCGGTGTGAATGACGCCCGCTGCCTGGGGCGCGGTGTCACCCCGATGAATGGTCCACGCGCGAGCCTCTTTCGGGCCTGCGGTGAGGTAGGTCTGCAGGCCCAGGGTGTGGAAGCCGGCGCGAGCCAACGCGTCGAGACCGGGCTCGGTCTGTCCGACGGATTCGAGCAGTTCCGCTGCCGATTCCTTGTCGAGTTCGAGCAGCTCGGACTCGATCTTCGCGTCGAGGAACACCGCGTCGGCGGGAGCGACGAGGCGCGCGAGTTCGCCGATCTTCGCATCGTCGGTGAGCACCGACTCGTCGGCGTTGAAGACGTAGAGGAACGGCTTGGTGGTGAGCAGCTGGAATTCACCTAGCAGCTCGAAGTCCAGCTTCGCCTTGGCCGAGAACAGCGTCTTGCCGTCGTTCAGCACAGCCTGCGCTGCCAGCGCCGCGTCGAGTGCAGGCTTGCGATCCTTCTTGATCCGCACCTCTTTCTCGAGGCGCGGGATGGCCTTCTCGAGGGTCTGCAGATCGGCGATCGCGAGTTCGGTTTCGATGACCTCGATATCGGCGGTCGGGTCGACGCGACCGTCGACGTGCACCACATCGTCGTCGGCGAAGACACGAACGACCTGGCAGATGGCGTCGGCTTCACGAATGTTGGCGAGGAACTTGTTGCCCAGACCTGCGCCCTCGGACGCACCCTTGACGATGCCGGCGATATCGACGAACGACACCAGCGCAGGCACGAGCTTCTCCGAACCGAACACCTCGGCCAGCTTCCCGAGCCGGGGATCCGGCAGCGCGACCACACCGACGTTGGGCTCGATGGTGGCGAACGGATAGTTCGCGGCCAGCACATCGTTGTTGGTCAGTGCATTGAAGAGGGTGGACTTGCCGACGTTGGGCAGTCCGACGATTCCGAGGGTGAGGCTCACGGTCTATGGAGTCTACTTTGACGACACCACCAGCTCGGACAGTGCCCGGCCAGCAGCGACGCTCGACGCGCCGAGCGGCGCAAGAACGACGTGATCCGCCCCGGCCTCGTGGTGGGCGGCCACCCGATCGGCGATGTCGCCGACACTCCCCCACACCACCAGGCCGTCGACCAATCGGTCGCTGAGCTGGTCGACCTCGGCCTCTGTGAATCCCATACGCAAGAAGTTCGGCCGATAACCAGGGACTGCGGCGAGAAAGCTCAGCGGCTCCAACGTGCGTACGTTGTCGAGATACGACGGCGATAAGTCGATGGAAATGCCGAGTCTGCCGAGACCTAGTGTGTCCATGCCCGCGACGCTAGGACCTCCAGTTATGTCGAGGTCAAGGGTCGGGACCTAGTACGAGTTCGCGACGACCAGTGCAATGAAGGCGAAGTACAGCACAATGAGGACGACGAAAATCCCCAGCGACAGCTTTCCGAAGAACCCGGCACGATTCGACGAGTAGAGCGCGCCCTGAGCGTCACCCATCATCCACAGCGGGTACACCTTCAGTGCGTGATTGAACGCCGGGATGGCCAACGGCCAGAAGAAGATGATGGCGACCACGGCCCATCCCGCATTGGACGACGGCAGAGTCGGTGCCGGCACATAGGGCTGCGCTGCCGGATAGGGCTGCTGGGTCTGCTGGAACTCCGACTGCTCGTACGGATTCGACATGATCATTTCCCCCGATTGTTCGATGACGGACAGCTGGTTGGACGCTGCACCCACCCGTTGGGTTCCATCGGCGGAGACGGGAATCTCAGACCAGTTCGGCCGTGGCTGCCGCGAGAGCGACGATGGCATCCCAATCTTGTTCTGCGACAGCCGCGGCCGGAGTGAGCCACGATCCGCCCACGCAGCCGACGTTCGGCAGCGCCAGGTAGCTCGATGCATTGGAGGTCGAGATGCCACCCGTCGGGCAGAAGCGTGCGGCCGGGATCGGCGAGTGGATCGACTTCAAGAAATTCGCACCACCGGATGCTTCGGCGGGGAAGAACTTGAGCTCGGTATAGCCGGCTTCGAGGAGGGTGAGCACCTCGGATACCGTTGCGGCACCGGGCAGATGCGGTAATCCGGTATCTCGCATGGCCTTCGTCAGGGAAGGCGTGCAGCCCGGCGACACCAGGAACTGAGCGCCCGCGTCGGCGGCCTGCTTGGCCTGGCCGGGAGTGATGATGGTGCCGGCACCGACGAGGATCTCGGGGACCTCGGCCGCGATGCGCTCGATGGCGTCGAGCGACACCGGAGTCCGCAACGTCAGCTCGATGACGGGCACTCCGCCCGCCACCAGGGCGCGGGCGATCGGAACGGCATGATCGAGGTTCTCGATGACGACGACGGGGATGACGGGCACGCGGTCGAGCAGAGATGCAGTCACGTTCTTACCTTCTTCTGGAGTTACAGGGACTCAGCGCATGACGAACATTGCGCCCTCGTCGGCAGGGCCGACGAGCGCACGCATGCCCGAGAACAGATCACGACCGGTGCTCGACCACTCGTCGGCGTCCAACACTCGACCGGTGACCGGTCGGGCCTCGAACTCGTCGAGCGGTACGTCGATCGACAATGTGCCACCGAGGGAATCGAGGGTGATCATGTCACCGTCGAGAATTTTCGCAATCGGCCCACCGCTCGCGGCCTCGGGCGTGAGGTGAATTGCCGCCGCGACTTTGCCGGAGGCACCGGACATCCGGCCGTCGGTGATCAGAGCGACGGACCGCCCCTTGTCCTGCAGGATTCCGAGAGCCGGGGTCAGCTTGTGCAACTCGGGCATTCCGTTGGCTTTCGGGCCCTGATAACGCAGCACGGCAACGAAGTCGCCGTCGAGAAGCCCTGCGTCGAACGCCTCGAGGAAGTCGGCTTGATCGTCGAAGACTCGCGCCGGTCCGGTGACCACGCGGTGTTCGGGTGCCAGTGCAGACGTCTTGATGACGCACTTTCCGATCGGACCGGTCAGCATCTTCAGTCCGCCGTCGGCACTGAACGGCTCGTTCGCGCCACGTAACACGGTGTCGTCGTGGCTCATCCGGGTACCGTCCTGCCACATCACCCCGTCGCCGTCGAGCTTCGGCTCTTGCGTGTAGCGCCGCAGACCCTGCCCGGCAACGGTTTTCACATCCTCGTGCATCAACCCGGCGTCGAGCAGAGACCCGATGACGAACCCGAGTCCACCGGCCGCGTGGAAGTGATTCACGTCGGCCTTGCCGTTCGGGTAGATCCTTGCCATCAGCGGCACAACGGCCGACAGATCGGACAGGTCCTGCCAGGTCAACGTGATACCCGCGGCTTTGGCGATGGCGACGAGGTGCATCGTGTGATTGGTCGAGCCGCCGGTGGCCAGCAGTGCAACGCAGCCGTTGACGATCGACTTGACGTCGACGACCTCCCCCACCGGGGTGTAGTTGTCCCCGAGGGACGTCAGACCGGTGACGACGTGGGCGGCCTCGCGGGTCAACGCGTCGCGCATCGCGGTTCCTGGGTTGACGAACGATGATCCCGGCAGGTGCAGGCCCATGACCTCCATGAGCAGCTGGTTGGAATTGGCCGTTCCGAAGAACGTGCACGTGCCACTGCCGTGATACGACGCGGCCTCGGCGTCCAGTAGTACTTCTCGGCCAACCTTGCCCTCGGCGTAGAGCTGGCGCGCTTTTGCCTTCTCCCCGTTGGGAAGTCCGGACGTCATCGGCCCGGCGGGCACGAACACCGCGGGCAGATGACCGAAACTCAGTGCGCCGATGAGCATTCCGGGGACGATCTTGTCGCACACCCCGAGCATCAAGGTGGCGTCGAACATGTCGTGGGACAACGCAATTGCCGTCGACATCGCGATGATGTCCCGACTGAACAGAGACAGCTGCATGCCGTCGCGGCCCTGGGTGATGCCGTCGCACATGGCGGGGACGCCACCGGCGAACTGCGCGATGCCGCCCGCATCGATGACCGATTTCTTCAGCACGGCCGGGTACGTCTCGAACGGCTTGTGCGCCGAGAGCATGTCGTTGTAGGCGGAGACGATCGCGATGTTGGGTTTGACCATGCCGCGGAGCGCTTGCTTGTCGGCCTTGCCGGAGGCCGCGAAGCCGTGGGCGATGTTGGCGCAGGCGAGTCGGCCACGGGCCGGGCCCTGATCCCCGGCAGCAGCGATTCGAGCGAGATATGTGGTGCGGTCGGACTGGCTGCGGTCTGCGATGCGGTCGGTGACCTGACGCAGGACCGGATGAAGTGTGTCCATGAGTATCTCCGATGTTCGGTCTCTCACGACCCAGCCTAAAGCCGGTTAGGTCCATCAGCAACCCAACTTATGCTTTTCGAAGTCATAAGTGACACTTCTTAGGCTGTTGCCGTAAAAGTTGCCAGTTGGTTGAATGGCGTCTATGTCCATGCCGCGCCTGACCGCTCCACCTGCGACGGCAGGTGAGATCTTCGCTCTCGTGCGCGACAGAGACGCCGAAACCCGCGCGGAACTCGGACGGATCACCGGCCTCTCCCGATCGGCCGTTGCCTCCCGCGTCGCCGCGCTCACCGAGCTCGGCTTGGTCATCGAAACCGAGGACACTCAGTCGACCGGCGGTAGGCCCCCGGCGAGACTGTCCTTCGACATCGACGCCGGTGTCGTGCTCGCCGCCGCGATCGGACGCAGCCGCTCTCAACTGGGCGTCTTCACCCTCGGCGGTGAATTGCTCGCGAGCGACACCGTCGACCAGGAGATCGGCGTCGGACCGGACGAGCTGATGCCGCAGATCACCAAGCGGCTGCAGGTACTTCTCGAGGAGTCGCACCGAACCGGACATCGCATCCTCGGGGTCGGGCTGTCCATCCCCGGCACCGCCGACACCGCCAGAGGTTGCAGCCTGGACTCGCCGATCATGCACGGCTGGGACGGGGTGCCGCTCGCACCGTTCTTCGCCGACACCACGTCGGCTCCGGTCTTCCTCGACAACGACGCCAACGCGATGGTCCTCGCCGAACGCCGAGACAATCGAGATCGCTTCCAGAACGCCCTCTTGGTCAAGGCCTCGACGGGTCTCGGGGCCGGGATCGTCGCCGGCGGCGCACTGCAGCGCGGATCATTGGGCGCTGCAGGAGAATTCGGCCACACCAAGACCGCAGCCGCCGCAGGGGTCGCGTGCCGGTGCGGAGACAGCGGCTGTCTCGAAGCCATCGCCGGTGGCTGGGCTCTGGTGCGTGCACTCAACGAGCAGGGCCGGGAAGTCGGCCACGTGCGCGGCGTCGTCGACCTCGCTGTGAGCGGTGACCCCGAAGCGCGCAGACTCAT
Source organism: Rhodococcus sp. 05-340-2 (assembly GCF_002258915.1). Classification (NCBI taxonomy): domain Bacteria; kingdom Bacillati; phylum Actinomycetota; class Actinomycetes; order Mycobacteriales; family Nocardiaceae; genus Rhodococcus; species Rhodococcus sp. 05-340-2. The sequence continues at coordinate 159,964 of NZ_NOYU01000025.1, forward strand.
CCGCGACAGCGGACGGCACATCGGCGAAACCCTGGCCGGGGCCGTCAACCTGCTCAACCCCGAGGTACTCATCATCGGCGGCGACATGGCGAACGCCTACGACATCTTCGTCGCAGGACTGCGCGAGACCGTCTACGGCAACGCCACCGCACTGGCCACCAAAGCACTGACCATCCAGGCCACCACCCACGGCGACCTGTCGGGTGTCATCGGCAGCGCAGCGCTGGTGTTGGATCAGGTGCTCAGCGCCCGGGCCGTCGACGAGGCTCTCGGTAGCTGACCACGGGGACGCGTCGTCGACGCCTCCGTTCGTCGCACTCCAGCGACCGCCGGGCGCACGACGATGTGCCGATTCGAGGACGCACACCCGCGGCGCACATAGGGTGATCGCAGTCACAAACTGCGAGCATGGAGACCCCACACATGTCATTGAAAGCGCCCGACGATCCACACGTCGAATTGCTGAAGACCGACCCCGACCTCCCACCCGTCGGGGTCGTCGACTCTCATCCCATGACGCCGATCAAGCGTCTGATGCTCGTTGCCATCGGCCTACTCGGCGGTGTTGCGTGGACGATCATCGCAATCGTCCGCGGAGAGAACCCCAACGCCGTCTGGTTCGTCATCGCCGCGGTGTGTACGTACATCTTCGCTTTTCGCTTCTACGCCAGGCTGATCGAACGCAAGATCGTCTTCCCACGCGACGACAGAGCGACACCGGCCGAGATCCTGGAAAACGGCAAGGACTACATGCCGACGGACCGTCGGGTGCTGTTCGGCCACCACTTCGCCGCGATCGCTGGTGCAGGCCCGCTCGTCGGCCCCGTCCTCGCCGCTCAGATGGGCTACCTGCCCGGCACGATGTGGATCATCATCGGCGTCGTGTTCGCCGGTGCCGTACAGGACTTCCTGGTGCTGTGGATCTCGACGCGTCGCCACGGCCGCAGCCTCGGCCAGATGGCCCGCGACGAACTCGGCGTCGTCGGCGGCACCGCCGCTCTGGTCGCGGTGTTCGTCATCATGATCATCCTCATCGCGGTGCTCGCGCTCGTCGTCGTCAACGCACTCGCCGAAAGCCCGTGGGGCGTCTTCTCCATTGCACTGACCATTCCGATCGCACTCTTCATGGGCGTCTACCTGCGCTTCCTGCGACCGGGCAACGTCACCGAGGTCTCGCTCATCGGCGTCGTACTGCTCCTGCTCGCCATCGTCGCCGGCGGCTGGGTTGCCGAAACCGACTGGGGCACCGACTGGTTCACCCTCTCCAAGGTCACCGTCGCGTGGCTGCTGATCGGCTACGGCCTGCTCGCCTGCATCCTGCCGGTGTGGCTGTTGCTCGCACCGCGCGATTACCTGTCGACGTTCATGAAGGTCGGCACCATCGCGCTGCTGGCCGTCGGCATCCTCATCGCACGTCCCGAAATCCAGATGCCCGCCATGACGAGCTTCGCCACCGAAGGCAACGGCCCGGCGTTCGCAGGATCGCTGTTCCCCTTCCTGTTCATCACCATCGCCTGCGGTGCACTGTCCGGCTTCCACGCTCTGATCTCCTCCGGCACCACGCCGAAGTTGCTCGAGAAGGAAAAGCAGATGCGCATGATCGGCTACGGCGGCATGCTCACCGAGTCGTTCGTCGCCATCATGGCTCTGATCACCGCATGTGTTCTCGATCAGCACATCTACTTCGCACTGAATGCTCCGGCCACCCTGACCGGCGGCACTCCCGAGACCGCAGCGACCTACGTCAACGGACTGGGACTGAGCGGCGGCGACATCACCCCCGCCGAACTGAGCCAGGCCGCAACCGATGTGGGTGAGGAATCGATCATCTCCCGCACCGGCGGCGCACCGACACTCGCGTTCGGCATGTCCGAGGTACTGCACCAGGTGTTCGGCGGCGAATCACTCAAGTCGTTCTGGTACCACTTCGCGATCATGTTCGAGGCACTGTTCATCCTCACCACGGTCGACGCAGGCACCCGCGTCGCACGCTTCATGCTCTCCGACAGCATCGGCAACCTGCCCGGAGCCTCGGCCAAGAAGTTCAAGGATCCGTCGTGGCGCCCCGGTGCCTGGATCTGCTCGCTGATCGTGGTCGCAGCCTGGGGCGCAATCCTTCTCATGGGCGTCACCGACCCGCTGGGCGGCATCAACACCCTGTTCCCGCTGTTCGGTATCGCCAACCAGCTTCTCGCCGCCATCGCGTTGACGGTGGTGATGGTCATCGTCGTCAAGCGTGGCCTCTACAAGTGGGCCTGGATTCCCGGGGTGCCGCTGGCGTGGGACCTCATCGTCACCATGACGGCGTCGTACCAGAAGATCTTCTCCTCCGTCCCGGCCATCGGCTACTGGACTCAGCACTCGCAGTTCCGCGACGCCAAGGCGCAGGGGCTCACCGAATTCGGCAGCGCCAAGACCCCCGAGGCCATCGACGCCGTCATCCGCAACACCTTCATTCAGGGCACGCTGTCGATCATCTTCGCGGTGCTCGTCCTGGTCGTCGTGTTCGCCGGAGTGTGGGTGTGCATCAAGGCAGTTCGAGGAGACACCTTGCCCGACAACGAGGAGCCCGAGGTGCCGTCGAAGATCTTCGGCCCCACCGGTTTTGTCCTCACCCCGGCCGAGAAGAAGATTCAGGCCGAATGGGACGAGCTGATCGAGGCGGGCACCGTCCGTCGCCCCGGATCGGCGCATTAGATGCGGGGCCTGTGGTGGTGGATCACCTCGGTGATGGGCGACCACGATTACGACCGCTACGTCGCCCATCTGGCCCGCCACCACCCGGGCCAGGAACCACCGACCGTGCGGCAGTACTGGAAGGACCGGCACGCGGAGGCGGACCGAAACCCGGGGGCTCGGTGCTGCTGACACGGTGATGTCCGATTTCCGCTAGCACCGACGCGTCCGCGCTGACACAGTAGGTGCATGAGCAGCGAACGGCAGGTGCAAGAACTGGACTTCGATCGGTGTTATCGCGCGGTCTCCTCGCGCGACGCACGGTTCGACGGCCAGTTCTTCACCGCCGTCTCCACCACCGGCATCTACTGCCGGCCCTCCTGCCCGGCCCGCACCCCCAAGCCGGGCAACGTCTCGTTTCTGGCCACCGCAGCGGCGGCCCAACAATCCGGCTACCGCGCCTGCCGCCGCTGCCAGCCCGACGCCACCCCCGGTTCCCCACGCTGGAACATCCATTCGGACCTCAGTTCTCGCGCCATGCGACTGATCTCCGACGGAGCCGTCGAACGCGGTGGCGTCGACGGCCTCGCCAGCACCCTCGGCTACTCGACCCGGCAGCTGACCCGCGTGCTCACGGCCGAGGTCGGTGCAGGACCGCTCGCCCTGGCCCGCGCGCACCGCGCTAACACCGCCCGCACGCTGATTCAGACCACCGACATGTCGATGGCCGACATCGCCTTCGCGGCCGGCTTCTCCAGCGTCCGGCAATTCAACGACACCATCAAGGAAGTCTTCGCAGTCGACCCGTCGACATTGCGTCGAGAAGCACACCGCACCGCCGTGCCGACCGCGGGCGGAACCGTCACTCTGCGATTGCCGTACCGACCGCCGCTGGACCGCGGCTGGATCGAGTGGTTCCTTCGGGGCCACGTGGTCGAGGGCATCGAGTTCTTCGCCGAGGACGGCGAATACGTGCGATCCCTGCGACTGCCGCACGCAGTCGGACTCGTGGCACTACGGGTGATGGACGGATTCGTCAGCGCGGCAGTGACATTGCAGGACATGAGAGACCTGGCCCCTGCCGTCGCCCGAATCCGCCACCTGCTCGATCTCGACGCCGACCCACTCGCCGTCGACGACGCACTGCGCTCGGACCCGCAGTTGGCACCGAGCGTCGACGCCCACCCGGGCATCCGCGCCCTCGGAGTGGTCGACGGCGCAGAGATGTTGCTGCGCACGGTGATCGGGCAGCAGATCTCGCTGAAGGCTGCGGCCACCCACACCGCCCGGCTCGTCGACGCTCTCGGTGCACCGGTCGATCTCGGCAACGACACCGTCACCAGATTGTTTCCCGAACCGGCCGTGATTGCCGAACGGGGCCACGAGGTACTCACCGGACCGGCCGCCCGTGTGCAGACCGTCATCCGCGTCGCCGACGCCATCGCGTCGGGAACCGTCGTGCTGCATCCCGCGCGGGAAGGGCCGGAACTGGAGCGAGAACTGCTCGCGCTCAAAGGAATCGGACCCTGGACCGCCCGGTACGTCGTGATGCGCCTGCTCGGTGATCCCGATGTTCTGCTCGATACCGATCTCGTCGTCCGCCAAGGTGCTCAAGCACTCGGCATCTCGTTGAACGATTCCGCCCGCTGGGCTCCGTGGCGTTCGTACGTCTCGATGCACCTGTGGGTCACCGCACTGGAAAGAAGACAGCCATGACAGCCACCGCCGCCACCCAGGACACCCCGATCGGGCCGTTCAGCACCATCGTCGACGCCGATCAGCGCGTGCTCGCGTCCGGCTGGACCGCCGACGTCGAAGAACTCCGCGTCCTGATCCACCCGACGATGCGACCCGACAGCGTGCGCACCGCGGCCGATCTCGGCGATGTGACGCGCGCCGTCGAGAACTATCACCGCGGTGAGCTGACCGTCATCGACTCCGTTGCCGTCGCGCAACGATCCGGCGAATTTCTCATGCATGCCTGGGGCGTCCTGCGCACCGTCGAACCCGGTGCGCCGGTGACCTACTCCCAGTTCGCCGAACTGTCCGGCAGACCGGCAGCCATCCGCGGTGCTGCGTCGGCATGCGCTCGCAACGCTGCCGCGCTGTTCGTGCCGTGCCACCGGGTGGTTCGAATCGGCGGGGCTCTCGGCGGTTTCCGCTGGGGACTGCCCGTCAAGGAATGGCTGTTGGCACACGAGGCGGCCTGACCGGCCTCGCCTTGGACGGCGGTGGCACACAGCTGGGCAGGCCGAGACGTTATGGTTCTTCACGATCCGCTATCCGCCGAATGTGAGGAAGCCACAGTGACCGAATCGGCAGTGCCCGGTAGTACGTCGAAGTCCAAGACGTCCGGCAGTGATCGTGGTGACCTCATCGGGGTCGGCGGCCTGTGGCTGGCCAAGTGGTCGCTGATCCTCATCTCGATCGCAGCCGGGGCGTGGGTGTTGGGCTGGCTGATCGGGCACCTCTGGGTGATCCTGCTGCCGGTCCTGCTCGCCGTGATCGTCGCGACAGTGCTGTGGCCGCCGGCGAAGCTGATGATGCGTCTGGGATCTCCGCCCGCCCTGGCCGCGTCGGTATCGCTCGTGGTGTTCTTCGTCGTCATCGGCGGCATCATCACCTTGATCGTTCCGTCGGTCGCCGAGCAGGCACCGGAGTTGGTCGACCAGGCATCGGGCGGTATCGCGCAGGTACAGGACTGGTTGAAGGGACCGCCGCTGAACATCGGCGACGACCAGATCGACTCGGCCGTGTCGGCGATCGTGTCGCGTCTACAGGACAGCGGCGAGGTCATCGCCACCGGCGTGTTCACCGGCGTATCCGCCGCAGGCTCGCTGCTGGTCACCCTGGCGCTGGTGTTGGTGCTGACGTTCTTCTTCGTCAAGGACGGACCGAAGTTCCTGCCGTGGCTGCACGGGTTCTCCGGCGGCCGCGCCGGAACCCATCTGGGCGAGGTGCTCTCGCGGATGTGGGGGACCCTCGGCGGATTCATCCGAACTCAGGCCATCGTCAGTTTCATCGATGCATTTTTCATCGGTCTCGGACTGGTCATTCTCGGCGTTCCGCTGGCCCTGGTACTGGCGACCCTGACGTTCATCGGTGGCTTCATTCCGATCGTCGGCGCGTTCGTCGCGGGCGCACTCGCCGTCCTCGTGGCCCTGGTCGCGAACGGGCTCACCACGGCGCTGATCGTGCTCGCCATCATCGTCGCGGTGCAGCAGTTGGAAGGCAATGTGCTGCAGCCCATTCTGCAGAGTCGCAGCATGAACCTGCATCCGGCGATCGTGCTGCTCGCCGTGACGGCCGGCAGCTCGTTGTTCGGCATCATCGGCGCGTTCCTCGCCGTCCCGGCTGCCGCGGTTGCCGCCGTGCTGATCAGGTACCTGTCCGAGCAGATCGACGCGCGCTCGAACGAACCGGATCAGGACGAACTCGAAGACGAAATCCCGCCGCCCGAGGGACTGACCGACGAACAGGCCGGCCTCGACGACGAGGACGAGTCGAAGTCGGACAAGCAGGCTTCAGGTCAGGACGCAACGACCTGAAGCGTCGAACCGGTGCGCTCACGCTTGACGTGGAGGCGGCTGGGAATGCGCTGACGCATCTCGTCGACGTGACTGACGACGCCGACGACGCGTCCGCCTGCACGTAGTTCGTCGAGAACCGCCATCACCGATTCGAGGGTGTCGGCGTCGAGCGTGCCGAATCCTTCGTCGATGAACATGGTGTCGAGGACGACACCGCCGGATTCGGCGGCCACGACATCGGCGAGGCCCAACGCGAGCGAGAGCGACGCGAGGAACGCCTCACCGCCCGACAGGGTCTTGGCCGAGCGCACGACGCCGGTGTAGTCGTCCCGAATGTCCAGTCCGAGACCGCCCCGCTTGCCGCGGACGCCGGCCTCGTCGGAGTGCACGAATTCGTAGCGCCCCGAGGACATTCGACGCAGCCGCGCGGAGGCGGACTCGGCGACGTCCTCGAGGCGCGACGCGAGGACGTACGAGCGCAACGACATCTTGCGAGCATTCTGCCCCCGGCCTGCCACCACGTCCGCGAGGTTGGCGAGCTCGTCGAATTCGGCACGTTGTGGCGCGATGGCCTGGGCCGCGGTGAACAGTTCGGCGATCAGCCGTTCCAGATCGTCTGCGCGCCTTCGACATTCCGCCACCGCCGCGGCGGCCGCCCGGACCGCGTCCTCCAGCTCGGCGCACGCCTGCTCCAACGGACCCAGATCCACCGGCGGCCGACCGGCCACGTCGACGATGGCGGGCTCGCGCAACACGTGCTCCGCATGCGCACGCGCCTCCTCGGCGGTGCGCAGCTCGGTCTCGATCTGCTCGACGCGGTCGGCGGCCAGCACTGCCCCGGCCGCAGCGTCGACGGACTCGAAGCTCGACGCCTCCACCCGTCGGTCCAGTTCGGCTGCCAGTGCATCGGCCCGTGCAGTGGCGTCGAGCCAGGCGATGCGCGCCTCCTGAATTCGCCGGGCACCGTCGATCAGGGCCTCCCGCTCCGAGATTCGGTCTGCCAGCGACGCGCCCTCGTTCACTTCCTCGGCCACCGACGCACGCATCTTCGCCAGCGATTCCTCGGTGGCCGAGATGCGCTCGTCCACGGCACCACGCGAGGCGACCAGGTCGTGGAGCGTGACCGTCAGCGCGTCCGATTCGCTCCGCAGGCGATCGAGTTCCGCGGTTGCCGGTTCGACATCGGCGGCACGCGCGCGGGCGTCCCGCAGTGCGGCGGTCGCGGCATCGAGCATCTGGGTCAACTCCGCAGCGGAGGCCCCACCGGTGCGGTCGTGCAGCAGATCCACGTCCCGTTGCGCTCGAGCGACAACCGCGACCGCGTGATCGAGCGCAGCGGCGGCCTTGCGTTCTGCAGCGGCGGCCTTGTCTTCCTGTGCCCTGGTCACCGTCGACGTCGACGGTGCAGCGGGATGCGGGTGCACCTCCGATCCGCACACGACACAGGGCTCGCCCGCTTCCAGACGCGCCGCCAACTCGGCAGCCATCCCGTCGATGCGTCGCTCACGGAGGTCGAGCAGGTGCGACCGGGCCGTGTTGTGGGCTGCTCCAGCGGTGTCTCGGGCACGTTCGGCCTCGGCCAGAGTCGCTCGCTTGCGTACCAGTTCGAGTGCAGACTCGGCTGCCACGCGGGCGCGACTGCAGCGCTCCTCGAGGCCGGGCAACTCTGCCGCAGCCGAGGAGGCTCGTGCCATCCGTGATTCGACCGCGGCGATCTGCTCGGGCATCGAGGCCTGCAATTGCACGGTGCGTTCGATCGCCGCTGCGGTAGTGCGCTGCTGCGCACGATAATCGGCGAGGGTGCCGTCGAGTCGGTCGGCTTCACGGGCGAGACCGAGCAGGGACTGCAACCGCGCGACATCGGTGGTCCAGTCACGCACGAACTGTGCAACGACCGTGCGCTCGGCCGAGGGATCCGCCGGCGCGGGTGGCCAATGCAGCGCGGCGTGGAAGCGTTGTCCCTCCGCCGTCGTCGGTAGCGCACGCTCCGCCGCCGCGAGTGCGGAGGTGGCGGCGTCGGTGGCCAAGCGTGCCAGGCGGAGGTCTGCGACAGTGGCCGCGATCGGCCCTGCGGCCGCGGAATCGGCGAGCTCGCTTCGGCGTGCTGCTCGTGCCGTCTCGCTCTCCCGGTACTGCGCGAGCTGACCCTCGGCGAGAGTACGTCGCCGCTGCAGATCGAGAACGGTGGTGGCCTTCGCCAGAGCTGCCGACGCACGCCGAGCTGCCGCGTCGATCAGTACCGCCCGACCTTGTGCGAGGGTCCGATTCTGCCGGGCATCGTCGAGGACGTCGGCCGCCCATTCGAGCGGGTCCGGCTGCTCGCTGTCCTCGGGCTCGGGCACTCCCGACGCCTGCGACACCCGGCCGAGCATGATGTCGATGGCGTGGTGGGCGTCGGCGAGCTCGGCGGCGAGCTCCCGACGGCGCTGTGCGAACCACTCTTCGACATCACCGAATCGGCCTGTGTCGAAAAGCCTTTCGAGCAGATTGCCGCGTTCGTCGCTGTCGGCTCGGAGGAATCGCGCGAACTCACCCTGCGGCAACAGCACCACCTGGAAGAACTGATCGGCACTCATCCCGAGCAGCGAATTGACGGCGTCGCCGATCTCGCTGAGCCGGGTGAGGTTCTGTCCTCGGCCGTCGAGCCAGGTGAGACTGGCCTTGGCGTGTTGCTTGGTGGTGCCGGTGCTGCGGAGCTTGGGCCGCAGGAACTCCGGACTGCGCACTATTCTGATGCGCCGCCCACCGAGTGTCGCCTCCAACGTGACCTGTGGCACCGCACCCTTGGCTGCGTGATCGGACAGCAGGCGCTTGCCCTCCCGACGAGCTCCGGGCACAGTTCCGTACAGCGCGAACGCCACGGCGTCGAGCACCGTCGTCTTGCCGGCTCCGGTCTGACCGTGCAGCAGGAAGAGCCCGTCGGCCCCCAGTGCGTCGAAGTCCACCGTCTCGGTGCCCGCGAAGGGGCCGAAGGCGGTGATCTCGAGCGAATGCAGCCTCATGCAGCACCGCGGTCGGCGGTGGTGGCCGTCCCGCGGGTGGCCTCGGTCTCGCGTTGCACGGTGGCCAGAGCGCGAGCCAGGAGCGCCGACTCCGCTGCCGACGGCACGCTGCGCATGTCCGTCACGAACGAGGTGGCGATGTCGAGATCGCTACGGCCGCGCACACGGTCGCGGTAGCGAAGCTCGCCGGATCCCTCGGGGCGACGCCATTCCAGATGGATCGCGTACGGGAAACGCTGCTGCAGCGCGCGCATTGCGTCCACCGGACGTACCTCGTCGGTGAGCACGGCGGAGACGTAATGATCCTCGAACTCGCAATACGCTGTGTCCGTTGTCAATTCCTCTACCGTGCCTTCGATGCGGGCGAGTCCGCGTACCACCGGCAGATCGACGCGCTCGACACTGCCGAGCCCGTCCGCGTCGAGATCGAGAATCCATACCGCCTTGCGATGCGACCGCTCACCGAACGAATACGGCAGGGGGGAGCCGGAGTACCGCACCCGGTCGGTGAGGATCTGGGGCGAATGCAGATGTCCGAGCGCCACGTAGTCGACACCGTCGAACGCCGACGCCGGTGCAGTTTCGATGCCGCCGGAGGAAATCGATCGCTCCGATCCGGTCGCCTCACCGCCGACGATGAAAGCGTGGGCGAGCACGACCGAGCGAACATGTTGCCCTGCTTCGCTTCTCGTCGCGAGGTCGCCCCGTACCCGATCCATCGCGGCACCGAGCACCTCGGCATGGGTACGCGCAGTGGGAACGTCGAGTTCGAGGCGAGTGGTTTCGGGCTCGAGGTACGGAATGCCGTAGAACGCAACGGAGCCATGCTCGTCCTCGATGACGACCGGAGTGGCGACGTCGCCCACCCGCGTCATCAGATGCAGCCCTCCTGCCGAGGCAAAAGCAGCGCCTGCGCCCAGCCGCGCGGGTGAATCGTGGTTTCCCGACGTCGCGACGATCACCGCACCGGCCGCTCTGATCGCCTCCAGCCCGCGATTGCAGACCAGGACGGCGTCGGCGCTGGGAACAGCGCGGTCGTAGATGTCGCCCGGCACCACCACCACGTCGATCGATTGTGCCGCAACCAGTTCCGCGATGGACCCCAGCACAGCGCCCTGATCGGCCAACAGGTCGACACCGTGAAAGGTGCGACCGATGTGCCAGTCCGAGGTGTGCAGGATTCTCATGCGTTCGACGCTATCGGGAACCACCGACAAACTCCCCGAGGTGCCTCGGCCTGTCGGACGTGAGCTCGGTCCACAGGCTTCGCGCACCGAAGTTGTCGGTACCGTCCTGCATCATCTGCTCCATGAACATTCTCACCGCGTTCGGCCTGCTCGTCGCTCTCGGTATCGGCGCGGTCGTCGGCTGGTTGTTGCACGCCTCGCGGATGGGCGATCGTGCGGTCCGAGCCGAAGCCCAACTGGCCGTGATGCGCGAGCACGAGGGCATGCTTCGGCAGTCACTGAGTGCGGTCAACGAGGATTCCGCGCGGCGTAATTCGACCGTGATCGGCCAGCAGGTCTCACACCTGGTCGAGCCGTTGCACGATGCCGTCGACGCTCTCTCCGAGCACGTGCGGCAGGTCGAGCACAACCGCATCCGGGCGTACGCGGGACTGTCCGAGCAGGTCACCGGTATGCATCGAGCGTCGATGCATCTGTCCACCCAGACCGGTCAGCTGGTCACGGCACTGCGCGCACCGCAGATCCGCGGCCGGTGGGGCGAGATCCAGCTCGAACGTGTCGTCGAGCTGGCGGGCATGGTCAAGCACTGCGATTTCGACACGCAGGTCAGCAAGGACGGCATCAGACCCGACATGATCGTCCGTCTCGCCGGCGGTCGGCAGATAGTGGTCGATGCCAAAGTGCCGTTCGCGGCGTACCTCGATGCCGCTCAGGACGAGGATCTCGGCGCGCGGGAGAAGAATCTGCGACGCCACGCCAAGCAACTACGGACCCACATCGACCAATTGGCCGACAAGGCGTACTGGCAGGCATTCGAGCCGACACCGGAATTCGTCGTGCTGTTCGTTCCCGGCGACCCGTTTCTCGACGCGGCTCTGACGTCGGACACAGGGCTGCTCGAGTACGCCTTCGGCCGGAACGTGATCCTGGCCACCCCGACCACCCTGGTCGCGTTGCTACGGACCGTCGCCTACACGTGGAAGCAGGAGTCACTGGCCGAGGACGCTGCGCGCATCCAGCAACTGGGACGCGAGCTGTACACGCGAATCGGTGTCGTCTCGACGCACCTGGACAAGCTCGGTGCCCACCTCGGCAAGGCCGTGGAGTCGTTCAATTCCACCGTCGGGTCCGTCGATACCAGGGTGAGCGTGACGGCGAGAAAGCTGCACGAGCTCGAGCTGTTCGACGCCGAGCCGGTGGACATCGCCCGAGTGGACGAGCGACCCAAACTGTCCGATTCGTCCCGCTACCGTCACGACTTCGGTCATGTCAGCGATGCAGTCGGCTGAACAACGGCTAACCTCGGGGGGTGTCTACCTCCCAACGTGCCCGCTCCGGGGTACCGCTGGATCACCGATCCATCCTCGCGACCCTGCCCGGCGTTCCTGCATGGGGTGCCGTCGCGATCGCCGCGGGACTGACTTTTCTCGGATTTCTGATCGATGCCGCACGCGGTACCGAGCTGACCGGTGCGTTCGCGTTCATGTACGTCCTCGGCTGCATCGCCGGCGTCCTTCTCGTCCGCTTCCGCGGTCTGTTCACGGCGATGGTGCAGGCCCCGCTGATCCTGTTCGTGGCCGTGCCGCTGTCGTACCAGTACTTCACCGACAACGCCGGCACCAGCCTCAAGGACATCATCCTCAACGTTGCCATTCCGCTGGTCAACCGCTTTCCGCTGATGTTGCTCGGCACCCTGGTCGCCGTCGGACTCGGAGTACTGCGCATCGTGCTCAAACGGCAGAACACGCACGCCCCTGCTGTTCGACGCAGCCCGAAGCCCAGCGACGACAAGCCCACCAGAGCGCAGCGTCGGGCACAGGAAGAGCGTCCCGAACGATCCCGCAGGCGGGCAGCCGCAGTCGATCGCAGCACCGACTCCGCGGCCGAGGCCACCGACATCGTGCCCGGGCCGTACGTCGGTCGCCGAAGCACCGATTCTCGTCCGCGTCCCGATACCGACCCTCGCGCGAGTTCGACCCCTCGCGCGCGTACTGCGGCGGATCCCATCGCGAGCCCCCGGCGATCGGCTGCGTCGGCACCGGCACCGCAGACTCGATATGCCGCCACCGACTCCCCCCGGCACGATTACAAGCCCGAGTACCAGAAGCCCGACTACTCGCGAACGCAGTATCCGCAGGCACAGTCTCGGCAGGTGCCGCGAGAAGCACAGTCCCGGTATTCGACCGAACCTCGCCGCGAGCGATCGGACCGGGTCCACGCTCCTCGCGAGGTGGCCGATCCGTACAACACCGGAGCCAGGCCCGTCGTGACTCCTCGGACGAGCGCCCCCGCGAGCGGTTCCCCTGCCACCGACTCCACCGCCGGTAACGGCCAGGGCAGCCATTCGCTGCCCACCCCGCACCGGGACGACATTCCCCCGCATCCGGTGCCGAAGGTTCGCTACCGCGACCGTCACAGCGACTAGCCCGAACACGAGAAACGCCCCGTATCGGTTTTCCTGCTCCTGCGCAGGAATCCCGGTACGGGGCGTAATTCTTTGCCGACCTCGCTGCTAGCGAGCTGGGCGCAGCTCGCGGGGCAAGGAGAACACCAGAGTCTCGTTTGCGGTGGTGACCGGCTGTACGTCTGCGTAGCCGTGCTCGGCGAACAGTTCGATGACGCCCTGCACCAGGATCTCCGGTACGGATGCACCCGAGGTGATGCCGATCGTCTCGACCCCGTCGAGCCAGGCCAGGTCGATTTCCTTGGCGTAGTCGACGAGGTAGCTCGCCCGTGCACCCGCGCCCAGTGCGACCTCGACCAACCGCACCGAGTTCGAGGAGTTCTTGGACCCGACGACGATCACCAGATCGCATTCCGGGGCCATCGCCTTCACCGCGACCTGACGGTTCTGCGTGGCGTAGCAGATGTCGTCGCTCGGCGGGTCCTGAAGCGTCGGGAAGCGCTCACGCAGTTTGGCGACCGTCGTCATCGTCTCGTCGACGCTCAGCGTGGTCTGGGACAGCCAGATGACCTTGTTCTCGTCTCGGACGGTGACGCTGTCGACCGAATCCGGGCCGTCCACCAGCTGAATGTGTTCGGGAGCCTCGCCTGCGGTGCCCTCGACCTCCTCGTGGCCCTCGTGACCGATGAGCAGGATGTCGTAGTCGTCTCGGGCGAAGCGCTTGGCTTCCTGGTGCACCTTGGTCACCAACGGGCAGGTGGCGTCGATGGTGCGCAGGTTTCGCTCGGCCGCGGAGGTGTGCACGGCGGGTGAGACGCCGTGCGCGGAGAACACCAGCAGCGATCCCTCGGGAACCTCGTCGGTCTCCTCGACGAACACCGCGCCGCGATCGGACAGAGTCTCGACCACATGCCGGTTGTGCACGATCTCCTTGCGCACGTACACCGGCGCACCGTGCTGTTCCAGCGCTTTCTCGACGGTCTCGACCGCGCGATCGACGCCCGCGCAATAGCCCCGCGGCTCCGCGAGCAGCACTCGCTTACCCCCGGCGTAGGCGGACTTACCCGCACCGGCGGACTGTGCAATACCAAGATTCAGTGGAACAGCCGAAGACATACTTCCCAGGATACGTGCACCGAGCTCGCCCGCCTCTTTTCCACGTCCCTCAGCCCCGGCTGGAGAGGGGCGTACAGCCTGTCGGCTACCCAAAGTTCACCGTTTCGGGCAGTCTGGTGCACATGACTCGAGTCCCCTTTGCAGCGCGTGTGGCTGCAGGCGTCGCCGTGACCGTCGTGGAAGAGGCTCGCAAGCTTCCCGGTTCCGCCCTGATGCTGCCGATGACGGTCGTCAGCGAGGCACTGGCGCGCAGCATGCGATTCCAGCAGCAGGTGACGGCGTTGGCCATCAAGGGCGATCTGGTCATCGCGAGCCTGCCGGTCATCGGCACCCCGACCGAGGAGCAGCCGTCCTGGGCCAGCTTCGACGAGGACGAAGACGAGAACACCTTCCTCGCCCCCGTGATCACCGACGACGTCGATGTCCCCGACGCCCCCGTGGCCGAGCCGGTCGCGGCGAACGGTCGCTTCGCTCTGTACTCGACGCCTCCGCTGGACGAGCCGGTCCAGGACACCTCGGCCAAGCGCGCTCGATCCGCCGACAAGCCCGAGATCGTCGAGATGATCGACTTCGACACCCTTGCCCTTGCACAGCTGCGCGCCCGACTGCGCACGCTCTCGATCGAGGACCTCGAAACCCTGCTCGACTACGAGAACGACACGCTCTCCCGCGCGCCCTTCCAGACGATGCTCGCCAACCGCATCACCACCGCCAAGGCCAAGTGAGCACTCCCCCACCCCAGTCCGGTCCCACCCAGCCAGGCGCGAGCACCGCCGAACAGCCATGGCCGGTGCGTACCGTCGCCATGAAGGTTGCCGGCTGGATCGACAAGCTCGGCTCCATCTGGGTGGAAGGGCAGCTCACCCAGATCAATGCTCGCCCCGGCACCAGGACTGCCTTTCTGACGCTGCGTGATCCGTCGGCCGACATGTCGCTGTCGGTCACGTGTTCGCCGCAGTTGCTCGAGCGTTCACCCGTTCCGCTGACCGAGGGTGCGCGCGTCATCCTCTACGGAAAGCTGTCGTTCTTCACCGGTAGGGGAACGATCTCGCTGCGCGCCACCGACATTCGTGCGGTGGGGGTCGGCGAGCTGCTGGCTCGCATCGAACGACTCAGAGCCCTGCTCGCCGCCGAGGGGTTGTTCGACCCACGCCTCAAACGTCCGCTGCCGTTCCTGCCGGGCACCATCGGCCTGATCACCGCCCGCGCCAGCGCAGCCGAGAAGGACGTACTGACCGTCGCGCAGAGACGTTGGCCCGCGGTCCGATTCGAGGTTCGCAACACCCCGGTCCAGGGGCCGCAGGCAGTCCCGGCGATTCTGGACGCGCTGAAGGAACTGAACGACGACCCAAGCGTCGACGTCATCATCCTGGCCCGCGGCGGCGGTAGCGTCGAGGATCTGCTGCCGTTCTCGGACGAGGCTCTGTGCCGCGCCATCTCTCGCGCCACCACGCCGATCGTCAGTGCCATCGGCCACGAGCCCGACAGCCCACTGAGCGACCACGTAGCGGACCTGCGGGCCGCAACCCCCACCGATGCCGCCAAACTCGTGGTGCCCGACGCCGTCGCCGAACAAGCTCTGGTCTCGGAACTGAAGTCGAGAAGCGCTGCAGCGCTCCGCAATTGGGTCGAGCGCGAGGCACGCGGCCTGGACATGCTCCGACACCGGCCGGTGCTGGCGGACCCACTGGCCTCGCTCGAGCAACGTCGCGAGGAGGTTCGGCGGCTGCTCGACGCGGCCCGACGCGACGTGCAGCGCGAACTCACCACCCAGGACACGCTCGTCGAACACCTGCGGGCCAGGCTGTCGACGCTGGGACCTGCTGCCACACTTGCTCGGGGCTATGCCGTCGTACAGCGGGTGGTCGCGGGTTCGGATCCCGAGGTTCTGCGTTCGGTCGAGGACGCGCCACCGGGTACACAGATCAGAGTGCGCGTGGCCGACGGTGCCGTCACCGCCGCAGTCATGGGGCGAATCAAATGACAGAAGGAGTACGGATGAGCGAGAACGACAAGCCGGTATCGGAACTGGGCTACGAAGAGGCCCGCGACGAACTGGTGGGCGTGGTGAAGATCCTCGAGCAGGGCGGCCTCGATCTCGACGCCTCCCTGGCCCTGTGGGAGCGGGGAGAGCAGCTGGCCACTCGCTGCGAGGAGCAGCTCGCCGGTGCCCGCAAGCGGATCGAGACCGCGCTCGCGAGCACCGAGAAGGACAGCTAGGGCGCGAGCGGTTCGGTGACCTCGAGCGACTCGGCGAGCGTGGTGAAGTCCCCATCGTTCGCGGTACCGCCCAGCAGGATTCGCACATCGCCGAAGTCCGAGACCCAGTACTTCCGCGAGCCTTCCTCGCCGTAGACGACCCAGTCTCGACCCGACACGTTCTGCGCGCCCGACGCGTACACCGTCTCGTCGCCGGCCACGAAGGGAACCAACACCTCCTCGACGGCGCTGGTCTGGGTCAGTTGTAGATACGCACCCGATCCGGTGATGTATCCGACAGTCGACACCGGTCCGCCGTTGTCGCCTGCGATCGTCGGGCGACTGCCCGAGTTGGGCGTCCAATCCTCGGGAACAGCCGGATTACGCACCGGAAAGCCGATTTCCGACGCGTCGTACTGCAACGCGGTGTCGATGTCGAAGTTGGGGATGGGGCCCTGCTGGGGCCCGCCGGGGCTCAGCGAGCACTGACTGGCGATGCCCGCAATCAACAAACACGCGATGACCAGCGGAATGAGCGACCACACCATGTCGCGGCTGTTGTTGAGAATCCGAGGTTTGCTGTTTGCCACCCCACCAGTATCCCCTCTGCGCAGCAGTGCTCGATCGGCGCGTGCCTCACAGACGACCCGACCCCACCGCGGGCATCACAGAAGTGAGATAATCGCGCCTGGGTAACACCCCACCAACCAGGAGGCTACAAACCGATGACGGCCAGCACCGAGTCCACTCGCGCCATGGCGCCAGATCGCAACCTCGCACTCGAACTCGTACGCGTCACCGAGGCCGGTGCGCTCGCCTCGGGTCGCTGGGTCGGTCGCGGCGACAAGGAAGGTGGCGACGGAGCAGCAGTCGACGCCATGCGTCAGTTGGTCAGCTCGGTCTCGATGCGCGGCGTCGTCGTCATCGGCGAGGGCGAGAAGGACGAAGCGCCGATGCTCTACAACGGCGAACAGGTCGGCAACGGCAACGGACCCGAGGTCGACTTCGCCGTCGATCCCGTCGACGGCACCACGCTGATGGCCAAGGGCATGCCCAACGCCATCTCGGTTCTCGCCGTGGCCGAGCGCGGCGCGATGTTCGATCCGTCCGCCGTCTTCTACATGAAGAAGATCGCCGTCGGACCCGACTTCGCCGACGTCATCGACATCACCGCACCGGTCGCGGAGAACATCGCCCGCGTCGCCAAGATCAAGAAGGGATCCACCTCCGACGTCACGGTGTGCATCCTCGACCGACCCCGGCACGCCGAGCTGATTCAGCAGGTCCGCGACACCGGTGCCCGCATTCGGCTGATCTCCGACGGCGACGTCGCCGGTGCCATCGCCGCCGCTCGCCCCACCTCCCCCATCGACATCCTCATGGGCACCGGTGGAACTCCCGAGGGCATCATCGCGGCTGCCGCCATGCGCTGCATGGGTGGCGTGCACCAGGGCATGTTGGCTCCGACCGACGACGACGAGCGCCAGAAGGCGATCGACGCCGGACACGATCTCGATCGCGTCCTGTCCACCGAAGACCTGGTCTCGGGCGAGAACGTCTTCTTCACCGCGACCGGCGTCACCGACGGCGACCTGCTCCAGGGCGTCCGCTACTCGGGCGGCGGCGCGCACACGCAGTCCATCGTGATGCGCTCGAAGTCCGGCACCGTCCGCATGATCGACGCGTACCACCAGCTCAACAAGCTCAAGGAGTACTCGACCATCGACTTCGACGGCGACACCTCCGGCGCCATCCCGTCCTTCTGACGACCGCTCGACGAAGTTTCCGCACCCCTACCGAGGCAAGAGGTCAATGACAGAGAACGAACAGCAGTTCCGGATCGAGCACGACACCATGGGAGAGGTTCGCGTTCCCATCGATGCGCTCTGGCGTGCCCAGACGCAGCGTGCCGTGGAGAACTTCCCCATCTCGGGCCGTCCGCTCGAGCGCACTCAGATTCGCGCGATGGGCCTGCTCAAGGCAGCCTGCGCGCAGGTCAACAAGGACCTCGGTCTGCTCGACGGCGCACTGGCCGACGCGATCATCGCCGCCGCCACCGAGATCGCCGACGGCAAGCACGACGACCAGTTCCCGATCGACGTCTTCCAGACCGGCTCGGGCACCAGCTCCAACATGAACGCCAACGAGGTCATCGCGTCGATCGCCAAGGCGAACGGCGTCGAGGTGCACCCCAACGATCACGTCAACATGTCGCAGTCCTCCAACGACACGTTCCCGACGGCCACTCACGTCGCCGCCACCGAGGCAGCCGTGACGTCGCTCGTGCCAGCACTGCGCCACCTCCACGAGGCTCTCGTGGTCAAGGCCACGGAGTGGAAGCACGTCGTGAAGTCCGGCCGCACCCACCTCATGGATGCCGTTCCGGTCACCCTCGGTCAGGAATTCGGCGGCTACGCCCGTCAGATCGAGGCCGGCATCGAGCGCGTCGAGGCCACCCTGCCGCGCCTCGGTGAACTGCCCATCGGCGGCACCGCGGTCGGCACCGGACTCAACGCACCCGACGGCTTCGGCCCGAAAGTCGTTGCAGCACTGGTCGAGTCGACCGGTATCGATGCACTCACCGCCGCCAAGGATTCGTTCGAGGCGCAGGCCGCACGTGACGGACTCGTCGAGGCCTCGGGCGCACTGCGCACCATCGCGGTCTCACTGACCAAGATTGCCAACGACATTCGCTGGATGGGATCGGGACCGCTCACCGGACTCGGCGAGATCACCCTCCCCGACCTGCAGCCCGGCAGCTCCATCATGCCCGGCAAGGTCAATCCCGTTCTGCCCGAGGCTGTTACGCAGGTCGCGGCTCAGGTCATCGGCAACGACGCCGCAGTCGCATTCGGCGGCGCGTCGGGCGCATTCGAGCTCAACGTGTACATCCCGATGATGGCGCGCAACCTGCTCGAGTCGTTCAAGCTGCTCGCCAACGTCTCGGTGCTGTTCGCAGACAAGTGCGTCGTCGGCCTCGAAGCCAACGTGGAGCACCTCAAGACCCTCGCCGAGTCCTCGCCGTCCATCGTGACGCCCCTGAACTCCGCGATCGGCTACGAGGAAGCTGCCGCCGTCGCCAAGCAGGCACTCAAGGAGAAGAAGACGATCCGTCAGACGGTCATCGACCGCGGACTGATCGGCGACAAACTCAGTGAGGCCGAACTCGACAAGCGCCTCGACGTCCTCGCCATGGCGAAGGTCAAGGACTAGCTTTTCGGTTCGCCCGCCGGACCCCTGAACGCGTGAATGGTCCATTGCACCGCCGAGACGTGTGCAATGGACCATTCACGCTTTCGAAAGGGGCCGAACCTCAGGCGAGGTGCGCGAGTTCCTCGCGTGCCTTCAGCCCGTCCTCGCCCAGATCGGTGCGGTCGAAGATCTTCCAGCCTGCGAGCAGCGGCTTGAACACCTTGTCGCGTTCCTGATCGGCGTCGTAGATTCCGGCTTCGGCGAGCGCTGCGGTGCTGCTGCCCCGCTCGGGAAGGTCGACCTCGGGAATCTTGAACCCGTTGATCCGGTCCGCGATGGCGCGGGCGGCCTGGTCGGGCACCACGGCGAATGCCTCGTCGAGGATGCTGGCGAAGAATGCCGACTGCAGCGCGTCGTCGTCGGCGATCCGGCCGAGGATGGTGGCGAGAACCGGGTCCTTGCCGAGGGCGATGGTGTTGCGGTTACGCAGTGAGGCTGCGGCTTCCTCGATGGCGAAATGCGCGAGGATGTCGAGCAGATGCTGGCTGGGGGCGTCGTATCCGAGCGTCATGTGCTCCATCCGGACACGCTCGAGGGCGACCGGATCGACTGCGCGGGTGAGCACCAGGAAGTTGCGCAGCACGATCGACTGCCGGTTCTCCTCCGACGTCCACCGGCCGGTCCACTTCCACCAGGCTCCGAGGCCGGTGAGCGCGTGGGCCAGTTCGCGGTGGTACGCGGGCAGGTTGTCGGCCACCAACACGCCGACCGTGGCGGACAGGATCTCGACATCGCTGAGGTGCGACTGCTCCGGCGTCCAGTCCTCGCCGCCGAGGAACGCGAAGTTCTTGCCCTCGTCGAACGGCGCGAGATCGTGGGGATGCCAGTCGCTGGCAGCCTCGATGTGGCGTCGTAGATTCTCTTCGACCGCGGGCTCCAAACGGACCAGCAGATCACCGTCGGACAGGTTCGTAGACATGCGGTAACCGTAGCGCCTACACCTGAGCGCCCGACGTCGTGCCCCTGACCATTGTGAATTCTCCTAACACCAGGTCGTTGCAGGTCTATTCTCAGGTGCATCCAGTCATCGAAGTGAGGACTCCTCATGATGCGGTCGGGTCGAAATTTTCTGCGTCTTGCTGTTGCGTGCTCGATGGTCGTGCTGGTCGGGTGCTCGAACGACGCACCGACCGCAGACAGTCCACCGACATCCGAGCCCGCCCCGCCCAGCGACCTCTCCCCCGGTCAGGTCGCGGGCGTCGATGTTCCGACCGGCCGCATCGACGAGGCGGTCGGCAAGCTCGACGGCATTGCCGAGGAGCTGATGGCGTCGTCGAACATCCCCGGTATGGCCATTGCCGTCGTGCACGGCTCGGACGTCGTCTACTCGAAGGGCTTCGGCGTCCGCGAAGTGGGCAAGGACGATCCGGTCGACGGCGACTCGGTGTTCCAGTTGGCCTCGCTGTCCAAATCGGTCGGTGCGACGGTCATCGCGTCCCAGGTGGGAGCGGGCGTGGTCGACTGGTCGACGCCGGTGGTCTCGCAGTTGCCGTGGTTCGCGCTCGACGATCCGTGGGTGACCGAGAACGTCACGGTAGGCGACTTCTACGCGCATCGAAGCGGGCTGCCCGAGCACGAAGGCGATCTGCTCGAGGATCTCGGCTACGACCGGCGCCAAATTCTCGAACGCCTTCGGGAGGTGCCCCTCGACCCGTTCCGCTCCACGTACCACTACACCAACTTCGGGATCACGGCCGCGGCCGAAGCCGTCGCTGCGGCGTCGGGCAAGGACTGGGACACCCTCAGCCAGGACACGATCTACGGCCCGCTCGGTATGACCTCGACCAGCTCGTCGTTCGCGGACTACATGTCGCGGGCCGATCGGGCCGTACCCCACGTACTGGTCGACGGCGAGTATCAGGCGAAGTATCAGCGGGAACCCGATCCACAGACCCCGGCCGGTGGCGTCAGCTCCTCGGTGAACGATCTCGCGAAGTGGCTGACGATGCTCGTCGCCGACGGCACCCACGACGGACGAGAGCTCGTCGATCCCGATGCCCTTCTGCCCGCCGTCAGCGCGCAGATCGTGTCGAGCCCGTCGGCGACACCGGACTCACGCGCCGGCTACTACGGCTTCGGATTCAATGTCTCCACCAGTGCGGCCGGCCGCACGACGGTGAGTCATTCGGGAGCGTTCGCTCTGGGAGCGGGCACCAACTTCGTCTGGATTCCTTCGCTCGACGTCGCCATCGTCGTACTGACCAACGCCGCACCCCTCGGCATCGCCGAAACGGTCACTGCCGAGTTCGCCGACCTCGTTCAGTTCGGTGAGGTGCGGGAGGACTGGCGAACGCTGTACAAGAATGCCTTCGCCGGCATGAGCGAACCGGAGGGCGAGCTCGCAGGCAAGACCGCTCCCACGAATCCCACTGCGCCACAACCTCTCGCGTCGTACGTTGGGGTGTACCAGAACAGCTACTGGGGGCCGGCGACGGTGGCGGAGGTCAACGGCGAGTTGGTGTTGTCCCTCGGACCGAACTCGACGTCGTACGAGTTGACGCCCTGGGACGGTGACACGTTCACGTTCGAGCCGACGGGCGAGAACGCACCGGACGGAACCATTTCCCAGGCGACGTTCAACGCGAATACGCTGACGCTCGAGTTCTTCGACGGCGATGGATTGGGGCGGTTCACCAGATGACCGAGACACAGCAGGCAACCGAGACCGTGATGGATCTGTTCGACGCGTTGCGAAGTCGAGACACCGATCGCGCGATGTCGCTCCTCGACGACGACATCGTCTGGCACAACGTCGGATTACCGAAGGTGCGCGGCACCTCGAACGTGGGCAGGTTCATGGCGATGCTCGCCAAGCCTGCGTTCGGCTTCCACGTGATCGTGCACAACATCGCGGCCGACGGAAACATCGTTCTCACCGAGCGCACAGATGTGCTGATCTGGCGTCGGCTTCGGATCGAGTTCTGGGTGTGCGGAACCTTCGAGCTGCGCGACGGCAGAGTGGCCGTGTGGCGAGACTACTTCGACACTGTCGACTTCATGAAAGGTGTTGCACGAGGAGCATTCCGGGCCGCAGTCGGCCGGTGACCCTTGTGAGCGGAACCTCGTGGTGGACTAAGAGGCAGGAGTGGAGCCTGCGGAACGACCCGCAGGCTCCACGCTCACGAGGGGGGGTCAGGCTCCCGACGGGCCGAACTCTTCGAGCATCTCCGTCACCAGTGCAGCGATCGGTGAACGCTCACTGCGAGTGAGGGTGATGTGCGCGAAAAGTGGGTGTCCCTTGAGCTTTTCGATTACTGCAGCCACGCCGTCGTGTCGTCCGACTCGTAGGTTGTCTCGCTGAGCGACGTCGTGGGTGAGTACGACCCGTGAGCCCGAACCCAGTCGGGACAGTACCGTCAGCAGGACGTTGCGCTCGAGTGACTGTGCCTCGTCGACGATCACGAAGGAATCGTGCAGCGATCGGCCGCGAATGTGCGTCAGCGGCAACACTTCCAGCATTCCGCGGGCGATGACCTCCTCCATCACCTCCGGGCTCGCGAGCCCTTCGAGGGTGTCGAAGACCGCCTGTCCCCAGGGGCCCATCTTCTCGCTCTCGCTACCGGGGAGATAGCCGAGCTCCTGACCGCCGACGGCGTACAGCGGCCGGAAGACAACGACTTTCCGATGCGAGCGTCGTTCGAGGACGGCCTCGAGTCCGGCAGTCAGCGCCAGAGCGGACTTACCGGTGCCGGCCTTTCCACCGAGCGAGACGATGCCGATGCTCTCGTCGAGCAGAAGATCCAGCGCCACTCGCTGTTCTGCCGAGCGACCGTGCAGGCCGAACGCCTCTCGCTCACCGCGCACGAGTTGGATCTGCTTGTCGGGCGTGACGCGCCCCAGCGCACTCTGCCGTCCGGCAAGCAGTCGAACTCCTGTGTGGCACGGCAGGTCTCGCGCCTCCGCCAGGTCGATGACGCCGTCGTTGAACAGTGTGTCGACCGCATCGGACGGCACATCGAGCTCGGTCATACCGGTCCAACCGGACGGCACGACGTCGTGAGCGTGGTACTCGTCGGCGGGAAGACCGACGGCACCGGCCTTGACGCGCAACGGAATGTCCTTGCTGACGAGCACGACGTCCTTGCCTTCGGCCGCCAGGTTCAGGGCGCAGGCGAGGATTCGAGAATCGTTGGAGTCGGTGCGGAACCCGACGGGAAGCACCGACGGATCGGTGTGATTGAGCTCGACTTGCAGTGTGCCACCGGATGTTCCGATGGGAACCGGCTGGTCGAGTCGGCCGAACTCGACTCGCAGGTCGTCGAGCATGCGCAAGGATTCCCGCGCGAACCATCCCAATTCGTGATGGTGGCGTTTGCCCTCCAACTCGCTGATCACGATCAACGGAAGTACCACATTGTGCTCGGCGAACCGGATGACTGCCCAGGGATCCGAGAGCAGGACCGAGGTATCGAGCACGAATGTCCGAAGAGGGGCGGAAACGGAGCGTGAAGTGGTCACGTGGGGCTCCTACGTCTGCGCGGCACCGCGCAAACTCTGTCGCTCGGCCGGTCGGGTCCGATGTGTCAGGTGACACGAGGACCGGGTACCGGCCCTCTCGCGCTCACTAGCTCAGTCACGTATCAGAACCTCCCGCACAGGTAGCTTCCCCGCTGCCTGTTACTGCCGACGGTACCGCCGAAATCCAGTATCGGCTCGCTGGAAGTCTGGCGTGTCGGTGAACAACGCGTTACGTCGACATCGACCCTGGTCACCGGGCGACCGGTATCGAAAGTGCCCTCCCCCCGGGTGAATCGATGCGACTTCGTTGCACTCAGATCGACTGAAAGCCACATTGATCCGACGCGGATGGGTGAATGGACCACTGCACACGTCTGAGCGGTGCAATGGTCCATTGACGCGGACCGGGGTGCTGCGTGAATGGACCACTGCACACGTCTGAGCGGTTCAATGGTCCATTGACGCGGGCGGGGTGGGCGCGTCGGTCAGCCGAGCAATCCCCAGTCTTCGAGGCCCTCGTACAGTGGCTTGCTCTGTGCCAGTTTCACCACGCGGTCCTTGAGGGAATCGCTGGCCTCGCCGGTGGCCAGGGCGGTACCGATGATGTCGGCGACCTCGGTGAACTCGGCTTCGCCGAATCCGCGGGTGGCCAGTGCGCCGGTGCCGATGCGCAGGCCGGAGGTGACCATCGGCGGGCGCGGGTCGAAGGGCACTGCGTTGCGGTTGACGGTGATGCCGACCTCGTGCAGGAGGTCCTCGGCCTGCTGGCCGTCGAGCTCGGAGTTGCGCAGGTCGACGAGTGCGAGGTGCACGTCGGTGCCGCCGGTGAGGACGGAGATGCCCTTGTCTGCGACATCGGCACCGGTGAGACGCTCGGCGAGCAGCGATGCACCGAGCAGGGTGCGCTCCTGGCGTTCCTTGAACTCGGGCGTCGCAGCGATCTTGAAGGCGACTGCCTTGGCGGCGATGGCGTGCATCAGCGGCCCGCCCTGCTGACCGGGGAACACTGCGGAGTTGAGCTTCTTGGCCCATTCCTTCTTGGCCAGGATGATGCCGGAACGCGGTCCACCGAGGGTCTTGTGGACGGTGGAGGAGACGACGTCTGCGTACGGCACGGGCGAGGGGTGCACGCCTGCGGCGACGAGTCCGGCGAAGTGCGCCATGTCGACCCAGAGCAGTGCGCCCACTTCGTCGGCGATGGAGCGGAACGCAGCGAAGTCCTGGTGGCGCGGGTAGGCGGACCAGCCGGCGATGAGCACCTGCGGCTTGGCGGCGATGGCCTGCTTGCGCACCTCGTCCATGTCGATCCGGTGGTCTTCCTTCGACACCCCGTAGGACTCGACCTCGTAGAGCTTGCCCGAGAAGTTGAGCTTCATGCCGTGGGTGAGGTGGCCGCCGTGCGCCAGGTCGAGGCCCATGATCTTGTCGCCCGGGTTGATCAGTGCCATCAGCACGGCCGCGTTGGCCTGCGCGCCCGCGTGTGGCTGCACGTTCGCGAACTCGGCACCGAAGAGTTCCTTGGCGCGGTTGCGCGCGAGATCCTCGACGATGTCGACGTGTTCGCAGCCGCCGTAGTAGCGGCGGCCGGGGTAGCCCTCGGCGTACTTGTTGGTCAAGACGCTGCCCTGGGCCTGCAGCACCGCGCGCGGGACGAAGTTCTCGGAGGCGATCATCTCCAGCGTGTCGCGCTGACGACCCAGCTCACCGGCCATCGCCTCGGCGACCTCGGGATCGAGTTCGGCCAGTGACAGGTTGTTGACGTCAGTCATAACAGGAGTCTCCAAGGGACAGCAGAGTAAGGGGGCTCGCCCAGTTTACGAGACGCGTAGTGCACCCGGTGTCAGTGGCTCGTCGAGCAGCCTGCCGAACAGTTGCGCGCGCTCACCGGCCGTCTCACCTCGGTCCAACCAGCCGGCGAGCAGCTTGTAGCCCTCGACATAGGTGCTGATGTACGCCCGCCACAGCGGGGAGGACAGAAAGCGCAGGCTGTGCCGGGCGCGCTGCGGCGATGCCAACGACCATCGCTCCAGGTAGGCAGCCACGTCGTCCTCGCTCTTGTGCTGATCGTGCAGGAGCAGCGCGGCGTCCTGCCGCACCCCGAGCAACTGGCTCGACGCAGCCGAGAGACGCTCGGCCTTCTCGCCGTCGAATCGCAGTCCCAGATCGGCGTAGATCTCCTGCGCCCACGGACCCCAGCCTTCGCCGACGACGGCCCCGAGCGCGTGATCGGCCAGGCCCTCGGCCATCAGACACTGCGGGGTGTTGACCAGGAACAGCGTTTGCTCCAGTTGGCCTGCGCCGACCAACCCGGTCTCCTTGCGGCAGTGCTCGGTGTGGTGTCCCGGGTAGGACTCGTGCGCGATCAGCTGCGGCAGATTGGCCATCTGCTGCTCGATGTCGGAGTTGATCGCGACGGTGGACCGGTAGTCGCCGAGGTAGTAGTTGAATCCCGACCACGGCTTGTCTCCGACGACCTCGTAGGTGACCTTCTCGGTGTCGGGCAGCGTGTATTCGGCGCGGACGCGGTCGCGCAACGCGGACGAGAACGCCTCGACGCAGTCCTGCAGTCGGTCGGCCGGAACGACGTCGGCACGGCGATGCGCGATCAACCGTTCGCCGAGCGACCCGGGACCGGCGAGAACCTCGTCCATCTTGCGGTGTGCTTGCAGGTACTGGTCCTGATCGCCCGCGGAGATTCGGACGTCGAAGTAGGCGTACACCTCGTCGACGAAACCGATGTCCTCGCCGGCGAACTTGCGCGCCGAGCATTCGAGCGCGCGCAGGTGGACGTCGAGGAACGTCGTGCGCTCGGGTGTCAGATCGACGTTGCCGAGCTCGGCGCGCAGAGTCTGTGCTCGACGGATCAGCTCCCGCGGCTCGGGCGCGGGGGCGTTCTCGGTGATGCGACGCAACTCGGGATCGCCGGTGTATGCATCGACGAATCCGTCTTCGAGCCGGTCGAAACTCAGGCCCAGCAGCAGGTATTCACGAACGAGGGAAGCAGCATCCATATCCGAACCCTAGTACGGCGAACGACCCCGCCCGCGCGCGATCGACCGGCACCGAGCACAATCTGGAACCATGCGACTCGCGCTCGACAGGAGCTCAGCCGAACCCTCCGCAGCTCTGACGTGGCACGAGTGGAGCCTGCGGAACGACTCCGGTCGGAGCTGTGCGTGAGCGAGTCCAGTCCGTACGTCGAGTTCGACCGTGTGCAGTGGCGCACGCTACGTCAATCCACGCCGTTGGTGCTGACCGAGGAAGAGCTCGTCGGTCTGCGTGGTCTGGGTGAACAGATCGATCTCGACGAGGTGGCCGAGGTCTATCTGCCACTGGCACGACTGATTCACCTCCAGGTCGCGGCTCGGCAACGACTGTTCGCCGCGACCGCGACGTTCCTCGGCGAGAAGCACCCCGACCGTCAGGTCCCGTTCGTCATCGGGGTCGCGGGGAGCGTCGCCGTCGGAAAGTCGACGACGGCCCGTGTGCTGCAGGCACTCCTGGCCCGATGGGACCATCATCCGCGGGTCGATCTGGTCACCACCGACGGATTCCTGTACCCGACGGCCGAGCTCATGCGTCGAGGCATACTGCACCGCAAGGGATTTCCCGAAAGTTACGACCGGCGCAAGCTGCTCAGGTTCGTCACCGAGGTCAAGTCCGGGACCGAAGAGGTCGGCGCACCGGTCTATTCGCACGTCTCGTACGACATCGTCAAGGGCCAGTACCACATGGTCCGGCAGCCCGACATCCTGATCGTGGAGGGGCTCAACGTATTACAGACCGGACCGCGGTTGATGGTCTCGGACCTGTTCGACTTCTCGATCTACGTCGACGCGCGGATCGAGGACATCGAGAGTTGGTACGTCAAACGCTTTCTCGCATTGCGCAAGACGTCGTTCACCGATCCGTCCTCGCACTTCCACCATTATGCAGGCCTGTCCGACGACCACGCGCAGATTGCGGCCGAGGATCTGTGGCATTCGATCAACCTGCCGAATCTGGTGGAGAACATCCTCCCGACGCGACCGCGAGCGACGATGGTGCTGCGTAAGGACAACGATCACGCGATCAACCGGCTGCGGCTTCGTAAGTTGTAGACCATAATCCATCGATGGCGGTGGAAAAGCGGTCGATCGGCGAGGTTCCGCTGATCGGTCGAGACGGCGAGCTGCAGCGAATTCTGCATGCCGCCGGCAGGTACGGCGGCATGGCCGTCAAGGCCGCGCCCGGTGTCGGCCGAACTCGCCTGTTGACCGAGGCGGTGCGGTCGCTGGTGAAACTGGGATGGCACCCCCACCGAGTGGTGACGGTGATGCCGACCGGTACCGGATTCGTCCCCGTCGAATCCGACCGAGCTCTGGCCGCCACGCTGGCGGACGCGCACGGCGGTCGACGCACCGTCGTGGTCATCGACGACGCCCAATGGCTGGCCGATTCGACCATCGAGCTTCTCGCACGTCGCGTCGGATCGAAGGATCTGTTCGTGCTCGCCAGTGTCAGCGCGGGTCGACGCCGCACCCCCGTGCTCGACGCCCTGTGGAAGGACGGTGTGATCGACCGCATCGATCTCGAGCCGCTCACTGAAGAGCAGTGCCGATCACTGATCGAGTCGATGCTCGGTCGCAACGGCGAAATAGTCGACAGCGCTGCAGTGTTCGCAGTCACCGCATTGTCCTCCGGCAACCTCGTGGCGCTGAGAGATCTGGTGGCAACGGCGGTCGAGCGCCGCGCGTTGACGGTCACGTCCCACGTGTGGCACCTGTCCGCTCCCCTGCCCGTGTCGGCCGGTCTGGCCGATGTGGTGCGTGATCATCTGGCCGAGGTGATCGCGCTCGCCGACTACGCCGGTGCTGCCGAAATCGACGACGCTCTCGACATGGTCGCCGTGGCCGGTTCGCTGGCGTTCGGAGCCGCAGCCGCCGTGATGGATCCACGTCTGATCGAGGAACTCGAATCGGCGGGCGTACTGACGATCCGCGCCGAACAGAACATCGACCGGGTGACGTTCTCGACGCCCATCACCGCACAGGTGCGCACCGAGGACATGGCCACCTTGCGCAGGCGTCGTCTGAGCCTGACGGTCGCCGACGCCCTCGACGCCTCGACCGACGGGCTCGGCCCACGCGAACGCGTCACCGCTGCACTGCTTCGTATCGATGCGGGCGTCTCGCTCGATGCCCCGACTGCGGTGGAGGCGGCTCGGTTGTCGTGGCGCTTCGTACCCCCGGAGACGACGCGCAAGCTGGCCTCGGCCGCTGCGGCGGCCGGCGGCGGGTTCGATGCCCAGCTCGTCCTCGCGTCCGCGGAGAGCCAGCTCGGCATGACCGAATCCGCACAGCAGCGGCTCGACGACCTTCTTCGGGGGGCCGACAACGACATTCGACGCGCGACGGCCGTGCGCGCGTGTACCGACAACATGGTGCTGCGGCTGGCGGATCCGGCGCGGGCGCTGGCGCTGAACTCCAGTACCGAACATGCCGTCATCGATCCCGCCATCCGCACGCAGCTGCGAGCGCAGCGAGGCCTGATGATGCATGCGATCGGAGACACGGCGGGTTCGCTGGCCTTGCTCGAACCTCTGATGGACGACCTCGTCGGCGCGACGCTGATCTCGGCCAGCTTCGCCGTCGCTGCCGGGGCCACCGTCGCAGGCCGATTGTCGACCGCGTTCTCCGCGCTCGCCCGGGTGCAGCCTGAGCCCGACAATCCGGCGGCGACGGTGCTGGATCTGACGCGGTGCTTCACGATTGCGTGCGCAGGCAACTTCGAGGAGGCCACGTCCCTCGCTCGCTATCGGTACGACGAAGCCGTCGAACAGTTCTCACCGCTGCAGCAGGCGTGGTTCGGGTGGGCGCGCGGAGGTCTACTGCTCTCCCAGGGCCATGCGGCCGAGGCGATCCGCTGGTGCTCGGAGGCCTACACGCTCGCAGGCACACTCGGCCAGCGATCGATGGAACCGATGGTGGCGTGCGATCTGGTCCGCGCCCTCGCGCTCGACGGACGACCGGAGGAGGCGTCGGCCCTCATCGAGGCCGCGGACCTCGACAACCCGGCCTCGCCGGCGTTGTTCGGTGCTCGCGGCACGCGTCTGGCGGCGCTCGGCTGGGCCGCCGCGGCCCGCGGTGACGTCGACGATGCGTGCGAGCTGCTCATCGCCTCGGGCGAGGCCCATGCCGCTATCGACCACCACCTGCCCGCCCTGTTCTCCTACGTCGATGCCGCTCGGTGCGGAGGGGCCGCTGCCGCGCTGGCTCCCGTCCACCAGCTGGCAGGTCTGATCGAAGGAGACCTGGCCCGCACCGAAGTACGCATGGTCGAGGTGCTCGCCGCATCGTCCGGGCCGAACACCGCTGTCACCGAACAGGTGGTGGCCGTGGCCGCGAGCGCCGAAAAGCACGGCCTGGACCTACACGCGGCCGAGATGTACTTCTATGCCCGAAACCTGTTGCTGCGCACGAGCCCTCGCGCCGCAGCAACAGCGGGACGGCAGGGCCGGGTACTGGCCGCGCGCTGCGGACATCCCAGCACGCCGCTGCTGAACGGAACACGAGACCCGGCTCTGACGGCACGCGAAAGCCAGATCGCGTCCCTCGCCGCATCCGGCCTGTCCAACCGCGACATCGCCGCCGCCGTCGTGCTGTCGATCCGCACCGTCGAGACCCACCTCAATCGCATCTTCGGAAAGCTGGGCATCAGTACCCGCGCCGAACTCACATCGCTACGAGGCTCTCTGCTCGATTGACCGAACCGCCGGTGTACAGCGAGGCCTCGATGTCGAGCAGGTACTGCGACGGAGCCACCCCGAGCTCGGTCCGCAGAATTGCCTCGGCCCGCCGAAAGGCGACCACGGCCTCGGCCGTCCGATGTGACCGGTCGAGGGCGATCATCAGCTGACCCCACAGGTGTTCGCGCAACGGGGCGGCCCGCAGCGCGCGCTCGATCTCGGCGATCACCGTCTCGTGTCGACCGAGCTGCAGACGGGCCTCGAACACCGATTCCAACACCGCGGAGTGCACCGCGTCGAGATGTACCCGCTCGTCCACGGCGAAGGCCAGATCACCGAATTCGACGAGCGCGGGGCCCCGCCACAGTGCAAGGGCACGACCGAACTGGCCATCGGCCTCGGCGAACCGGCCGCGACCGAATGCCTCCCGCCCGCGCGTGGCCAGCATCTCGAACTGGCGCAGATCGAGTCGGTCACTGCCCAGATCCAACCGATAGCCCCAGGACGTCGTGACGAGCCGGGCGCCGTTCTCCGCGCCGAGGACCCGACGCAGATTCGCCATGTAGGCACGCAGTGACGTCAGAGCCTTGGCCGGCGGACGGCCGTTCCAGACGAGATCGATCAATCGGTCGAACTCGACGACGTTTCCCGCGTCCACGAGCAGCACCGCCAAGACGGTCCGTTGCTTGAGCCCACCGAGCGCCTTCACGCCGGCCGCGTCACGCACCACCATGGGTCCGAGCACGTTGTAGTCCACGATCGGAAATTCTCCGAGCCCCGGGACTACTGCGCCATCGTCTACGTAGCGGTACAAGCACAAGTACGTAGTGGCTTCGGGTCGTGAGTGGAACTTCGTGGCAGGTCGAGAAGTTCCGTGTACGTCAGATACCGAAGCGCCGGTGCCTGGCCGCGAAGTCACGGAGTGCGCGCAGGAAGTCGACGCGTCGGAATTCGGGCCAGTAGGCCTCGGTGAACCAGATTTCCGAGTACGCGCTCTGCCACAGCAGGAAGCCGGAGAGTCGCTGTTCGCCCGAGGTGCGGATCACGAGATCCGGGTCGGGTTGGCCGGAGGTGTAGAGGTGACTACCGATCTCGTCGACATTGATCGAGGCCACGAGTTCGTCGCCGCTGACGCCCTCGGCGATCTTCTCGGTCACCAGGGACTGGACGGCGTCGGCGATTTCCTGCCGCCCGCCGTATCCGACGGCGACGTTGACGTGTGTTCCCGACCGTCCCTCGGTGAGCGCAGCCGCTTCTTTGAGTCGACGCGCGGTCGACGCGGGCAGCAGATCGAGGGTGCCGACGAGTTTGACGCCCCAGTTCATCTCGGGTCCGCAGATCTCCTCGACGACGTCGGTGATGATGTCGAGCAACGAATCCAGTTCGTCCGCGTCTCGGCGGAGGTTCTCGGTGGAGAGCAAATAGATGGTGGCCATCTCGATTCCGGCGGCATCGCACCAGCCGAGCATCTCGGCGATCTTCAGTGCGCCCATACGGTGCCCGTGCGCGACGTCGGTGAACCCGTTCTCGCGCGCCCAGCGGCGATTGCCGTCGCACATCACTGCCACGTGCCGCGGGTGCTGAACCCCTTCGAGTTGGCTCAGCAGACGCCGCTCGTACACGTTGTAGAGAACGCCGCGGACCTTCTGCGGAATGATCACCACTGCTTCGTCACCGCTGCTCTCATCACCACGAAGGATCACCTTACGCCGACGTCTGCGAGCCGGTCGCCGGTACAGTAGCGTCAGAACCTACGGTGGCGTAGGTTCACGCGGCGGCACGGGAGGCAATCGTCATGACGATGTTCGGGCTCGACGAAATACCCGTCAAACCTCGAATGCGCGGCTGGATTCACCTGTACGCGTTCGGCGTGGCGGTGGTGTGCGCGATCACTCTCGTCACACTCGCGTTCAGCATGGTCTCGGTCAGTGCAGGTGTGGCCGTGAGCGTGTATTCGATCACCGTCTGCGGAGTGTTCGGGGTCAGTGCCACCTACCATCGCGTGCACTGGAAGACCACCGCGTCGCAGATCTGGATGAAGCGCGCCGATCATTCGATGATCTTCCTGTTCATCGCAGGTAGTTACACCCCGTTCGCCGTACTGGGTCTACCCGCCTCGACCGGACGCACGTTGCTCGTCGTCGTGTGGATCGGGGCCCTGGCCGGGGTGGCCCTGAAGATGTTGTGGCCCACCGCTCCCCGATGGGTCGGGGTACCGCTGTACCTGCTCCTCGGCTGGGCGATCGTCCCGGTCGCACCCACGCTGATCGACCACGTCGGCTACGCACCGTTTCTGTTGCTGCTCGTGGGCGGTGTGTTCTACAGCGTCGGGGCCGTGCTTTATGCCACCAAGTGGCCCAATCCGTGGCCGACGACCTTCGGCCATCACGAGTTCTTCCACGCAGCAACGGTATTGGCGGCAACCTGCCACCTCGTTGCCGTGTGGCTCGTCCTGTTCTGATCGCCCTCAGCTGCTTCGGGCTGCCTTGTCTCGATACATCAGCGAGTCGGCGCGCTGAATCAGCCGGTCTCTCGACTCCCCCGGCTCACGCACCGCAACGCCCACGCTCACCGACACCTCAAGCAGATTCGATCCGAACGGCACCGGCTCGCCGCAGATCGCCGACCGCACCGATTCCGTGAGTTCGGTGCTGTCGAGCCCCTTCGGCCGGTCGAACGTCACCGCGAACACGAACTCGTCTCCCGCGTATCGACCGACGACGCTCCCGCGCGGCGACCACTGCTGCAGTCGCCGTCCTGCTGCCTCGAGCATCGCGTCACCTGCCGGGTGACCGTGCGCGTCGTTGATCGACTTCAACCGATCGACGTCGACGAAGGCCAGGGCAACCGGCAGGTCCGCGAGAATCCATTCGTCGACGTGGGCGAGCAGGGCACCTCGTCGCAGCAATCCGGTCAGTTCGTCGCGCTCGGCGCGATCGCGCCAGTGAACGGTGTCGTCGGCGACGGGATTGACCAGGTCCAGCAGTGCGACGATGAACCGTCGCCCGGCGATCGTCGAGAGCCCGACATGCATCCAGCACGAGACGACCTCCCCGTCGCCGCGTCGCACTCGACGCAGAGCTCCGATCGGTCGACCGTGTTCGGTTGAGCCCGCGGCGGGGTAGCGCTGCTCGAGCTGGACCGCCATGCGCGTCGCCGACGCGCGATCCCCGAGCGGCACGAAATCTGCCACCGGGCGACCCACCATCTCGTCCACGGTGCACCCCAGCACGCCCTCGCAGAGGATGTTGGCCCCGACCACCTCGTAGTGCAACGAATGCACCATGGCCGCCATCGGCACCGCGGCCACGAAATCGGCGACAGCAGCGCGCTGCGCGTCGGTCACCGCCTCGCGCACGGTGCCTGCACGCACCGCACCCTCATTCATGACACCCTCACTCATGACACCGTCGATCCATTGCTAGACGTTCGACCACCCCAGGCCGAGGAAACTCCCGGCCACAGTACTGTTCTTCCGTCGAAGCATCGACGAGCGTGGTCACCTCTGCAATACGAACGGCAATTCTTCGGCAGAGGTCACAGGACGGTCGCACACGAAGCCACGACACACGTATGCCGTCTCGAGGCCGTCGACGGGTGGTCGGTCCATCAGCAGCACCGACGAATCCGTCACGCCAGCCACCACCACCGAACCACCCGGAGCCAGTGCCCGCACGGTCGAGAGCAGGTCACCGCCGGGTGCCGTCGACACCGCGATCTGAATTGGGCCACGAACAGACGCTTCTGCGACGGCCAGCCAGTGCCCACCGGACCTGGGCGCTCGTTCGAGAATCGAGGCCGACCGCGCCAACGACGCGGCCGCGAACTCGCCGTAGCGCGCCGAGGAACTGTGATCGATCAACGCAGCTGCGGTGAGCAGCGCCTCGGCCATCGTGGATGCGCCCGACGGGGTGGCTCCGTCGATCGGGTCACGAGGCCGGGTCACGAGAGTCTCGGCATCGTCGGCGGTGTCGAACCACCCGCCGACGTCGTCGGGGTCGGCGAAGTGGTCGATCGCCGCATCGACGAGCGACGTCATGCGCTCGATCCAGACCGTGTCTCCGGTGGCCTGGAACAGCGCGGCCGCGGCGACGGCCAGGCACGCGTAGTCCTCGAGCACTCCGGTGGCCTCACCGACTGCACTGCCGAGTGAGGCGCGCCGTACCCGCCCCGACTCGACGTGTGTGGCGAAGAGCTGCTCGCCGCATTCGACTGCCGCGTCGACCCATCGCGGTTGCCCGAGCCCGGTACCGGCCTCGACCAGTGCGGTGATCGCCAAGCCGTTCCACGCGGTGACGACCTTGTCGTCGCGGCCGGGTTGCGGCCGCGTCGCGCGAGCGGCCGACAACGTGCTGTGCACCCGGGCGAACCGCTCGTAGTCCTCGGGTTCGGCGGGCAGCTGCAGTACCGACATGCCGCCCTCGAACGTGCCTGCCGAGTCGACCGCGAACAACCCCGCTGCCCAGACACCGTCCTCGAAGCCGAGCGTCTCGGTCAGTTGCTCCGGCGTCCACGCATAGGTCAGACCCTCGACGCCTTCGGTGTCGGCATCGAGTGCCGCCGCGAAACAGCCGTTCTCCGTGCGTAAGTCGCGAAGCATGAACTCCGCGGTGTCCGACGCCACCCGCCGGGCGAGCGCATCGTCGCCGACACGGGCTGCGTGCGCGTAGAACCGCAACAGCAGAGCGTTGTCGTAGAGCATCTTCTCGAAGTGCGGGACGATCCACTCGGCATCGACGGAGTAGCGCGCGAATCCCCCGCCCAGCTGGTCGTACATGCCCCCGCGCGCCATCGCCGACGCGGTACGGCGAACGACACCGAGGACCTCGGTGTCGCCGGTGCGCTCGTAGTGCCGGAGCAGACCTTCGAGCAATGCACCGGGCGGGAACTTCGGTGCCCGGCCGAAGCCGCCGTACGTGGTGTCCTCGTCGGCGCAGATCGCAGAGACCGAGGCCGCCAGTGAGTCGGCGTCGATCGGGCGCCCGCCCGCGGGCACGCCTGCGCTGTGCTTGCGCAGTTCGGTGACGATGTCGGCGGAGGCGTCGAACACCTCCTGTCGCCGCGTCGACCAGGTGTCGGCGATCGCGGTGAGCAACTGCTGGAACGACGGCATTCCCTGCCGCGGGGCCGGCGGGTAGTAGGTACCGCAGTAGAAGGGTTCGGTGTCGGGCGTCAGGAAACACGTCATCGGCCAGCCGCCGTGGCCGGTCATCGCGACGGTGGCGTTCATGTACACCGAATCGAGGTCGGGGCGTTCCTCGCGATCGACCTTGATGCACACGAAGTGCTCGTTCATCAGTGCCGCGGTCGCCTCGTCCTCGAACGACTCGTGGGCCATGACATGGCACCAATGGCACGCCGAGTACCCGATCGACAGCAGGATCGGAACATCGCGATCGCGGGCGGACTGCAGAGCCTGCGGTCCCCACTGCTGCCAGTGCACCGGGTTGTCCGCGTGCTGCCTCAGATACGGGCTGGTGGACTCACCCAGGGCATTGGCGTCGAGCATCAGGGCTCGTCGGAAACGGCTGGTTTCGGTCGAGTCTGTCCCGGTGGAAGCGGATCCGCTATCCCGCCGCGATCGGTGCCCTCGTCGAGGGCCTGGTCCAACGTCGGATCCTCTTTCTCGAACGTGGCGGGCAGACGCTTGATCTTCTTGTTCATGGACCAGATCAGCAGCGCCGTTCCGACCAGCAGCGCGACCAGGATCACCAGCCCGATCGGCGAGGACTTGCCGAATTCGGGACCGGTGGGCTGCTGGGCGAGGATCGAAACGATCATTTGTCGGTCTCTTCTATTCCGGCGAACAGGTCCGTCTCGGGCAGCGACGTCGTGACCCGAGTGCGGGCCAGCTCGAACTCCTCGGTGGGCCACAACTTCCGCTGGACGTCCAGCGGAACGGCGAAGAAGGACCCGTTGGGATCGATCTGCGTCGCGTGCGCTCGGAGTGCGTCGTCGCGCTGCTCGAACCAGTCGCCGACGGTCACCTGAGTGGTGATGCGGCCGATGATCTCGTCGCGTTGGCCGTCCCATCGCTTCAGCCAGTCGACGAACGGGCTTTCCTCGCCGCGGTCGATGAACCAATCGTGAAAGAGCTGCATGCGCTTACGAATGAAGCCGTGCGAGTAGTAGAGCTTGAGCGGAGTCCAGGGCTCACCGGCGTCGGGGAAGCGCTCGGGATCCCCCGCTGCCTCCCACGCCGCCATCGACAACTCGTGGCACCGGATGTGGTCCGGGTGCGGGTAGCCGCCACGTTCGTCGTACGTGGTGATGACGTGCGGCTTGAACTCGCGCACCACCTTCACCAGCGCCTCGGTGGAGACCTCCAACGGGACCAACGCGAAACAGCCGTCGGGAAGAGGCGGGAGCGGATCGCCCTCGGGCAACCCCGAGTCCTCGAAACCGAGCCAGGTCTGCTGCACCCCGAGAACGCGAGCGGCCTCGGCCATCTCCTCACGCCGAACCTCGTGGATGCGCTCGTGCACCCCCGGAATGTCCATCGCCGGATTGAGGATGTCTCCCCGCTCGCCACCGGTGAGGGTGACGACCAGAACATCGTGTCCTTCGGCCGCGTAGCGAGCCGTTGTCGCAGCGCCTTTGCTGGATTCGTCGTCGGGATGGGCATGTACTGCCATGAGCCGCAGTCCGGACACGTTCTTCCTCACCTCGGATTCGCCTGATTCTTGCCTGCCCCTATAGTTCCATCTGACGCCGACAGGCCCCCAGCGGCACCCCCGAATCGATCCCGAGAGCGGCCATGACCAACGCACTTCCCGCAGGTAGATACCCGTCGGGTTCCGGTCCCAGCGGAATTCGGCAGGCCCCGAAACGTGCGACGAAGATCGCACTCGTGGCCCTGGTCCTGCTGGTCGGGCTGGGCGTGGCCTACTACGCGTACAGCAAATTCTCGGTCAAACCCATCGAAGGCAGTCAGCTCTCGTTCGACATCGTCGACGACTCCACGATGTCGATCCGTTTCAGTGTCACTCGGCAGGATCCCGAGCAACCGGCCGTGTGCATCGTCCGCGCTCGCTCGCGCGACGGCTCCGAGACCGGCAGGCGCGAGGTGTACATCCCACCGGAGTCGGCGTCCACCACCGTGGAGATGACCACCGAGGTGACGACGTCGGCTGCCCCTGCCGTCGGCGACGTCTACGGCTGCAGCCTCGATGTTCCCGAATATTTACGAGCTCGATAGGCGAACTGCCTGTTCGTGGTAAGGTCGGGTCATACACGGCCACCGCAGAAGGTGCCGTGTATTGCTGCATTGCGGGCAGGGTTCACCTGCGAACGATGACGACGGCTCCAGGATGTGGGCCGACCAAGGGGATCCAACCATTGGAGTCCCCTGTTCGTTGCGTGCCCTACCTGCTCAGAAACCGGAATCCGAGCTCGAGATTCCGACTACGAGGGAGTGATCGAGATGACCGAGACCCAGGTGACCTGGCTTACCCAGGAATCACACGACAGGCTCAAGAGCGAACTCGACCAGCTCATTTCCAATCGCCCCGTCATCGCCGCCGAGATCAACGAGCGTCGCGAAGAGGGCGATCTGAAGGAGAACGGCGGCTACCACGCTGCGCGCGAGGAGCAGGGCCAGCAGGAAGCACGTATCCGTCAGCTGCAGGAACTGCTCAACAACGCGAAGGTCGGCGAGGCACCCACTCAGTCCGGTGTCGCACTGCCCGGCTCGGTCGTCAAGGTCTACTACGACGGCGACGAGTCCGACACCGAGACGTTCCTGATCGCCACCCGCGAAGAGGGTGCCCGTGACAACAAGCTCGAGGTGTACTCCCCCGCGTCACCGCTGGGTGGATCGCTCATCGACGCCAAGGTCGGCGACACCCGCGAGTACACGCTGCCCAACGGCAAGACCATGAAGGTCACGCTCGTCAGCGCGGAGCCGTACCACACGTAAGCCTTCTCACCGAAGACGAAGAAGCACCCCCGGTCGCCGAGCGACCGGGGGTGCTTGTCTGCGTGGATGTCAGGCGGTCATCGTCTTCTGGTACTTGCGTACCGACAGCGGCACGAACACCACGAGCATCAACACCACCCAGATCAGGGTGTACAGCACGGGATTCTGCAGCGGCCACACCTCCGGCGGCGGTGCCGTCGGATTGGTGTTGCCGAACTGCTCTCGCACCGCCAACGTCACCGACGAGATCGGATTCCACTCCGCGATCGTCTTGAGCACGCTGGGGAAATTGTCGATGGGGACGAAGGTGTTGGCGATGAACGTCAACGGGAAGATCACGATGAACGACGCGTTGTTGAAGATCTCCGGCGAACGCACGATCAGTCCCACCAGAGCCATCACCCACGAGATCGAGTACGCGAACAACAGCAGCAGTACATAGCCCAGCAGGGCGTCGAAGAACGAGGACGTGATGCGCCAGCCCACGATCAGTCCGGTGATCGACATGATCGTGATGGTGACGATGTTGTTGCCGACGTCGGCTGCCGTGCGTCCGATGACGACGGCCGATCTCGCCATCGGCAACGACCGGAACCGGTCCATCACGCCCTTCTGCAGATCCTCGGCCAGCGAGGACCCGGTGATGGAGGCACCGAAGATCATCGTCTGGACGAAGATGCCGCCCATCAGGAAGCTCTTGTAGTCGATACCGGGCACGTCGATCGCACTGCCGAAGACGTACGCGAACAGCAGGACGAACATGATCGGCGACAGCGTCGCGAAGAACAGCAGATCGGGAACTCGCTTGAGTTTGATCAGGTTTCGCTTGGTGATGATTGCCGAATCCAGGAGAACGTTGCTCATTTCTCTTCCTCCGCAGCCTCGGGTTCGCCGGTGGTCTGACCGGTCAGACTCAGGAACACATCGTCGAGGTTCGGCCGCCGCAGACCGACGTCGACGACTCCGATTCCGTTTTCCTCCAGCTGGGCCAGCGCCGTGGACAGGTCCTTCGATCCCCCGTTGACGGGCATGACGATCCGGCCCACCTGATCGTCGAGCGTGGGCGGTTCGACGCCGATCGGAGCGAGGATCTGCATCGCTCGATCCGCTTGGGACCGATCGGTCAGCACGAATTCGACTCGCTCGCCGCCGGTTTGGGCCTTGAGTTCGTCCGCGGTGCCGCGGGCGATGATCTTGCCCTTGTTCAGCACGATGATCGAATCGGCCAGTCGGTCGGCCTCCTCGAGGTACTGGGTGGTCAGCAGAATGGTCGTGCCGTCTCGGACGAGATCTGCGATGAACTCCCACATGGTGATTCGGCTGCGTGGATCGAGTCCGGTGGTCGGTTCGTCGAGGAACACCACCCGTGGTCGGCCGATCAGGCTGGCCGCGATGTCGAGTCGCCGACGCATACCGCCCGAGTACTGCTTGGCGGTGCGATCGCGTGCGTACTCCAGATCGAAGCGCACGAGTAGCTCGTCGGCGCGCTTCTTGGCCTCCGCCTTGCGCAGGCCGAACAGTCGGCCGACCATCTCGAGATTCTCGTACCCGGTCAGGTATTCGTCCACGGCCGCGAACTGACCGGTCAGTCCGATCGTGCCGCGAACCTCGTTCGCCTGCGTCGCGACGTCGAGCCCGAATATTCTGGCCGAGCCGGATGTCGCTTGCAGCAAGGTGGCGAGAATACGCACTGCCGTGGTCTTTCCGGCACCGTTGGGACCGAGCACACCCAGCACCGTGCCCTCGGGAACGGTGAAGTCGATCCCGTCGAGCGCGACGTTCTTGCCGTACCGAAGTACGAGGTTCTCTACTTCTATAGCGTTCGCCATTGCCCTGTCCCCGTTTCTCTACTGGTCGGTGTTAGGACTTCCGAACGCGTAGAGATTAACCGGTCTTGATCGGACCGGGCGTCCACAGACCCGAACGCTGGACCTCTTCGGCTGTGATCTGCGCCGCCTGCGCCGACTCGTCGTACGGCATGTACTGCTCGATCGACCCCCAGTCGCGGTCCCAGTCGCCGGACAGATACGACGGGATGGTGCGGGCGGAGGCGACGATGTCGATCCACCCGAGCGGCCCACCGCCGAAGTGGTCCTGCCACGCGTTGGTGATGACGGCACCGCTGCGATCCGGCAGCACCCGGTACTGCGGAACTTCGGCAACCCCGAGGCGGTGATCGAACGGACGCTGGCAGGGGAAGTTGAAGCCGACCTCCCAGTCCAGCATCACCGGAGCGTCACGGCCGACGACTTCGTTCAACGTCTGGGTACGCGGAACTCGGGGCGGGGTGATCGCCAACCACTGGTCGGAATCTCGATCGGTATCGGAGAGCACCAGGCGAATCGTGTTGGCACCGGCGGGAATCTGGTCCATCGGGACTCGTAGGTTGCGCCACGACGGCGTCGGGCCGATGTCGATCGGCGTCACGCGCCCCTGCGCCTGTCCGTCGACTCCGTACTCGAGTTCGAGGCTCTGGCCGTACGTGACGATGCCGTCGGAATCCACCGAACGGATGCGTCCGGCAGCGGCGATCGAGATCAGATCACCGGGATCGGCAGGCAGCGCGTACCAGCCGGTGGTCAACGTGGCAGGAGTATCGGACCCGAACGAACCGAGCACCGGCACAGTGGCCGGATCGAGGCCGAACGGCAATGCGCTACCGCCGGTTCCTGCTCCGGTGGTCGACATCGGCTGCTGCTGCTCGTCGGTGTCGACGGTGTTCGAGGTACCCGACGCCGAGGATTCCTTGTCGGCGGTGAGGTCGCCCGCCACACCATCGGGGGTGAACCCGTCGTTCTCTGCACCGAGCGCGGCGAAGGCGTCCCCGCTGACCGGTTGCAGCACATCGGCATTCGGATCCGTCTCGAGCAACACGTCGTTCGCGAGCCCGCACGTGTCACCGGTGAGCGCCGAGAGATTCGATTTCGCGACCGAGTACGACGGCCATTGCGCCACAGCACCCTTGGCCATCGACGCGACGGCCACCAGCACCATCAGAGCCGCCCCGACGGCGATCGGCGGCACCGACCACCATCGCGCCATCGGTTTGTCGGCGCGCACATAGGGCGCGCGGAGATGGAACCAGACGGCGGCGAGCAACAGCAGCAGGGTCAGGCCGAGGAACATGGTCGAGATGCCGAGACCGGCAACGAGGATCGGCTTGTCCCAGAACGGAACTCCCCACGCCGAGACGTACCAGTAGCCGTTGGTTCCGGTGAACGCGACGGCCAGCAGAAACGAGACCGACGCGGCGAACAGGAGTCGGTTGCGCCGCGATCGCAGTACCGCCGCTCCGGTCGCCACGGCTGCCAGTACCGCAACCGATGCGGCGAGTCCGGCGAAGACACCGAAATGGTGAGTCCACTTGGTGGGGGTGATCATCATCAAGGCCATCGCCCCGACGGTGATGCCGACGATCCGGCGGGCCGGCCCCGTGGCGGTGCCCGGGATCTTGCCACCCTTGCGCAGCATGGCGACGACCACCGCGATCAGCGAAACGACCATCACGAACACTCCGAAGCGCCGCGCGAGCGAGCCGTCGATGTCCATGTTCATCAGCCACTGGTAGCGCAGGTACTCGTCGAACCAGGCCTGGCTCGGTCCGGCCGCGTTGTGCACCCGCTGCATCTCGAGCATGCCGGCCACGGTCTGGTTGCCGAATGCGAACACCAGCACCACCGTGCCCGACGCGATCAGCGGGGCGAGCAGTGTCAGCGCGCCCAGTGCGGTACTGCCGAACTCCCGGGCGCGGGCGACGACGATCTGCAACACCGGCCGAGCCCCGGCGATCAGCGGTGCGAAGCAGATGAAACCGGAGGGGCCGCAGGTCACCGTCAACGCCGCGATGAGTATCGCCGCGGCCGCGGGCAGCAACCTGCGGGTCGCGATCGAGCGCTCCACCGAACACCACGTCAGCAGCACCCCGAGCGCTACGAACGGTTCCGGGCGCAGGCCGTTGTTGTACGGCAGCCAGAACGCCAGCAGTACCAGGCCGCCCGTCCAGAGCGCGGTCTTCGAAGCGCGAGCAGCCGCACCGAACCGCGGGATCACCTCTCGACTGATGACGAGCCATGCCACGACGGCGCAGACCAGCGTCGGCAGACGCATCCACACACTGGCCGTCGAGACGTGCGACATGAGTCCGAACATGTCGTACAGCGGCGTACCGAACGGTGTCTCGGGCACCCCGAAGTAACGGAAGTAGTTGGCCATGTACCCGGCGTGATCGGCCGTGCGCGCCATGCCCAGCTGGTAGCCGTCGTCGGAGGTGTTCGCGCCGATCAGGTGCCACACCAACAGCGTCCCGATCACCACCGCATCGGCAGCGCCGAACGTCCACCAGCGACGCGGGAGGAAGCGTCGGGCACGTCGGCCGTCGGAAAGGTCGAGGCGGTGCAGCGCTATCAGCGAGATGCCCGTGGCGAGTACGCCGACGATCATCGCGAACCACTTCAGCGCACTCGGGGTCGACGAGAATCGACTGTCGAGCTGCGCGGTCAGTGTCAGGCCGTCGACGCTGCCTCGAAGATCGCTGAAGACTCCGACCAGCTGTGGTCGGACATCACCCTCGCGCGTGGTGGTCTCGGCACCGGTCAGCCCGACGGTCGTCGAGGTGCCGTTCGAGGTGATCGTCAACGCGCAGTCGCCCGCAGTCGAAGGGCTCAGTTCCGAGACCGGCTTCTCGATAAGGACGGAATCACGCAACGTCACCTTCAGTTGCGATGCTTCACCGCCCGTGACCTCGGCAACGAGACCGTAGCGATAGGCGTCG
This sequence comes from Rhodococcus sp. 05-340-2, assembly GCF_002258915.1. Taxonomy (NCBI): domain Bacteria; kingdom Bacillati; phylum Actinomycetota; class Actinomycetes; order Mycobacteriales; family Nocardiaceae; genus Rhodococcus; species Rhodococcus sp. 05-340-2. The sequence goes on from NZ_NOYU01000025.1 coordinate 203,204, forward strand.
GGCGATCCCTTGGGCGAGGTGGACAGCAACATCCCGCCGTCGGGCAACAGATTCGCGGCAGCACACGGAACCGTCGCATCGACGTCGATCGGCGTGTAGGCGACGAGCGGAGCCTCGACACTGGCGATCGTGTCCGACTGCGGCCACGTCAGGGAGGACTGCTGCTGCTCGATCGGCAACAGAGGTATCGAGATCGTCAGCAGAATTCCCAGGACTGCGGAGACGATCGCGACGAGCCGAGCCATGCAAATATCTCCCACCGATGTCCTGGTCCAGGTCGCTGATCAAGGTACCAGTCGGGTCCGAGCGGGCCGGGCGAGACGAATCCGGCCTGGACAACTCTCGCTGTGGCACACTCTTGACCGTGATCAGCCCGATGGCGGTGCATGTCGAAGGCACCGAAGCCGGACGCATCACCGCGCGGATAACGACCCCATCGGGCATCGAGACACGAGTGACGACGGAGTCGAACTATCCGCTCGACCATTCCGCCACCCCCTGGCTTCCGCCGCTCCTGACAGCCGGCATGCGCAAGGGTTGGGACATCGCTTTCGACGGCCCGGTGGATTCGACGGCTCTTCGCGGTGCATCCGGGGCTCAGAAGGTCTTCCTCGACTGGTATCCCAAGCGTTTTCGTGAAGTATCGATTTCGGCCGAACCCGGCCGCGTCGCCACCGGCGCGACGGGAGTGGGTTGTTTCTTCAGCGGGGGCGTCGACAGCTTCTACTCGGCAATCATGGAATCGGACCGCATCACTCACCTGATCTTCGTGCACGGTTTCGATATCGACATCGACGACGAGAACCTGGCGGCCAGAGCCTTGGCCGGAGCCCGCGAGTCGGCGGCGGAGTTGGGCAAGCCGTTGATCGAGGTGAAGACCACGATGAGGTCGGCCTTCGCAAACCGGCTGCCTCTCGACTGGGGGTACGACTTTCACGGTGCCGCGTTGGCGCACGTCGGTCTGGCGTTGTCGCAACACCTGAGCACCGTCATCATCCCGTCCTCGAACTGCCGCGAGGAACTCACACCGTGGGGCTCTCATCCTGATCTCGACCCGTTGTGGTCGAGTGGCACAGTCGCGTTCGAGCACCACGAGCTCGATCTGCACCGTCTGGGCAAGATTCGTTACATCGGCGAGAACCGAACCGCAATGAACCATCTGCGGGTCTGTTGGGAGAACCTCGACGGGGCCTTCAACTGCGGCAGGTGCGCCAAGTGCGTTCGCACCCGGATCGGGCTCGCGGCCGCAGGTGCACAGTGCACGACCTTCCCCGACACCATCGATGTACGCGCTGTTGCTCGCATGGATCTGAGAAGCCGCGATCGCGGCTACCTGAGAACCTCACTCGGCGCGATGCACGATGCCGGTGTCACCGACGCAGACCTGCAGCGGGCCGTGAACACAGCGATCCGACGAAGTTATTGGACACCGGCGATCGTCTACATGCGTAGTGCAGGTTCGTATGTCGGCCAGGTGATCCGTCGAAGTCTGCGGCGTTGAATCGGCTGTGTCGCGCGGCAGATCAGTTCTCCACGTGCACGGCGTACCCGGCTGCGCCGAGGGCATCGAGCACCGAACCGCGGTGGTCGGGTCCGCGGGTCTCGACGGTCAACATCACGTCGACCTCCTCGAGGCCCAGGCGTCCACCGGTACGGGAGTGGACGACATCGACGACGCTGGCTCCGGCATCGCGCACCACCCCGAGTACGCCGGTGAGTCCGCCCGGCTTGTCCGAAATGGTCACGCGTACAGCGAGATAACGTCCACCCGCTCGAAGACCGTGGGTGATGACGTGCGTGAGCAGCAGCGGGTCGATGTTTCCGCCGGAGAGAACGGCGCACACCGAGCCGGTCAGTCCGAGTTCGTCCGCGGAATGCGTCATCAGCGCCGCCACCGCTGCCGCACCTGCCGGCTCGACGATGAGTTTCGCGCGCTCGATGCACAGCACCAGCGCCCGCGACAGCGCATCCTCGCTGACGGTGACGACGTCGTCGACCCATCCCTGCACGTGATCGAACGGCACCGATCCGGGCAGGCCGATCGCGATACCGTCGGCCATCGTGGACATCGACGTCAGCGCGATCGGGTGCCCCGCCTTCAGTGATGCGGGCCAGGCGGCAGCGCCCTCTGCCTGCACACCGACGATCCTGATATCGGGCTTGGTCAGCTTGACCGCGGCGGCGACGCCGGCCAACAGTCCCCCGCCGCCGGTGGGAATCACGATGGTGCCGACATCCGGCATCTGCTGCAACAGTTCGGTGCCCAACGTCGCCTGCCCCGCGACGATGTCGAGGTGGTCGAACGGGTGAATGAGGGTGGCACCGGTACGTTCGGCGAATTTCCTCGCCGACTTCAGTGCCTCGTCCACCGTGTTGCCCACCAGATGCACCGTCGCGCCGTAGGCCTTGGTGGCGACGAGCTTGGGTAGCGACACTCCCACCGGCATGAACACCGTCGAGTCGATCCCCACCTGCGACGCCGCCCACGCCACACCCTGAGCGTGATTGCCCGCGCTGGCCGCCACGACCCCGCGGGCGCGCTGGTCGGCGTCGAGCCGGGCGATGCGGTTGTACGCCCCGCGCGGCTTGAACGATCCGGTGCGCTGCAGGTTCTCGCACTTGAGCCGCACCTCGTGGCCGGTCAGATCCGACAGAATGCGCGAGGCCACCACAGGGGTCCGGCGCATGACCGGCTCCAGCAGCTCCTCGGCCGACGCAATATCCGACGCGGTCACCCGCACAATTTCCGACACGGTCGCAGTATGCCAGGAACAATTACTCTCGTGACGTCATCCGTCAGCGGTCGTCACTACAGTTGGGGAGCGCGTGCCGCACCACAGCGAGCCGCGACGGGCGCAAAGGATTCTCTCGAGATGACGCAGGCTGGATCCGACGAGGTCGACAACGACCGCGAGATGCGTGGCAGCGTCGAGATCAAGGATCGGGCGATTTCACGGACCGCCATCGCGGCGGCACTGAAGGATCCTCGGGTCACGCGCACCACCGGCGGCTTCTCGCGACTGACCGGTCGCGAACTCCCCCGCGCCGACGTCACCCTCGGCGAGGACACGATCGCCGTCAACCTCTACATCGGCGTGACCTGGCCGTCGCAGATCACCGAGGTGACCGAGTCCGTGCACGCCACCGTCGAGGCCGCGTTGGCGACGATGACGGGGCTGCACGTGCATCGGGTGAACGTCCTGGTATCGGACACCACACCGAACACCGGTTTCTCGTCCACCTCGAATACCGAAGCAACGCAGGCCATCCCACCTCGTCCACCCACGGCCGGGCCGGCCGCGATGCCGGTGGCACTGTTGTTCGGGTTCGCCCTCCTCGGTGTGGCCTTTCTGGCCGGCAGGGAATTCCTGATCGCCGGCGGCCACCTCGGCGGTAGCCCGTGGATCGCCGACGCTGTGTCCTGGATCGCCCGATTGCACTGGCAGAGTTGGATGACAGCCGCCGCGATCGGAGCAGCCGTCGTCGGGTTGTTCCTCGTGTTCATCGGGGTCAAGCCGCGAACGAAGACGCATTCCGGACTGGGCGAGTCGGCACCGACCGTCTGGGCCACGCCGACCGACATCGCTCGATTGTGCAGTGCTGCAGCGCAGTCCACGCGCGGAGTCGCGGATGCACACACCGTCGTCACGCGCAGGAAGATCGAGGTGCGAGCCGAGCGGGACGGGACTGTCGATGCCGAGAACGTCGACGCCGCCGTGCGCGAGGCACTCGCTCCGACACTGTCGGTTGCCGCGGGCGGACGACGGCTGACGGTGAAGCAGTCGGTGGCAGCTCCGACGAGGGTGTCGTGATGAAGACATTCGTCGCCGGGGTCGATCGACTCCTCGCGATCGTGGCCGGGTTGGGATTGATCGCGGGAGGTAGCTTCGCGCTCGCCTGGCACTACGACGTCCCATGGGCACGAGAGATGCTCTCTCGCTTCGATCGCTCGCGAATGTCGGCGCTACCGGAACAGGGCTGGTGGGTACCGACGCTGGCTGTGGTTGTCTGCATCGCAGTGGTCATGGCACTGCTCCTGTTGATCGGCAACTTCTCTCCGCGCACGACCGGAACGGCCAGCGTCATCGAGGAGCCGCACTTCTCGGCACACGTGGACCTGAGCGCCATCGCATCGGGCGTCGCCGCGGAACTGGCTCGGTTCCCCGGTGTTCGACACGCCCGCGGTACGGCGATCGACGATCGAGGACTGCCCACCGTCGCTGTGTCGGTCCATGCTGCAGCAGATTTCGATGTGGTCGCATTCACCGCCCGGGCCGAATCACGTGCCGCCTTCGTGGCCGAATCACTCGCCGGTACACACGTCGCCACCCGCATTCAATTGCACGTGGACAAACGGCGATAACAGTCCCGGCGGTACGGTGAAGCCATGGTTGCATCGACGCGCGGTAAGTTCCGGAAATGGTCCGGCGGCATGCCCCTCGCCGTGCCCGTCGCATTCGGAGCGGTATTGGTCCTTGCCTCCTTCGCCTCGAAGCTCGGCGGCAGTGCGGTCTTCTTCTACGCCCCACTGGTGTTCGTCGCGACCGGCACGATGATCTGGCTCAAAGCGCGTTCCGTCTCGGACCGAAGCGGCCGAGTTCACGCCGCTCTGGGATCGGCAATGCTGGTCGGATCCGGCGTTGTCGTCGCTGTGTGTGGTCTCGCGGGCGGCCTGATGCTGGACTCGCCGACATTCTGGGCATCGATCGCGGTTGCTGCAGCAATCGCGGCACCGATCAGCGCAGGCATCAGTCCGTTCTAGTGCCTGCAGCAGTGGTGTGGTTATGTGCCCCAGCGGGCACATAACCACACCACTGCCCTCGGCACCTACAGGCGCGGGTCGACGGGCTCGGATTCCAGTGCCAGGACGGCGAACACGGCCTGGTGGATGCGGTAGAGCGGCTCACCGCGCACCGAGCGATCCAGCGCCTCCATTCCCAGCGCGTATTCGCGTAGCGCCATCGACTGCTTGTGTCCCACGTTTCGGTTGCGCAGTGCAGTCAGTCGATCCGGGTCGGTGTAGTCGGCACCGTAGATCAGCCGCAGATACTCTCGACCGCGAACCTTCGTGCCGGGCTGCATCTTTCCGCGTGGAGCGTTCGCTGCCGGTTTGACGACCATGCCCTCGCCGCCCTGCGCCGTCAACTCCTCCCACCAGTTCTCCCCTGCCGCAACCGAATCCGGGGTCGACAGATCGACCTCGATTCGACGGGTGGTGGCGAACACCTCGGGAGCTGCTGCCACCAGTCGGTCGGCAACGTCGAGGTGCCACGTGTGCGGACGATCCGCATACGTCTCGACGTTGGACGCCAGCACCTGAAACGGCGCGATCCGAACCCCGTCGAGCCCGTCCGTCGGCCAGACGTACCGCCGATACGCATCGGTGAACTCGCCGAGATTGCTCTGCCTGACGGTGTTCCGCTCCAGCAGCTCCTGCACGTCGAGACCGCGCGATCCGGCCGATGCCAGCACCGTCGCCTCGGCCCCGAGATTCGCCCGGGACACCGCAGCGACGGCGGCGTACTCGGCCTTGATCAGGCCCTCCGCTTTGGCAGACCACGGCAGCAGTTCGCAGTCGAGAATCAGCCAGCTCGAGGCCAACTCGTCCCACACACCGGCCTTCTCGATCGCGTCGGACACCCCGGTGATCAGCTCACCGGTGAGCGACTCGTCGAACACCGGACGCCCCGTCCGCGTGTACGCGGTGCCGAGCACTCCCTCCGGTGCATCGAACTTCTCCCGAGCGGTGCCTGCATCTCGACACACCACCACGACCACCCGCGAGCCCATGTGCTTCTCCTCGCAGATCACCGTCGACGCACCGAGCGCGCGATACGCGTCGAATGCCTCCGTCGGATACTCGAGATAGCCCTCGCGCTCCGATGTTCCACTCGGGGCCATCGTCGGCGGCAGATAGTGCAGCCACTGCGGAGCGAGCGCGAACCGACTCATCACTTCCAGTGCGCCCGCGGCATTCTCCGGCCGAATCGATACGCGCCCTCGCAGCGACGTCTCGACGCCGGTCGGACCGATCACGTCGGACAGATCGAGCGACGCCGCATCCCGCGTGAACGCACCCATCGGGCGGGCAGGCTCATACCAGACCTTCTCGGCCGGAACCGACACCACCTCGCGCTCCGGATAGCGCAGCGCCGTGAGCTTCCCACCGAAGACGCATCCCGTATCGAGACACGCAGTGTTGTTCTCCCACTCCACTTCCGGCACCGGCGTGTGCCCGTAGAGCACCGTCGCCGAGCCCCGATAGTCCTGCGCCCACGGATACCGCACCGGCAGGCCGAACTCGTCGGTCTCGCCGGTGGTGTCTCCATACAGAGCAAAGCTTCGAACCCTGCCCGACGCCCGGTTGTGGTACTTCTCGATCAGTCCGGCGTGCGCGACGACGAGCTTGCCGCCGTCGAGCACGAGGTGCGCGACGAGGCCGTCGCAGAACTCGAGAACCTCCCGGCGGAACTGTTCCGTCTCGGCGTCGAGCTGTTCGAGAGTTTCGGCCAGACCGTGCGAGGCAGTGACCTTCCGGCCGCGGAGTGCCTTGACGAGCTTGTTCTCGTGGTTGCCCGGAACCGCCAATGCTGCTCCGGTACCGACCATTCCCATCACCAGCCGGAGTACTCCGACGGAGTCGGGACCCCGATCGATGTAGTCACCGACGAACACGGCCGTCCGTCCGTCCGGTGGCGTCGCACCGACCGGTCGGCCGGCCTCGTCCCGCTCGAGCGTGTAACCCATTGTCGTGAGCAGACTTTCGAGCTCGACGAGACAGCCGTGGATGTCACCGACGACGTCGAACGGTCCGGTCAGCTCACGCCGATCACTGCGCAGCGGGGTACGAACGAACGTCGCCGACGCCACCTCCTCGACACCGTCGAGTACATGGACCGAGCGGAAACCTTCCTTGGACAGGCCCCGCATCGAGCGCTGCAACTGGGACTGTTGGCGACGCAGCACGTCTCGACCGAACGTCCTGTCGGTGCGCTCGGCATTGCGCTGTGCACATACCGATTCCGGCACATCGAGCACGACGGCGACCGGCAGCACATCGTGTTCGCGAGCCAACGCGATCAACGCCTTTCGCGCCGCAGGTTGCACATTGGTGGCGTCGACGACGGTGAGCAGACCGGCTCGAAGCCTGGTTGCGACGAGAAATTCCAACAGCGCGAACGCGTCCTTGGTTGCGCTCTGCAGATTGGGGTCGTTGCTCACCATGCCCCGGCAGGCGTCGCTGGACACCGTCTCGTACGGACCGAAGTGTTGCGCGGCGAACGACGACTTGCCGGAGCCGCTGATGCCGACGAGTACGACGAGGGACCGATCCGGAATGTCGAAGGTACTCATCGGGACTGCTCCTCTCGGGTGAAGACGGCCATCTGGGTCGGGGTGCCGTGCATGTCGTCGACGGGGCCGATTCCCTCGAAGCGCACCTCATATGCGTGATCACGTGCCACCGACGAACCCCACTGCTCGAACTCCGCGCGGGTGAACTCGAATCGGTGGTCGACGTGACGGAAGGTTCCCGGTTCGAGGCCGGGATACAGCACGTTGTACTCGGAGTTGGGTGTGGTGACCAGAACCGTTCGCGGGCGGGCCTGAAGAAACACCGATCGCACCAACGCCGGAAGCCGATCGAGGTCGACGTGTTCGATGACCTCCATGAGCACCATCGCGTCGAATCCCTGCAACCGAACGTCGCGGTAGGTCGCGGACGACTGGACCAGCTCGATGCGTGTCCGCTGCCGATCCGCCATGTCGTCCAGACGCAACCGGCGGTGTGCCTTGGCGAGTGCACGATCACTCACGTCGGCACCGACGATGCGATCGAACGTGTTGTCCGCGAGCAGCTCTCGCAACAGACGCCCTTCACCGCAACCGAGGTCGATCACCGACTTCGCGCCTGCACCCGTCAGTGCCGACAGGACGGCGCGTACTCGCTGCTCGGCCAGCGTCGGATCTCGCGGGGCTGCGTCGTCCTGCGGCGCGTCGGGTACCAGTCGATCGAGCGCCGAGGCCACCAGTTCACGGCGGTGCGCCAGGTAGCGGGACGCGATCAACGCCGACTCCGGGTGATCTCCCAGCCAATCCCCTGCTGCTCGAACGAGTTTGTCCGCCTCGTCCTCGCCCACCCAGTAGTGCTTCCCGTCGTCGAGGACCGGAAGAAGGACGTACAGGTGCCGCAGCGCGGCCGACAGCGTGAAGGTTCCGGTCAACACCAGATCGATGTACTCGGAGTTGCCCCACTCCGGCTGCGTCGAATCCATCGGAATAGGCGTCGCGTCTACCGTCCAGCCCAACGGACCGAACATCCGTGACGCGAGATCAGCGGCACCACGTGACGGCGCGGCCGGCATCGAGATCGTCAGATCGATTGCAGCAGCAGCTAATTCGGGCTTTCCGGTGCACACACCGGCCAGTGTCTGCTTGAACAGTCGCGACAGGGCCACGGCCAATCCGGACGCGGCACCGTCGTTCAACAGGACTGCGACGGTGGTGCGCTGAGCCGAGACTTCCGGATACAGCACGGTGGTGGTGCCCATCGGCAGGTTCCAGCTCTGCACGCGATCGGGGTGCTTGTGCAACAAATACCCGATGTCGGAGGTGTCCGGGAAATCGGTTGTGGCATTTGCAGTCACGGTCAGTAGCACCGCAGCGACGTTACGGGACCGCCGCATCCGATGCGTCCCATTTTTCGCCGCCACCTCGGGCCGCGTCAATGGACCATTGCATACGTCTGAACACGGCAAAGGTCCATTCACCCTCTGGGGGTGGCCACCTCAGCCTGCGTGAATGGACCATTGCATACGTCTGGGCGGTGCAATGGTCCATTGACGCGGGCGGCGGAGCCGCACGCACGCACGCAAAAGCGGCACCCACCCTTTCGGGTGAGTGCCGCTTCAGGTACAGCTGGTGGAACTAGATCACTTGATGATCTTCGTGACGCGGCCGGCTCCGACGGTACGACCGCCCTCACGGATTGCGAAACGCAGGCCGACATCCATGGCGACCGGCTGGATCAGCGTGACGGACATCTCGGTGTTGTCACCGGGCATGACCATCTCGGTGCCCTCGGGAAGGGTCACGACGCCCGTAACGTCCGTGGTACGGAAGTAGAACTGCGGGCGGTAGTTGTTGAAGAACGGCGTGTGGCGGCCGCCCTCGTCCTTCGAGAGGATGTAGGCGTTGCCCTCGAACTCCGTGTGGGGAGTCGTGGTGCCGGGCTTGATGATGACCTGTCCACGCTCGACGTCTTCGCGCTTGATGCCACGAACGAGGAGGCCGACGTTGTCGCCTGCCTGACCCGAGTCGAGCAGCTTGCGGAACATTTCGATTCCGGTGACGGTGGTCTTGGTCGAGCCGGGGCGGATGCCGACGATCTCGACCTCTTCGTTGACGTTGACCGAGCCGCGCTCGATACGTCCGGTGACCACGGTGCCACGGCCGGTGATGGTGAAGACGTCCTCGACGGGCATGAGGAACGGCTTGTCGGTCTCACGGACGGGATCCGGAACGGAATCGTCGACGGCCTGCATGAGCTCCAGAACCGACTCGCCCCACTTCTCGTCACCCTCGAGTGCCTTGAGTGCGGAGACCTTGATGACCGGTGCGTCCTCGTCGAACTCCTGCGAAGCGAGGAGCTCGCGGACCTCCATCTCGACGAGCTCGATGATCTCGTCGTCGTCGACCATATCGGCCTTGTTCAGTGCGACCAGGATGTACGGAACACCGACCTGGCGGGCGAGCAGCACGTGCTCGCGGGTCTGCGGCATCGGGCCGTCGGTTGCTGCAACGACCAGGATTGCGCCGTCCATCTGAGCCGCGCCGGTGATCATGTTCTTGATGTAGTCGGCGTGACCCGGTGCATCGACGTGCGCGTAGTGGCGCTTCTCGGTCTGGTACTCGACGTGGGAGATGTTGATCGTGATACCACGAGCCTTCTCCTCCGGAGCCTTGTCGATCTGATCGAAAGCCGAGGCCTCGTTCAGGTCCGGGAACTTGTCGTGCAGAACCTTGGTGATTGCAGCCGTCAGCGTCGTCTTACCGTGGTCAACGTGACCGATGGTGCCGATGTTGACGTGCGGCTTCGTCCGATCGAACTTCGCCTTCGCCACTGTGTGTCCTCCTGGACTGATCTGTGCGGACCCCGACGGGGCCGACACGCGTATGTGTTCTTACTTATTACAGGTCGAGCGTGGTCCAGCAAACGAAGAGAATTACTCTCCGTTGACCTTCGCGATGATTTCCTTCGCTACGTTCGCGGGAACTTCTGCGTACGAATCGAAGACCATGGAGTAGTTAGCGCGGCCCTGTGTCTTCGACCGAAGGTCTCCGATGTAGCCGAACATCTCCGACAGCGGAACCAGTGCCTTGACGATACGGGCACCGCTGCGCTCCTCCATGGCCTGAATCTGACCACGGCGGGAGTTCAGGTCGCCGATGACCTCACCCATGTAATCCTCGGGCGTGATGACCTCGACGGCCATGACGGGTTCGAGAATGACGGGGCTGGCCTTGCGGGCGGCTTCCTTGAACGCTTGTGAGCCGGCGACCTTGAAGGCCATTTCCGACGAGTCGACGTCGTGGTACGCACCGTCGAGCAGTGTGACCTTGACGTTGACCAGGGGGTATCCGGCGAGAACACCGTACTGCATGGCGTCCTGCGCGCCGGCGTCGACCGAGGGGATGTACTCCCTGGGCACACGACCACCGGAGACCTTGTTCTCGAATTCGTAGGTCGCACCGTCTTCGCCCTCGAAAGGCTCGAGCTTGATGATGACCTTCGCGAACTGGCCGGAGCCACCGGTCTGCTTCTTGTGGGTGTAGTCGTGCTTCTCGACCGTCTTGCGGATGGTCTCGCGGTACGCGACCTGCGGCTTGCCGACGTTGGCCTCGACCTTGAACTCGCGACGCATGCGGTCCACGAGGATGTCGAGGTGCAGCTCGCCCATTCCGCCGATGACGGTCTGGCCGGTGTCCTCGTCCAGCTTCACCGAGAAGGTGGGATCCTCTTCGGCGAGCTTCTGGATTGCTGTTCCCAGCTTCTCCTGGTCGGACTTGGTCTTCGGCTCGATCGAGACCTGGATGACCGGGTCCGGGAAGCTCATGGACTCGAGGATGATCTGGTTCTGCGGATCGCAGAGCGTGTCACCCGTCGTGGTGTCCTTGAGGCCGATGACGGCGTAGATGTGACCGGCAGATGCGGTCGCGATCGCGTTCTCCTTGTTGGAGTGCATCTGGAACAGCTTGCCCAGACGCTCCTTCTTGCCCTTGGTCGAGTTGATGACCTGAGCGCCGGAGTCGACCTTGCCCGAGTACACCCGGACGTAGGTCAGCTTGCCGAAGAAGGGGTGAGTCGCGATCTTGAACGCGAGAGCTGCGAACGGCTCGTCTGCGGACGGCTTGCGAGTGATCTCCTTCTCCTCGTCGCCGACGGCGTGTCCGATGGTCTCGGCAACGTCGAGGGGAGACGGGAGGTAGTCGATGACCGCGTCGAGCATGGGCTGAACGCCCTTGTTCTTGAACGCGGATCCACACAGGATCGGGTACAGCTCGCTGTTGACCGTCATCTTGCGGATGGCGCCCTTGATCTCGTCGATCGTGAGCTCTTCGCCACCGAAGTGCTTCTCCAGAAGCGCTTCGTCGGACTCGGCCACGGTCTCGAGCAGCATGGTGCGGTACTCGTCCGCGCGCTCCTTGAGGTTTTCCGGGATCTCCTGGATCTCGTACTTCTCGCCGAGCTTGGTCTCGCCACTCCACACGAGAGCCTTCATCTGCACGAGGTCGATGACGCCCTCGAAGTCGTTCTCTGCGCCGATGGGCAGCTGGATGACCAGCGGCTTGGCGCCGAGACGATCGATGATGGTCTGCACGGTGTAGTAGAAGTCCGCGCCGAGCTTGTCCATCTTGTTGACGAAGCAGATGCGCGGCACGTCGTACTTGTCGGCCTGACGCCAGACCTGCTCGGACTGCGGCTCGACACCCTCTTTGCCGTCGAACACTGCGACTGCGCCGTCGAGGACGCGGAGCGAACGCTCCACCTCGACGGTGAAGTCGACGTGACCGGGGGTGTCGATGATGTTGATCTGGTTGTCGTTCCAGAAGCACGTCGTGGCAGCAGAGGTGATCGTGATGCCACGCTCCTGCTCCTGCTCCATCCAGTCCATGGTGGCTGCGCCATCGTGAACTTCACCGATCTTGTAGGAGATACCGGTGTAGAAGAGGATGCGTTCGGTAGTGGTGGTCTTGCCGGCATCGATGTGGGCCATGATGCCGATGTTGCGGACCTTGAGTAGGTCGGTCAGCACGTCCTGTGCCACGAGTTAACCCGCCTTGGTGTTGGAAGAGGTATTGCCTGAGCTGATCAACGCTCCGGCGGCACCGGATAGTTCCGAATGCCGCCCGAGCGAGGAGATCACCAGCGGTAGTGAGCGAACGCCTTGTTGGCTTCGGCCATCTTGTGAGTGTCCTCGCGACGCTTCACAGCGGCACCGAGGCCGTTGCTGGCGTCGAGCAACTCGTTCGCCAGACGCTCGACCATGGTCTTCTCACGACGAGCGCGCGAGAACGTGACCAGCCAGCGCAGTGCCAGCGTGGTGGAGCGGCCGGGACGAACCTCGACGGGCACCTGGTAGGTGGCGCCACCGACACGACGGCTGCGAACCTCGAGGGCCGGCTTGACGTTGTCGAGTGCACGCTTGAGCGTGACGACGGGGTCGGTGCCGGTCTTCTCGCGAGCCTGCTCAAGCGCCTGGTAGACGATGCGCTCTGCGGTCGACTTCTTGCCGTCGAGAAGGATCTTGTTGACGAGCTGCGTGACCAACGGCGATCCGTAGACCGGGTCGTTGATCAGCGGCCGCTTGGGTGCCGGGCCCTTGCGTGGCATATCAGCTCTTCTCCTTCTTGGCTCCGTAGCGGCTACGAGCCTGCTTGCGGTTCTTGACACCCTGGGTGTCGAGCGAGCCGCGGATGATCTTGTAACGCACACCCGGGAGGTCCTTCACACGACCACCGCGAACGAGCACCATCGAGTGCTCCTGCAGGTTGTGACCCTCACCGGGGATGTATGCGGTGACCTCGACCGAGGAGGTCAGGCGAACACGCGCGACCTTACGGAGAGCGGAGTTCGGCTTCTTGGGGGTGGTGGTGTACACGCGAGTGCACACGCCACGGCGCTGGGGACTGCCCTTGAGGGCAGCGGTCTTCAGTTTCGCGACCTTGTCGGTGCGTCCCTTACGGACCAGCTGGTTGATCGTTGGCATAAACCGGCTTTCTTCGTGTCGATAAACAGGGATCTAGCAGTTGGAGCAAGAGAACACTGCTCCTCACCCGGTACTGCTGCTGCTCCAGTACTGCTATCGCGGGTCTCTTGCACCCCGCGGTCGGGTGTGTCGCATACCCCCACACGTCCAGCCGGTTGCGCGCTCTTCGAGCGAACGTGCGCACGGCTGTACCTCGCATAGGCACACAAACGTTCCGGCCAGGCCGGACACGACCCATAACGATACCCGGCGGCGTCGCCTCGGGTCAAAACACCCCTCGCGCGGGTAGGCAACTAACGACTGAGGTTGAGCGTGAGATCGGCGAGCTTCGCCGCGGCCTGGCATGGATCGGGATGCGCGGCGTCCGGTTGGTACTGCACCCACCACCCGAAGATGCCGTCCCGATCCGCACCCGCCGAGACTCCACACGACGCGGAGTCGTCGGGACGCTGAGCCTGGATTGCCTTGCGGCCCTGCACCGTTGTGTCGGTGACGGTGTACATCATCTTCTCGTCGGCGGCCCGCTCGGCTGCGAGAGTGCCGGACTCGAACCAGTTGAACGTCACCTTCACCGTGCCCGCGGAGCCGACGAGATCCCACCGACAGATGGCCCCGAAGAAGCCGCGCTCGATGGCGTCGGCTCCGGTGGTCTCGGCGATCTGGTCGTCGGAGACGGCGTCGCACTCGGTCAACAATTCGGTGAATTCTTGGCCACCGGAGCCCGCGAAGCTCGCCGGTCTCGCGGTCCCCTCGACGGTCTGGGCGCACCCGGCAACGAGCAACAGGGTCGACGCCGCCGCGATCACTCGTCTGCGCGTCATTGCTTGCGCTCCACGGTCAGCGTCGCGAGTTCGTTTCCGACGTCGCACGGCGGGCGCGCGGCCGGTCCGAGGGAGTACGTGATCGACCAGTGGAAGAAGTCGTCGCCGAACTGCACGCCGATCTCGCACAGAGTGTCCTGCTCGGCCTCGAAGCCGGGGTTGCCGTCGATGTCGATGTCTTTCGCCGGACGGCCGATCAGCTCGGAACCGGCGCGTTCGCGTCCGATGGGGCTACCGCGGTACCAGGAGAAGCTGACGCCGGGCCCGCCGAACCCCGTGGTCTCCCACTGGCAACCGACGGAATTTCGGGTGATCTGCGCGAACGGGCCTGCACCGAACGCGGACTGCACCTCGGCGTCGGTGATCGATCCGCATTCGCCGAAGAACGGGCCGGGCTCGTAGGCCGCGGTGGTCGGGGCGGTGTCCTCCGGCGCCGCAGCGTCGTCCTCCGCACCGCCGCACCCGGCGATGAGCACAGCTGTTGCCGTCACGACCATCGCGAACCGTCTCGTCATCTGCCCCGGGCTCACAGCTACGGGGCCGAGAATCCGCCGACGCCCGGAATGTCGAACAGAATGCCGTAGGCGAGGACGTGTGCGGTGAACAGGACCGGTCCGCTGCCGGTATCGGCGACGACCGGTCCGGAGGGCTCGAACACGCCGTTTCCCTGCTGGCAGATCGGTGCGTTCACCGAGCCGGTGCGTCCGTTGGCGATGTTGACGAAATCGACCTGCAGGCTGGCGAAGTTCTGATAGGACGTGCAGATCCGCGGCTCGGCGGCGCGGCCCCAGATGTTGGTCAGTCCCGGCGTCTCGGTGCTGGCTACCTCGATCGTCCCGATCCACTGATCCGGCACGACGAGTCCGCCGACGGTGACTCCGAGGTTGGGGATCTGCAGAACGGGGACGGGAACCGGTCCCGGCGGGGGTGCAGGCGCGTTCTCGGTGGGTGCAGGCGGTGCATCGGCAGGCGGTTGGGCCTGTGCGACCGGCGCGAGGGCCATGGTGCCCACAGCCGCGAATGCAGCTGCGAGTAGACCGAATCGAGTCCGACGAGCCATACCTGTGTGTCTCCTGATCCTTTGGAAGCGAGTCGCCATACGTTACCGCGAAGCGGCGAGCTTCCGGCCCTGGACGTAGACGCCGACGATGGCGGGCTCGCGCATCGCCATCAGCAGAGCGAACAGGGTCTGGTCGCGGGCCAGCTCGGGGTCGTCGGCACGGACGCCGTGGTCGACTGCTGCCACGAGCTGCGGCCACGCGGACGGATCGACCACGACGAAGTCGGCTTCCTTGCCCGCGTCGAAGTTGCCGATTCGGTTCTCCATGTCCAGCGCACGGGCCCCGGCGAGGGTTCCGGTGAACAGCAGCTCGGCGGGATGCAGGGACAGTCCGGCGTCACCGGCCTCGGAGATGTGCACCTTGAACGCGTCGGCGAGGACCTGCGGCAGCAACCATTCGTCACCACCGCCGAAGTCCGACCCGATGGCGATGTTCACCCCCGCGGCAACGGTCCGCAGCCACGGCATGGTGCCCGAGCCCAGGAACTGTTGCGAGGTGGGACAGTGCGCGATGGACGTGCCGGTCTCTGCCATTCGCGCGAGTTCGACGTCCTGACAGTGCACCGCGTGCGCCAGGATGGTGCGCCGCCCCAGGAAGCTCTTTCCACCGACCTGCGAGCCCGGCAGGAACTTGCCGTCGTAGGTGTCGAGGTACGTCTGCACCCCGTAGGCGTTCTTGGTGGCGTCGATCTCGCCGGTCCCCGGCCGGTTGTTCTCGTTCAGGTGCGTGTGGAAGTAGACACCTCGCGCGCGGACGGAATCGTAGAGCTCGCCGAGGTTCCTCAGCGTCTCCGTCGTCACCGAGAGCGAGAACCGCGGTACGACGGCCACGTGCAGCTTTGCCGTGTCGACGTCGCCGGTGTCGGCTGCGTGCCACTTCTCGATCTCCTCGGACACCAGCCGGATGGCCTCGTCCTCACCGGTGATCAGGGCCTGCGCCGACGCCGGGCCGGTGGTCTGGACCCCGCGGCCACTGACGATGCGCAGCCCGTGCTTCTCGGTCTCGGAGAACAGCGAGTCCTGCGCATGCGGGAACGCCGATCCGAACACCATCGCCTGCGTGGTTCCGGCTCGGATCCGCGCGGCGCAGAAGTCTCCGGCCGCAGCGGCAGCGAACTCGGGATCGGCGAAGCGCGACTCGGACGGAAAGATGCACGTGTTCAGCCACTCGAGGAGTTGCCCGCCGCCGTAGGAATCCCCGGCGTAGGTCTGCGGGAAGTGAATGTGCGTGTCGACGAATCCCGGCAGTAGGAACCCGGGCCGATGGTCGGCAACCGCATGCTGCGCGAATTCGGTTGGGAGCAAGTCGAACTCACCACAGAACTCGATGATGCCGTTGTCGCCGACCACAAGGGCACCGTCGGGAATCGACACCAGCGCGGCGGCGGCGTCCACCACGGTGGGCGAGCCTGCGACGTGAAAGATGTGGCCGCGGTGCACGCGTGCGATTTCGGAAGTCACCCGCCAGACTCAAGCACAGGTCGATCGGAACTGCAGATCGTGCGGCTCTCTACTGCACTCCCGCTCCTGCCGCGGACAGCCGCGCGTTCAACGACGCATCCAATACCTCTGCCCACGACCGCACGACCTCGGCACGCCGTCGTGCGTCGTCGGTGAGCACATCGGCCAGACCCAGACCGCGGGCGAGGTCGAGGGTTGCCTGAACGAGACGGTGGGTGACGGGATCGTTGTCGTCGACACCGAGGTTCTCGACGGCCATCTTGTGGGCACGACGACCGAACCGTTCTTCGAGTGGGACGATCCGATCGCGCAACTCGGGATCGGCCGAGGCCGCTGTCCAGACCTGAAGTGCCGCTTTGAACATCGGCCCGGTGTAGTACTCGACGAGCCGTTCCACCACCAGTTTCGTCCGGCCCGGGCCCGCCGGAATCTCCTGCGCCTCGCGGCGAGCGCTGTCCATCCGAGTGTCGAACATGTACTCGAGCGCTCCGGTGATCAGATCCTCACGCGTCGGGAAATGATGCTGGGTCGCGCCGCGGGAGACGCCTGCACGTTCGGCGACCACGCCGACCGTCGTTGCAACCCAGCCCTGCTCGGCGAGCGAATCGATCGTCGCCTCCAGCAGTCGCTGACGCGTCACCCTGCTGCGGTCCTGCTTGGGTTCGCGCGCCATCACCATCGCCATACTCCCTACTACCGACGCTCTGCCGACCTGCTTCTCGGCCGCTCTACTTCTCGGCCGCCCAGGACGGGGGCCTCTTCTCCAGAAAGGACATCATCCCCTCTCGGGCCTCGTCGGACGCAAACAACCTGGCCGATTGCTCGGCGACGGCAGTCCCGCGCTCGTCCATCTCGCGCCTGATCGCGGCCGTGGTGAGGCGTTTCGACTCGGCCAGGCCCTGCGGCGAACACTTCCTGAACATGATCATGTAGTCGGCCACCGCGGCAGCGGGGACGGCGTCGGCCACGGTGACCAGACCGATCGCCTCGGCCGTGGCACCGTCGAACGTCTCCCCGGTGAGGAAATAGCGACTCGCCGCGCGAGACGTCAGCCGCGGCAGCACGGCCACCGAGATGACCGACGCGGCCAGACCCAGCCGAGCCTCCGTCAATGCGAACGAACTCTCGGGTCCGGCGACCGCGACGTCGCAGGCCGCGACGAGCCCCATCCCTCCTGCCCGCACATGTCCGTCTATCTGCACGACGACGGGTTTCGGGGTGTCGATGATCAACCGCATCAAATCGAGCATCTGCCGGGTGCGCAGTTCCGGTGATGCTCCGGCTTCGCGGAGGTCGGCCCCGGCACAGAATGTGGTGCCGGTGTGACCGAGCACGATCGTTCTGACGTCGTCGTCGTGTGCAGCAGCGATCAGGCCCGCGGTCAGCTCTTCGACCAACACCGAGGACAGCGCGTTCCGGTTCTGCGGCGAATCCAACGTCAAATATGCTGTGCTGTTGCTCGACTCGACGAGAACGGCCATCAGTAGCTTCTCGGCAGTCCGAGCGAGTGCTGGCTCACGAAGTTGAGGATCATCTCCCGACTCACCGGTGCAACGCGTGCGATACGGGCGGCCCCGAGCATCGCAGCCAAGCCGTACTCACTGCTCAACCCGGCACCACCGTGGGTCTGGATCGCCTGATCGAGCGCCTTGATGCTGGCCTCGGCGGCAGCGTATTTGGCCATGTTCGCCGCCTCGGCAGCGCCGAAGTCGTCGCCGGAGTCGTAGAGCACGGCGGCCTTCTGCATCATCAGCTTGGCGAGCTCGAGTTCGATCTTGCACTGCGCCAACGGATGAGAGAGACCCTGGTGAGCCCCGATCGGCGTCTTCCATACGGTGCGTTCCTTGGCGTACTTCACCGCTGCATCGATGGCGTACCGACCCATACCGACAGCCATCGCGGCACCGAGAATGCGCTCGGGGTTCAGTCCCGCGAACAGCTGCATCAGGGCGGCGTCGGCCTCACCGACGAGTGCCTCGGCGGGGAGCCTGACGTCGTCGAGGAACAGCACGAACTGATGATCGGGCTCGACGATGTCCATCTCCATCTGCGTCTTCTGCAGACCGGGAGCGTCCGTGGGCACGATGAACAGGGCCGGCTTGAGCTTGCCGGTCTTGGAATCCTCGGTTCGTGCGACGATCAGGACCGCATCGGCCTGATCGACACCGGAGATGTAGATCTTGTTGCCCTTGAGAATCCACTCGTCACCGTCACGACGCGCCGTGGTGGTGATCTGGTGCGAGTTGGATCCGGCGTCGGGTTCGGTGATGCCGAAGACCATGATCTTGGAACCGTCGGCGAGGGCGGTGAGCCACTCCTGCTTCTGATCCGGTGTGCCGTACTTGCCGATGATGGTGCCGCAGATGGCCGGGCTGACGACGACCAGCAGCAGACCGGCACCGTGCGCGGCCAACTCCTCCTGCACGAGCGCGAGTTCGTAGATGCCTGCGCCACCGCCGCCGTACTCCTCGGGCAGGTTGACGCCGAGGAAACCGAGCTTGCCCGCCTCGTTCCACAGTTCGGTCAGCGGCTCACCCTTGCGCGCCTTCGGCAGGACGTAGTCGATGTAGTTGTAGCGCTTGCCGAGTGACGAGACTGCGTTGCGCAGACCCTTCTGCTCTTCGGTTTCGATGAAACTCATACTTGCTCCACTCCCTTTTCGGTGACCACTTCTTCGGTGACAACGGCCAGGACTGCGCCGACTTCGACTTGCTGACCTTCCACTACGTTCAACTCGGTGAGCACACCGTCCGCGGGTGCGGTGACCGTGTGTTCCATCTTCATCGCCTCGAGCCACAGGATCGGCTGACCGGCGGTGACGGTATCGCCCTGCGCAGCAGCGATTCTGATGACACTGCCCGGCATCGGTGCGAGCAACGAACCGGCCGCGACCTCGTCGGTGGGGTCGGTGAACCGCGGGGCCTTGATCAACCTGACCGGACCGAGTGCAGAATCGACGAACACGTCCGATCCGTAGCTGCTCACCTGAAAGATGCGGCGAATTCCGTTGTCGTCGAGCGTCACCGAGGTCGGCGTGTGCTCGACGAGTTGGACGCCCTCGAGTTCGAGGCCCTCCATCGAGGAGGTGAGTCCGCTGCGTCCGATCGAATATTCGACGGTGATGTCGTTGTACGTCTTGCGCTGCGGTTGGGACCGAAGATTGCGCCAGCCACCGGGCAGTCCCCGGTTCACCCGCGCTCGCGCGACGTTGCTCGCCGCGTCGGCCAAGGCAGCCGCGAGAGCCGACAGTTCCTCGGCCCGGCCGTGTGCGATCGGCTGAGCCAGGACGTCGAGCCCGTGCGTGTCGAAGAAGGCCGTGTCGGTATCCCCGGCCAGGAACGCCGGATGCCGCAGGATGTTGACCAGTAGATCGCGGTTGGTCTTCAGGCCGTGAACGGTGGCCTTCTGCAACGCTTTCGCCAGTAGATTCGCAGCCTGATCCCGCGTCGGCGCGAACGAGATGACCTTCGCGAGCATCGGGTCGTAGTGGGTTCCCACCACACTGCCGGTCTCGACGCCGGAGTCGACCCTGATGCCGGCCTTGTCGACCACCTCGAACTGCGCACCGGGGATCTCGAACCGGTGCACGGCACCGCTCTGCGGCTGCCAGTCCTGGGCCGGATCCTCCGCGTAGAGGCGAACTTCGATGGAGTGGCCACGCGTCTTCGGCTGCTCGGCGGGCAACCGCTCCCCCGCGGCGACCCTGATCTGCAACGCCACCAGGTCGAGTCCGGTCGTGCATTCGGTGACCGGGTGCTCCACCTGCAGACGAGTGTTCATCTCGAGGAAGAAGAAGTTGCCCTTCTCGTCTGCGAGGAATTCGACGGTGCCCGCGCCCTCGTAGCCGATGGCCTCGGTGGCCAGCGTCGCCGCATGGAAGAGCTTCTCGCGCATGCCATCGATGCGTTCGACGAGCGGCGACGGTGCTTCCTCGACGACCTTCTGATGTCTGCGTTGGATCGAGCACTCGCGCTCGCCCACCGTCCACACCGTGCCGAATCTGTCTGCCATGACCTGTACTTCGATGTGCCGACCGGTCTCGATGTACCGCTCGACGAACACCGTTCCGTCGCCGAATGCCGAGAGTGCCTCGCGCCCGGCTGCTTCGAGCTCCGACTCCAGGTTCTCGAGGTTGCGCACGATGCGCATGCCGCGCCCGCCGCCGCCCGCGGACGCCTTGATCAGCACCGGAAGCTCGTTCTCGGTGACCGACTCGGGATCGAGCTGGGTCAGCACCGGCACTCCGGCGTCGGCCATCATCTTCTTGGACTCGACCTTCGAGCCCATCAGTTCGATGGCCTTGACGGGCGGCCCGATCCACGTCAGGCCGGCGTTCTGCACCTGCTGCGCGAAATCGGCGTTCTCGGAGAGGAATCCGTATCCCGGATGCACGGCGTCGGCTCCGGCGGCCGCGGCTGCCGCGATGACGAGCTCGCCGCGCAGGTACGTCTCGGCCGAACTGTTTCCGGGCAGCCGCACTGCCGAGTCGGCCTCACGCACGTGCGGGGAACTGGCGTCTGCGTCGGAGAACACCGCGACGGTGTCGATGCCTTCGGCGCGGCAGGTAGTGAAGACGCGGCGGGCAATTTCGCCGCGGTTGGCTACGAGGACGGACGTTACGGTCATGGCTTCACATCCGGAAGACACCGAAGTTGGCGGTGCCTTCGATCGGGGCGGTGGCGATGGCCGACAGGCACATTCCCACCACCGTGCGGGTATCACGGGGGTCGATGACGCCGTCGTCGTAGAGGCGTCCGGAGAGGAACATCGGCATCGACTCGGCCTCGATCTGGCCTTCGATCATCGCGCGCATTCCGGCATCGGCTTCGGCGTCGAAGGCTTGTCCACGAGCTTCGGCAGCGGCGCGTCCGACGATGGAGATGACACCGGCGAGCTGCGCGCCACCCATGACGGCGGACTTGCTGGACGGCCAGGCGAAGAGGAATCGCGGATCGAATGCGCGTCCGCACATGCCGTAGTGACCGGCACCGTAGGACGCACCGAGCAGAATGGAGATGTGCGGCACCGTGGAGTTGGACACTGCGTTGATCATCATCGAACCGTGTTTGATCATGCCGCCCTCCTCGTACTCCTTGCCGACCATGTATCCGGTCGTGTTGTGCAGGAACAGAAGTGGGGTGTTCGAGCGATTGGCGAGCTGAATGAACTGCGTCGCCTTCTGTGATTCCTCGCTGAACAGCACACCGCGGGCGTTGGCCAGAATGCCGATCGGATATCCGTGCAGCTCGGCCCAGCCGGTGACGAGCGAACCGCCGTACATGGGCTTGAACTCGTCGAAATCCGAACCGTCGACGATGCGGGCGATGACCTCACGTGGGTCGAACGGGATCTTCAGATCTGTGGGGACGATGCCGAGCAGATCCTCGGGGTCGGCCAACGGCTCGATGACCTCGGCGCGCGGCTCGGGGCCCTTCTTCTTCCAGTTGAGCCGGGAGACGATGCTGCGCCCGATGCGGATGGCGTCCTGCTCGTCGACAGCGAAGTAGTCTGCGAGACCGGACTTTCGGGCGTGCATCTCGGCACCGCCGAGCGATTCGTCGTCCGAGTCCTCGCCGGTGGCCATCTTGACCAGCGGTGGGCCGGCGAGAAACACCTTGGAACGTTCCTTGACCATGACGACGTGATCGGACATGCCGGGTATGTATGCGCCGCCGGCGGTGGAGTTACCGAACACCAGGGCAATCGTGGGGATGCCGGCCGCCGAGAGCTGCGTCAGATCACGGAACATGCGACCGCCGGGGATGAACACCTCCTTCTGCGTCGGCAGATCGGCTCCACCGGACTCGACGAGTGAGATGACCGGAAGCCGGTTCTGCGTGGCGATGTCGTTGCCGCGGAAACCCTTCTTGAGGGTCCACGGGTTGCTCGCCCCGCCGCGGACCGTCGGGTCGTTGGCCACGATGAGGCATTCGACGCCGCACACCACGCCGATACCCATGACGGTGCTGCCTCCGACGGGAAAGTCGCTGCCCCAGGCCGCGAGTGGGCACAGTTCGAGAAACGCGGAGTCCTCGTCGATCAGCAGCTCGATGCGTTCGCGGGCGAGCAGCTTGCCGCGCTTCTTGTGTCGCTCGACGTACTTCTGACCGCCACCGAGCAGAGCCTTCGAATGCTCGGCGTCGATCTCGGCCAGCTTGGTGTGCATGGCCTCGGTGGCACCGGAATACTGTTCCGACGCGGTGTCGAGGGTGGACTTCAGCACGCTCATGCCTGATACCCCAATCGTTTTGCTGCCAGTCCGGTGAGGATCTCGGTCGTCCCGCCGCCGATACCGAGGATGCGCATATCGCGGTACTGCCGCTCGACCTCGCTCTCGCGCATGTACCCGAGCCCGCCGAAGAGCTGCACCGCTTGATTGGCGACCCACTCTCCGGACTCGACGGCCGTGTTCTTCGCGAAGCAAACCTCGGCGATGAAGTCCTCGTTCGATTCGAGCGATCGCTCGACGAGGGAGCGGGTGTAGACGCGGGCGATGTCGATCTTGCGCGCCATCTCGGTCACGGTGTTCTGTACGGATTGCCGTGCGATGAGCGGCTTTCCGAAGGTCTCACGATCGCGGACCCACTGCAGCGTCAGATCGAGGCATCGCTGTGCGCTGGCGTAGGCCTGCGCGGCGAGGGCGATGCGCTCGGTGAGAAACGCCTGTGCGATCTGCGCGAAGCCGCTGTTCTCGGCACCGACGAGGTTGGTAACCGGGACGCGGGCGTCGACGAACGAGAGCTCGGCGGTATCGGATGCGCGCCAGCCCATCTTGTCGAGCTTGCTGGTGACCTCGAACCCGGGCGTGCCCTTCTCGATGACGAGCAACGAGACACCGGCTGCACCCTCGCCGCCGGTGCGGACCGCGGTGACGATGAAATCGGCTCGGCATCCGGAGGTGATGTACGTCTTGGATCCGTTGACGACGTAGTGCTCGCCGTCTCGGACGGCCTTCGTCCTGAGGTGGCCGACGTCCGAACCACCGCCCGGCTCGGTGATCGCGAGCGATCCGATCTTCTCCCCGGCCAGCGTGGGCCGCACCCACTTCTCGATCTGATCGGCGTCGCCCGCTGCCACCAAGTGCGGCAATGCAATTCCGCTGGTGAACAGCGATGCGAACAGTCCACCGGACGCACCGGCCTGATGCATCTCCTCGCAGATCACGACCGCGTCGGCCAGATCTCCACCATCGCCGCCGACGTCCTCGGGGAAGCCTGCTCCGATCAGCCCCAACGCGGCTGCCTTCTTGTGCAGGTCGCGCGGAATCTCTCCGTCGGTCTCCCACTGATTCATGTGCGGCGCGATGTCCTGCTCCACGAAACTGCGAACGGTCTTGCGCAGCTGCTGACGCTCGGGCGTCGTCCAGATGTTCATACGAGTTCTCCCTTGTAGGCAAGCGTTTCGGGGATGTCGATGTGCCGCGACCGCAGCCATTCACCGAGTCCCTTGGCCTGTGGATCGAATCGGGCCTGAGAGGCGACGCCTTGACCGAGGATGCCCTCGATGACGAAATTCAGGGCCCGCAGATTGGGCAGTACGTGGCGGGTGACGGTCAGCGGCTCTGCCTCGGGCAGCATCTGCTTCAGAGTCTCGACCGTCAATGTGTGCACGAGCCAAGAGAATTCGTCGTCGGTGCGAACCCAGACTCCGACGTTGGCGTTGCCGCCCTTGTCGCCGCTACGGGCCGCGGCGATGGTTCCGAGTGGAAGCCGGATGGTCGCTTCGGGTGCTCTGGGTGCAGGCAGCACCGGTTCTTTCACGGGCTCCAGCACCTGCGACTGCTGCGACGGAGCTACGGCACATTCGGTCCCGTCGGCCAGGTGCGCGACGTGTGGCACCTCGGCCGCGTCGACGAAACCTGCCGTGAACACTCCGTACGGCGCTCCGTTTCCAGGGGGCGCGGTCACCGAGAATCCGGGATAACTGGCCAGTGCGAGTTCGACTGCCACGGCCGAGAACTGACGTCCGACAGCGTCGGGGTTTCTGTCGCGGGCAACACAGCGCAGCAGGGCGCTGGCCGTCTCCTCCGTCTCGGCATCCGGTTTGTCGGTGCGCACCAGGGTCCAGTCGAGTTCGGCGGGACGAGCCGTGAGCCAGGACTCGAACTGCCGTTGCGCCAGTGCCGCTTTGGCCTCGATGTCGAGTCCGGTGAGCACCATCGTGAATTCGTTGCGGAACCCGCCGAGTGCGTTGAGCGAGACCTTGTAGGTGGGCGGTGGCGCTTCCCCGGTGACGCCGGTGATGGACACCCGATCACTGGACTCCTGCGCCAGGATCGCCGAATCGATCCGCGCGGTGACGTCGGGGTTCGCGTATCGCCCGCCGGTGATTTCGTACAGCAGCTGAGCGGTCACGGTGCCGACGCTGACAGCCCCACCGGTGCCCTCGTGCTTGGTGATGACGGACGAACCGTCGGACTCGATCTCGGCGATGGGGAATCCGGGACGAGACATGTCTGCGATCTCGGTGAAGAACGAGTAGTTGCCACCCGTCGCCTGCGTTCCGCATTCGATGACATGTCCGGCGATCACGGCCCCGGCCAACGCGTCGTAATCGGTCGGCGTCCAACCGAAGTGGGCTGCTGCAGGCCCGACGATGACACTGGCGTCGGTGACGCGACCGGTGACCACGACATCGGCCCCGGAGTTCAGGCATTCGACGATGCCCCACGCTCCGAGGTAGGCATTTGCGGTCAGCGGGCTGCCGAGACCGAGTTCGGTGGCTCGGCCGAGGAGGTCGTCACCGTCGACGTACGCGATCTTCGCGCCGGAGTCCAGCTTCTCCAGTGCCTCGGCCAGGCCTCGGGGGTTGAGTCCGCCTGCGTTGGCGACGATCTTGACACCTTTGTCCAGTGCCAACCCCAGGCAATCCTCGGCCTGCCGCAGAAAGGTCTTGGCGTAGCCACGGGTCGCGTCCTTCATGCGATCGCGACCGAGAATGAGCATCGTCAGCTCGGCCAGGTAATCACCGGTGAGGTAATCGAGTTCGCCGCCCTCGAGCATCTCTCGCATGGCGGAGAGACGGTCTCCGTAGAAGCCCGAACAGTTGCCGATTCGTACGGTCATGCTTGCTCTCGTCCTGACTGTGTCCGTCCGGCTCCCGGAGGGCCTGCGAAGGCTTGGGCGATGGTGAGCCAGTGCGCGGCGTCGGCTCCCTCGGCCGCAATACCGAGGTCGTCGCGGTGAGCGCGCTGGGTGACGAGAAGGCAGAAGTCCAGCGCCGGACCGCTCACCCGTTGGCCGGCGTTCTCGGGTCCCCAGGTCCAGAGCTCTCCCGACGGCGCGGTGAGCTCGACGCGAAACGGCTCGGTCGGCGGAGCCTGCTCGTTGACGGCATAGGCGAAATCCCGTGTGCGGAAGCCGATATGAGCGACTCCGCGGATTCGGTCGGTGGGAACGCGGGTGACGCCTACCGCGTCGGCGACATCCTGACCGTGCGCCCAGGTCTCCATCAGACGCGCCGTGGCCATGGACGCCGCACTCATCGGGGGTCCGAACCAGTCGATCTTGATCCCGGACGGCACCTGCATCAGCGCGTCCGTCATGGCGGTCCGTCGGGTTCGCCATTCACTCAGGAGGTTCGGGTTGCGAGATTCGTCCTCGGCGGCATCGTCGACGAAGCCCGTGGGGTTCTCCCACGCCTTCTTCAAAGTGAGAGCGAACTCTTCCTTGGCCTCGATATCGCCTGATGCGCCGGACGTGGTCCGCTCCGCGACGTGATCGGTCCAGGAGAGGTGCGCGATCTGGTGCGCGACGGTCCAGCCCTCGGCCGGTGTCGGTGCCGCCCACTGGTCCGGGGTCAACTCGGCCACGAGTGCATCGAGGTCGTTGCCCTCGGCGCGGAGGTCGTCGACCAGAGTGTCGAGGTCTGCCATGAGCCCAGCTTCACAGGAGGTCTCGAAAAAAGCAAGCACGCTTGCTTGTTAATCCGTAACCTGGCGTTCGCTTGCCGTCTCTACGGTGACGACCGTGAGAATGTCGAGACTCGTGGCCGTCACCGTTACCCTCGCCGTCATGGCCTCTGGTTGCTCCTCGTCCGACCCTGATGCAGACCGACTCGAAGCCGTTACGACGCCGGTACGCGTGGCGACGTTCAATGCCAGCCTCAATCGGCCGGTGGCCGGGCAGCTGGTGACCGATCTGCAGGGTGAGGACGCACAGGCTCGCGCGGTTGCCGATGCGATCTCCGCGAACTCACCGGATGTGTTGCTGGTCAACGAGTTCGACTACTCGGGTGACGATGCGGTGAGGCTGTTCAACGACAACTATCTCGACGGACAGTATCCGCACTCCTTCACTGCGCCGGTGAACACGGGCGTCGATTCGGGACTCGACCTGGACCGGGACGGCACACTCGGCGGCCCGGGTGATGCGTGGGGATTCGGTCAGTTCCCGGGCCAGTACGGGATGGTCGTGTACTCGAAGTTCCCGATCGCCACCGATTCGGTACGTACGTTCCAGAACTTCCTGTGGAAGGACATGCCGGATTCCCTGCTGCCGCGTGACTACTACGGCGACGTGTCCGACGCGCTTCGACTGTCCAGCAAATCGCATTGGGACGTGCCGATCGACGTGAACGGCACGACCCTGCACGTGTTGGCGTCACACCCCACTCCCCCGTCTTTCGATGGTCCCGAGGACCGCAACGGCAAACGCAACCACGACGAGATCCGGCTCAGCGCCGATTACATCTCGGGTGCGGACTACCTCTACGACGACAACGGTGTACGCGGCGGGCTGGAGGACGGAGCATCGTTCGTCATGCTGGGCGATCAGAACAGCGATCCGGTGGACGGCGATTCGGTGGCCGGTGCCATCGCGCAGGTTCTCGACCTTCCGCGGGTTCAGGATCCTGCACCCACCTCGGCCGATCACGGCACGGACACAGCCGATTTCGCCGACCCGACGCCGGGCGACCTGCGCGTGGACTACGTGTTGCCCTCGGACGATCTGACGGTGATCGATTCGCAGGTGTACTGGCCTTCGGGCACCGAGCACCCGTCGGACCACCGACTGGTGTGGGTCGACCTCGAAATATGATGGGTGCGTGACCGATCTACCGATTGTCGAATTCGCGTACCCGGGGCCCTTACGGGACACCTTGGTTGCGGCCGTCCTGACCGGCGCCAAGACCACCACGGCCAGTCTGTTGGTCCAGTACGCCGACGAGGAGATGCCGAGAGTCGGTGAACGTGGCGCGGTGGTGGATTCGGCGGGACTGACGGTGGGGATCATCGAAACCCAGGCCGTCGATGTCGTTGCGCTGAAGAATGTTTCACTTCAGCATGCCCTCGACGAGGGAGAGGGTTACGCCGATGTGGCGCAGTGGCGGGCCGGACACGAAAGATTCTGGCACTCGACCGAGGTTCGCGCGGAACTGGGCTATCCATACTTCACCGTCGACGACGACACTCAGGTGGTCCTGGAGCGGTTCGTACTCGTTCCGGAGTGAAGCCGGGTGGCAGTCTTGGGATCGAGACAATGCGTCGTACCGCTACGGTTCTGCCAGGGCGGAGCGCTCGGCAGGTGTCAGTCCGCCCCAAATACCGTGTGGCTCCTGCACATCGATGGCGTACCGCCGACACTCGGTGAGCGCGGGACACAGACTGCAGACAGCCTTGGCCGCCTGTTCGCTGTACCGCAATGTCGGTCCGCGTAGCCCTTCTGGAGGGAAGAACACGGACGATGCCATCGAGCGGCATCGGGCAGAGCGCTGCCACTCCCAATGGTCGACGCGAGGCGGCGGCAGATCAGGCGACATCACTGGACTCGCGAGGGGTGCGAGGCCGTCGTGTGCTCGATCGTGTACGTCTCCGAACCAGTGAGTTCGCTGGTGAAATTGTCTTTCAGGTCCACTCCGGAGCGGCCGAGCGCGAGGGCCCCGGTCAGCAGCGATCGCGTGATCTGCGCCGCGCGGAGATAACTTTGGCCGTCCGGAGGGTGAATGTTGGACACGCAGTTTCGATCGGCGTCGGTCCGGCCCGGGTACGGCAGGTGAGTGAGGTAGATGCCGAGGCTGTCGACCACCGACAGGCCGGGACGCTCGCCGATGATCACGATGACGGTGCGAACACCGGACGCTGCAGCGATGTGATCGCCGAGTGCAACTCTCGCCTGAGTCGCGATGACCGGAGCCGCGATGGTGTGGCGATCCGACAGTTCGGAGACCAATGCCTCGAGTAGCCCGGTGCCGTGCTCGCCGAGCGCTCGCGGGGACAGACCGTCGGCGAGTACGAAGCCGATGTCCTTGTTCTCCGAGACGACATGTGCCGAGGAGCGCAGGGTTCGGCCGAGATCGGGTCGACGTAGATACTCGCTGCGGTTCGAGGCCCTCGAACGAACGGACACCGGAACGCCGATGCCCAGCTCGCTGATGTCGTCGGCGAGCCGATCGACGTCTAGCTCGAGGTGCACAGCATCGCGGGCAGCGGAGTGAGCAGCGTTGAAGTCCAACAATCGTGAAGTCGGAAGGCCGTAACCCGTTCGCCCCAGACCGATGCGTGATGTGGTCGTCGCTCGCAATCGGTCCCAGATGTCGGTGTCCGAGCCCGCTGGGGACGGTCGATGGTCCGTCATCGATCGGTGAGCGCCATGAGCGGCGAGGCTGCGAGATCGATCGGAGTGATGCGCCCCGAGTCGTCGGCCATGCCGAGAGAGTGCAACCAGCGCTCGAATTCCGGTGCCGGCCTCAGGCCCAGGACGTGCCGGACGTACAGCGCATCGTGGAACGACAGACTCTGATAGCCGAGCATCACGTCGTCGGCTCCGGGGACTGCGATGACGAACGCGGCACCAGCAGTTCCGAGCAAGGTGAGCAGGACATCCATGTCGTCGGAATCGGCTTCCGCGTGATTGGTGTAGCACACGTCGACCCCCATCGGGAGGCCGAGGAGCTTGCCGCAGAAATGATCTTCCAGGCCGGCGCGAATGATCTGCTTACCGTCGTACAGGTATTCGGGCCCGATGAAGCCGACCACCGTGTTCACCAGCAACGGATCCAACACTCTCGCTACCGCGTAGGCCCTTGTCTCGAGCGTTTGCTGATCGACTGCGAGCCCGCCCGATCCGATATTCGCGTTGGCGGACAGCGCGGATCCTTGACCTGTTTCGAGATACATGACGTTGTCGCCGACGGTTCCTCGCCCCAGCGATCGTCCTGCCTCTGCGGCCTCGAGCAGCATCGGGATCGTTGTTCCGAAACTCGTGTTGGCACCCTGCGTGCCTGCGATGGACTGGAAGATCAGATCCACCGGAACGTTCTTGTCGATCAGGTCCATAGTTGTTGTCACGTGGGCCAATACGCACGATTGCACGGGAATGTCGAAACGCAGTCGAATGTCGTCGAGGAGATGCAGGAGCGTGGCCGTGGCGTGCGGCGAGTCGGTGGCCGGATTGACGCCGATCACGGCGTCGCCGCAGCCGAGAAGCAGCCCGTCCAGCGTTGCTGCCGCGATACCGCGTGGATCGTCGATCGGATGGTTTGGCTGTAGTCGGGTGGCAATTCGTCCTGGCAGACCGATAGTGGTTCGGAAGGCCGAGGTGACAGTCATGGCTTTCGCGACGGCGATCAGATCCTGATTACGCATCAGCTTCGATGCGGCAGCTGCCATTTCGGGTGTGATCCCGGACGAGACAGCGGCGAGGGTGTCTGCGCTGTTCGCGGTGGCCGCCGTTGCGAGCAGCCAATCACGGAAGCCACCGACGGTCAGATGGGAGATCGGAGAGAAGGCCGTCCGATCGTGCGAGTCGACGATCAGGCGCGTCACGTCGTCGGTCTCGTAGGGAACGAGCTGTTCCTCGAGAAACACCGACAGTGGAATATCTGTCAGGATCCATTGGGCAGCAGCACGTTCGGCATCCGAGTGAGCCGCACATCCTGCCAGCTCGTCACCGGAACGCAGAGGTGAAGCCTTTGCCATGACCTCGATCAGCGAGGAGAACGTGTAGCCCGTTCCGGATATCTGTTGGTGGTAGCGCATGAGCGGCTTTCCCTTTCTGGCGAGTACCGGTGGACGCTTGTCGAGCGCAGCGTCCACCGGTAGCTGTTCACCTGGTTCGGACCGACCGAGCTGCCGACTTCCTAGTGCGGCGCGAGAAGCGATCGAACCGGTACGGTGTGGCATCGATCTCGGCTGGACGTCGACCGAGCTCGGCAGCGAGCAGTGCAGCCGAGCCGCAGGCCATCGTCCAGCCGACGTGTCCGTGTCCGGTGTTGACGAACAGGTTGTCGCGGGGCGTTGCACCGATGATCGGCGGCCCGTCCGGAGTCATCGGGCGCAATCCCGAGCGATACTCGACCGAACTCCAGTCCAATGCTCCGGGAAAGAGTTCCTCACCGGCAGCGCGTATCTCGGCGAAGTTCGAGGGCGCGTGGGTCTTGTCGTAACCGGCGAATTCGGCGACGGCCGACATACGGAGTGTCGATCCGAACGGAGACCAGGCAACCAGTGATCGTTCGTCGATACCGCCTGTGTGCGGTGCCCGCGACTGGTCCCGGATAGCCACCGAGAGGCTGTATCCCTTGGCCGGATAGACCGGGACGCGGAGCCCTGCGGTGCGAGCGAGTGTGCTCGACGCACTCCCGAGGGCCAACACGTAGCAGTCGGCGTCGATTTCGCTGCCCCGAGCAGTACGAGCCCTGACGATCGAGGTGCCGTCGGACTCCAACGACTCGATTCTCGTGTTCAGCTCGAACCGGACACCGAGGCGTTCGGCTGCCGCCGCCAACCCCACGGTGAACAGCGCCGGGTCACCGGTGCCGTCGTCCTCGTCGTGAACAGCTCCCGCGAAGTCGATGGTGCTGTTGGCCAGAGCAGGGTCGACCTCGAACGCCTGCTCCCGGGTGAGCAGGCGTTGTGATCTTCCCTGCTGACGCATCAGCTCGGCTTTGCTGCTGGCTTCGTGGAGGGCGGCTGCGTCCCGGTAGAGGTAGAGGATCCCTCCGTCGGTCCGGTGATACTCGAGTGACTCCTCCACCGTCAGCTTCTCGAGCAAGGTTTGACTGTACGAGGCGAGCTCGTACTTGGCGAGGGTGTTCTTCAGGCTGCGTGCGGGAGTGCATTCACGCATGAACGCCAGGCCCCACCGGATCAACGCTGGATCCAGGCGAGGTTTCACCCGAATGGAGGTTTGTCCTCCGGCCAGCGATCGAAGCAACATTTTCGGTGCTTGCGGAGACGCCCATGCATACGAATGCCCCGGCGCTATCAACCCGGCCGTCGAGGCGGTGGTGTCGTCTGCGACGCGATCGCGCTCGTCGTAGACCACCACCTCGTGGCCCTCGCGTGCCAGATAGAACGCACTCGTCACACCGATGATGCCGCCACCGAGAACTGCGATTCTCATTCGACACCCTCGCCGAAATGCACAGCCACAGCGGTGATCTCGACCAACAGTCTCTCGTCGAGCAGGCCGGTGACGACCGTGGCCCTGGCCGGCCGGTGCCGACCGAACCGCTCACGCCACACCCGGTTCATCTCGGCGGCGTACGCCGCCGACGTCAGGTACACGGTCGTCGAGACGACGTGGTTCAGATCCGACCCGGCGGCGTGCAGTACTCGTTCGAGACGATCGATAGCGACCTCGGTCTGTTTCGCCGGATCACCCTCGCCCACGATCGACCCGTCGTCGGCGAAGGACACCTGACCCGAAACATGGATATTTCGTCCATCTTGCACATACGCGGGGTAACTGGTGGTCTCGTCGGCGATGCCTGCGAGATTTGCAGATACGAGGGTCATATCATTCCTCTTTCTTCAGAACTTCTTGGAAATAGAATCGCCACCCGAGAAAGCCGCACCAGGCAGTGACAGCAATTGCGACAATCGGCGCTCCGTAGAAAAGTATTTCCAACATCAGTGCGCTCCGGTGTTGTCGAGGATCGGTTCGTTCGAGGTTTGTGTTCTTCGTGGATACTTCTTGCTCGTCGCCACCGCCGCCACGGTGTAGGCGATGAAGTTCGCAGCGACACCGGGGAGAAGACCGTCGAGACCGAACGGGCTCATCAGTACCCACTGCCACACGACCGTGACCGCAGCACCCGCGGAGATACCCCACAGCGCGGCAGGCGCGGAACGAACACCGAACAGCACTGCTCCGAACAGCGGCACGATCATCGTCGGTGCCCAGAGTGTGTAGCTGTAGAGCAGGGCGTCCACGATGGACGGAACTGTGAGCGCGAAGATGGTGGCACCGGCGCCGACGACCACGCTGAGGGTTCGTTCGATGTTCAGCCGCTTGCGCTGCGAGGCCTCGTGCTTGGCCAGTGGCCGGTAGAGATCGTCGGTGAACACCACTGCGCTGGAGTTGATGTAGCTCGATGCCGTCGACATCACGACCGCGAGGAGCGCCGCAACCAACAAGCCGAGCAGGCCGATCGGCATCAGGTTGGTGACGACGGTCGGGAGTGCCGAATCCGGCTCGATGTCGGGGTAGAGCACGAATGCCACCGCTCCGATCGAGGCCGAGATGAAGAAGAAGAAGAACGAGAAGATACCGGCGGTGACGAATCCCTTACGGGCGTGCGAGGAGTCGGGCGTCGAGAAGGTGCGCTGCGCGTACGGAGGAACCAACGTCTCACCGAGCAGCAGGGCCGCGAACAAACCGACGAACTTCATGACGCTGTAATCACCCATCAGCGTCAGGTGATCGGACGGCAGGGCGTCGACGAGAGCCGAAGGCCCTCCCACTGCATGCAATCCGATGAGCAACGTCACGGGGATCAGGACGCCGAGGAACACGAACTGGAGAAGGTCGGTCTGAATGACGGCCCAGGCTCCGCCGAACGCGGAATAGAGGACGGTCACGCCCATACCCAGAATGATCGCCAGTGTCGGCGGTACATCGAGAGTTGCGTTGACGACCGTACCGATCGCCAATGCCTGAGCGCCCAGAATTCCGGTGCACAACACGATCGACAATCCGCCCGTAATGACGCGAGCGGGCTTGCCGTAGTGCGCATGCATCACGTCACCGAGCGTGTGTGCACCGCGGTAGCGTTTGAGCTTGGGCGCGACGAAGAGTCCCACCAGTACGGTCTGGATTCCGAAGGCGCAGAAGGCGAACATGTAGACGTACCCGTCGCGCATCGTCGCCCCGGCGACACCCAACGATGCGCCGCCGCCCAGAAAGGCAGCAGCGAGGCTGCCGAAGAAGACCGGCCAGACAATACGATTGCCGGCAACCGCGAAATCATCGGCATTCGAGACTTTTTTCATGGTCTGTACACCGACCACGATCAGCACTACGAAATACCCGGCTACCGCAATCCAATCCAATACTTGCATGACTTCTCCTCTGTCGACGATGGAAAAATCGTATGACGGAGACCGCTTTCGGGTCTTCATCAAAAAGCCCAGCATCAGCTCCCGTACGTCTATATTCTTGGGCAAGTTGCACACATGCCCAGATTCGGCGTTACGTCGAAGTTAATCGGACGGGAGTTCGTCGTGCTCAGTACCGAGCTGGCGCAGCAGATCGCAGTGGACATCACCGAGATCATCGGGCACAACGTACTGATCACCGACGCCACCGGGATCGTCCTCGGTAGCGGTGAACGGGGACGCGTCGGGCAATTCCACGAGGCGTCGATCGTGGTGATAGAAACCAACAGCACACGCAGTCACTCGAGCGCCGACGTACGGAGCCTGCAGGGCAGCCTTCCCGGCACCACGCTTCCGCTGACCCTCGATGGTCGAGTGGTCGGCACCGTAGGTCTGTCCGGAGCTCCCGAGCTGGTCGAGCAATTCGGACAGATAGTCAAACGTCAGACGGAAATCCTCATGAGCGAGGCCAGCCGCATCGGAACCAGGGTCTCCCGCCAGCGCGCCGTCGAAGACTTTCTGCGTGATGTCTTCGACTGGCACCGTAGCGAAGCGTCCATGCAGAGTGTCGAGAATCGAGCTGCTGCACTGTCATTCGACATCGACATTCCGCGCCGTGTCTTTCTGGTCGAAACCGACAACACGGCGTCGGCGACCGAGGTCGGCAAGCGCGCCGACGCCGACCCCACTACCGTTGTGCTGGAATGGATTCGACACACAGCCGACACTACGCAGGAAATAGCCGGCAGACTCTCCCGAAATGTCGTCGCCGTGATGCCTCCAGTGGGTAGCACCACCGACGACGACCGTCGCTGGCAGACGCTCGTCGAGCGGGGCAAGGCCAACGCATGGTCGGTATCGGTCGGGGTTGGGCCGAGCGCGTCCGGCGTCGCTCGATTGAACGCGTCGGCCCAGGACGCACGTGACGCACTCGAGCTCGGGCGGCAGGTCTTTCCCGAACGACACATCCACGACATCGACCGGATGCGTCTGTTGCACGCCGTTCGGGCTGTTCCCGACAGCACCCGTCGCCGATTGGTCGACACGGTGCTGGGCGACATCGTCCATGCCCCGGACTGGGAAGTCCTGAAGCGAACACTGATGACGTGGGGCGAGAGCGGCTTCAACTCGACCAAGACAGCCGAAAAGCTTCACCTGCACCGAAACACGCTCACCTACCGGCTCGTCAAGATCGACAAGCTCACCGGGTACACGACCTCACCCGGCAGCGATTCCGTCCTGTTGTACATCGCCGCGCTGATGCACGACTCGGCCTGAGCTCCTCGAGCGCCTTCCCACAACGCGGCCGAGCAACTTGTCGGTAGGTTGGTGTATGGGTGCCACTTCTCCAATCCTTCTTCAGTGCAATGGAATTGGAGTTGACCGGCATCGAATTCCGCATTACCATCGAACATGCGTTCTACTTCCAGTGGGAACACATGCCGGGGGGCGACTACACAATGACCACATATAGCTCGACACGCAGTCGATTCGCGGCCTATCTCGGGCCGCAATCGAAGCCGTACATCGAGGCTGCTTCTCTGGCCGAGATTCGAGATGTCGCGACGCTGGAGAATCAGGCGTGCGCACGGAAAGTGGCTGTAGCCGCTGCCATCTGGGACTCATGCATCCATCAGAACGTTCTGGTCGGTGACATCATTCAGGATGCCGGCAATTACGCGGCGTCGGAGATTGCGCACGTTCTGGGTTGCTCGAAGACCGTAGCGAACACGTACGCCGAGATCGGCATGGACTTACGGCTCCGGCTTCCAGATGTTGCAGCAGCGTTCGAGGCCGGCGAACTCGACCTGCCCCGGGTCCGCGCGATATACCGGTGCACCCACAATCTGACGCAGGACGCGGCGACGGCCGTCCAAGGGGAGGTTCTGCACGCTGCCCGACGCCTGTCACCGGGTCCGCTGGCGACGGAAATCTGGTCGATCATGTACCGCATCGCACCCGAGCAGGCTGCCGCTCTGCGCAAGGACTTGGAACGGCACACCAACGTCACGTACACCGACAAAGACGTGCTCTCGACGCTCAAAGCCGACCTCACCGCCGCCGACGCCGCAGCTGCTTGGCAGTTGATCAACGAGATGGCCGCGACCGTGTGCCGACGTGATCCGCGAAACAAGGGGCAGAAGCGTGCCGCAGCGTATGTTGCTCTGCTGCAGCAAGAGTCGTCGATGGCATGCATGTGCGAACCCGATGACGACAATCCGTGCACGGCCGATACAGTGTGTCCTGATCGACGCGCCCCACTGACGGTGATCACCGTCGACCTCGCCACTCTCGCCGGTCTGCTGTCCAGTCCTGCTCACCTTGCCGGTCACGGACCCATCGATGCCGAATACGCCCGGGAACTAGCAGACAACGCACACTGGCAGATCCTCCTCACCGAAGCCCGCAATTTGGCGGAGAAACTCGGCTACGGCGAAGACCTGGAGTCACTCGTAAACCTCGATACCGACAATGGCACGGGCACTGAAGACAAGGGCGCCGAAAGCAGCGCCGACAGCGGCAGCAGGTCGCAGGTGGTGTTTCATCCGCTGGGACGCAGTCGTCGTCGCGTCGGCGGTTCGGTTCCTCGGCCCCCGAAGTCCGCACAACCACCGCGAAGCACCTGTGTCGCCACACCGTATCGGGGCACTTACACCTTTGTTGCCGAACGCGAAGCGGCCATCACCGCAGATCCCGCTCTTGGGCTCGCGCTCCACCCGGACGGTCACGGAGGTCTCGTGTTGCCGCCACCCGGAGCCCTCGTATATCGCCCGACTGTTTCACTGGCGGAACGCATTCGATATCGCGACCGCACGTGCCGGCACCCCGGCTGCGATGTCCCGGCCCAGCGATGCGAGATCGACCACATCGTTCCGTACTTTCATCGCGACCCCGAGTCCGGCGGCTGGACCATCGACACCAACCTGCACTGCCTGTGCCGCTACCACCACAGTCTCAAGACCATGGGGTTGTGGACGCCGGTGATGCTCGCCGGCGGTGTCGAGTTCTGGGTCTCGAATGCCGGCACCACCGCGATCACTGTTCCCGGCACCACGCAACTCGCGGACCTGAGCCATCTGCCCGTCGTCCATCGCAGACCCAAAGGTGAAGCGATGCAGGCAGATACCCCGAGCCTCGAGATAGTCCAGCCGCTGCCCGCGCCGGTACCTACGTCGGCACCTACGTCGGCACCCGACGATGATCCTCCGCCTTTCTGATCGATCACGGGTCAGTACCACGGGTCAGTACACAGAAGTTCCACCGCAGTCGAAGCGTCTGCGGTGGAACAACTGTGCCCAATCGGCGTCGCGGGTGTCAGCCCGTGTAGGTGCTGAGGTCGTACACCGTCGCGCTGCCGACGGTGCTGGCGGTGAAGTTCGCCTCGACCCATTCCTGAATCTGCGAGGAAGTACTCGCGGAGTCACCGCCCATGCCGCCGCGCGCCATTCCGCCACCCATTCCGCCCGACACGTAGTACGCCACCTCGTGATTGGAGACGTACTCGATGAACTCGTCGAGAGTCGGGGTGGGATCGCCGCTCCATCCGCCGATCGCCATCACTGCCGTATCGGACGCCAACTCGTATCCGGCTGCAGACATCGAACCGTTCACAGCAGCGGACCACCGCGTGGTCGTGGACTCGAGCAGAGCCGTCAACTCCTCGTCGGTCTCACCCATACCGCCCATCGACATACCGCTCGGCAGGTCGCCGCTGCCGAAGCCGGCCGGAAGATCGGCGGCATCAGCCGGCATGCTCGCATCATCGCCCGACGCAGCATCAGCCGGCATCGCATCGCCCGGCATCGCTCCCGTCGGCATACCACCACTCGGCATTCCACCGCCCGGCATGCCGCCAGGGCCTCCGTCGCTGACTGCACCTGTCGGGCCCGCGGTGGGGACGGAACCACTGTGTGCGTTGGTCGTCGTGGCGATGGCGTACGACGCGCCGCCGCCGAGACCGGCCACGGCTCCGAGGATCAACGCAGCGGCAGTGAGCTTTCGGTAGCGCCCGGCGAGCAGAATCATCACGGCCGCGACGATGGTCCCCACCAACAGAATCCATTTCAACGCAGGCAGCCAGTCCGCGTTGCGGTGCAGCAGCACCCAACTCCAGGTACCGGCCGCAATCATCATCGTTGCCATACCTGCTCTGCCCCAGATGGATTCGCGTCGAAGCCACAGTGCATAGCCGCCGGTTCCGATCATGCCCGCAAGTGCAGGAGCGAGCGCGACGGTGTAGTACGGGTGAATCGTGCCGGACATGTAGCTGAAGATCAGCGCCGTCACCAGGAACCAACCGCCCCACAGAATCAGGGACGCACGCAGCAGATCGGTACGTGGCGCTCGGCCACGAGCGATCAACCCGAAGACCAGCGCCACCAGGGCCGCCGGGATGAGCCAGGAGATCTGGATTCCCATCTCGCTGCCGAACAGTCGGTCAAGACCGGTCGACCCTCCGAAGCTGGACCCGGCTGCCCCGGCACTCATTCCGGCCGGAGCCTCCATGCCGCCACCGCCGGTGTTACCGAAGATTCGGCCGAGGCCGTTGTACCCGAGCACCAGATCCATCACGGTGTTGTCGGTGGACCCGCCGATGTACGGTCGGGCGTTCTCCGGCCACAGCTGAACCGTCAACACCCACCACCCCGCAGCGACGATCAGCGCCGCGAACGCGCCGACGAGGTGCAGCAACCGTGCCCGTAACTGCGCCTGTCCTGCAACGAGATACGTGAGACCGAACGCCGGCAACACCAGCAGCCCCTGCAACATCTTTGTCAGGAAGGCGAACCCGAGCGCCACGCCGGCGAAGGCCAGCCACATCGCGGCCCGTCGTCCGGCAGCCGTCTGCAGAGATCGCACCACGAAGTAGCCGCCGAGTGTCATGAGGAGGACCAACAGCGCGTCGGGATTGTCGAAATCGAACATCAACGCCGCCGCCGGAACCGACGCCAGAGTGAAGCCGGCGAGCAACCCGGCAGTGGGGTTCGCGACCCGCTTGACCGCGGCATACACCGTCGCCACAGAGGCGACACCCATCAATGCCTGCGGCAGAAGCAAACTGAAGCTCGAGAACCCGAACACACGAGCCGACAGTCCCATCACCCACAGTGCGGCCGGTGGCTTGTCCACGGTGATGAAGTTCTCGGAATCGAGCGATCCGAAGAACCACGCCGTCCAGTCCTTGGTACCGGCCTGTACCGCCGCGGCGTAGAACGAGTTCGCGTAACCACTTGCGGTCAGGTTCCACAGGTACAGGGTTGCGGTGGCCGCGAGCAGAACCAGTAACCCGAGCAGGTGCCGGCGGCGATACAGCCACCCGTTCTGCCGGGACGGCTGGCGGGCATGCGATGGAGGCATCGCGCCCGGTCGGTCGAGTTGGGCAGTCATCGCAGATCCTGTTCGTCGAAGTTGTCGACTACGAGA
The DNA here is from genome assembly GCF_002258915.1 of Rhodococcus sp. 05-340-2. Lineage (NCBI taxonomy): Bacteria > Bacillati > Actinomycetota > Actinomycetes > Mycobacteriales > Nocardiaceae > Rhodococcus > Rhodococcus sp. 05-340-2. The sequence goes on from NZ_NOYU01000025.1 coordinate 242,558, forward strand.
ATGTGCGATGGACCGTCGGCCACGCTGGGAGCAGCCTGCGAACTTGCTGTGAGCGAAAGACCTCGCTCAGACGCGATCGGCGTACACGACGATGTTGTCGTCGTAACTCGAGATGTCCGAGTCGAATTGACCGCCGCAGGTGATCAATCGCAAGCCGGGGTGGTCGATGTCTCCGTAGACCTTGTCGGTGGGGAACGCATCCTTCGGGTACTGCTCCACCGCACTGACGACGAATCGGACCGTGTTGCCGTCCTGGCTGACGACGGTGACATCGTCGCCCTGTTCGAGTTCGCGGAGCCGGTAGAAGACGCCGGGGCTACCGCCCCAATCCACATGCCCCGCAACGATCGACGGTCCCAATTGCCCCGGAACCGGCGACCCGGTGTACCAGCCGGCGGGGAAACCACCCGCGGGAACTTCCATCGAGCCGTCCGGACGCAGACCCAGACCCATCACATCGGAATCAACGCCGATCGCACCGATCTCGAGCCGCGCGGGCGGTGACTCAGGAGCCGACGACGATTCGGCGGCAACCTCACCCGACGGGGCGACGGCGGCAGGAGCAGGAGAAACCGAGGACATCGAATCGTTCTGCGACAGGCCGGGATCCGAGGGCGTTGCGCAGCCGGCAACCAGCGACAGCAGCAGAAGGAACGCCGCTGCCACCGCCCGCACCACGACCCGGTGTCGGGTCGTGGTGCGGGCGGTTTCGGCCAGAGGTATCGATACCTCGACGGTAGGTCTCACCGATCAGTGCCGACGACGAGTCAGAGTCAAGGCAGAGACTGCACCGACCGCAAGCACGGCCAGCAACGTCCAGATCGCAACGAACGGCGTTGTGTCAGAGGATGACACAGTGCTGCCGTCACCGGTGTCGACGCCACCGTTCGGGATCTGTGTGATCTGCCCACCCGGGTTGTACGTGCCCGGCTGATCCGGGCCACCCGGTGTGCTCGGCTGGTTGGGCTGATCAGGAGTGTTGGGGGTGTTCGGAGTGTTGGGGGTGTTCGGAACGTTCGGCTGATTCGGCACGTTCGGCTGATTCGGCACGTTCGGCTGATTCGGAACGTTCGGCTGGTTCGGCACGTTCGGCTGGTTCGGAACGTTCGGCTGATTCGGCACGTTCGGCTGATTCGGCACGTTCGGCTGATTCGGCACGTTCGGCTGATTCGGCACGTTCGGCTGGTTCGGGATACCCGGGATCGGCGGGATCGTGATGCCGGGGACGGGAGGCAGGCCTGGGATCGGAGGTACTTCGATGACGATCGGCGGCGTTCCGCCACCGTCACCCGGGGTACCCGGTGTACCGCCGCCGTCACCGGGAGGCGTCGTGGTGACCGGAGGCGTGGTGGTCACCGGAGGCGTGGTGGTCACCGGAGGCGTTGTCGTGACCGGAGGCGTAGTGGTCACCGGGGGTGTCGTGGTCGTGGGGGGTGTTGTGGTCGTCGGCGGAATGACGGTTTCACAGTTCGGGCTGGTGATGCGGTTCGAGTCCAACGTCACGGCACCGTTCCTGGCGAGCAGGCGTCCGTCGACGGTGGCACCGGTGGTCGCGGTGATGGACGCCAGCGCCATGACGGTGCCGACGAACTGCGTGTCGGTGCCCAGTGTCGCGGAGCTGCCGATCTGCCAGAACACATTGCAGGGATTCGCTCCGTTGGTGAGCGATACCCGACTGTTGGAGGCAGTGATCAGCGTCGATGCCGCTTGGAAAATGAATACGGCATTCGAGTTGCCCTGCGCATCGAGTGTCAGGGTGCCGGTCAGGCCGAGAGTCCCCGATCCTCCGTACAGTCCGGCGAGAAGAGTTTGCCCACCGAGCTCCACTCCGACATTCGCCGGGCCGGTTCGACCGGCCGCATCGTTGTAGCCGACGGTGAGATCCGACTGTGCCTGTGCTGCAACGGTATCGCGGTCATGGATCACTCCACCCGTGACCAAGCCGGGCGGAAAGCCGGTGACACTCGGTGGTTCGCCCTCACCTGGACTGACGCCGACGTCGCCGCTGATGGTCGAGGTGCCGGTATTGGTGACGGTGGAGCCGGCCAGTACGGCGAAAGTCTCTGCGGTTCCGAGGCCCACGGTGGTGGGCTGGGCAACGGCGGGAGATGCAGTGATCATCATGAGTGCGCTGGTGGCCAGGGCAATTGTTCCTACGACGGGAATGAGCGTCTTGCTGCGGCCGGTGGTGGTGGACGCATGGGTGCGCTGCGAAGCATGCATGGATTACATACCGATCTGATGGTGGGGGACGAAGCGGGCTTGCTGCCTCGCTTCGTGGATCACGCACATCGATCCCCCGACGAGTTCGATTGCGCGGTAAGTTATCTCGCGACTTTCGACGATGTTCACTGGCATACACCAGGGGCGTCGAGGTCTCGCGGTCTGTGCACTTCGATGGCATCGCGTGCCGACTTTTCTGCAACACGCGATAGGAGTGAGAGGTAGGCGGAGGCTCCTGGCCCACTCCGCAACAAAGAGTTTCCCCGTATCTCTACGGTGTAGAGCTACAGCACACCACGTGTACTCTCACGGGTCAAGCGAAAATGCCTGCAGGACAACAAGTTTGTTTTCGGGTCTGATAACCTTCGATATACCGCTTAGTTCTGATTCCGGAAAGGTGGTGACGCTCGTTGTCACCGTCCAATCGCACGGGCCCACACGTCAAGGACAAGATCGACCGCGAATACGTGGTGTCCGCAGCTCTGTCCATCGTCGACCGAACCGGCCTGGACAGCCTGTCCATTCGCAGCCTGGCGTCGTCGATCGATCGCGATCCGATGACGGTGTACCGATATCTCCCGACGAAGGAGGCACTGCTCGACGCCATCGCCGACGCGATACTCAGCCCGCTCGTCACGGTCGATGTGACCGACCCCGATTGGCAGGGACAGCTGAGAATCTTCGCCCGGCACTATCGCTGTCTTGCACTCGAGCATCCGCACGCGGTAATTCTGCTGTCCACTCGCCCCCATCGAACGCCGCTCGGGCTGGGCACCACCAGATCTTTGAGGTCGTTGGAGGGCGTACTGGCACTGTTGACCGCCGCCGGGTTCACCGTGCCCCAGGCATTGTCGACGTACCGGATGCTGAAATCTTTCCTACGGGGACACCTGTTGAGCGAGACGCAGGAGATGCCCGAGAAACCCGACGAGACCGGAGATCGGCTGACCCTCGCCTTGCGCCGCCTCCCCACCGCCGAATTTCCGCTGCTGTCCACGCTTCCAGCGCTGATCACCGAATACGACGGTGCCCTCGAGCTCGAGCGTGGACTCGACGTGTTGTTCGAGGGTCTCGGGCGCACGGCCGAGACCGTCACGCCCGCCGGATCGGGGCAAACGTCTGCACTGGGTCACGGGTGAGGAAGTCCACCGAAATCGCGTTGCACAGCTCGGGCGTCAGCGCCGGCTCTGCGCTGTGCATGTCGTCGAGCCTGCGCACGCCGCGTACCACGTCCGCACCGGACCGAGCTGTACCCAGTTCCCAGAACTCACGGCGTCGGAATTCACGACGTCAAAGTAGACCCGTACCCGCTTCGTTCGCTCGTTCTTCGTCACGCTGCTGCTGCGCCGCAGCCAGCCCCGACATCGTCCGCAGCGGCACCTCCTTGAGGAACAACACCAGCACGAAGCCGATGACCATCAGGATCGACACGGCGAGGAACACGTAGTCCATGGCGTCGGAGAACCCGATCCGGAACGGCTCGGCCAGTGCGGGTTCGAGCTTTTGGATGAACGAGCTGTCCTGCAACGCACTACCTGCGACGGAGGCGTCACCCGACGCTATCGCCTGGGCGAAACCGGATTCCAGCGGGTCGGAACTGGTTGCGGCGCTCTGCACTGCCTGCTGGAACTCCGGCGTCGAACTCGCGGCAATCAGTGCATCGCCGGTCTTCGGGGTCAGCTGGGTGAACAGCATCGACAGGAAGACGGCAACACCCACCGTCGCACCGATCTGCCGGAAGAACGTTGCAGCAGACGTGGATACACCCATGTCCTTGGGCGGCATCGCATTCTGGATGGCCAGGGTCAGCGGCTGCATCATCGAACCGAGCCCGAGGCCGAACACGCCCATGACGATCATCGTCTGCCACAGCGGCGTATCGGCATGCACGTAATGGAAGACGAACATCGCGATCGCCATCAGTGCGGTACCGACGATCGGAAAGATCTTGTAGCGGCCCGTCTTCGAGATCATGCGACCCGAGACGATCGACGCGATCATCAGGGCACCGACGAGGGGCAGAGTCTGGTAGCCGGCCAGCGTCGGCGAGGAGCCCTTGACCACCTGCAGATACTGCGGCAGCAGCGAGATGCCGCCGAACATCGCCGCACCGGCAATGACACTGACAGCAATACACAACGAGAACAACGGGTTTCGGAAGAATCGCATGGGGATCAGGGCGTCGTCGCCCATCTTGATCTCGGCGAGCACGAACGCGATGACGCCGACGATGCCGATTCCGAAGCACAACAGGGCCCGAGGCGAACTCCATCCCCACACGCGTCCCTGCTCGGCGATGATGAGCAGCGGTACGAGGCCGACGCTGAGAAGCACTGCGCCCCACCAGTCGACGCGCGCCTCGCGGCGGTACACCGGCAGGTTCAGTACTCGCCACACCACCACGAGCGCGATGATGCCCAGCGGGACGTTGATGTAGAAGACCCAACGCCAGCCGGTGATTCCGAGGATCGACGACTGCCCGGCGAGCAGTCCACCGATGACCGGCCCGAGCACGCTGGACGTGCCGAACACGGCCAGGAAGTAGCCCTGGTACTTGGCACGTTCGCGCGGCGGCACGATATCGCCGATGATGGCCAGCGCCATCGACATCAGACCGCCCGCACCGAGGCCCTGGATGGCGCGGAAGGCGGCGAGCTCGTACATCGACGTGGCGATGCCGCACAGCATGGACCCGACGACGAAGATCGAGATGGCCGTCATGAAGAACGGCTTGCGTCCGTACAGGTCGGACAGCTTGCCGTAGAGCGGGGTCGAGACCGTCGAGGTGATGAGGTAGGCCGTGGTCACCCACGCCAGGACCGAGAACCCGTTGAGGTCGTCGGCGATGGTCCGGACGGACGTCGAGACGATGGTCTGGTCGAGGGCGGCGAGGAACATGCCCATCATCAGGCCCGACAGAATCGTCATGATCTCGCGATGCGAATACTCGCCGGTCGCGGGCTTCACTTCAGGCTCGGTAACCATCTCTTGGATTCACCTTTACATAGCATTTACTTGTGTCCTACAACGATATTCGGACCACCAGCATGCTCGCAGAACGCCGTCTCTGCAAAGGTTTATTTACGGCGAATCCGGTCTCGCACCTCACGCATCGTGTGTGGGTGAATGCCCTCGGCAGCGAGCACCCTACGAGTTTTGCGCCGCGTCAACAGAACCCCGGTGATCGCGATGATCCACACCGGGAACTGCGCGAGGAACGCCACCCGGAAGCCGTCGAACGTGTAACCACCCATCGCGTCGAGAATCCATCCGATCGCCGCGATCACCAACAGCGACGCCAGGAAGCCACCGATGTTCACCATCCCCTGCGCCGTCCCCAGATTGGCGCTCGGATTGAACGTGCGGGCGAGGTCGAAACCGATCACCGAACCGGGGCCACCCACCGAGATCACCACGACGAGCAGCACCAGCAACCACAGCGGAGCAGGTCCGGGCAATGCCAACACGATCGCCCACATGGTCGCGTTGCTGATCATGATCGCCAGCACCAGCCACGACCGTCGCATCGGGTACCGCCCGGTGAGAACACCCACCACGATGCCCGACGCCACCGCGGACGCCACCGACACCGTCAGCAACGCTCCGGCCGTCGATGCCGACAGCCCTTGTGCCGACGTCAGATACGGCACACCCCAGAGCAACGCGAACACCGTGATCGAGAACTGAGTACCCATATGGGAGAAGAAGCCGAGCCGGGTGCCGGGGCGTCGCCACACGTCCGCAATGGAGACGAGGGTCTGTCGAAGCGTCGTCGGCTCGAACGCGGGGGCAGCTCCGTCGTCGGGGCGATCTCTGACGAGCGCGAGAACCAGTACGAGTGCAAGGAGCCCGAGCGCAGCCGCGCTACCGAACGCGAACGTCCAACCGGGTCCGTTCAACAGGATCAGGAACGGGACCGCCGAGAGCACCTGGCCGAGCTGGCCGAGCAAGCCGGTCAGCTGCGAGACGATCGGCACTCGCCGCGGCGTGAACCACACCGGCACCAACCGCAGCACCGAGATGAAGGTGAGAGCATCGCCGACTCCGACGAACGCGCGTGCGACCACCGCGACCGGGAGCGACTCCGTCAGCGCCAACGTGATCTGTGCCGACGCCATGATCAGCGCGCCTGCGGCGATCATCTTCCGCGAACCGATGCGATCCAGCAGCACCCCGGCCGGGATCTGCATCCCCGCGTACACGATCACCTGCAGCACAACGAACGACGACAGCAGCGACGGCGACACCGAGAACCGATCCGCCGCACTCAGTCCGGCGACGCCGAACGACGTTCGATGCAGCACTCCGATGATGTAGGCGAAGACACCGATGCCCCACACCACCCAGACCGTCTTGCCAGTACTCACCGGACGATTGTGTCAACCACGCTGTGGAATAGTCGGAGCCGGTAGTACCCGAAGCAGGCAGTAGTACCCGAAGCAGGAAATGGAGTGACGCGATGGCCAAGCAGGTGTTGGTGCTCAACGGTCCGAATCTGAACATGCTCGGAACCCGGCAGCCCGAGGTCTACGGCCACGCCACCCTCGCCGACGTCGTCACCCTGTGCGAGAAGACCGCCGCCGAGCACGGACTCACCGTCCAGACCGAGCAGTCCAATCACGAGGGACAGCTCATCGACTGGATCCACGCGGCCCGCGGGGTGGCGTCGGGCATCGTCATCAACCCGGGCGGGTTGACGCACACGTCCGTGGCGCTGCGCGACGCACTCGTCATCCCGGAGGTGCCGATCATCGAGGTGCACATTTCCAACGTGCACGCCCGCGAGGAGTTTCGGCACCACTCCTTCGTCTCCCCCATCGCCAGCGGCGTCATCGCCGGACTCGGGATCGACGGATACCGATTCGCCATCCAGCGCCTCGCCGCTCTCATCTGACGCCAGCTCTCATCCGACGCTCAGGATCGACTGCCTAAACTGGTCGCCGTGAACACGAGCAAGAACGTCTCCAAAGACATCAAGGCCATGCAGAACGGTGACAAGAATCGTCGGACTCTCGTTCAGGTCGTCGTCGCAGTCGTTCTGATAGCGCTCGTGGCGGCAATTGCCCTCTTCATCGTCAACAAGGATTCGACGTCGGGGGATGCATCGTCCGCGGCAGGCTCCGGCGCGACCGGGGCCCAGCTCACCCCCACGACCTTGACGGACAACGGTGCCATCCGATTCGGCAACCCCGACGCCACCACCGTCGTCAGCGTCGTCGAGGACTTCCAGTGCCCGGCGTGCAAGAACTTCGAGTCCATCAGCGGATCGACGCTGCAACAGTTGGCCGAGGCAGGCAACGTCGCCGTCGACTACCGACCCATCTCCATTCTCGACCGGTTCTCGAACGGGACCATGTACTCGACCCGCGCGGCCGGTGCCTCCATCTGCGTCGCCGAGAACGACCGCGACAACTGGATGAGCTGGCACACCGCCATGTTCGAGCAGCAGCCGTCCGAAGGCGGTACCGGACTGACCGATGACGAGCTCGTCGCGATCGCCGCCTCCGCAGGTGCCGACTCCCCCGCCATCGCGTCGTGCATCACCGACGGCAGCTACACCGATTGGGTCACCACCCAGACGCAGTCGGTCCTCGGCGAAGGCATCAACGGAACGCCGAACGTGCGCGTCAACGGCACCGACATCTCCAACCCGACGCCGGAGAACATCCTCGCTGCCGCTGCAGCAGCCGGTAACTGAGCAGCATCCGGTAATCGACATGAGAACCCGCGCAGGTGCCGCTGTCTTCACCCTGTTCAGCGCTTTCGGGTTACTCGCAGCGCTGACGCTGACGGTCGAGCGATTCAAACTGCTCGAGGACGCGTCGTACGTCCCGTCGTGCAGCCTGAATCCGGTGCTCTCGTGCGGTTCGGTGATGGTGACGAAACAGGCGGCGCTCTTCGGTTTTCCGAACCCCATCCTGGGCATCGCCGCGTTCTCGGTGGCGCTCGTCGCCGGGGTGCTCTGGCTCGGCCGCGTAGAACTGCCCCACTGGTTCTGGCTCGGACTGAGTGCAGGCCTGCTGCTCGGCGAAGTCTTCGTGCACTGGCTGATCTTCCAGAGCCTGTACGAGATCAATGCCCTGTGCCCCTATTGCATGGTGGTGTGGGCGGTGACGATGCCGTTGTTCGTGCTCGCTCTGAGCCGATTGGTCGGCTCCGGCCCGAACAACGGCGGCACAGTCGGCCGTCTCTTCCTGGAATGGCGCTGGACGCTGCTCGCGGTGTGGTACGCAATCGTCGTCGCGCTCATCGGAATCCGCTTCTCGGACTACTGGGCATCCCTGCTCTGACAGTTTCGCAAAACTCATGAGTCGAACGTCTGCACCGTGCATGATGGGTGCAGCACCCGAGTGAGACTGATCACAGCTCCTGGCTCGGGGAAGATCGTTCGAGTAGCAGGAGTCGATACATGGCAGGCGATCCATTCGCAGTCATCGTTGCCGTCATCGTGTCAGCCGCCGGTGTAGTCGCCGGAACCGACGCCCCGGCTCCGATTCCCGATCAGGCGGTGCAGGATCAGGCGGCGGAGATCGCGGCCAACGCCGAGGATCAGGCGAAGACGATGAGCGATCAGTGGACCGAGCTACTGGGCACCATGCCCGAACCGGCCGCCGACATCGCCGATCGCACCCTCTCCGACGCCGCCGAAGGCTTGCACACCGCCGCCGAACCGATGCTCCCCGACCTACCGACGGTGGAAGACATCCAAGCAGTCGGCACAGAAGCAGCCGACACAGAACCAGCCGGCACAGCAGCCGGCGATACGGCAGCGGTGCCGACCGCGCCGGGAGATGCACTGGCCGCCACCACAGCCGCGGCCGTAGCTGCTGCCGGCTCCCCCTCCACGCCACTGCCGTTCAGTGTGTTCTCCTCGAATGCGGTGTCCACCACCGCAGCCGCACTCGGGGCCGGTGCCGTTCAATTCGCCGGCCGTACGTACACCGCCGCCGATATCGCCACCCAGACCGCGTTCATGGCGTCGGCCGAGGCCATCAGGCGCGCGCTGTTTCCCGGTCAACCCGCCACGTTCACCGGAATCAATGTGGGCTCGATCGGTTTGGGTGCGGTGGGAGCCATCACCGCCTTCGTGCCGTGGCTGCAGAAGGCAGGCAACATCTGCGGCGGCGTCAAAGCGACGACCATCGCGGCACTGTATGCCGCCGAGAACGGTTTTCGGCACGGCCCCACTGCTCCGGTCTCGAGCACCGGCGCGCAGGGGCCGGGTCAGTTCATGCCCGGCACGTGGGCGACGTACGGCAAGGACTACGACGGCAACGGCGTCACCGACGTCAACAGCATCGGTGATTCGGTGATGGCGTCGGGCACACTGCTGTGCGACATCTACGGACAGGTCGACGGTTGGAAGCGCGAGGGCAAAGTGTCCGGTGACACCTTGGATCTGACCCTGGCCGGATACAACGCAGGCGCGGGAGCTGTACTGCGATCGGGCGGTATGCCCTCGGGCACAGTCGATTACGAGACTCAGACCAAGCCGTACGTGTCTCGCATCAGAGCGACCGAAGCGCAGTTCGCCGCCATCCTCACCCCGTTCGCCGGACTCGACCTCACCGGAATCGGCGGCCGATCGGTGCAGCTGGCGATGGACTACCTGGGATTGCCGTACGTATGGGGCGGCGGAAACATCAACGGACCGTCCGGCGGCGGATTCGACTGCTCGGGCCTGACGTCGTATGCCCTCTACAAGGCCTCGGGAGGAAAGGTCACCTTGCCCCGAACCTCGGAAACTCAGTGGAACGTGGGCACCGAGATCCCTATGGAGCTCGCGCAACCGGGCGATCTGCTGTTCGGAAACTTCGGACCGGCCGGGCCGGGCCACGTGGCGATCTACATGGGCAACGGCCAGATGGTGCACGCTCCCACCACCGGGGACGTGGTGCGCGTGGCACCGGTGTTCGACGGTATGCGCGCCCGTCACATCGTCTAGGTGCGCGCGTACAGTGCGGTCGTGACCAATGCACGCGTGGAACCGGCCGGCTTCGACGACGAACTGGCACCGGAGCCGCCGCCCGGTGAAGGCTTCGAGACCAACTGGCCGGTGCGGACCGGCGACATCGATCCGAGCAACCGACTACGGTTCGACGGCGTTGCCCGCTACCTGCAGGACATCGGTACCGACAACCTCGACGCCACTCCCCTGGGCAAGACGGATCCCATGTGGATCGTGCGGCGCACCGTCATCGATGTGTTCGAGCCGATCCATTTCCCGGACCGAGTGCACATGCGGCGCTGGTGTTCCTCGATGTCGACCCGATGGTCCAACATGCGGGTGGCACTGACGACACCGAAGGGTGGACGCATCGAGACCGAGGGCTTCTGGATCAACATCAGCAAGGACACCGGAATGCCGACCCGCATCAGCGACGGTGCCCTGGAAATGCTGGCGCGAACCACCGATCAACACCGGTTGCGCTGGAAGGCATGGCTGACCGAGCCGGTGCCGGCGGAATCTCACGGGGACGTTCAATTCCCTTTGCGCGCAACCGATATCGACCCGTTCAACCACCTCAACAACGCCGCATACTGGCATGCGATCGAGGAGTTGCTGGTGGACGTGCCGGAGCTGGCCGCGGCACCGCACCGCGCCGTCATCGAATACCTGACCCCGGTGCTGGCGGGTGAACGCGTCACTCTGCGCCACCGCTACGACGGCGGCGCGTTGACCGTCTGGTTCGTCGTCACAGGAGCGTCGGGCGAGCCGACGGTCCGCACCGTGGCCAAGGTTGCACCCAAGGCGTGACGGTCGAGCTTGCCGCGTGGTGTGCGGGGCAGCGAATCCACGACGGCGATCACCACCGGCAGGCTGGGACCCGGCAGCACGGTGCGTAGGTGGCGGCGGATCCGATCCACGGATATCGGATCGGTTTGCGCAACAACCACTCCGGCCGCGGGCTCCGCACCGGTTCGGTCGTGGGGCAAGCCGACCACCCCGGCCTCGAGCACACCGGGGATCGACAACAGTGCCGCTTCGATCGGAGCCAGCTCGACGTTGAGTCCGGCTCGAACGATCGTCTCGCTGTCGCGGCCGTGCAAGATCAGTCGTCCCTCTTCGACACTGCCGCGATCGCCGACGGTCATCCACCCGTCGACCGGCCCGTTCGTCAGGGTCGTGTGGCCTCCCACTCGGCTCAGGTAGCCGTCGAACAGCATGTCGCTGCGCACGTGCAGCAGCTCGTCCCTGATCTCGACCTCGACCCCGTCGAACAGCTGTCCGCTGACCTCGGTGCCTGTGATTTCGCGTCGGTCGTAGGAGACGAAACTGAGCTCGGACGCCCCGTAGAAGTGCGTCGTGGTTGCCTTCGGTAGCGCTCTCGCCAGCGCCGCTCGACCCGACTGCGGCCATCGCGCCGCGGACGAGAGCACCTCGCGGACACTGTCCGATCGCACTCCCGAGCGAGCGATGTCCCAGGCGATGGTCGGTACCGAATACAGATGTGTCGGAGCATCTTCGAGAGCGACCGGCACCTTGCGTAGGTCCACCGTCGCACCCCGGGTCAGCCCGTGCAACGCACCGTAGAGAAAGTGGGTGTGATCGAGGGTGCCGGGTGCGGACACCCGATCGCCTGGACCGAGATCGAACAGTGCGTCGGAGCGGTCCAGCGTGGCAGCCCACGACGCCTGATTGCGCACGAACAACTTGGGCGGGCCGGTGGTTCCGGAGGTGACGCCCACGAGCAACTCGGAATTCGCTGCGGAAGTGGAGATGGCGGCGATCGGGTCGGCAGCCACGTCCTCGGGTGCGAACACGTCGACTGCGCCCCAGCCACGCAATCTCGCGTGCTGACGCGGATGCGCGGCAATCAGCGAGGGCTCGCACACCGCCGTGACATCGGCGAATTCATGAGCCAGCAGATGTCGATGCAGCAGTACGACACTCACTCCGGCATGCATCGCCGCGACGACGACCACCAATGACCCGATATCCGACGTCGGCAGTACCGCAATACGACGCATCCCTGCCACTGCGGTCGCCGCGCGTGTCACCCGAGCCCAGAATTCCCGGTAGGAGATCTCCCCGGTCGAGTCGACGACGGCTGACCCGCGACGGTCGGAATGCTGCGCTATTCGGGCGGCGAGGAGCTCACTTGTGGTCATCATCATCTACACCGTCGTCATCTACACCGTCATCATCGACACCGTCATCATCGACACCGCGGGCGACGAGGGCGTCTCCCATCGCGTCGGCGGTGCGCAGAGCACGCACCAGGACCGGCGTTGCCAGTGCCGTCATCGACCACTGCAGTCCGCGTGCTTTGCGGGCCTGCGACACCTCTTGGACGATGGACGCGAGCAGCGGGATGCATCGAATGGCCAGGGCCAAGAGCAGTCCGATGCGATCCGGATCGACGCCGAAGCGTCGGACGGGGCCGAGCGCTCGGGTGACGGTATCGAGCATGTCGGTCACCCGGGTGGTGAGGGTGACCAGAGCCGCCAGAGCAACGGAGATCACCAGCACCCCGCACACCACAACGGCGCGCTGCCAGGTGGTGATGATCACCTGGAACACGCCGATGATCAACAACATCCACAGCACCGGACGCAGCTGCGCCAGTGCAACTTTCGCCGGAATGCGGGCCACCGCGAACAAAGCCGCGACCAGCAGCGCCACCACGCCCACTTCGAGCGGAGTACGCGCGAAGATCACCGTCGCCAAGATCGCGAAGATCAGCGCCAGCAGCTTCGATCCCGGGCTCATCCGGTGCAGCAGCGAGGTGCCGGGCCGGTAGAGACCGATCATCCGATCAGCTCCCGATAGGCCGGGACCGCGGCGGCGGGGGTGCCGTCGAATGCGATGCGGCCGTCGTCGATGACGATGACGCGCTCGAAGCTGTCCAGCAGTGCCAGTTGATGGGTCACGACGATGACTTGCTGGTCCATGGAATCCAGAGCCTGCGCGACGACGCGTCCGTTGCGCAGATCGAGCAGCGTCGTCGGTTCGTCGGCAACGACCACCTCCGGTCGTCGAATGAGGACGGCACCGATCGCCAGCAGTTGTTTCTGTCCACCGGAGAGCAGGTGCGCCGGATGGTCGCGGTGCTGATCGAGACGGAAGCGGACGAGAATCTCTTCCACCCGCTCGGCCACCTCGGCCTTGCTCAAACCGGACCTGCGGAGAGAGAACGCGAGATCCTCTGCGACAGTGGGCATCACGATCTGCGAATCGGGATCGGTGAACACGAAGCCGACCTTCTTGCGAACCTGCGCCCCCTTCTTCGCGGCATCGACGCCGTCGACCGTGACGCGGCCCGTATCGGGCTTGATCAGACCGTTGATCATCCGCGCGAGCGTCGACTTGCCCGAACCGTTGGAACCGATGATGCCGATTCGGCGCTCGTCGAATTCGAGGTCGATGCTGTGCAGCACCTGCCGTTCCCCGAACGAGTGCGAAATGTTCTCGAACTTGACTGTGCTCATATGACCCTGCTCATGTAACCCTGCTCATGTCGCTCGTTCCACCAGCATCGCTATTCCTTGCCCGCCGCCGATGGCGCAGGCCGCCAGGCCCAGTGCCGGGCCCCCGGGTTGCAGCATTCGAGAGGCCAACCGTACCAGCAGAATTGCGCCCGACGCTCCCCACGGGTGCCCCATCGCGATGGCTCCACCCTCCGGACAGATGCGGCCCTCGTCGAGGCCCAATTCATCCGAGACCGCGAGCACGACCGACGCGAAAGCCTCGGTGATCTCGACGGTGTCGATGTCGGCGAGGCTCACCCCGGTGCGGGCGAGCAGCTTCTCGATCGCCGGCACCGGACCCAGTCCCGGAAGAGCCGGGTCGGACCCTGCGACCGCGCTGCCGAGGATGCGCAACGCCGGCATCCCGGCTGCCCGCTCGGCCGTGGTGACGGCCAGAACTGCTGCGCCGTCCGATATTCCGCACGAGTTTCCCGCGGTCACGGTGCCGTCGGAGGCGAACGTGGGGCGCAGTCTGCCGAGCCGCTGGGCAGTCATGTTGGGGCGGATGCGCTCGTCGGTTACGACATCGTTCACCGTGACGATCTCGGCCGAGAAATCGCAGGCCGCCGCGCGCGCGAACGACCGTGCAGCGTAGGCATCTTGGCGTTCGCGCCCGATACCTCGGATTCGCGCGAGGTCGTCCGCTGCCACACCCATGTCCGGGTCCGCGAAGCCGGGCGGAGCGAACGGCGCTCGGGTGTAGCGGACGGGTTCTGCGCCGTCGACCGGTGGCCAGAATCTCCACGGGCTGGTGCTGGCAGACTCGACGCCACCGGCCAGTATCAGCGTCTCCTCGCCGCTGCGGATGCGGGACGCGGCCTGCGCCACCGCGTCGAGCCCGGATCCGCACTGCCGATCGACGGTGACGCCGGGAACGCCGACGCCGAGGCACGCGAGCAGAGACGAGACACGTGCAACGTCGCCGCCGGGACCGAGACAGTTGCCGAGAATCACGTCGTCGATCGGAATTTCGAGCGAACCGATCTCTGCTGCAACAGCTTTCAGCACCGGCGCGGCGAGGTTCGGGGCGGTGACATCGGCGAAGCCGTGCCCGGCGATACCGATTGCCGAACGTTTCGCCGCGACGATAACGGGGACATTCACAGGAGCGACATTCACAGCAGGGCCCTTCGGGCGATCTTGCCGTTGGAGGTACGAGGCAACTGCTGTACCACCGTCCAGCGTCGCGGCAGCGCCTCTTTCGCCATGATTGCGCGAGCGTCGGCGCGCACGAGGTCGAGGTCGCGGGTTCCGTCGAGTTCGATGACAGCAGAGACCGTTTCGCCGAGAACCGCGTGTGGTGTGCCGATCGCTGCCGCAGCTCGGACGCCATCGAGTGCGGTCAGGATGTTCTCCACGTCCTCGGCGATCACGGTGGTTCCGCCCACGTTGATCGCTGCATCCCCGCGGCCGTGGACGAGGAGTTCGGGCCCGTTCAGTTCGGCCAGATCACCGACGCCGAACCAACCGCGCGCACCGAGCGCAGCGTACGGCGAACGAACGAACAGGTACCCGTCCTCGGTGCGTGCGTCGACGTCCCGAAGCAGTCTCAGTGACGAGTGTTCGCCCACCACCCTCGCCGCCACCAGTGACAGCTCCGCCGAGCCGTAGTACTCGACCAGCCTGATCTCTTGCGTCGAGGCGTTCTGTGCCGAGATCGTCTGCGCGGCAGCATCATCGAGGCCGGTTCCGGCAGCGACGGCAACTCGTGCATGGGGCATCCCGCGGAGGACATCACGGAGTACCGCAGGCACGGCATGGACAGCAGTGGCCTGCGAAGGATCGTCGGTGACGCATGCCCCGAGCCACAGTGCGTGCACCGCGGCGAACAGGTGCATCGTCGCGTGCAGCGGTCCGGTGATCAGTACGGTGTCGGTCGGTCGGATACCGGAGATGTCGGTGAACTCGGGGAAGCTGTCGACCCACGACGCGACCGTGCGAGCGAGCGGTTTCGGGCGGCCGGTGGAGCCCGAGGTCGCCACCAGGAGGAACGCGTCGGGATCGGTGTGCGCAGGGCGCTCGGGACGGGCGGCCGGGTCCTCCACTCGGACCGCGCTGCCCTGCCTGGCCGCCGCGAAGACGCAGATCAACGCGTCCGGCAGCTCCAGCGCTGACGCGTCGTGGGATCGAGCGCTGTGGGATCGAGCTCCGTGCACCGGGAGGTGAGGCCACCGCTCGACGGCTGCGTCGAGTTCGGCGTAGGTGAGTGTGCGACCCGCCCAGGAGATGGCGGTGTCGTTGTCGCGGCCTCGACCTCCCAGCGTGAGAGTCACGCCTTGATCAGGCCCGGGTACGCGCGGTGGACGCTCTTGGCGACGACGGTGGCGACGACGACCTTCGCGATGTCTCCCGGTAGGAACGGTCCGTTGGACGTGATGGCGGCCCAGAGTCCGACGTCCGTGCGCAGGACGAGCCCGATGATGCCGAATGCGTAGACGACGAGGATTCCGCCGACCGCGTTGATCAGCAGGCCGAGCGCGATCGAGTACTTGGGCAGGATCCGCGCAGTGAGCAGGCCGATCAGGAATGCGGCCGGAATCCAGCCGATGAGGTAGCCGACGGTCGGTCCGGCCATGGCGGCGAGACCGGTACGCCCGCCCGCCAGCAGCGGCAGACCGATCATCGTCAGCGCGAGAAACACCAGGACCGCGGCCGTGCCTTTGCGTGGTCCGAGGATCGCGCCCGACAGGATGATGCCGAGGGTCTGCAGGGTGATGGGGACGCCCGAGAACCCGACCGTGATCGATCCCGGCAGACCGAGCGCGGCGATGAGTGCTGCGAACACTGCGATCTGCGCCATGTCGCGGGCGGAGACGTTCATTCGCCCGACCTTACGGCTCGGCTGGCGAGTACTGCTGTCGACATCTGACACGGGTGACTCCTCGAGGAGTGGGGCGGCGAACTGCCCCAGAGACTTGAACGGCGTTCAAGGTAGCAGGCCAGCGGCCTGTGCCACACCGGCACGGGTGTTGTTCAGAAGGGTGGCGGGTCGTATCGGGTGCGGTCGTATCGAACGCGTGCATGGACGACGCGACAGTGTTCGAGGTAGGCCCGCCGCTTCTCCGCCAACCTTCTTCGGTCGATATCCGTTGTGGCAGAGCGATAGTCGTTCAGAGTCGGCGGCGTACACCCGCCGTACTCGAGCTCCCAGCGGGTGGGTTCGAGCAGGCTCGCTCCCGGCCTGGACGAGCCCCTTCGCCGTCGGCGAGATGCGCGGGGAGTCGCGATCGACAGCTCCGGCACCGCCTGAACCACCGTCGTCCGGACCACCGTCGTCCGGGCCACCACCGTCAGGGCCGTCATCGTCCCCACCGTCGCCGTCGCGGCCGTCGTCGTCCCGGCCGTCATCGTTCGATCCGTCATGGTTCGATCCGTCATCGTTCGATCCGTCGTCGCCCGTGTTTGTTTGTTCGGGCCTCAGCATCTCGACCAGCTCGGTCAGCAGCGCCTGCCACTTCGCGTCCGTGGCAACGATGCGCGCCACTTCGGGGTCGATGGGCGTCCCGTCGGCGAGGGTCGCGGGCTCCGAGGACAGTCCCAGCAGCGTCTCCACCGCCACCACGATCTGGAGGAGATGCCCGCGCCGAGGAGGAATGTCGTCGACAGCGCCGGCCACCGGGCAGTCGTCGCCGCGATCGCACTGACACGCGAGTGAATGCTCGCCGTGCAGCAACGCCATCAGACCCGCGGCCCGCAGCGTGCCCGTCGATCGTGGGTCGCCCTTGCAGACCGTCCCGACCATCTCGACGATGAGGGCATCCGCTTCCGCTGCTTCGAGATCGGTGATCTTCGCGATGAGCGACGCGATCCCGCCCGGACCGGTGCGGTCGATCCTCACGCCGACCTCCTCGGACTTCGCGGTCTCGCGGGCAGCTTCGGCACCGACCGGATCGGCCTTCATCCACAGCCGCCAGATCCGATTGCGTAGCGCCTGCGGACGCATTCGGCCACCCGAGGCACAGACCTCGTATTCGATCTTCGCGATCGTCTCGTCACTGGCACGATGCAGCACCGAGGTGATGGTGACCACCGTCGACCAGTCGAAGCTGCCGGTCACGAAACGCAAGGCGGTCAACGGCATTCGATGCAGACGCTCCGCGACATCGTGCACCACCGACGCATCACGACGCGTTCCGGTCATCGTCACGGCCAGATCGCACAGGGCACCGCGGACAGTCTCGCCCGGATCTCCGCCGGCAGCTTCGGCTGCCTCGAGGCGCATCTCGAGAACATCGCAGTACGCGAGCACGGTGGCCGCTCGAGCGAGATTCTCGTTGACACGGTTGAGTGCGATGACGTCGAGGAACCCCGCAATGCAGTCATCGACCGGCGGCGTCTCCGCCGCTCCCCACCCCCCGGTATCGAACATGAATTCGATGATACGAGAGGGGTCCGACAAGAAATTCCGAGAACAATTCGAGTCGTATCGGTATAACTGCAACGGTGGCCAGATACACGATCCGTGACATCCGCCCGGGCGACGAAGAACAGCTCGGCGCAGCGCACGTGGCGATCTGGAAGGCGACGTACACGGGAATGATGAACAGCGCCAAGCTCGATGCGATACGCCCTCGCGATCGCATCGAACGATGGGAGCGGATCATCGCCCGCCGCGACGAGGAGTCGAGCCGCGGTGTGCGGACCCGATGCGCCGTCGACACCAACGATTCACGCATCGTCGGTTTCGCCACCGGCGGCCCGCCACGCGACCTCGATCCGCCGGCGCCGACCGAACTGTGGTCACTGAACGTTGTACCCGAGCACCACGGCACCGGCCTCGCAACAGAACTCATGACCACCGTGATCGACCGGGAGGCATCCACATATCTGTGGGTGGCAGCGGCCAACGATCGCGCGGTGGCGTTCTACCGCAAGCATCGATTCGAGTTGGACGGCACCGAGAAGTTCGACCCGATCTGGGAGTGCCTCGAAGCCCGCATGGTCAGGGCTTGACGGGCGGTTCTCGTCGGGACTCGTCGGGATCGAGTTTCTCGGGGTTCAGGACCACCTCGGCCACCATCGGAGTCGTCTCGACGGTCGCATCGCCGTACCGAACGGCCACCGTATTCGGCAGGAACGCCTCCAGCGCCCGGGGGGCGAGCCACCACAACAGCGCTGCGAACAGGATCAGAATGTTGATCCCCTGCAGGACGGTCGCCGCATTCTCGGACGGAATCACGCGATCCAATACCTGGATGTTCATCACCAGTCCGTGGATGGCGATCAACACCCACAGTCGCCGGTAGCGGTAGAACACCCAGACCGCCGCGGCACCCCAGCACAGCGCCCACAGAAACCCGCCTCCACCGAAGTACATGTAGAGAAGGCCTCGCATCGTGGCCGACAGCGCCATGATCGCCCAGATCGGGAGTCGGCCCACCAGTAGCAACACCGGCAACGCCACCAGGATCGGCTCTTCGCGTAGACCCACGGCGAGCGCTGATACCACTGCGAGCCAATCGGACTCGACCGAGGCAGGAACCGAGAAGCTGAAGCGGACGATGTCCAGGCGAGACAACACGAGCAGCGAAGCGGACGCGGCACCGATCGCGGCACACCAGGTGAGCGCCGCCTTGCGCGCGGTGCCACTGCGGGCCGGCCACACCGCAGGCAGCTTCCGACGTCGAACGAAATACACGAGGGCGATCGCCACCGCTCCCACCACCACCTGCGCTGCACCGACCGCGAGATCGGCCCACTGATCCCCCATCGAGAGCGTCGGGGCGGGCGCGTCGGGTTCACGGAAGCGCCACAGCGCGCCCATCAGGCTCACCGAGTAGACGACAACCCAACCGGCCACCAGACCCAGGACCATCACCGTGGTGCCTGCAGCGGTCAGACCACGCCGAGGCGAGCGAGTAGCGAGCCCCGCGTCGACACCGGTCGTCACCAGGTCACCACCATTCCGCTCGTTACACCATCGCCGAACAGCTTGTCTATCACGCCTGGGCCGAGAATTCAGTACCGTCCCGGCGATACGAACCGGCGGTGCCACTCACGGCCGAGTGTCACGCTCGGACTCATCGCTCGAATCTTTCGTGCCGACGATGTCGTCTCGTAGTTCCGCGAGCAGCCCCTTCCTCGGGGTGCCGCGACGCGATTCCCATACGTCGACCATCGCGAGCACCACCAGAACACAGCCGATCGGGCCGCCCTGGAACCAGGAGAACCGCAGGTCCCAGAAGAACAGCGCCAGCACAGCTCCGACGACGACCACGACGATGCTGCCCGCATCTCTTGCTTTCATCGCTTCCCTTTCATCGATTCGGACCACAATCAGGTCAGACCAGGTTCAGTTCGATTGCCGCGTCCGCGGCCAGTAGCGCGCCCACCACGAGCAACACCGTCGCCCACACGCCCCCGCTCCAGCGATCCACGCGCCGGAGCAGCGCCGGCGCAATCGACGAAACACGTTCTTGCGCACACACTCTGGCGACGAGCAGCACGAAAGCGGGTGAGAGCATCACGAGCACATACGCCGCCAGAATCAACACCGAGAACCCCCATCCCAGTCCGGCATCACCCACCGCGTCGATCGCCGTGAAGTAGGGCAGCATCGTCGCCACCTCCACCGCGCCCACAGCGACGGCGAGCAGGACCACTCCCCGAACACCTGCCGGGGGCCGCGTCCACCACGCACTGCTCGGGACTCGCCGCCGACGGTCGCAGACCAGGCCCATGACCAGAACCGCAAGACCCACCGCCAACCGAATCCACGCGTCGCCTGGAATCGCCACGCTCGAGCCATCGGTGGCCGCCCACACGGCGATACCGACCCCGAGGTAAAACAGCCCCAACACACCCAGATGGAGCAGAACGACACGCGGCCGGAACGACGGCCGCAGCATCATCCACAGCGGAACCGCAAGAGTCCCGACGCCGATGCTGTCCACCAGCGCGAGCCCGATCAGCTGAATTGACACAGCTGTACCGTAACAGGATTTCAGCACAGTTGTATCAAAAAGATGTGGGCGTGCTAGAACAGACCGATGCCGAAGATCGTCGACCACGACGCACGCCGGGCGGAGATCGTCGCCGCCGTGTGGCGCGTCATCGAACGAGCAGGGATGGACGGGGCGACGGTACGCAGCGTCGCCGCCGAGGCCGGCGTATCCCCCGGATCACTGCGGTACTACTTCTCCGACCAAGGAGAACTCGTCCTGTTCGCTGCCGAGGCCATGACGCAACGCGTCGTACATCGGTTGGAGGCGCAGCCGAGCGACGGTGACGGCCTCGTCCGCGCTCTCCGCGTCCTCGAAGAGCTGCTGCCACTCGACGAGGACCGCCGCGCCGAGGCGTACGTCTGGCTGGAAGCCATCGTGCGCGCCAGATTCGACGAGCGACTCGCCGCTCTCAAGACGGCCGGTTGGTTCGGTAGCCGGTACCTGTGCCGGCTCGCGTGGGCACACCTGCACGATCTCGATCGACCGAACTCCCCCGCATTCACATTCGAGCGCACCGCGGACGAACGTGCAGCGGCCGAACTGCACACCTTCGTCGACGGGCTGACGCTGCAGGCAGTGACGTATCCCGAGCAACTCGCGGCCGACGAGGTACGGCGGTTGTTGCGTACTTATCTGGAACCGCGGTCCTGAGCCGAGTCGACGGGGAATCTGCGGCCGTAGTACCACCCGATCACCGCGACGACGACGCCTGCCACGGCAATGGCCCCCAGTACCGAGCCGAAGCCCGACGCATCCACGACGCGACCGACGACCAGGGGTGCCACGAGAAATCCGATCCGGGAGACCAGCGACACGATCGAGATGGCCGCGGCCGAGGACACCCCGGGAAGCCGCCCGGCCAGGCTGAAGACGATGGGAAACAGTGGGCTCGCGCCCAGGCCCGCAACCGCGAACGCTCCGATGACCAGGATCGGTAGATCCGCGGCCAGAACCGACAGCCCCAGGATGGCAAGAAAGGCCACCGCCACCAACGACGCGCCTCCGGTCAGCACCGTCGACGGTCCGAACCGATCGACTACTCGGTCTCCGACCAACCGGCCGATCAACATCGCGGCCGAGAACGCAACGAACGCCATACCGGCCGAACCCGGGCCCGCACCCTCTTCCGTCGTCATGTAGACAGCGCTCCACGACTGCGGAAAGTCCTCCATGAGCCCGGCGAGCAGCACCACGGCCCCGAGCAGAGCGAGCGCGGCCGTCGGCCGTGCGAGAACGAGCCCCGGCGCTCGGTCTTCGTGATCGTCGCGCACCACCGGTTCCGGACCCACCAGACCCCGTCCGACGGCAGCGAGAACGAGCATCAACACCACCGCGACCAGCCCGAAGTGCGCTGCCACCGGCATCCGGATACCGGCCGCGGCCGCGCCGGTCACTCCCCCGACCACGGCACCGACGCTCCAGGCTGCATGGAAGCTGCTCAACAGCGACTTCCCCGCTCGCTCCTCGACGAGCACGCCCTGCGCATTCATGGAAATGTCCATCACTGCGTCCGCTCCGCCGAGCAGCACCAGCGCCGCCAACAGCGTCCACCACGACACAGCCACTGCAGGCAGCACGAACGCCGCGCACAGCAGCAGACCGGAGGCGAGAATTGCCCACCGACTGCCGAACCATCGAACCGTCGCCGCTGCGACAGGTGCGGCCACCAACCCGCCGAGACCGACTCCGGTCAGCGCCAGGCCGAGGGTCGCGACGTCGATGGACAGCGAGTCCTGGATCTCCGGAATGCGCGGAGCCCAGTTCGCGAACACCGCTCCGTTGACGAAGAACACGACCAGAACGGACAACCGGGCACTAGTCATATTGCCGTGAGCCTAGCGTTCACCGGCGAGCCGAACCCCTTACTCGAGGTAACGTCGTTGGGATGCATGTGTCCGACCGTCTCACCGACCACGTTCCCGAGCGCTGGCTGGAGCCCCTCGTCAAGCACGCAGAGGCCCTCAAGTTCCTCATCGTCGGAGCGATCACCTTCGTGGTCACCGTCGTCCTGTTCTTCGGCCTGAAGTGGACGATCCTGCAGGACAAGCCCGTGACGGCCAACGTTCTGGCCGTGTTGATCGCGACGATCGTGTCCTACATCCTCAACCGGGAATGGTCGTTCACAGCGCGCGGCGGACGACGTCGTCACCACGAGGCAGCGCTGTTCTTCGCCGTCGCCGGAACCGGCCTGGCAATCAACCAGCTCCCGCTCTGGGTGTCGAGTTACATGCTGGATCTGCGGTCGCCGAACGTGTCCTTCCTCACCGAGAACATCGCCGACTTCGTCAGCGGATCCATCATCGGCACGTTGCTGGCAACCGCATTCCGATGGTGGGCGATGCGCAAGTTCGTCTTCCCGGAACCGGTGAACGTTCTCCCCGATCCGGTCGCCCTGACCGTTTACGGTGGACGGCATGGCGACCACTAGGACCCTCGTGCTGATGCGGCACGGCAAATCCGGCTACCCCGACGGAGTACCGGACCACGAACGACCCCTGGCGCCGCGCGGCCAACGCGAGGCAGCACTCGCCGGAGCCTGGATCACCGAACACGTCGGCACCGTCGACGCCGTGCTGTGCTCGACGGCTCTGCGCACCCGCGAAACCCTGGCCGCTACCGGTCTGGGCGACGCTCCTACCCGCTTCGAGCGAGACATCTACGGCGGATCCGCCGACGAGATCATCGACGAAATCCGCCTCGCCGACACGTACTTCGCAGGTACAAACACCGCAGACGTGACGGTATCGACCTTGCTGGTCGTCGGGCATGAGCCCGGAATCCCCTGGACCGCACTCGAATTGGCGGTCGACGACGACACCGACGTGGCCCGCGAGGTTCGGCACCGCTTCCCCACATCTGCGATAGCAGTGCTCACCACGGAGTCGTCCTGGGCAGAGCTCGCAGCAGGGACGGCCACGATCACCGAGTTCTGCATCCCGCGCGCCGATCAGTGATCAGCGGTTCCTGAGGTACAGGTAGCCGGCACCGCCTGCTGCGATCAGCAGAATCAACGCGGCAGGGAGCCCGAGCAGCCACCACACCACCGCCAGCACCACCAATGCGGGCGCGGCGGCAATCAACGCGATGCCGGGGTTCTCGCGAACCGTCTCCAACGCGGACTGTGCGTGCACTCTGTCGATCTTCTTGCCTGCCATGTCGGACTCCCTGGTATTGCCTACGTGTCCTGTATGCGTGATTCCACAGTAGCGCGTCCGGCTACGACTTTCGGTGGAGCGCAGCGTCGTACCTTCGGCCGAACCACCAGGTACGACGCCTCCGCGGGGGTACCGCGCGTACGTCGCCTGCGGTGAGATCGGGTCCATGGACAATCCGATTCTGCTGACGATCGCGATCTGCGAGGTCGGCTTCTGGGTTCTGGTGATCGGCGGCCTGTGCCTGCGTTACGTGGCACGCATGCGACGCGCCAGCACCGTCACCCTGGCCCTGCTCCCGGTCCTCGATATCGTCCTCGTCGCCGCGGTGGCACTCGACCTGCACCGCGGCGGGGAGGTCGAATTCGCCCACCGCCTCGCCGGCATCTACCTCGGCTGGACGGTCGTGTTCGCGCACTCCACCGTGGCCTGGCTCGACGTACGCTTCGCGCACCGATTCGCCGGTGGACCCGCACCGATCAAGCCTCCGAAGACCGGTCCGCGGGCCTACCGCAACGAGATCCGGGGATTCGTGAAGTGGCTGACCGCCGCCGCCATCGCTCTGGTGATCACCTACGCACTGGCCTACACCGTGGCAGACTCGGATCAAGCAGCAGCACTGAAGACCGTGATCCAGCCACTCGGCATCATCACGTTCTTCTGGTTCGTCACCGGACCTCTGTGGGTGCTGGGTTCCAAGACAGCGGGCTCGAAGAATACGAAAGACGCGGCAGGAGAACGGAGTCGACTCTGATGCTGGGTGATTCCCGACTGCTGGGTCATTCCCGACTGCTGGGTCTTCGACGACTGCTGCACACCCTTCGACCGTCCTGGCGACCTCGCAGTCCCGTGGTGCTGCCGATCGAGATGCTCCTGGCCACGCTCGTCTACGCCGGATTCCAACTCTCCACCGGCATGGTCGGCGACACCAGAGACGAACTCGTCCAGAGCCCACCCCTGATCGCAGCGAGTGTCGTTGCCCTGCTGGCGATGACCGGCGTGACGTGCGTTCGCCGGTCCTTTCCGGTCACGGCATACCTGTCCGTGGTGGCCATCAGCATCGCGCTGATCCTGGTTCTGCCGGACCGAGCCCTCGGATTCACCCCGCTGTACTGGTTTGCCATCGCCGCCTTGGCAATTCGAGTGACCGGACCACGCCTGTTCGCCCCCATCGCCGTCGGGCTGATCCTCGAGATCGCGGTCAGCGTCGACACCCGGCTGTCCTACCCGGATTCCACGGGCGGCCCAGGTGGCACGATCGGCGTGCTCGCCGAGCAGATCGTGAACCTCGTCATCAACTACACGGTGCTCATCGCACTGGGCAAGTACATCGCACGGGGTCGAGCCCAGGAACTCGAGAGCGAAGCCGCCCTCGGGCGAGCCGAAATCGAACACCGGCAACGGCTGAACGAGGCCCTGGACAACGAACGAAAGACCATGGCACGCGAACTCCACGACGTCGCGGCGCACCACCTGACCGGAATACTCATCCAAGCCAAGGCATCGAAGACGCTCATCACGAGCAACCCCCAGCAGGCGCACGAACTACTCACCGGCGCAATCGGACACGGCCAGCGCACCCTCGACAGCCTGCGCCAGATCGTCGGAATCCTGCGCCCGAGCGACACTGCCTACAGCTCCAACAGGGACACTGCTCCGCAACCGATAATCTCCGATATCGCCGAGCTGATCGAACAGTCTCGAATCTCGTTCGCGTCCATCGACATCGACGTCTCCGGCGATGCCGACGAAGTAGGTGACACAGACAGCGCGGTGCAGTTGACCTGTTATCGCATCGTTCAGGAATCGCTGTCCAATGCCCGACGTCACGCACCGAATTGCGCTGTGCACGTACAGGTGACCGTTCACTCCTCCGCCATCGAGATCACCGTCACCAACACGATCACCTCGGGCAACTCCGTACTGCGCGAGTCCTCGGGTCAGGGATTCGGCATTCCGGGAATGCGGGAGCGAGCCGCACTACTCGGCGGCACCCTCGATGCCGGATTGTCCGACGACCGAGCGACGTGGACCGTGCGCGCTCGACTGCCCGTCGGCGGAACGATCTCTCAGCGCGGCGCTGGTGTGATGGAGTCGCACGCATGATCACCGTACTCATCGCGGACGATCAACCCGTGGTTCGGCAGGGATTCGAGCTGTTCCTGGCCGGCCATCACGACATCGAGGTGGTCGGCCACGCGAGCTCGGGAAAGCATGCCGTGCAGCAGGTGTCGGCACTGCAACCCGACGTCGTACTGATGGACATTCGGATGCCGAACGGCGACGGACTGACCGCCACACGCGAGATACTGGCGCAGTTCGACAGCGTTCGCGTCATCGTCGTCACCACCTTCGACCTCGACGAGTACGTGTTCGCAGCTCTCGACAGTGGAGCGTCCGGCTTCCTGCTCAAGGACACCGATCCCGACGAACTGGCCGACGCGGTGGTCACCGTCGCCGGCGGCGGCGCGGTGCTCTCCCCTCGATTGACCCCGCGCCTGATGACCGAGTTCACCCGCCGCGGCGTTCCGAGCCCACCCACGTCCGTTGCACCGCAACACGACCTGAGTCTGCGTGAAATGGACGTGGTGCAACTGTTGGCGCAGGGCCTGGGCAACAACGAGATCGCCCGGGCACTGCACCTCGAACAGAGCACGGTCAAGACTCACGTGAGCAACATCTGTCGCAAACTCGACGTCAACACCCGAGTCCACGTGGTGATCTGGGCCTACCGCAACGGCATTGCGACCTAGGCCGCGTTGCGCTCCTCGTCGTCCGAGCTCTCGCCGGCGACCTCGGCCCGCGGTTCGATCGTGGCGGCGGAGTGGTCGGTGTACTGGAAGTGCGGTCGCTTGTCGCCGATGTACGAGGTCATCCACGACACCACCGCGACGTAGCGATTCCGGAAGCCGACCAGGTACATCAGGTGCACCGCGAGCCACATGAGCCACGCGATCGGTCCCGACATGTCGACCTTGCCGAACAGCCGCGCCACAGCGCTGAATCGGCCGACGATCGACATGCTGCCCTTGTCGGTGTACTCGAACGGGGTTCCCGCGTCGACCTTTCCGATGATCATCTTGGCAACGTGCCTGCCCTGCTGCATCGCCACCGGCGACTGACCGGGGAGCTTGTTCAACGACGTCACGTCGCCGATCGCGTAGATGTCCTTCGCCGAGCCGACCGTCAAGTCGTCGTGCACGAGAAGGCGTCCGGCACGGTCGGTCTCGCACCCGGTGCGCTCGGCGATCGTGGCCGCCAGCTCGCTGGCCTGAACGCCGGCCGACCAGATGACAGTCTTGGCGGCAAAGGTACGCGAGGTCTTGGTGTCCACGTCCTGCACCGTCACGACGTCGTCGGCGATATCGGTGACCATGGCCCCGGTGACGACGTCGACGCCCGACTTCTCGAGCTTCGTACGGGCATACGCACTGAGCTTGCCGCCGAACGCCGGCAGCACTTCCTTGACTCCGTCGACGAGGGTCACCGTGACGTCGTCGGGTTCGATGTCCGGGAACGATCCGGCGAAATAGCGATGCGCGAGATCCCTGATCTGACCGGCCAGCTCGACACCCGTCGCGCCTGCACCGACAACGACGAAGCTCAGCAATTCCTTGCGAGCAGCCGAATCGGTTGTCAGGTGCGCAGTCTCGTAGCAGCTGAGAATCTGCTCACGCAGAGCGATCGCGTCGTCGACGGTCTTGAGCGCGAACGTGCGGTCCTTGAACTCGTCACGGCCGAAGTACGCCTGCGTGGCACCCGTGGCGACGATCAATCGACCGAAGCCGATGGTGTGGCTCTGCCCGGCACCGACGTAGGTGACCTGGTGGGCTTCGGGATCGACATCGACGACGCGTCCGAGACGCACGTCGGCCGAGTCGTACTGCGCGAGGATGCGCCTGATCGGAGGGGCGATCTCGCCGGTCGAGAGCATTCCGGTGGCGGCCTGGTAGAGCAGCGGCTGAAAGAGGTGTTCTGTGGTGCTGGAGATCAGCGAGAACGTCACACCGGCCTTGCCCAGAGACTTGGCAGCGGCCAATGCTCCGAATCCCGATCCCACGATGACGACGTCGTACGTTTGCACAGCACTTTCCTTTTCGGCTCGAGTCTTTCCCTGGGCGAAGAACTACCTCCATGAAACTCCGACCGAGATGCTCTATCAACGCGGAAGTTGAAATAGCATCTATGAGTAGAACTCATGGTTGAATGGCGAAATGGAACTGCGGCAGCTGAAGTACTTCCTCGCGGTCGGAGAGGAGCTGAACTTCTCTCGCGCTGCCGAACGCTGCTACGTCTCGCAATCGGCGATCAGCCTGCAGATCTCCAAACTGGAACGAGAAATCGGTGAGCCCCTGTTCGAGCGCACCTCTCGTACCGTTCGATTGACCGTTGTCGGAGCACAATTGGTCTCCATCGCCCGGCACATGGTGGAGCTCGAGCAGGCCGCCCTGGCACTGACGACGCGCAAGCGCAATCAGCTGCGCCTGACCGGAAACATGACGTTCGCAGCCAACGCCATCTCCGCCATCGTCGCGGTTCGCGAGCGCCATCCCGACGCCGAGATCGACTTCGTCCTGAAACGATTCGCAGAACAGATCGAAGCGGTGACGTCCGGCGATTGCCAGGTAGCGCTGATCCGCGGCAGCGTCGAACGCTCCGGTCTACAGGTGACCGAGCTGTGGACCGAGGACCTCGTCGTCGTCCTCCCCGAGGGCCATCCTCTGGCGGGTGAGAACAACCCGAGCCTGAGCCAGCTCGCCGGCTACCCCCTGCTGCTTCCCAAACGGAGCGAGCAAATCCTGCTGCACCGGGTGATCGAGCGCGAGATGAAGCGCAGCGGGCTGCCGCTGAGCTTCGGCCCACCCGTGGCGTCCGATCACACCGCCAGCGCCGAACTCCTCAAGAACCCGCAATGCTGGTCCATCCTGTACGCCAGCACCGCCGACAGCACCCCCAAGACCGGCCTGGTCTTCCGCACCGAGGCCGACCGCAGGCTGCGGCTACCGGTGTCGGCCGTCGTCGACGCGACCGTGCCCATCACCGACATTCAGCGCGACCTGGTGGCAGCACTCGCAGCGACGGCACCGGTTCAGCCCGCCACCCCCGCGAGCTGAGCGAACGCGACATCCGCGTCGAACAATTCGGCGCGATCGTACGTCGACGTCGAGGCCATGATCTCGTTCGCGCCGGTGCGCTCGACAACCTCCTCCAGACGAGGACGGACCTGCCCGGCCGTGCCGAGGATGCTCGACGCCAACGACGCCTCGATTCGGCTGCGCGTCTGCGGCGTCCACTGCGATTCGTCGATCGCAGACGCTCGTTCCAGAGCCGGGAACTCACCCTCGCGTCTGGACCTGGCCATCGACCACGCCTCCGGCACGGCGAGTCTGCGGGCATCGGCCGCGTCCGCTGCGATGGTCACGTCGAACGAGATGATCACGTACGGTTTGGGATTCGATGGCGTGGGCCGAAAGTGCTTGCGATAGAGCGCCAATGGATCGTCACGCTGGAGAACCGGTCCACCGACCACGACCGGAAGCCCGGCGCGAGCGGCAACCTCGAGACCGGCTCCGGTCGCGAGAACGAACACCGGCGGCGACGGAACAGCGGGCCGGGCAGTCACCGGTCCCGAACCGTCGAGATACGAACGCAATTCGGCGATGTCGGCCTCGAACGTGTCGGTCCGCTCACTGCGCAATGCTGCCCGAACCGGTTCGGTGAAACCGAGGGAGCGGCCGACACCGAGGTCGATCCGTCCGGGAAAGAGAGACTCCAACATCAGGAATTGCTCGGCCACGACCAGCGGCTGATGATTGGGCAGCATCACCCCGCCGGATCCGACGCGAATGCGCGAGGTGCGCGACGCCACCGCCGCGGCGAGAACCGCCGGTGCGCCCGACGCGATACCGGGAACGCCGTGATGCTCGGCCACCCAGAACCGGTGCAACCCGATCTCCTCGGCATGCACTGCTCGTTCGACGGTATGCCGCAGCGCCGAGCCGTCGTCGAAACCGGATCGCGTGCGGGATCTGTCGAGGAGTGAGAAGAACACGGATATCTCAACCGACGAGGCGTCGGGCATATTTCTCGAAGTGTTCGTTCACCGCGGACCGAACATGTCCGCAATGGCGCTCATCATTGCTCCATGAACCTCACCATGAAGCTCGAACTCGTCACTCTGGCCGTCACCGACGTGGACCGCGCCAAGGACTTCTACGTCTCGATCGGCTTCGTCGCCGACCACGATGCTCGCCCCTGGGACGGTATCCGGTACGTCCAACTCACTCCCCCGGGCTCGGCCTGCTCCATCGCGATCGGCGAGGGCATCACCGACGCCGAACCGGGCAAAGGAGCCGGGATCCTGTTGGTCGTGGACAACGTCCAGGAGGCCTTCGAGCACCTCACCGCAGCCGGCTTGACCATCGATCCACCCAAGGACGAGGGCTGGGGCACGTTCGTGTACTTCGCCGACCCCGACGGCAACACGTGGTCGGTGCAGCAGTTGCCCGCGCAGCCCTGAACCCAGTGCCGGAGTTACTGGTGCCGGAACTGCAGCCGGGCCAGGATGCCGCGGTGGTCGGAGCCGGGAATCTCTACGGCCTCGACCGAGCGAACCGCCATGTCCGCCACCAGAACATGGTCGATGGCGATGACGGGTGGGTACCAGGTGTGCGCCGGGTACGTCCTGAGCATCCCGGCTCCGCTCGCCACCGCGGCATCGACGAACCGACCGTCCTGCATATCTCGGTACCGCCGATGATCCTGCGTCGCGTTGAAGTCGCCCGCCACCACCACGGGACCGTCGTCGACGGGAATCTTGGCCAGTAGTTGACGCAGCAGCGCGAGCTCGCGAACCCAGTCGGACGGCTCCCGTGGCCACGGCGGCACGGGATGAACCGCGAACACCAGCGGCCGCCCCGGCATCTCCACCCGTGCCGAGAGCAGCTCGGTCACGAAACCGTCGTGCCGCTGCTCGTCGACGAGCGGAAAGCGACTGTAGATACCGGACCCGTCACCGCCCGCGGCAGCACTGACGTACACATGCGGCAACAGCTCGGACAGTCTGCCGCGAAGCCCCGCGTCGGCCTCGGGCGTCAACTCGACGAGGGTGAGCACGTCGGGCCGGTGTTTGTCGACCAACGCAACCAACGCGTCGAGATCGGCCTGTCCCAGCCAGATATTGGCGTGCAGCACCGTCAGAGTCGGCACCTCGGCCGTCGTCCGGGAGCGGTGCCTGTGCAGAGGAATCTGCGTTGCAATGGCACCCGTCACCACAGCCGCGCCCGCCGCCAGCCCCCACCAGCCGAACGCCACGGCCGCGAGTGCCGTGCCGGGCACCGCGGCGAGCATGAGGACATGTGCCAAAGACGCGGCAACGAGCATCGCCTGCCCCCGCGCGTCCACGCGGTGCGCCACGATGCCGAGTACTGCTGTGACGAGCAGTAACAGAGCCGCCGATGCCGAAACCATGAGCGGAAGTCTTACAGGCAAACCTGAGGCCGAGCTGGGAAGCATCCTCGAGACCGACCGAACTGTTCGCTTTCTCGCCGCAAACACGACAGAATCGACAACGCTGTCCGTGAGTCAAGTAGGGGGACTTTCCGTGAACCGAAGGCAACTGCTGCGGTTGGCCGCTGCCGGAATGCTCGGCGCTGCCGCCGCTCCGGTTCTGAACTCGGCTGGAATGCCGGGCTCCGCCACCGCAGGTGCGCTGCCGATCGGCGCCGAACGCATCCGAGCACTGGTTCCCGAGCTGTTCGCCGACCCCCCGCGCCCACCGGACCACTCCCCCGTCCTCGTCATCGGCTCCGGATTCGGTGCGAGCGCCGCCGCCCTCCGCATGGCGCAGGCCGGCACTCAGGTCACCGTCCTCGAACGCGGACTGCGCTGGCCACGTGACCCGTGGCGCGAGATCTTCACCGCCGACATGACCGCCGACGGACGCGGACTGTGGCAGCAGAGCTCGTTCACCAACATCACCGGAATGCCCGTCGGACCGGTCGACCTGTTCGGCGGCGTTCTCGACACCACCCGCTACGAGAACCTCTCCGTCTGGCGCGGCGCGGCCGTCGGCGGCGGCTCGATCGTCTACACCGGCGTCACCATCGCCCCCGACAAGAAGTTCTTCGACCTCTCCTTCGGCGGACGACTGAACTACGACGAGATGGCCGCCACCT
This sequence comes from Rhodococcus sp. 05-340-2, assembly GCF_002258915.1. Classification (NCBI taxonomy): domain Bacteria; kingdom Bacillati; phylum Actinomycetota; class Actinomycetes; order Mycobacteriales; family Nocardiaceae; genus Rhodococcus; species Rhodococcus sp. 05-340-2. The sequence goes on from NZ_NOYU01000025.1 coordinate 274,526, forward strand.
GGTACCCCAAGGCCCGCTCGATGCTCCGGCCGTCGGCGATGCCCGAGGACGTCTACAACAGCCCCAATTTCGCACACTCACGCACCTGGGACGACCACGCCAGGCGGGCAGGCTTCACCCCTCAGGCAGTGGACGGCAACTGGAACTGGAACGTCGTCCGCGACGAGATCGGCGGCCGCTCGAGGCCGTCCGCGACCGTCGGCGCCAGCACCTTCGGCAACTCCAACGGTGCCAAGCACGACCTGACCCAGAACTACATCCCCCAGGCCGAGGCCACGGGCAACGCGACGGTATGTCACAGCCACCGCGTCGCGGCGATCGGCACCGAATCCGGCGGCCGCTACCGCGTCGAGATCGAACGCCTCGACCCCTTCGGCAACGTCGTCGAGACACGCACGCTCACCTGCGACACCCTCGTCCTCGGAGCCGGGTCCATCGGCACCACCGAGCTGCTGATGCGCGCCCGCATCACCGGAGCACTGTCGAACCTCAACGAATTCGTCGGCACCGGCTGGGGCACCAACGGCGACGCCTCGATGACCCGGTCGCTCGGGCCGATGTCCGCAGGACCGCAGGGTGCGCCCTGCGCATCTCGCATCGTCGACGACTCAGGACTGCCACTGACCGTCGAGAACTGGTACGTACCGGGCGTTCCCGTGAACCTCGGATTCATCGGCTCGCTCGGTATGACCATCGACCCGCTGCGCGGAAACTTCGGATTCGATTCCGCCACAGATCGATTGACACTGAACTGGCCCAAGGGTGGCAGCCGCGACACCGTCGAAGCCCTACGCGCAGTACAGAATCGGATGGCCCAGGCCGGCGGCACGGTCGTCGCAGCCGAACCGTTCACCCGCGATGTCGACGACACCTTCACCGCCCACCCACTCGGCGGTGCCGTATTGGGCGACGCCACCGACAATTACGGGCGGGTGAAGGGCCACCCCGGGCTCTACGTCGTCGACGGTGCACTGATCCCCGGTAGCACCGGAGCCGCCAACCCGTCGCTGACCATCACCGCATTGGCCGAACGCAACGTCGCGCAGATCATCGCCGACGGGCGCTAGCTCAACTCGATCTCGGGGCGGCCCTCGGGGACGGTGACCGTTGCTGCGGTTCGCACCGATGCCCCCGGTGTGGAGACACGATCGAGAACCCTTACCTCCGAACGCCATTCGGTGTTCGTCAGCGTGCTACGCAGATAGCCGCGCCGAGCATTGCCGTACTTGACGTGCGGTGAGGCCTCGGCGATCGCCGCACCGGCGGAGTCGACATCGGCACCGTCCTTGCCCGACGCGATGGACGTGGTCGCGATCTCCACACCTTGGATCGGCGCCACCTGATCCTGGTAGTCGCGTCGCAATTCCGACACGATCGTGCGGTGGATGTCGCCGACGATGGACGCGACGTTCTTCGTGCCACGATCCCTGGCCCCGTCCAGAATTCGGTGCCGAGACGCCTCGTATCCGCTCCACGGATCCATCCCGACCTTGCGATCGCTGCCGAGCCCACGAGCCAAGTCCGAGATGACCGTCTGGTGCGCCAAGAAGTTCCACGTCGACGGTGATGCGAACCCGTCGAGAATCCATTGTTCCTGTGCTGCACCGGTTATGGTGCGCGACGGATCGGCCGTCTCGGCGTCCTGCGCATGCTCGCCGTCCCCGTGTGCCTGATCGCTGCGGTACTGCCGCGTGTCCAGCACCGAGAAGTCCACCAGATCGCCGAAGGAGAACCGGCGATAGACCGTCATGTCCGGTCCGATGGGTTTCAGATTCGCGCGCACCGGAGTGTTCTCCCACCACGCCTTGAACGCATCGGCTCTGCGCAACAGAAACTCTCGCGGATCGTCGTTGTCCTGGCTGATCTGCGAGGCCCAGTTGTTGTCCACCTCGTGATCGTCGAACGTCGAGACGAACGGTGCCGACGCATGTGCGGCAGCCAGGTTCTCGTCGGCCTTGTACATCGCGTATCGGTCGCGATAGTCGCTGAGCACCATGGTTTCTCGGGCAGCCGACTCGGTGCGCGGCTCACCCTTGCGAGCCCCCTCGTCCTTGATCGCGTACTCGTAGATGTAGTCACCCAGAAAGAACACCACGTCGAGATTGGACGCAGCCAAGTCCTGGTACGCGCCGAAGTAGCCGTCCTCCCATTTCTGGCACGACGCCCAGGCGAAATCGAGCCTGCTCAGCGACTGCCCCACTGCCGGTGCAGTTTTGGTGCGTCCGACCGAGCTGGCATGCGGTCCGACGAGAAATCGATAGAAGTATTCGCGAGCGGGCTCCAGACCACGGACGTCGACGTGAATCGACCAGCCGTCGAACTCGGTGGCAAGCTCGACGCCCTCGCGCGTGATGTTCGCGAATCGCTCGTCCGCTGCGATCTGCCACCGCACCGGCACGACGCCGGGAGTCATTCCGCCCAGTGGTGCGAAGGGATCGGTGGCGAGTCTGGTCCACAGCACCACCGAATCGGGCAGTGGATCGCCGGATGCCACGCCGAGGCGGAACGGGTAGTCGGGAGTCACCACGGACTGCGCGTGCGCCGCCGTTCCCGCGAGTTCCGGCGTGAACGCCAGCGCCCCCACCAACGCACTCCACGTCAGGAACTGTCGACGCGTGGCCCCCGCCCGCAAGGAGATGTCCTGTCCGATCCCAATCTCGTTACCGCGTCTCACCATTGGTCGAGACTCTCGCGCCCGGACAAACTACACCCGTCATCGATTCGACGTGGAGGTGAACACGACGGATCCATCCGATTCAGGACCGAACTCGTCCGCGATCTCGGCAAAACTCGAACGCATGACGAACACCGACCGCACCGGATCCCAAATCGACCACGTCAACATCGGCGTCGACGATCTCGCCGCCAGCGCCGAGTTCTACGGTGCTGCACTCGCACCGCTCGGGATCACCGAGATCATGCGGGTACCGCACACCCCAGAGGCGAACCAGCTCGCCATGATCGCCTTCGGCTGGGCGCAGGTGAAGCCCTTCTTCTGGATCGTCGACGCCCCGGGTTCGGCTATCGGACCGCACACCCATCTCGCGTTCAGTGCCCCGGACCGCGCCTCTGTCGATGCATTCCACGCGGCAGCGCTGTCAGCAGGAGCGATCGAGCTCCGGCCACCGGGACTACAGCCGGAGTACCACGCGACGTACTACGGATCGTTCGTGCGCGACCTCAACGGCATCGATCTCGAAGCCGTCTGCCATCACGAATGAATCGACCAATGCGAACTCACTCGGTCAGCTGCTGCCGAACATCGGAGGCAAGGCGGGAAGTGGCGAGACAGGATATGCAGCAACGTTCATGACGACAGTGCCGTCGCAGTAGCCGCCGTAGATCGTCGTCGTCCACACGCCCGTCAAGCTGCCATCGGGTTGTGGCGTGTAGTAGGCAACCGAGTGTGCATCGTTGTGCTCCTTGGGATTTCCTGCACCCTTCCAGCAGTCCCACACCCAGTCATAGGTATGCACCCAACTCGTCCCCTCCCAGGTGTAGTCGATCGGGCGGTTCTGGAGAGACTCGTTCGCCGGCGGTGGACCGGCGACGACGGAGGCAACGCAGTTCCCGTCGGTGCAGTCGGTGGCGAAGGTGTAGACGTCGGAGAAATCCGGTTCTCGTTGCGACGCCGCTGCGCTCGTGCCCGTCTTGCTCGCCGCGAACCGCATCAGCGAATAATCGCCGGACCACGACGGGTCATCGCCGGGTGCCGCCCCGGCCGGAAGGGCTCCCGCGAAAATCCACGCCATGACCATCGCGAGCACGAGCACAGTCTTTCGCATGGGGCAACAGTAACGGCCGGTACCCCGCGCCGAGCCCGAGACGCGAAGTTCGCCTCATCGACAGACCGAATCAAGCCTGAACGACCCACACCGAATTGCCGTCGGGATCACGCAGCGCGAACATGGGCGGCGCACCGTCCTCGGTCCCGGAAAGTGCGTCCATGTCGATACCGCCGATCGCAGTCAGACGCGCGTGTTCCGCCCCGACGTCGGGGGTTTCGACTCCGATGGACCCGCCGCCGGGCGAGTCACCCATCGGCGGATTCAGGGCAAGCCGCGCCGTCGACCCGGGCGGTGCCACTTCCAGCCACCGGTACTCGCCCTCGGGGCCGAAACGCGTATCGTCGCGCAGCTCGAAACCGAGCACGCGTGAATAGAACTCGAGAGCTGCGTCCTGGTCGGTGACGGTGAACATGGCCACGCCGATGTTCACGATGGTGCTGGGTGTTTGGTTGGTCATGTCGATACCGACTCGAGGCGCATCGAAAACTCATCGCCCAGCGGCGGTAGCTTCTGTAGGCATGAACGATGCGCTTTCGGAATCTCTCGGATCACGGCGGATCGCTTTCCTGGTGTTCGACGGGGTGAAGATGCTCGATTTCGTCGGCCCCGCAGAGGTCTTCGTCGAGTCGAATCAGCAGCCCGCCGTCGATTACGAGGTGGTGATCCTCTCTCCCGGCGGCGCAGACGTGAGCACCTCCATCGGGACAACGGTGTCCACCCGCCCGGTCGCGGGATCCGGACAGTTCGACACCGTGATCATCTCCGGTAGCGAATTCGATCCGATTCGCCTCGTCACCGCCGAACTCGTCGAGGCCGCAACCGATCTCGCTGCCCGGACCCGTCGGATGGCGTCCGTGTGCACCGGGGCATTCGTCCTTGCCGCGGCAGGCCTACTCGATGGCCGAGCCGCAACGACACATTGGAAGTTCACGTCCGATCTGCAGCGCCTCTATCCCGCCCTCACGGTCGATCCGGATGCCATCTTCGTCCGGGACGGCCACCTGTACAGCTCCGCGGGTGTTGCGGCCGGTATCGACCTCGCACTGGCTCTCGTCGAGGAGGACCATGGACCCGAAGTGGCGCGGGCCGCGGCCCAAGGACTGCTGGTGTACATGCAGCGAGGCGGAGGACAATCCCAGTTCTCGTCGTCCCTCCTCGGCCCGATCCCTCGCACGGGAGCAGTCCGCCGAGTGGCCGACCACATACGGGACAACCCCCGGCTACCGCACACCGTGGCGGAGCTGGCTCGGTTCGCGGCCCTCAGCACCCGTCAGCTCACCCGGCTGTTCCAGTCCGAACTCGGCAGCTCACCAGCCGAATTCGTCGCGTCGACGAGATTCGAGTTGGCTCGCGACGCCCTTCACACCGGTTACACCGTCGGCGAGGCCTCCCGTCGAGCCGGGTATTCGAGCTGCGAAGTGATGCGACGCGCGTTCGTCGCCCGAATCGGGACGTCCCCGCGCAGCTATCAGCAGCGGTTCGCATCCCAATCGACGATGTCGCAAAACGAGCGGTTCTCGACCCACACAGTGGTACCGCGCGGCTAGCGTCCCGGGCGACACTGCTTCCATGCCAACAATCACAACACCGGACAACGTCGAGATCTTCTACAAGGACTGGGGGTCGGGTCAGCCCATCGTCTTCAGCCACGGCTGGCCACTCTCGTCGGACGACTGGGACGCCCAGATGATGTTCTTTCTGGAGCAGGGCTATCGCGTCGTCGCCCACGATCGGCGCGGTCACGGCCGGTCCCAACAGGTCGGTGACGGGCACGACATGGACCACTACGCCGACGATCTCGCCGCCGTGGTCGAAGCCCTCGATCTGACCGACGCGATCCACGTCGGCCACTCCACCGGCGGCGGCGAGGTGGTGCGCTACCTCGCACGTCACGGCGAGGAACGCGCAGCCAAGGCGGTGCTGATCAGTTCGGTACCGCCGATCATGGTCAAGACCGACGACCACCCCGGCGGTATCGAGAAGTCCTTCTTCGACGACGTCCAGGTTCAGGTCGCCACGCGCCGTGCCGACTTCTTCAGCAGCTTCGCCGAGGGTCCCTTCTACGGCTACAACCGGCCGGGAGCTACTCCGTCGGAGGGCATCATCGCCAACTGGTGGCGTCAAGGAATGATCGGCGGCGCGAAAGCCCACTACGACGGCGTGGTTGCCTTCTCGCAGACCGACTTCAGCGATGACCTGCGTGGGGTGAACATCCCGACGCTGGTGCTGCACGGCGAGGACGACCAAGTGGTGCCCTACGAGAACGCGGGAGTGCTCTCGGCGAAGCTACTGCCCAACGGCACACTGAAGACCTACCCCGGCTTCCCGCACGGCATGCCGACAACGGAGGCAGCGACGATCAACGCCGACATGCTGGAGTTCTTCCGGTCCTGACGCAGCACGGTCACAACGAACATACGGTCACAACGAACATACGGGCATAACGAAGAACAAAGCCCCGCATCGACCGAAGTCGATGCGGGGCTTTGTCTGCCGGCTACGTCGTCGTGGGCGGAAACTCGTAGTGGGCTACGAGCTTCCGTGCACGTGCGACGAAGTCGCTCTAGCGGTATTCGTTGGAGAAACCGTAGTCGTCGAGCGGCACTGCAGCGCCGGTTCCCTGGCCGAAGCCGTCCGGGCTGTAGTACTGATCGTCGTACGACGGCACCGCGTACGCCGCGGCACGTGCCTCTTCGGTCGGCTGCACCGTGATGTTCCGGTACCGGTTGATGCCGGTACCAGCCGGGATGAGCTTACCGATGATGACGTTCTCCTTGAGACCTATGAGCTTGTCGCTACGGCAGTTGATCGCCGCATCGGTGAGCACACGAGTGGTCTCCTGGAAGGACGCTGCCGACAGCCACGAGTCGGTGGCCAGCGACGCCTTGGTGATACCCATCAGGACCGGACGTCCGGCTGCGGGCTCGCCACCCTCGGAGACGACGCGACGGTTGCTCGACTCGAATTCGCTGCGCTCGGTGAGTGAACCGGGCAGGAATTCGGTGGAGCCGCTGTCGATGATCGTCACGCGACGGAGCATCTGGCGCACGATCGTCTCGATGTGCTTGTCGTGAATCGACACACCCTGCGACCGGTACACCTCCTGGACCTCGTTGACGAGGTGGATCTGCACCTGACGGGGACCCATCACGCGGAGGACCTCGTGCGGATCGGCAGCACCTTCCATGAGCTGCTGGCCGACCTCGACGTGGTCACCGTCCGCCAGAAGGCGCTCGGTGCCGTCGTCGTGCTTGAAGACGCGCAGACGCTGACGCTTGGAGAGCTTGTCGTAGACAACCTCTTCGCCGCCGTCGTCCGGGACGATGGTGATCTTGTAGAAACGATCGCCGTCCTCGAGCTGGATGCGTCCCGACACGTCCGCGATCGGAGCCTTGCCCTTCGGCACACGTGCCTCGAACAGCTCCTGCACGCGAGGCAGACCACCGGTGATGTCATCTCCGGCGACACCACCCTGGTGGAAGGTACGCATGGTCAGCTGGGTTCCGGGCTCACCGATGGACTGTGCGGCAACGATACCGACGGCCTCACCGATGTCGACCAGCTTGCCGGTGGCCATCGAACGGCCGTAGCAGGTGGCGCAGACGCCGGTTCCCGTGGTGCAGGTGAGCACCGAGCGAACCTTGACCGACGTGATGCCCGCAGCGAGCAGCGCGTCGATGGCCGGGTCACCGAGATCGTGTCCGCGAGCGACGATGACCGTGCCGTTCTCGTCGACAGCGTCGTTCGCCAAGGTGCGGGCGTACGTGCTGGTCTCGACGTGAGCGTCGCGGATCATCTTGCCGTCGGCCATCTTCTCGGCAATCGTCGTGACGATGCCGCGCTCGGTGCCACAGTCGGTCTCCCGAACGATGACATCCTGCGAGACGTCGACCAGACGACGCGTCAGGTAGCCCGAGTCGGCGGTACGAAGCGCCGTGTCGGCCAGACCCTTACGAGCACCGTGCGTGTTGATGAAGTACTCGAGGACCGTCAGGCCTTCCTTGAAGGAAGACTTGATCGGACGCGGGATGAACTCACCCTTCGGGTTCGTCACCAAGCCCTTCATGCCGGCGAGCGAGCGAACCTGAGTCATGTTTCCGGCTGCGCCGGACTTCACGATCATCGGGATCGGGTTGTCGTCGGGGAAGTGGGCCTCCATGGCCTTACCGACCTGCTCGGTCGCGTCCTGCCAGATCTTGACCAGTGCGGAGTTGCGCTCGACCTTGTCGAGTGCGCCACGCTGGTACTTCTTCTCGATCTGATCGGCCTGAGCCTCGAAGGTCTCCATGATCTGCGGCTTCTCCGGCGGCACGAGGACGTCGGAGATCGAGATGGTGACACCCGAACGCGTGGCCCAGTAGAAGCCTGCGTCCTTGAGCTTGTCGACGGTCTGCGCGACGACGATCATCGGGTAACGCTCGGCGAGATCGTTGATGATGGTCGACTGACGCTTCTTCGGCATCTGCTCGTTGACGAACGGGTAGTCCGCCGGAAGCAGCTCGTTGAAGAGCACTCGTCCCAGAGTGGTCTCCGCGGTCCATGCCTCGCCGCGGTTCCAGCCGTTCGGGAACAGCTCGTTCTCGACGTCACGCGGCGGGCGCTGCGTGGTGAGACGAACCCGAATCTGCGACTGCACCGTGAGCGATCCACGGTCGACGGCCATCTGAGCCTCGGCCGGGGAGGAGTACGCCCCGAACTCGGCATGGTCGGTCTTCGCGTCGGCGCGCTCGCCGACAGCACCGGCGTCGAGACGCGTCAGGTGGTACAGACCCGTCACCATGTCCAGACGCGGCATGGCGAGCGGACGGCCCGACGCAGGCGAGAGGATGTTGTTCGAGGACAGCATCAGCACGCGTGCCTCGGCCTGAGCCTCGGCGGACAGCGGGAGGTGGACAGCCATCTGGTCACCGTCGAAGTCGGCGTTGAACGCCTCACACACGAGCGGGTGCAGCTGGATGGCCTTGCCCTCGACGAGCTGCGGCTCGAACGCCTGGATGCCCAACCGGTGCAGGGTGGGTGCACGGTTCAGCAGCACGGGGTGCTCGGCGATGACCTCTTCGAGAACGTCCCACACCTGCGGACGCTGGCGCTCGACCATGCGCTTGGCCGACTTGATGTTCTGCGCGTGGTTCAGATCAACCAGACGCTTCATCACGAACGGCTTGAACAGCTCGAGAGCCATCAGCTTCGGCAGACCACACTGGTGCAGCTTGAGCTGCGGGCCGACGACGATGACCGAACGGCCCGAGTAGTCGACGCGCTTGCCGAGGAGGTTCTGACGGAATCGACCCTGCTTGCCCTTGAGCAAGTCGGAGAGCGACTTCAGCGGACGGTTACCCGGTCCGGTGACCGGACGTCCACGACGGCCGTTGTCGAACAGGGCGTCGACCGACTCCTGCAGCATCCGCTTCTCGTTGTTGACGATGATCTCGGGAGCACCGAGATCGATCAGACGCTTGAGGCGGTTGTTGCGGTTGATGACGCGGCGGTACAGGTCGTTGAGGTCGGACGTCGCGAAACGTCCACCGTCGAGCTGCACCATCGGACGAAGCTCCGGTGGGATGACCGGGACAGCGTCCAGGACCATGCCCATCGGCGAGTTACGGCCGGCCTGGAACGCAGCGACGACCTTCAGACGCTTGAGCGCGCGCAGCTTCTTCTGACCCTTGCCACTGCGGATGGTCTCGCGAAGAGACTCCGCCTCGGCGTCGATGTCGAAGGTCTGCATGAGCTTCTGGATCGACTCGGCACCCATGGCACCGGTGAAGTACTCGCCGTACCGGTCGATGAGCTCGCGGTAGATGAGCTCGTCGACGATGAGCTGCTTGGGAGCGAGCTTGGTGAACGTGGTCCAGATCTCTTCGAGACGATCGAGCTCACGCTGTGCGCGGTCACGGAGCTGACGCATCTCGCGCTCGCCGCCGTCCTTGACCTTGCGGCGCACGTCGGACTTGGCACCCTCGGCTTCGAGTTCGGCGATGTCGGCTTCGAGCTTCTGCGCACGAGCCTCGAGATCGGCGTCGCGCTGATCTGCGACGGCCTTCTTCTCGACCTCCATCTCGGCCTCGAGAGTCGAGAGCTCGTTGTGACGGAGTTCGTCGTCGACCGTGGTGATGACGTAGGCAGCGAAGTAGATGATCTTCTCGAGATCCTTCGGAGCCAGGTCGAGCAGGTAGCCCAGACGCGACGGCACACCCTTGAAGTACCAGATGTGCGTGACCGGAGCGGCCAGTTCGATGTGGCCCATGCGCTCACGACGCACCTTGGCGCGAGTGACCTCGACGCCACAACGCTCACAGATGATGCCCTTGAAGCGGACGCGCTTGTACTTGCCGCAGTAGCACTCCCAGTCCCGAGTGGGGCCGAAGATCTTCTCGCAGAAGAGGCCGTCCTTCTCGGGCTTGAGCGTGCGGTAGTTGATGGTCTCCGGCTTCTTGACCTCGCCGTAGGACCACTGACGGATGTCGTCCGCAGTGGCAAGGCCAATGCGAAGTTCATCGAAGAAGTTGACGTCGAGCACGTAACTTCCTTTCCCCGTTATGGGTGTTGTGATACCGAATCAAAAACAAGAAATATCGCCCGGTGGGCCTGCATCGCTGCAGGCCCACCGGACCACAGAACTACTGTGCGAGGTCGTCGACCGTGGCAGCTTCGTTGCGGGAGAGGTTGATTCCCAGGTTGGCTGCAGCACGCTCGAGGTCTTCGTCGTCACCGTCGGCCATCGTGATGGCAGCGCCGTCCGAGGACAGCACCTCCACGTTGAGGCACAGCGACTGGAGCTCCTTGAGGAGCACCTTGAAGGACTCGGGGATACCGGGCTCCGGGATGTTCTCGCCCTTGACGATCGCCTCGTACACCTTCACGCGGCCGACAACGTCGTCCGACTTGATGGTGAGAAGCTCCTGCAGCGTGTACGCGGCGCCGTAGGCCTGCATGGCCCAGCACTCCATCTCACCGAAGCGCTGTCCACCGAACTGCGCCTTACCGCCGAGGGGCTGCTGCGTGATCATCGAGTACGGCCCGGTCGAACGAGCGTGGATCTTGTCGTCGACCAAGTGGTGCAGCTTGATGATGTACATGTAGCCCACCGACACCGGGTACGGGAACGGCTCGCCGGAGCGGCCGTCGAACAACGTGGCCTTTCCGTCGGATCCGACCATCTGCTCGCCGTCGCGGTTGGGAATCGTGCTCTCCAGCAGGCCGGCGAGCTGATTCTCCTTGGCACCGTCGAACACCGGGGTGGCGATGTTGCTGTCGGCCGGAGCCGCCAACATCTCCTCGGGCAGACGCTCGGCCCAATCGGGCTTCGTGCCGTCCGCGGCGATCTGGACGTTCCAACCGGTCTTGCCGATCCAACCCAGGTGGGTTTCGAGGACCTGACCGATGTTCATACGACGCGGAACACCGTGGGTGTTGAGGATGATGTCGATCGGGGTGCCGTCGGGCAGGAACGGCATGTCCTCCTGCGGGAGGATCTTGCCGATGACGCCCTTGTTGCCGTGACGGCCGGCGAGCTTGTCGCCGTCCTGGATCTTTCGCTTCTGAGCCACGTAGACGCGGACCAACTCGTTGACGCCGGGAGGCAGATCGTCGTCGTCGTCGCGCGAGAAGACGCGGATGCCGATGACCTTTCCGTTCTCGCCGTGCGGAACCTTGAGCGAGGTGTCGCGAACTTCGCGAGCCTTCTCACCGAAGATGGCGCGCAGCAGGCGCTCTTCGGGGGTCAGCTCGGTCTCGCCCTTGGGCGTGACCTTTCCGACCAGCACGTCGCCGTCACGAACCTCGGCACCGATACGGATGATGCCGCGCTCGTCGAGGTCTGCGAGGACCTCGTCGGAGACGTTCGGGATGTCGCGAGTGATCTCCTCGGCACCGAGCTTGGTGTCGCGAGCATCGATCTCGTGCTCCTCGATATGGATCGAGGTGAGAACGTCCTCTTCCACGAGGCGCTGCGACAGGATGATCGCGTCCTCGTAGTTGTGGCCCTCCCACGGCATGATCGCCAGCAGCAGGTTCTTGCCGAGTGCCATCTCACCGTTCTCGGTGCAGGGGCCGTCGGCGAGGACCTGGCCGGACTCGACGCGCTGTCCCTCGTCCACGATCGGACGCTGGTTGGCGCACGTGCCCTGGTTGGAACGCGCGAACTTGCGCATCCGGTAGGTCTTGCGCGATCCGTCGTCGGCCATGACCGTGACGTAATCGGCGGAGACCTCTTCGACGACACCGGTCTTCTCGGTGATGACGACGTCACCGGCGTCGACAGCTGCACGCAGCTCCATGCCGGTTCCGACGATCGGCGACTCGCTGCGAACCAGCGGGACGGCCTGACGCTGCATGTTCGCGCCCATCAGGGCACGGTTGGCATCGTCGTGCTCGAGGAACGGGATCATCGCGGTTGCGACGGACACCATCTGGCGCGGCGAGACGTCCATGTAGTCGATGTCGTCGGACGAGACGAACTCGACCTCTCCACCCTTACGACGGACGAGAATCTTGTCCTCGATGAAGTGACCCGAATCGTCGACCGGGGAGTTCGCCTGCGCGAGCGTGTGGCGATCCTCCTCGTCGGCGGTCAGGTAATCGACATCGTCGGTGACCTTGCCGTCGACGACCTTGCGGTACGGGGTCTCGATGAAGCCGAACGGGTTGACGCGTGCGTACACCGAGAGCGATCCGATCAGGCCGATGTTCGGGCCTTCCGGGGTCTCGATGGGGCACATGCGGCCGTAGTGCGACGGGTGAACGTCGCGGACCTCGAGGCCGGCGCGCTCACGAGAGAGACCGCCGGGTCCCAGTGCCGACAGGCGACGCTTGTGCGTCAGACCCGACAGCGGGTTGTTCTGGTCCATGAACTGCGAGAGCTGGGACGTTCCGAAGAACTCCTTGATCGCAGCGACGACGGGACGGATGTTGATCAGGGTCTGCGGCGTGATCGCCTCGACGTCCTGAGTCGTCATACGTTCGCGCACGACGCGCTCCATGCGGGACAGGCCCACGCGGATCTGGTTCTGGATGAGCTCGCCGACGGTACGCAGACGACGGTTGCCGAAGTGGTCGATGTCGTCGACCTCGACCGGAACCTCGACGCCGTCGGGTGCGGTCATCGAGGTCTCACCTGCGTGCAGACGCACCAGGTACTCGATGGTCGCGACGATGTCTTCCTCGGTGAGGGTCGACGCCACGATGGGCTGACCCGAGTTGAGGCCGAGCTTCTTGTTGATCTTGTAGCGACCCACGCGAGCGAGGTCGTAGCGCTTGTCCTTGAAGAACAGGTTCTCCAGCAGGGTCTGCGCCGACTCCTTGGTCGGCGGCTCGCCCGGACGCAGCTTGCGGTAGATGTCGAGGAGAGCCTCGTCGGTACCGGCGGTGTTGTCCTTCTCCAGCGTGGCCATGAGGATCTCGGAGAAGCCGAAGCGCTCCGTGATCTGCTCGGTGGACCAGCCGAGAGCCTTCAGCAGCACCGTGACGGGCTGGCGACGCTTGCGGTCGATGCGGACACCGACGGTGTCGCGCTTGTCGACGTCGAACTCGAGCCATGCACCACGGCCGGGGATGACCTTGACGCTGTGCAGATCCTTCTCGGTGGTCTTGTCGATCGAGTGATCGAAGTAGACGCCCGGCGAACGCACCAGCTGCGAGACGACGACACGCTCGGTGCCGTTGATGATGAAGGTGCCCTTGTCGGTCATCATCGGGAAATCACCCATGAAGACCGTCTGGCTCTTGATCTCACCGGTGTTGTTGTTGATGAACTCGGCCGTGACGAACAGCGGAGCCGCGTACGTCATGTCCTTGTCCTTGCACTCATCGGTCGAGGCCTTGACCTCGTCGAATCGTGGATCGGAGAAGGAGAGAGACATCGAGCCCGAGAAGTCCTCGATCGGGGAGAGCTCGGTCAGGATGTCCTCGAGTCCACCGGCGACACTGCTGTCTCCGCGGGCGGCGGCACGGTCACGCCAACTCTGCGCACCTACCAGCCATTCGAACGAATCCGTCTGTACATCGAGGAGACCGGGTACCTCCAACGGCTCGCGAATGTTCGCGAACGAAACCCTCCTCGGGGCTCCCGGTGTTCCGACAACTGCCTTGGTCTGGCTAGAGACTGCCAAGATGCGTCCTTCCAGCACCTCACGCGGGTCGCTCGTGCAGTGCGACCGCCGCTGTATCTGTTTGCTATATGTGGGGCGAATTTCGGCTGGTGCAACCAGACCGAATCCCCATCACAGCGGCCCGAAAACGTGCTTTCGGGTAACAGCGATCGAGAGGTGGACAGGAGGCAGCCAGCGCAACGTCCAAAGGTACCCCAAATGTGCGCAGAGCGCAACGGGGGCATCAAAAGTAGCACCCGGGGTCCAGTCGTGCGCTGACTCGACGAAAGCGTGTCGCCTGCCGGACGCCCGATGCCGCTTCGGCCACGAAACCACTGGGGGTGCTCCTGACGACAAGAGTGAACCGTGCCGCCCCCTTCGTCAAGAGGTTCGGCCCGATCCGTTGTCCGAGATCGCACTCGAACCAGGCTCACCAGGCTCGTCAATGGACCATTGCACCGCCGAGACGTGTGCAACGGTCCATTGACGAGCCTGGTGAGCCTGGTTCGAGTGCGATCTCGGACAACGGAT